>JABHEG010000100.1 GCA_018676675.1 Lentisphaerota bacterium
ATGGAAGCCGTCCCTTTTCCTCCTCAGGACAATCTCAACGTCAACGTCTCACGAACGACACGGCCGGAAACATAGCCCATCACCGTGAACGCTGACACGCCGACCTGAGATTCTCCCGGAGGAGTGGAGGAAGGGACACACCACCATCCCGGCTGTGACATGGAACGCTGTCCTACCTGTGGTGGGCAGCGGATCTCATGCCGGTGTGGGCGGTAAGTGGAGCCTGAGGAGGAGGGACGCGCATCCATTGCGGGGCGTCCCTTTTCTTTTTTTAGCTACGAGTTGAGTCGGGAGCGAGATGCTCCCGCTACTCAAGGCGATCCCGGCGCCGGAAAGTAGTCGGACTGTCTCCGTCCGTCCCAAGGGAGCGAGTCGCGCCCATCCGTAAGTAGTCGGACCGTCTCGGTCCGTCCCATGGGAGCGAGACCCTCCCACCACTTTGGGAAGGCCGACGCTCCCGCTACTTTGTCGCGGTTACAGCCGACACACGCCCGGTTGGCCCCCGGCCTCAAAGCGGAGAGGACCACTTGAGCTGATACAGCAGACAAGTAAGGTATGGTGACTTGCTCGGTTGGCAGTGAGACGACTCAGCAATCGGGGCAACACCGAACTCCAAGGGATAGCGTGGGGGCTCAGAATGTCGGTCGCTCAGGAAGGCAAGAACAACAGGCCACGAACCGTTGCTTGCTCGATCCTGATGGCCTTGCATGGCGGGCTGGCACTCCTGCTCCTTTATCTCCCGTGGCTGCTATGCGTCCATGCTGAGACGGCGGGTGGACACCTGACTGGGGGTGGATTTCTACTGCTTGGAGTGTGTCCGTTCCCTGTGTGGTGGCGCGTTTTGGGTGGCTCCTGGCGTCACGCGGCGGGGCTGGCCAGCGCGATCTTCGGGGCTGCTGTGCTTTGTCTCCTGACTGCGTATGCCCTATCACCGACAGGTGAGACCAGCGGCGGAGCCCTCTCCTCCAGATTCTCGGGCGACGCACACTTCCACCGGGCCTCGTTGTCCAACATCGTTCCCGAGATCGACCAACTGAAGCTGGGCTCGTATCTGTTCGCCCACCTCGACCCTTTCATCGATGATGAACAAGGTGAGCGAGTCCGGGAGTTGTTCCTGGATGTCTACCTGGAACTCCGGAACGACGACGGCCTACGCAGTGCCGGTTCTGCGTTGGGGTTCTGCTACAGAGACATCTTCCTGAACAGACGGACGACGCTCCACTTCTACGAGTACGTGCCCCGCCACCTTGGGCGTAAAACGTATCCCGTGTTGGTCTTCCTGCACGGCAGTCTTGGGAACTTCAAAGGCTACATATGGGTCCTCAAGCGCGTCGCTGACCAGGCCGGTGTGGCACTGATCTGTCCTACGTTCGGAGCGGGGAACTGGGACAGAGACCCCGAATGCACGGTGATCGACCAGGTCCATCAGTATGTGAAGTCAGTGCCCGAATTCGACAGCAGCAACATGGTCCTCAGCGGACTCTCAAACGGGGGCAAAGGGGTGACGCGTGCGATGGCCAAGCGTGGCCAGCTCTGGCGTGGTGCGATCGCCATTTCCCCTGTCCTCGAATCCGAGGTCATGGCCAAGCCTGGGTTCCTTGAGCAGGCCGACCGGATCCCGATTCTCATCATCCATGGGGAAAGCGATCGCCGCATCCCGTTGGGGTACGTCAATGAGCATGAGCAAGAGCTCCGTCAGGCCGGTTTCGATGTCACGACTTACTACTACCCCAGCAAAGATCACTTCCTTCTCTTCTCGCAGCCGGGTGAGGTCACGGATCAGATCGTCGCCTGGCTGGAAGCAAGGAACGTCCCAGAGTACCGTTGACCGGGCTTTCGGAACTGCCATCGTGCGGGAATGACATGTGGGTGGCCTCAGGAAGGGGGCCCAAGAGCGGCGTAGGCAGGAGAACGAGCCAATTCAGGAGACGTGACGGATGAGTGCAAGAACGTTGGCGAGATTCCTATTCGTGGTCGCTCTGATTGCGCTGGTTGTGCTCGTGTTCGGGTGGTTACGACCCGAAATGTTCAGGGCGTTCACCTTCACGATCAGCATAGCTGGTCCGTGGGAGATGCATTTTGGTGAGAAGTACCGTTTACTCCAGGAATCCTCCCGGATCTGGGGCCAGTTGGCCTTCGCCGACGCGGTGTTGGTAGTCGTCCTCGGCGCCTGCTCCTTCGTCATGTTCTGGCGCGACGAAGCGTTCACGCCAGCTGACCGCGAGACACTGACTGAGGCATCCCCCGCCGGGCCCCGTGAACCGCCGCGCGAGTCCCGCGCCCCCGTAGCGCGCGATCACGAACATCAGTAGGCTCCCGAGGGCCAACAGGCAGACCGATGCCCCTGATAGGGCCTTCCTTCGTGCAAAGATGCTATCGCGTCCCGCCTTGGGCACGAACGCCAGGAACAACGAACAGAGCGAGAAAGCGCAACGGCAGCGCCAACATGCGGAACGCGAGTTGCCGCAGCCCCATGTAACCGGCTCTCGTCAGGCTGCCACATGCCGCCAAGCACAGCAGGTCGCCATTCGGTCAGTGACGATTCAGTAGTTCCCCCTGTGTGGTCACTTGGTCGCCAGGTTGCTCTGCGAACCCGTGCTCGGTCCGTTCCCTTACGCCACCAGGGAGGCCGGTGTGCCCTGGCTTCTACCGTCGCTCTTTGCAGCCAGCTTCGACGGGGCACACCTCAACTACAGAGTTCATCAGCGACGTCGATGTCGTTGGATCAACGAAGGAAAGAAGCACCCGACAAGCCACAGTACGGCAATCACCGAGAGCGCGATCAGAGCAGCGACTGCCGCCCGCTCAATCGACCGTGTGTCCCGCCAAGTGCGCCACGCACTGACCGCCGGGGGCAGCATGATCAGGATGGCCAGCATGGCGGCAAAATGGTGACACGGTCGCATGGTCTTCCCCTTGCTGGGGACCAGTTCGGGAGACGCACGTTGGCTCAACGCCGGGCCGACACACTCCTATTGGCCTTGACCTGTATGGGGCCGTCGACGCCACATCTTCTGGACAACGTTCTGTCCAGGAATCCCAGTCGCCAGTACCTCTGTCCGGATCTCTATCTTGCGCTCCGGAGCAGCGAGCTCGTAAGGCCCGTCGAGCTCCTGTAGCTTCCGTTTGAGCTCGTTCAGCTGCCCACTGATCCAGTCACCCACCTTCTTCCGCTGGTTTTCCTCTCCGATGGTGAGCTCATCCCCCTCGGAGGCGAGTGCGGAGGCGATTCCTGCCGCAATGATCCGCTCACGGGGCCCCCTACTGTCATCATTGGCATGGGCGAGAGTGGCGTGGATGATCCTCTTCCTGGGCTCCAGGACGCTTCCCGCCAAGGAGTCGATCTCCTTCTTCAGGTTCCCCTCAGCGAACATCCACCTGTAGTCTGCCCTCCTGCTTTCACCCACGAGTTCCTCAACCGCACGCACCGTAAGCACGCACTTGGCAAGGATACTTGTCTCACCAAGGGAACTGTCGGGGGAGGACAGGAACGCGTAGAACTCCGCCCTGCTCAGGTACTTGTCGTAATTCCCGACAGCCAATTGGTTCCTGGCGGGATACGGGGAGTCAAGGCTATCCACAGCATAGATCCCGCTGAGCACTGAGGCATCCCTCAGGTGCTTTCCATCCCTAAAGTACTGCCCATTCTGGCTGACAAGGTTCTGAACTCTCTTGTACCTCGGTTCAATGGCAGCAGCCTGTGTCCGAAGACTGTTGCCCGAGTTTGAGATACTGATGAGAAGCGCCTTGAGCGGCGAAGCGTTTGGGTCGAGCTTCTGACCATCCCAATGGTCGGCCGTTAGCAGCTCCACGCCCTCACGGAAACAGCCATCACAGACATACGCCCTGGCCTCCTTCAGAGCCGTCAAGCGCTCCCGAGCGCTGTTGAGCTTCGTAATCAACTCTTCAGCGGGAGCCTTGAGGAATGGCCATTCTACCTTTCCCGAGATCTCTCGAGCCGCGCGCATCAGCCCTTCCAGTTCCTCATCTGCAGGGGGTGGCCAATCCCGGCAGCAGGCCAGGGAGTCCTGCAGATCCTGCCAGGCCGCTCCGGGGGCCTGGAGCTCTTGGACCAATTCACAGGCCTTCTTGATCAGCCCGTTCAACGGCTCCGAGAGCTCTCCCCATTCGTCGATTGAAACGTTCAGTGGCCCATTCTCGGGCTCTTGCTCGCCGCTCGTAGGTGGATATGAAGTGAGCCCGGCAGATGGGCTTCCCGCTCCCTCGGGAAGAACAGACGGGCGAGCCGCCTGTTGCGAAAGCTCGTCTACGACGCTTGTGATGCCTTCAGTACACCTCTGCAGTTGGTCGAGCGTGGCGTCCGCCTTTGCCATGGCTTTCTTGCCACGCTGGTAAGACTCCAATAGCTTCTTGAGGCGACCGGCTTGAGTGCCGTAAGCCCTTGCCTTGCGCTTCCACTGCCAATCGCCGAGGGGACGTGCCACCAACGGGACGAGCCCATTGTTTGCGTTGTCGTGATCTCCCTCTCGCATATCAGTGACAACTCCCCGCCATTGCCCACACGTGGATTCCCACCGCGGAATCTTCCGAGCCAACTCGTCAATCTCGTGCTCATAGAGCTTCCTGTCCCAAGAGTACCGCGTCCTAGCCAGCTCGGCCTCAGCGATGGAAAAGTGCTCCAGCGCGGCTTCCTTCGCGGCGACATCCAACCAGTAGCGTGATGGCGGGTAGATCACCACCCGGTAGAAGAGCCACCCCAGTAGGCAAACCAACGCTGTGACGGCAAGCACGGTAGCAGCCCGACGAACACGGGCCCCAGCCACTCGCGAAGGGCCGTGTTCAAACAGAATCGCGAACTGCCGAATGAAGATGGTGTCCCGATGCTTCAGACTGTAGGCCTTCTGGGGTAACAGTTTCTCGCCAGCTGAGTCATTCAGACGGGTACCATTCGTGCTGCCGTCATCGACCAGCTGACAAGAGCCATCTGCTCGAGCCGTGATGATCGCATGGGTATCTGAGACATGGTCATCAGGAAGGACTAGATCCGCCTTCGGATCCTTGCCGATCGTGAGAGGACGCTCAGAAATATCCACACTGATTCGCTTCTTTGTGCCGCGCTCGACCGTCAGCCTGGAACAGGGCGGGCGGCGTTCGGGCTTCGGGCTCTTCTCTACAGTCAGCACGGCATCCCCCAGTTTCAGTCGCATACCGACCTTCAGCCGCAGACTGGCATTGTGTATCCGTTTGCTGCGCCAGAGCGTGCCGTAGGTACTGTGATCCTCGAAAGAGGCATGTCTGCCGACCCGGGTCAGCGTGGCGTGAACGCCACTGACGCCACGCGCTCCGTCGCCTATGCGCCACGCACACTTGGCGTCACGACCTATCTTCATTCCCTCTTCCGGGATATCGAGGACGTCGCACTCGCCCAGGATGTCGTTGTTGTGCTCAAGCCTTAACAGCATGTATCGAGACCCTATTTCCACTTCCGCACCAAATGGTAACGATGGTCCATCTTATTCGAAAAAACGCCTTCACACCGAGCTTTGATCGCAGCCTGCGTCTCTTTGTCACCCCGTTTTTCTGCCTCGTCCCGCCTTATCTGCTGTCCCGAAAACCAGATGCGCTGTCTCGTTCGGAGGTCATCAAGGTGACCAATTGCTTTCGCCTCAAGCGCCGTGTCCCCCTCCTGGGCCGCCTTCCGAATGGCCCTGATCACCGTCTTCTCCGCGCCAGTCCATGTGAGAGGAGAAGACCCACTGACGGCCTTCCCGGCGTCTTCCACAAGCTCCTCGGCCGGGGTTGGGATATCATCACTTGCCCCCTCCCAGCGCAGATGCTCAAACTCCTCATCCGGTTCGAGGTAAATCGTCAGCATGAGGTCCTCTGCCAAAGCCCGTGTCATGTCCGGTGTCTCCACACGAACCGTGATGAGACGCCGCCCATGGCGACAGAAATAGCAGATTCCGGACCAGCCTTCCGAGTTGACGGTGTGGGAGTAACGAAGGTGGCGGGCCGGGATGCCGTTCCCCTTGCCGAAGAAGGTCGGAAATGCACTTAACTGCTCGGCCCCCCAACTGTCATCACTTTCCATTGCGCCAATCCAGGCCGCTACACAGTCTGCAATGTCGGTCCGCACGTGGCTATCATTCGTGTCCTCACTGATCACTAGGCGGAACTCAACACCATCCAGCGTGAAGGAGATGACGGACTCGTTGGCTTCCTCCTTGAGAACCGAGTCTGTCGCCTCAGGGCAAACAATTGCGTATCCGCCGCCGGGCCCCACAAACCTGGAATCCCGGTACGTTCCGGTCGAACTCCGCGGCCATGTCAACGGCTTCCGCGCGGTGGGAGGGCGCAGCCCGTAAGTAAGCGCGGCCAGCAACGCTCCGGTCAGGGCCAGAATCAACGCATGCCGCACGTGAGCCTTCCGCCGCTCCTGGGCGATTAGCCACCGCTCGTCTTCCGGATCGCCGGTTGGTGTCTTCCAAACGATCGTGCCATCTCCTTTACCGAGGCCATCCTCGGTATCAGAGATGCGCCACTCAGGAGAGTTATCATCCCCCAAAAGGTCCCGCGTTTCCGTGTCCTCGTCTTCGCCCTCCGTCTTGAGATCGGCCCCATCCGGAGGACAGGTCTCTCGTTCTGCGTCGGCTTCCCCGCCCACTCCGGTCGGAGGGGTGGGAGGGCCCGTGATTCGCTCACCATCCCCAAGAGGAGCGCTGGTGCCCGCCG
The DNA here is from genome assembly GCA_018676675.1 of Lentisphaerota bacterium. Taxonomy (GTDB): domain Bacteria; phylum Verrucomicrobiota; class Lentisphaeria; order Oligosphaerales; family JABHEG01; genus JABHEG01. Next base: position 6,694 of record JABHEG010000100.1, read on the forward strand.
TTGGGGACATGGTCTGTGGAGCTTCGGTCGGCTCGTCTTCACCAGTAAGAAGCAAGACCGTGTCCCCACCCAGAGAAAGCCTCTGCCCAAGCTCCATTCGAGTCGGTGCCGTCAGCGGCTCACCTTCCAGCAGGGTGCCGCTCTTGCTGTCAAGATCCTCGACCTCGAGGGACCCTCGGACAGCCGTCAACCGGAGATGCCTCCCCGAGATGCCCGAGTCACCAAGCCACAGATCAGCTTTCTGACGGGATCGCCCTGCGACGATCGTCTCGTCGTCGTGTAACTGGTACACGGATCCTCTTGGTTCGCCTCTCTCAACTGTCAGACACAGCATGCTCAGCGCACTCCGTTTCTCACAACTACACCCGTGGCGACTAACCGCCCAAACGCCCGCAGACCGGTCTCCAGTCTTCGGCTGACCCCACATACGGTGGCACCCAGCAATCACAGCCACATTCAAGCCGCCATCTCACAGGGCGCCTTTGGCACGCAGGAAAAGCGGGACGAGAATGACGATGAAAACGGCTGGGAGAATGAAAACGGTGACCGGCAATATCAGCACAGATGGAGCCCGGGCAGCTTTCCGCTCCGCGCGATGCGACCGTAGACGACGAATCTCCTCAGACTGGATCTTCAGGGTCCCAACGAGCCCCGCACCAATCTTCGTGCTCTGGATCACCGCCGCGATCAAAGATCGAAATTCCTGTCCCTGTATCCTTCCGCCCATGCGCTTCAAGGCTTCGGTGTTTCCCAACCCCATGTACGTCGCTTCCCGCAGCATTCTGGCGAACTCGTCTCTCAGTGGTCCGGAAGGCCCTTCCTTTGCGAGCAACCCAACCGCCGCCCAAAAACTTTCACCCGCATCCATGGATACGGTCAGCAGATCAATGGTAAACGGGAGAGCCCGAAAAATCCTCTCCTGGCGTTTGGTAGCCGTGCCGGAAAGCCATAGAGCGGGGAGAAGCCAACCCGCGGCAGCCAGGACGATGCCAATAAGACCGGAAATGCCCAGATCCAGGGTGATGCTCAAGAAAACCAGTGCCCCGCCGAAGCCCAACAGGGCCGCCAGAAGCACCTGCAACCCAATGATGTCCTGAGCCCTGACTTTGCCCCCAATGGAGGCGTAGACCAATCGCTGTTCAAGACGCGTCAGAAAGGAGGGACAGACGCGCTCGATCCACGGTTCCACGCGTTTCCCGACAGCCCGAAGCTCCGTCCCAAACAAGCGAAACAACGCCGGGGTATCTTCACCGACAGCCGGATCGGGACGATCACGCGACTGAGGACTGAACGCAAGACGGAGTCCGGTTACGAACAGGAACACCGAGAGGAACGCAAGTAGTTGAATCAGGTGGACTTCCACAATCAGACCTCCACCGTAAGAACCTGTTTGATCGTGAAGAAACCGACGACCTCCAAGCAGACGGCAACGCCGATCGCCAACCATCCAGGCGGCGTTGTGATCAACGGCATCATCAATGAGCTGTCAATCGCCAGCAGCGTGAAGAAGGCGATCAGAGGCATTGCGGCAATGGCCACGGCCTCGAACATCCCTTGCGCTGTCATTGTCGCTAGACGCTCCCGGAATTCCGTACGTGCCCGGATCGTCTCGCCAATGCGGTCAAGGACCTGAGCCAGGCTTCCTCCCGCTGTTGTCGTGACCTTGATAGCCGTCGCCAGCAACCGGAGATCCTCGCTGGGGACACGGGCATACAGATGCTCAAACGCTTCGGGAAGATCGATGCCGGCTCCGTACTCGGCCAGTAGTGCTCGGAGTTCATCACCCATGGGACCTCCGAGATTGCTTGCCATCACCTGGAGAGCGCTAACCAACCCGACACCAGCGCGCAGACTGGCGGCGAGTCCGACCGTCAGGTCGAGGATACGGGCTTCGCACAAGGCTCGCCTCCGCTTGAGGCGATGCTGCATCACTAGACTGGGGAGCCAGTGCATGACGCCGGCAAGAGCCACCGGCAGCCCCACCATGGGCAGAGGATGCCAGTGTCCGGAGGAGATTGCGGCGACGAGACCAACAACTGCCCCCGCCAAGGCCGCCTGGCGTTGCGTCCGAACCAGTCCTCCTCCCTTGGCCGAAGAACCTGAGCCGCCAAACACCTTCCCCGGTGAAGCGTCCGGCGTGAACAACGACAGGAGCCCCCAACACAGACACACGACCGCGCCAAAGGCCAAAACACATGCAACGATCACTTCCATCCGTCCTAACACCGCTTTCTGTTATATAACAGGCCGACTCACGCTGTGCGTGTAGGCCTGCATTGGCACCAGTTGTCCATCCGGGCATCCCGGTGGACAACCGAATTCTCTGTCCAAGGCGAGCCGTCACGCCGCCTCTCGCTCCAGCCCATCCCCTACGAACTCGCCTGCCACAATCAGTCCACGTTGCCGGGTCCATGAAACACGCTTGGGTCCAGGCGCAGATCGCCAACAGCCTGAAGGTCCTCAATGAACTTGGGGCGGAGTCCAGTTGCTTCGAAGCGCCCCTCAACTCGGCCTCCGCTCTTGATTGCTGTCGCCTTAAACACGAACACCTCTCCCGTCTTGATGACGTTATCCTCGCAGCCGTCGAGCACAGAGATATCGGTGACGCGCCGCGTACCGTCTGGAAAGCGGGTCTGCTGAACGACCACATCGATGGCAGACTCAATCTGCCGCCGAATCACGTCGGGAGGCAGCTCAACCGCCATCCGGATCATGTTCTCGAGCCTAACCAAGGCATCCCGCGCTCCATTTGCGTGGACGGTCGTCAGGGAGCCATCGTGCCCCGTATTCATAGCCTGGAGCATGTCGAAGGCTTCCTGGCCTCGGCACTCACCAACGATGATGCGATCAGGCCGCATGCGCAAGGCATTGATCACGAGGTCTCGAATGCTCACCTCACCGGTCCCCAACCCAGTGGCGGCACGTTCAAAGTTAGGTGGCTTCGTCTCGAGCCTGACCATATTTGCGTGGTTCAGCTGAAGCTCCGCCGTATCCTCGATAGTGACTACACGCTCCGTGGGGGGAATGAAGTGCGAGAGGACATTCAACAAGGTGGTCTTCCCGGATCCGGTTCCCCCCGAGACGAGGATGTTCTGCCGGGCCCGAACGGCCTCACGCAGAAAGCCGGCCATTTCTGGGGTCATTGTCCCAAAAACAACGAGGTCGTCGATGGTCAGCTTGTCGGCAGAAAACTTGCGGATCGTGAGGGACGGTCCGTCCAGCGCCAGAGGGGGGATAACCGCGTTGACCCGCGACCCGTCGGGAAGGCGCCCGTCTCCCTTTGGGCTTGCGGGATCGACCCGGTCATCCAGTCGGTCGAATATCCGCCGGATGACACGCATGACGTGATCGTCATTGGCAAAGCGAACAGGGCTGGCGTAGTGCTTGCCCTTCATGGCAACGAAAACGCTGTCATGGCTATTGACCATCACCTCCTCGAGGTCCCGTTCCTTGAGAAGCCCTGTGATGGGGCCATAGCCAACAAACTCGTTCAGCACAGACAGTCGCAAGGCCGGCAGGGAAACGCCCACTGGAAGCTCGTGGCTGTACTCAGGGAGGGCGCGATCAAGCTCGGCCTGCAGGTCCCTTTCGTACTGAAGCCTCAGCGCCCCATTGGCTTCTTCATCCGTACCCATCTGTGGAGGCTTCACCGTGTCCACGAGGTGATCGCGGCCCGTTTTGACTAAGGCCAACATCTGGTCGGTGTAGAGCGGAGCATCTTCAGGGCGGAAGACCCCGATATCATCCGCCTCCCCCTCGCAATCTGCTCCTGCAGAGCCGTCCGATAGGGAGAAACACAGGACAAGCTTCTCAATCCGGATTCTGTCCCCCTCACTGAGGACCACCCCATCCGGCTTGGGCACCCTGGCGTCGTTCAAGAAGGTCCCACGTGTGCTGGTGTCCAACAGCCGGAAGCCTCCTGACTCAGAACGGATCACAGCATGACGCCGGGATATGCCCTGATCATCCGTAGGAAGTGAAACGTCACAGTCGTCAGAGCGACCCAGTACCCACTCGTCCCCTTTGCGCAGCAGGAATTCGGTATCCCGGCTGCCAGGGGGCGATCTCTGTATGATCAGTCTTGCCATCGTTTTCTCTCAAGGCACGGGCGTGAGGTGCTCGCCATGGTCACTTCCGGGCTACCCCCGGCGATCGACCAACGCGTCTACGGGCGAAGGCCTTTCGTGTCGTTCGAGATTGGCGTCGATGCCACGGGTGCTCCCGCCAGCTGCGGGCTGAGCAAGATCAACAACTTGTTCCTCTGTTCCTCCTGCTTTTCCTTGGAAAAGAACCACTTCAGTACGGGGACATTCTTGAGTACCGGCGTCCCTTCTGAGGTGGCTCCCTCCATCAGCTGGTCCATCCCTCCCATCACCAGTGTCTTCCCTATCGGGCAGATGACGGAGCTGTTTATCTGGTTGCGTTTGAGATCGTAGTCATTGCCGGACGGCACCGGGAAACTGAGCTCCAGATCCACATCCAGCTCTGCCGTCCTGGCGTCCTGAAGTCCTCCCTTTGCCTTCATGATCAAGCCGTAGTCGATGTCCTTGAGATCAACGGCATCACGATTCCCGACGCGTACCTTGAGTGTGCCGCCGCTGTGGAACGTCCGCCACTCCTGGGCGTAGTTCTTGAACGTCATGTGCCCGGCGCTGTACGTCCGCCCCGGGCCGCCAGCCTGCATGAACTCCAGCGTCCCCGCGATAGTTGTGTTGACCAGAAAATTCCCGTTGAAATCGGCGGTGTGTCCGCTGCCGATGTTCCCCAGATACGACATCGCCGTGTTGATCGTCAGCAGCCCGGCATTGAGCAGGTTCGCACCGATCTGCTTCTCATCATTCTCGCGGATGACCACGAAAACGACGTCCAGCTCGAGCATGGTGGGGACGAGTGACACACTGACGAACGCCTGCATACGACCGGTAACGTCTTGCGCCTGTGAACCGTCGTCTCCCAACCGTAGCCACCCCTGGCCTTTCACCACAGAACGGACTTGCTCCAATTCGCCTTGGCTGTACACGGAACCGGAAACGTACATATTGCTTCCGGCGACGTCCAAACGGAGGACTCCGGGTTTGCCAAGCTGCCCTCCTCCTTGCCCCGTCTCAACCACAAAGCCGGCATGCTGGAGTGCGTTCTGCAGCTCGATCACACGCTCTGGAGCAGGCCGGAACGAGGCGAGGTTAACCACTTCCTTGCCGTAAGCTTTCACAGCCTTCGTGAGAAGCTCCCAGTGCGCAACACTCGATACCTCTCCCTTGATGAACACGCGCCCATTGATGTCATAGAGGTCCACAGGCACCTCCTCGATGAACCGTCCCAACTCATCCTTCAGAGCCCCACTGCTGGCACTCACTCGGACCTCGTAGACACGGGTCATCCCCCCTTCTCCGACAAACTGCACATCCGTGCTGCCCGCTTTGAGGGCAATTATGCCTATCTGTCCCTCGCCGAGCTGCTCAACCCTGACAATGCCCTTGTTCGCCACTCGCGTTCCGGTCACGTCGAAGTCCAGTGTGAGCCGCTGGATGGTATCAACAGTCGTTGTGATGACCTCTCGTTCCGCCGACAGCGCAACGGTTGGGCAGCAACAGACGGCGCACGCTACCGCAAGCAAAAGCAAACACGCTGCCTGTTGCCCGGTTGGGACACCGGCCTTCAGCCTGCCTTGAGTCTTGTCCAACATTGTCATCCCTCCTGTCAGTTGTGCTCTGTTGTACCTAGCCTAAGGGGGTCTTCCCCGCTACTCCATCTTCCTGGACACGGGCTGTGTGGGAGAGTCAGGCAGCTCGACGCGGTCGAGCCCCTCAACGAGTTTCATAAACGTTCCGTCGTCGACTTTCCCGAGCATTGAACGTTTGACTTCAGTGGCATCGCTGGGGCGCCGCAGTGCGAGCGTTAGCTCGGCCTTCCCCTGAGCTGAAATCAGGACTTGGGCTTGCTGGGGTGGCAACGCCACGGTTATTTCCCCACGTGTCCCCTTGCCCGGGGCAGCCTGCCCCCCTGCGTCGAGGACACGGACCTTCGGGAACAACACGGTGGTGACTTGCCGCTCCACGGTCGTCGGAGGAGCATCCATGTCCGTCGACGCCACCTCCTCAAGAACCGTCAGCGTGGCAATGATGGCCACCTCATCCCCAGGCTGAAGCAATTTCGCTATGCCACTTCCGCCTGTAGGAACGGTGACAGCCCACTCACCCTCGCCGATCATGTTGCCAATGCTCTTTGTGAAGCCGATATCGGAAACCAGAATGTAGTCACCGGAGGCGATAGGGCGGCTTGTCAGCTGCCCAAGCAGCCAGGACCGACGTCCCCATGAGACAGCATTCTTCGGGCACGACGTGCGAGGGACGCTTCTTTTCGTTATCATGTCACTATCAAGCGTCTCTTCGGCGGAAATTGCGCGACTCGCGATGACAATTGAGCTGGTGTCCTCAGACAGATCCTTCTGACGGCCCATGTACCGACCAAGCATCAACACGACAACCAAGCCAAGCACGACACCAACAACCAACGGAATGTAGTTCTTCATGCTCTCTCCATGCTTCCTTCCAGACCGGCTCCCAGCCCGGGAGTCCGGGATCGCGCCTGACCCGACGCCCGAACATCACTAGCCGCTGTCACGGCTTCTCATGCCGAGTCACAACCCCAACCAGTCGTCCTGGCAAGTGCCGCCCGACGCGGAGGTCCAGAACCGTCTTCTTCGGCAACACCGGCTCGTGTTTGCGGCTGGCTGGGCCGCGCCGTGTGGCCACTGTGAACCGGCACGTACCAGGCTCTGACTGCCAGAGCAGTAGATCAAGCGTCCACCCCGAATGCGCCATGACAAGGAGTAGAGCTCCACGCTGTGCGTCGCTCCCCAGAGGGATCGCCGCATCCGGCCTCCAGCCTTGATCAGATAGTACGCTCTCAAACCGTCCGCGCGCAACGAGCAGGCTGCCGCCCACAATCCCGGTGCACCGCCACTCGTTCTCGGATCGCTCCCGCTGAAACACTTTTGCCAGAGGAGGCAACATCACCTGCTCAGACCGCCCGGGGCTCAGGATGATTGACTCACGGGCCAGCAGGCGTACAGGGAGAGAGAGGGTCAAACCAGCACAGGCCGAGGCCAGCCAGACCGGAACAAAGAGGTAGTGCCCCCACCATCCGCCCTTATTCATACGGCCACCCTTCCTGGTAGACGTTCTTGAGCCACGGCTTCGCCTGATCCGAAAGCTGGCGGCCACTCCACGTTCGGGGACTGTCAGAACTTGCCCGTGACCGCATGATAACCACGTGTCCACGGTACGCTTCACCTTCGCCCCGCTGTACGTCTCTGCCCACAAAATAGCCCATTCGCTGGGGTATTCCATCCCCGCTTCCTGAGTTGCCCAGTCCCTCGCCGGCGGCGATCCAGCCCTGAGTGAAAGTCGACATCGTCGTCAGTGCAGAAACGCCGGCACTGTAGTCACATCCCCACAGTGAACGGTCACCTGTGGAAAGGCTTACCGCCGTTTCAAGATCCAACGCATCGGACTCAGGGGTGAACTGCTCCGCCACCTCGTCTTTGATGGCCTGCATGAGCGCGCTGCTCTCACGGTGCCGGTTCCCCAGGCTCCAGGCGGCGTACCGGTCAGCAACTGTCAGCCTCTGCTTAACCAACGCCAACTCCCCAAACCACATCGCGCAACCGATCAAGAGCATGTACAGCGGCATGATCACCACGGTTTCCAGCAATACGGAACCGGATTCGCCCCGCCTAGGACTGTGGCAGACAGAACTCAAACTCATCTCAAGATCACCCTGGGTTGGCGCCCCCCCCGGCCTCACCCAGCGCGCATAGCCGGAATCGACCCGATATCGACCGCTCCCTGATCTGTGCGCAGCTGCTGTCATGTCCGTCCTGCTCAGAGCCATCTGTCATACTTCTTGTGCCTCTTGTACTCCTGGCCGGCCGGAGGCTTGAGTTTGTCAGGCACCTTTTCCCCCGGATCCCAGTTCCCCGGTGGCGGGGGCGGGGTCGGAGGAGGAAGCAGATCGTCATCGTCGTCATCATCGTCCCCGTCATCGTCATCGTCGCCTCCGTCGTCATCGTCATCGTCATCAGCACCGCCTCCACCGGGCCCGCCGCCGGCTCCCTCCCCACAGTTTCGGTCGTAAGCGTCCAACAGAGCTTCGGTCAAGTGCGCCTTGACTCCCGTCTCCGGACCTGAAATCAGTTCCACGTCCCCCAGCAGCTTCGTCCCGAACAGGAAATCCGTGATAAGGTTGGCAGAGCGGAGTGGATCGTTTTCGTGGACATAGTTGGTAATGCTCGCCTGGCGACCTCGGAGGAGCTCCATCGCGTCGGAAACCAGGCCATTTATTCTCCCCACGGCGGCCGGATTGAATGTAACTGCGTCGATGTCGTTTACGGCAGCGGCATACTGAGCCAGACCTCCTCCCAGGGAGTGTCCCGTCAGTATCAGCTTGTCACCATACCGTTCCTTGATGGCCGCGGCATACATGGCGGCTTCAATGTATTGCTCTGACGTGCCAATGGTGGCATTCAGCAAATTGTTCCTCCAGTCCTCCAGGCTTGTCGGGTTCGTCCCACGGAAGGAAAGTACGACCTCGTGGAGCGTGCCGTCTGCGTCCTTCAGCGCATAGACCGATGCATGGAACCCCGTGACGCCAGCGAGGAGAGGGGAGTCCTCCAAGAAAACCCACGCATTTCCCTCCGCCGGAAGTCCGTTGGCCACGCGCTCTCGGTCCTGCTCCCGCTCCCTCTCGTTCAGCTTCTCCAGGGCCTCCAACTGCCCCTCTTCGTCGGAGGAGTAGGCCGCGGCAGCCAGGTCAAGAAACCGTCTGTTGGAACACATGTCCTGCGCATCGGGGGGATGAAACTTCTCATAGATCCCCGCTGCGATGGTGTCCTTCACCCAATCAGCCGCGACAAAATCGTAGGCCACACCAGATAGGTACTCCCCTGCAGCACCACCGATGGCTCCCCCCAACACGCCGCCGATCGCGGCCCCGACAACGGCTACCGGGCCGCCGGCAGCCCCGATCATCCCGCCCAATGCAGCTCCCAGGTACTTACCGCCCGCCGCACCGAGAACGCCGCCGATCTTGGTGACGCCGAAGCGGACGAGCTCATTGAAGCTCTCAACAAAGTCGTCCTCCGCTTCAGTGGCCAAGGCCGTCCAGCAGTCGAATAGAAGCGTCGCCACCTTCAGAGCGTCCTTCACGATACCCAGGATCTCAAGAACTTCCCCAAAAGGTTCCGCGAACTTCGAACCGTTCTCCAACAGATCCGCGAGCTCGTCCGCGGACGTGACATCCTCCAAAGCAGCAAGGTTCCCTGCGAGCTCGAAGAGGCTCAACACCCCCTCGGCCGCCTCAATCCCCTCATCGACCGCTTCGCCGGGAACGGCTTCTGTCGACTGAACAGCCACAGTGTCCGTCAACAGAGATGTGCCAGCGTCCTGAGCTGACACACTCGGGCAGACGAAGAAACCGCACGCCACGAGAATGACGGCGACGAAGACGCCAAAGCCTCGAAGGATTGCTCGCGAACCCATCATTTCCTTCTTCCCTCGTAGCCGTTCACGGGGGTGAGGTCAAGCCCGATTTCACGTTGTTGTGAAAGAAGCGCGACTTTCTTTCGGGAGACGGCTGGGATCTAACACACCTCGCCGTTATAGTGGCGGCCATGAACACAACCATGGCCAGCCCG
>JABHEG010000225.1 GCA_018676675.1 Lentisphaerota bacterium
CAGCGAGACACACGGTCGGGGACGACCGCTCTCCAGCGAGACACACGGTCGGGGACGACCGCTCTCCAGTGAGACACACGGTCGGGGACGACCGCTCTCCAGCGAGACACACGGTCGGGGACGACCGCTCTCCAGCGAGACACACGGTCGGGGACGACCGCTCTCCAGTGAGACACACGGTCGGGGACGACCGCTCTCCACTCACCGTCGGGTGATGGCGGTGACGGTTGGGAGAGTGACAGTGGCGCCCGGGCCGAATGAGCAGAACCAGATGTCGGTGACGCCATCGTCGTTGTCATCGGTGAGGGCACCATCCGGGAATGGCTCCGAGAGAGTGATTGTCGTTCCCACGCTCTTGACGCCGACGATGTGTTCGAAGGTCTCATCAGCCGCGGCACAACCGGGGTAGATTGGGGGGAAGGTGAAGGCGACGGGGGTCTTGACGGTATTGCCTTCAACAGACCCGACTTTGGCCCGCCCGATCAGCAGGTCGTCAGCGACGTTCAGACGGATCGCATCCCCGCGCGGTTCTGCCGCCGTCACTCTGTGCCAGACGGTGCGTTCTCCCCGTGAGAACCCCAGGAACTGTCCAATCAAACTGCCCGCTTCAACCGCTGTCGCGAAGCGCACATCGGCGCTGCAGTTGAGTGGATCGATGGCCACCACCTTCCCAGAGCTGGGCTGGTGCTGAATCTCGAGTTCGCCTGCCTTCAGATTCGTGCCGCCATTGAGGATCGCTCGGTCTGCCTGGCTGCCCGTTCGGGTGACCACGGCCAGGCGTCCGTTCGTGCTGATGCCGTCGCAGGAGAGCGGGCTATCCCCGCCGGTTCGGAACAGGACTGTGTCTGTCGCGCCCTCGCGCTGCACCTCGATGACGACGCCATCCGGGACATCGTGACGGCGGACTGCCTGGACGGTGGGGCTTCTGCGGAATGGCTCAAAGAGGCCGACGAAAACGCTACTCAGATCTTCCCCTTGGCGATGGTCGAGCACGTAGGTGACGATTTCCTTGTGTTTGAGTGGCGACACCTGGGCGTCAGCCAGCAGGATCTCTTGATCCTCGGCGGCCGGCACGCGCAGTTGGAGCTTGGAGCCGGGTGTGCTGAAGTGGGCATACTGAGCCACCCACTCCCCCGCCTGGTGTGTCCTGACGTTGGTGAAATGCGAGAAGCCGCTGCCTTTGTAGGGCCCGAAAGAGCCTTGATAGCCCGGTTCGCCCAGAACAGGATCATCGTAGGGCACGCCCACTGCGATGTCCGCACCAGCCAGCGTCCCGGGGGCTGGTTCACTCCATTTTCCCCCGAGTATGGTGAATTCCCCTGGTGGGCCATGCAGGCTGTAGTGGTGCTCATCTCCACCCGCGACTTGCGTAATGTCGATCACATAGGCTGTGTCCGGACCGGTTTCGATCAGGATGAGGCCTCGGCGGTACTCGCGGCACCCGGGGTAGGCGCTCGGAGCCGAGATGTCGACTGCGTGCACGCCGCCGACTGACATGAACAGTTCTACTGAACCCGGGCCATTGCCGGTCTGCCGCTGCCGGTCGATCATGACACAGTTGTGGCTGATCGTGTTCTTCGACCACGTGAAGATCCCCGACACGTAGGCGTTCATGAAGTCCGGGTAGCCCAGATCCGGCATCATTTTGCAGCCGTGGGCGTAGAGATCGAAATTGAGGGTGTCGCAGTGGCTGTGCCCACCACGGTAGCCGTAGTACATGGCGAGGCCGAGGGTGTTCTTATTGTTACACAGAAGGGCCATGCCATAGCCGTCCATGAGGCGTGGGGTAGGGATGGGGGTGTCGGCATCGACCGGCACGATGGGAGGGGTGAAGAGGCTGTCGTAGGTCCGGAAGCTGTTGTCCCCCGCGGCGTCCATGGTCTCAAGCCAGTCATAGATCCGCGGATCGTGGTAGGCATGGTAGGCCGGTTGGTAGACATCGGCATTGCGCCCGACTATCCCACCTGTCACGCTGCCGGAATCACCTTCGTCGGGGGTGAATCTGTCCACACAAACCAGGTCGATGGGTGCCGTTACCAGGCTCTTAAGTTTGGGGAGTTCGAAGAGGTCAATGCCGCCCTTTTTCAAGACGCTTGCCATGCCGATGATGCGGTTGGGCCAGATTGAGCAGTACCCGGGAGCTGTCTCATTGGGCATGCCATCGCGGTAGACGAGATTGTAGAGCGCGTAGTTGAGGCCTGTGTGGTGAGCGCCGCGGTCTGTCGAGGTGAGGATCTCTCCGAGCCAGTCATCGACAGGGCCCTGCTGACGCACGATGGCTGCGGTGGCCAAGGCAGATTGGTGCATGCCGAAATTTCCCTGGATCTTGTGGCTGAAGATCCCCTCTATGCCTTCCTCCAGGAGGTGCGCCTCGATCATTCCCCGGAGTGCTTTGCCCGTCGTATTGAAGTGGGCCTGCAGGTTGGCGTCCTGGTCAAACACGTCCCACAGGTTGTCGTAGGCTTCCGCCAGGCTGCGGAACGTTCCGGTTTCCCAGATGTGGTTGAGAATCTTGCCGTGGTACCGTCCGCCCTGGAGTTGTCCGTAGCGGGATTGGTTGGCGTAGTCGAAGTTCGGGTAGTCTTTGGCGATCGTGGCCAGCATGAGGGCGCCCTTGTGGGCGCAATCCGGATCGCCGGTGAGCAGATAGGTCCGCGACAGGGCAAGCACTCCGGGAATCACGAACTTGTGCCAGTGCCAGTGGCAGGCATAGCCCACGAGCCAGTAACGTTCACTGTCGGGGCCTACCCATCCCCAGCCATCATCGACGTGTGCGCCAGTGAGGGTGTCCTCCGCCTGGAAGCCGCTGCGCAGAAAGGTGGCGTAGTCGTTGCTCGGGTACGTCTCATGGCCAACGGGGCACTCGATGACATAGGGCTCATCTTCCCGGAGGATCCAGGGGTACGTGCTGAACTCGTAGATGGCCTTGCCGTGAACAGGGCAGCCGTTGACGCTGACATTGAAGGCGCGCGGCACGGTGGCAGGGGGAATCAGGGCCAGGATCTCATCGTCCGAGCGCTCCAGCCACGACTTGGCTTTGGCGGCATAGTTGCGTTGCACGCTTGCTGCTGCTTTGGAGGCGGCGACATTGGCCTGGGCCTGGACGATCTCTTCGGCGGTATGGAGCGTCCGTGCTGTCTTCAGCGGGAACTGGGACGTTCGTTCGACCGGGGGTGGGGGGGCTGAGTTTGCGTCGACTGTGACGTTGCGCATCTTGGCGTTCTCCTTCCCACTGGCGTGAAAACCGGTGAATCCGACGGCGAGGACGAGCGGCTTGCCGCGGGCTCGGGTCAAGCCGGCCGCCAGGTTCGTGCTCTCCCACGATTGCCACTCCGTGATGTCTTCATTGCCCGGAGAGCGAAATGCGGATTTCGCGAAGCACTCGCTTGCTCGGAACGAGGGCAGAGGCGTCCGCGTCCCGGGTTCTGTGGACAGCTTCTCCCAGGCGCTCTGGGAAAGAAGGTACACGCACATGTTGCCGGCGCGATTCTCTGTGGAGCAGTTCATCTGCAGCTCGAAGCGAACGCGCAGTTGGCGGGGAAGCCGCTTGAACGGCTCCAACGGCATGCCGAACAGAACATGCCCCATGGCACTGCCGGTTTCGTTGTCGTACATGTGGAAGACCGGGCGTTCGGCATCCTCAACGTCCACAGTCCACGTTGGCACCCAGCCCTGGTCCTTCTGCTCCTCAGTTGCGCTCGGGAATGCGGCGTAGCGGACGGTCCATTGCCCGGCGAGGACGTGGGTGGCCAGGGGCAGGGCGAAGGCCAGGAGGATGGCTGTTCTCCGGTTCAATGGGATATCTCCTTTTCTATGGCAACCGTCAAGCAGGTGAAGGCGTGGTTGGTTGGGCGTAGCGCCGCTCTCCGGGCGGCGGCTCTTTTCGTTGTCGCAACCGTCAGGAACGCCGCCCGGAGAGCGGCGCTACGTTCAGAGGGGAACTCCCGGCGCCTGCCCGGAAGACCGTTTACGTTGTATGTGGCTCGGACGGAAGCCGCTACGGTCGGGCATCGACTACGGTGCCATCCCCCAGCATGAATTGGTTCGAGAACTCGTAGAAGTGCTTTTCCCGGGCCATGCTCGGTGTCGCGTTGAACCGGTCCATCTGTTTGTCCGGTTCCCAGAAGGCCACGACTCGCCGTCGGAGGTCGGCCTGGAGATCGGTCGTTTCGGCTTGTCCGGCCAGGTTATCCCACTCATCGGGATCGGCGGCCAGGTTGTAGAGCTCTTCTGCCCCGTCCAGGTAGTAGGCGTATTTCCAGTCTCCGGTGCGAATCATGCACCCCGCGTGAGTTGGGTGCTTCAGGACCGTTGACTCGCTGAAGATGGCGTCCCGCTCGAGATCCGCGTTACCCGTCAGGCTCGGAATCAGGCTGATCCCGTCACAGGAGTCGGGCGTCTCGACCCCCGCGGCTTCGCACATGGTTGGGAAGAGGTCGATGAGTCCGACCGGTGTGGCAACGGTGCATCCCGCCGTGGCCTTGTGGGGCCAACGCACGATCAGTGGCACTCGGGTGGAGGCCTCGTGGAAAAGCGTTTTCTGCCACGTTCCGTGTTCGCCGCCCATTTCGCCGTGATCCGTGCTGTACACAACAATGGTGTCTTCAGCCAGCCTGAGGTAATCGAGGACGTTGAGGATGCGCCCAATGGCATCGTCGACCCACTCAACGCAACCGTAGTAGGCAGCCAGCGTGTTGAGGTGATCTCCCGGCGTGAAGTGCTGATAGCCGGTGTAAGTGCAGTCGATGGCCTTGCGGGCGAACGGCACGGTTCGCTCCAGGTACCCCTCCGGCACGGTTGGCAGTTCAACGCGTTGTTTGTACTTGTCGTACAGGTGTGGCGGGGGGCAGATCGGGAAGTGGGGCTTGTCGAAGTTGACGCTCAGGCAGAAGGGCTGTTCAGGATGCAGTCCCACATGGCCCTGGAGCCACTTCGATGCCTCCGCAACGCAGATCTCCGTCTGTGTCAACGGCAACGGGATGCCGCTCGGGCCTGCGGCTTTGATGACGCCACCCAGTCCTGCGGCTCCTCGTTCAGGTGTGCGCCCCGGATCGGGTTGGTGGGCCTGGCCGTAGAGATCGCCATAGGGGCGTTGCTGGTAGCCGTGAAATTGTTCGCCGTTGAAGTGTGACTTGCCGATCAGGCAGGTGCGGTAACCCGTCGTTCCGAGCACTCGGGGAAAGGTCACGCAGTTTTGTTCGAGGATGTGTTGGTTGTCGTAGATGCCGATGTTGCGGCAGTAGCGTCCGGTGACGACCGAGCAACGACTCGGAACACAGAGCGGGTTCTGGCAGTAGGCGTTGTTGAACACGACGCCTTCAGAGGCCAGCCGGTCGAGGTTTGGGGTGTCGATGACCGCGTTGCCCCCGAAACCGGTTACATGCGGGCTGTGCTGGTCACTGAATAGGAAGAGAATGTTCGGGCGCTTGGGCATGACTTCATACCGGGATCAGGTCCAAGGCCACGAGGCAGAAGCCTTGCGTGTGCGAGTCATCCCGCAGGATCGTGCTGGCTTTCACGACAGCCTGGCAGGCGCCGGACTGGTCGATCGTGATCGTTCCCGCATTGCTCACCCGTTCATCAATGTACCTGGCCCGTGGGCTGGCGCTTTTCTCGTCGTCTGTGATCGTGCAACTGATGGATTTGCCGGCGATGGTCACCGTTGCCGTGTGATCTCCTTGCCACTTGGCCCAACGTGTTGGTGGCGCGGTGATGACCTTGACCGCGTACGTTCCCGGCTTACTCACTTTCAGGCCCCAAGTGAGGAAATCCGCGGTGTTCTGCCAGTTTTCGGCAATACCGGAGCGTCCGACGGTGAGCGTGGCTGTGTCGTCGTCGGAGTCGCAGGTCGCCATGTAGGCGGGGAGGCTGATCAGGCCACTGGACTGTGCCTGGGGGGCCTCGTCCGCGTCTGTCTCGCCCTCGATATCAAGGACGACGACCGACACGATTTGGTCTGGCGCGTCCTTGGGCAATTGAAGCCGGATTGCGTGCAGATCAGCGTCGGCATCGTGTCCCTGAACAACGGCGATCTCTGTGGCGGGGTCGGCGAGAAGATAGGCTTTCTTAGCGGCATTTCGGATGCCGTTGAGCGTGAACTCACCATCCGGCCACGAGGTGAAGTGCAGATACAGCTTTCCGGGTTTCTGGGTGATGCGTCCCCACTCGAACTCGTAGGGGAATGGTCCGGCCTGTGTGCCATAAACAGCTTCGCCGTTGACACGTAGCCAGGCGCCCATGCCCTCCAGAAGTTCGACGCTTGGTTGCGGGATGATTCCCTCGCCCGTCGGGCCGACGTTGAGGAGGTAGTTCACGCCTTTGCTGGCCAAGTCCACCAGAAGCAGCAACAGGGTGGATAACGGTCTCCAATTGTGATCGTAGGATTTGAAGCCCCACGTGTCATTGAGGGTTGCCGGCGTTTCCCAGTCCCCTTCGACCCGGCCGGCGGGGATCTGGTTGTCTCCCATGCTGCCATAGTCGCCGAGCTCGTTGCCGATGCGCCCGCTCACGAGGCATTCGGGCTGGATGCTGTGGACATAGTCTTTCAAATCAAGGCTCTGCTCTTCCGAGATGAAAGCGGGGGTGTCGAACCAGATCAGCCCGATGGGGCCGTACTGCGTGAGTAATTCCTTCAGCTGTACTTTGACCTTCCGTTCTATGTACTCCTGGAAACCGGGCGTGTTCAGATCCATGTCCCTGCGCATGGTGTGGGCCGCGTGGGGTTCGTGCCAATCCTGCGACTGGGAGTAGTAGAAACCCAGCTTGAGACCGTAGCGTGGGCATGCCTCGGCCAGAGCTTTGATAGGATCCTTGGCGTAGGGCGTGGCATCCACGATGTTGTACGGATCGCTCGGGGAGTGGTACAAAGCAAAGCCATCGTGGTGTTTGGAGGTAAGGACCATGTACTTCATCCCAGCATCTCGAGCGATGCGACACCACTCGTCGGCATCAAACTTGACTGGGTTGAACGTCTTTGCGATTTCCGCATACTCCTCGACCGGGATCTTGGCGTTGAACATGATCCACTCGCCAAGGCTGGGGATCTTCTCGCCCTTCCAAATGCCGGCGGGATCGGCATAGATCCCCCAGTGGATGAACATGCCGAACCGTGCTTCGCGCCACCAGGCCAGTCGTTCGTCTGCAGAAATAGCGGTCATTGCCATTGTCCTTATGGAGTTATTGGACCGGGTTCTTCCACCACGGTGGGCGCTTCCGGAAGGGCTCATGGAATCGGTTCTTCAGCTTACCCTGTTCCTCCAAGTGGATCATGCAAGCCCGAAGACAGCCTCTCCCCCCGCACATGGCGGGATTGTAGCCGTTTGGTTTGGGGAAATAGCGCCCCAGGATGCCCCAGATCTTCTGAGTCTCCTCTTTGGTCGGCTTCTTCTCCCCGTTCAGGATCTTACGGCCGTCCGGGATCTCATCCAGTGCATCAGGTGGCAGGAAGGGATTGATCTCGCTGAGCCCACTCGCATAGGCAAATGCACAGTACCAGGGATCGAGTTTGCTCATCTCGATGTCGTGTCCTGCGACCGTGGTCGTGACGCTTTCCTTCGCCGTCAAGGCTCCGGGGCACTCGGAGACGCACTTCATACAGCGGTCGCAGAGCTCGGGTCCGTCATAGATCGGGTCGGGCTCGAGTGGGGCATCGGTGAGCATGAATGCGAAGCGCTGTCGAGGACCGAACTCGGGGGTGAGGAATACGTTGCTGTAGCCGATTTCGCCCATGCCGCAGATGAAAGCAGCGATTCTGAAGTGGACGTAGACATCCGGTGCCGGGTAGCCCTCGCGGAGCGGCTTGGTGTACTTCAGACTGCGCGGGAATGCGGGATCATGCCCGAGGCTGCCGTCGAAGTCTGAGTGCGTGCCGGTCCCGCCGAAGTTGCGAATCGGGACCCCTTCGTAGCCCAGATCCTCGACATGACAGACGACTTCGCGGATGACGGCCGGGGCGTAGACTTCGTTGATGTTCGCATAGCCCATCGCCGGGTATTGGTAGAAGTGCGTGCCTTCCTCAACGCCCCGGAGGTATCCGCGTGGGATCCGGAACCCGAACCCGATGATCGTCTTTGCTTCAGGATAGATGTAGCGTGCGTCGTACTGCTTCGGGGCACCCTCATACCGGTCCATGCTGCCGATGCCGACAATGTCTGCCCCGGACTGCCGGGCGACGGCCTTCACCTGTTCCGTCAGTTCGCGACTCATCTCACAGCCCTCCGTTTCGTGACACACTGATGGCGTTATCTATCCTGCGCCGCCGCGAAAAGGGCTCCGCGGCGGGGTTCACGGTTGGCAGGTTCACCGACAACGGTTGTGCCCGCTTCGGAGGACAAACCGTTTCGTTCATGCCCTGCAAGTAACCGTGAACCACTGAACCGTGAACTTGGAACCGCCTCCGCGGGGTTTCCGCGGAGGGTCCATCCCGTTTGCATGTTGGCAAATACGACAATACCGTAAAGCATGCGACAATGATACGATAGTGCCATAGAGAGTGGTTTCAACAATCAGAGGAGTTCGGAATGGGTGATGGGGAACAGAGGCGACTGGTTCAGTCTGTGGATCGCGCGTTCCGGATCGTTGAGTTGCTGGCGGATGCACCACGCGGCCTGTCGCTGAAGGAGACGGGCGCGCGAATGGGGTTGGCGGTTCAGACGGTGCAGGGGCTGTTGCGCACCCTTGAGTTCCATGGGATGGTTGTCCAGGCCGGGCGTGGGAGACCTTACGAACTGGGGCCTGCGGTCCAACATCTTGCTCGGTGTTGGCTGTCACATCGGGATCTGGCCGTGCTGGCGAGACGTCCCGCTGCGGCTCTTGCCAATGAGCTGCGTGAAAGCGTTCTGGTCGTCGAGTTGCGTGGAGTGCAGCTTTCCACCTTGGTCAACGCGACGGTTGAGCAGCCTCTGAACGTGAGTGCCGCATGTGAGACGTTCGAGCACCTCCATGCCATGGCAACGGGTAAAGTCCTGCTTGCGCACCTCGCAGAATCTGAACGTGAGAGCGCCATAGAGAAGCTGCGCTATGACGGGAGGACCGAACACACGATCACAACCATCTCGGCATTCAGGGCTCATCTTGCTCAGGTCCGGGAGCAGGGGTATGCCGAGAGTGTTGAGGAAGCCGTTCCCGGCGTGACTGCGATGGCGGTTCCGTTGCGCTCGGAGGAGGGCGTTGTCGAGGCCGCTCTCGGCGTCTGCGCTCCACTGGCCCGTTGGCCCAGGGAGCGCCGCCGGAGCCTCCTCGCGGCTCTGCGCCGAACGGCTGGGGATATCGAGGCAAGCTGGCACGGCCTTCCACATGGGGAAGAAGACCGCTTCCGTTAGTCGCGGCTCTGTCGGAGGGAGGAAGACCGCTTCCGTTAGTCGCGGCTCTGACAGACAGGCCCCCGGAATCCCTGCCTGTTACGGCCCTCAATAGCGCTGTTTTTCCCACCTCTTCTTCAGGTAGTTGGCCCAGGAGTGTGGGGCATCAACGATATACTCGTAGCTCTCGAAGATGTCCCCATTGCCGAAGATCCGTGGATCATCGGTTTCATGCAGTTTGGCCTGGAGTTCTCTCCAAAGGGACTGTTTGAGCTCTGCGAACTCCTCCTTCTGAGCCAGGTTTTCCACGCAGTAAGGGTCGGCCTCAATGTCGTAGAGTTCCTCCTGCGGGCGCTTGCCGAAAGAGAGTTGCCAGTAGTGGTCTTTGCCTTGGTCGTGGAGTTCCAGGATGCGCGTCTTGGTTGGGGAGCTGTCGCAGTTGGTGTAGTTGGTCTCCGGATTTCCCGCCGGCCAGCGATCGAGGGCGAAATTTCGCACATAGAGGTGTTGGGGCGTTCGGATACAGCGAACGGGGTATCCCAGATCGCCTTCGCGACCCATGTCATGGCGTTCGCGGCCCATATAGGCTCGTGTGCGTTCAGTCGTCACCATTCCGCTGCCCTCGGCTGAGAACACGTCGAACAGGCTTCGTCCGGGAATCGTGTTTGCGAAGTCCGCACCGGTCGTCTTGAGGACGCCAGCCGCTTCCAGGAAGGTCGGGGCGATATCCGTGAAGCTGATGAGGTCGTCGACGCGCCGCCCCCGCTTGATGCCCCTGGGCCACATGGCGGCGAACGGAAGTCGGAAGTCATCGTCGTACATCTGCCCCTTGACTCGCGGGAACGGGGCTCCGTTGTCGGAGGTGACGACGACCAGGGTGTTGTCCAGTTCTCCTAGCTCATCAAGCTTTGCCAGCATCTTCCCGAGCTGGCGGTCGAACCACTCAATCTCGAATGCGTAATCCAGCATGTCACTGCGGATTGCATCCTCCTGAGGCCAGTAGGGGGGCACTTCAGTGACGTCCGCCATCTTCTTGCCATGGCTTATGCCTTCGCCAGGGATGTAGTGGCGGTGTGGCTCATGGCATCCGTACCAGAAGTAAAACGGCGCTCCATCCGGTCGGGCAGCGAGGAAGTCTTCGAAGTTGCCGGCGTAGTCGTTGCTGCTGATCTTGGAGCCTGCCGGCGGGGTGAGTTTCTGCTTGTTGTAGTGGACCCCCGCGGGATTCCGTTTCCGTCCACATCGCTTCCAGTCACCCGGGGCCCAGCCTTTTCCGGTATAGCCGACGTGGTAGCCGGCTTCTTCAAGGAGATCGGGGTATACGGGGAGGTCCTCAGGCCAATAGTTCCAGTGGAGGCATGACTCGCGGTTCTGCCAGGTGTGACGTCCGGTCAGGATGCTTGCGCGTGAGGGCGCGCACTTGGGATTGGTTGTGAAAGCGTTGGTAAACAGGACACCTTCGCGAGCCACGCGATCGAAGTGTGGTGTTGTCACGAACGTGTGCCCGTAGGCGCTGCAGTGCGAGGCGTCATCGGCGATGGCAAAGAGGATGTTCGGGCGGGCATTATCAGCGGGCATGGCAAGCTCCTTCACGTAGAACGAGGCCCCGGCGACCACACATGGTCGAGGGCGCAGAAATTGATGGGCTGGACAGCGCAGGCGCGACGATTTGGGAGCGGGTCAGCAAGACGCCCAGCCGTCTCTTGCGCTGATGGCTAACCAGTCATTGAGTTCGGGGGCATTAGTAATCTCCATTGCCTCCGCATCCCACTCAAGTGTTCGGCCGCTGCGGATCGCCAGCGTGCCGAGGAGAACAAGTTCGGTCAGCGGGGCGGCATAGTCGAAGTTCGAACCCGGGGCCGGTCCTTCGCCTTTGATCGCCCGAAGCCATTCCTGGATCGGGCCGCCCTGGACGCGCGGGATGGTCTTGGGGGGAAGTGAGGTTCTCAGCTCTTCCATTTGCGTTTCCGGGACAATGGCCGGGTGGTTGGCCTGTGGACCGAACGTCATGATCGTCGCTCTGTCTCCCATGATGTACATGCCGTTGCCAGCCACTTCACGTTCTTCCTCGAAATCGGGGGGGAGAAGGACTTCCGGCTCACCTTCGTACCAGGTCAAGGTGAAGGGAGGGGCGCCCTCTCTGCCGGCAAAGTGGTACAGGACCTCAGCGCCAAAGACCGTGTGTTCCGGGCGGCAGGGCTCGGAGAGCATGACCTCGACGCGCTTTGGCGGCGGAAGGTCCAGGGCCCAAAACGGTGCGTCCAGGATGTGGCATCCCATGTCTCCCAGAGCTCCGCAACCGAAGTCCCACCACGTGCGCCAATGCTTGTCCATGTAGGCAGGGCTGAAGGGACGTTCTACTGCTGGTCCGAGCCAGAGATCCCAGTCCAGCGCTTCTGGAACGGGGCCTGAAGGAGGGGGGAGTTGTTCAGGCTTGTGGAACCAGGGCTCCCTCGGCCGGTCTGTCCACGCGTGGATCTCCTGGACCGTGCCCACAATCCCAGCCTGGACCCACTCGCGTACGGTCCGAATCCCGTCTCCTGCACGTCCCTGGTTGCCCATCTGGGTCACGACGTTGTGCTCCCGGGCGGCGTCGCGCAATGCCCGGACTTCACCGATGGTACGGGCCATCGGTTTCTGGACGAAGACGTGTTTGCCTCTCTGGATGGCGGCCATGGCGATTGGGAAATGTGTGTGGTCGGGGGTGGAGACTGTGACCGCGTCGACCTTGTCCGCCATCTCGTCGAACATGACCCGGAAGTCGCGGTAGACGGCGGCGTCGGGATACGAGTCTGTCCGTTCGGCGAGGGATCGCAGATCGACATCGCAGAGCGCTACGACGTTCTCGCCGGCGCACCCTTCCAGGGCCGTCTTTCCTGTGAAGCTGCCGACTCCAACAACCGCTACGTTCAGTCTGTCCGCCATGGTGGACGTGTCTCCTCAAGCAAAATCGTGCAATCCCGCGGGCGCGAGACGCGCTGTACAGTGTTCACACTCTAGTGTGCCTTTCCACACATGACACCGTCGGGACGCACGTGCAGCCATTCTCCTCGCCACCACTGAATCTGCTCCCCGGGGTCTTTGTGAGGATGCGGCTTCTGTGTGTGTAACTTCACGCCGTTTGAGCACGGTTCGGTCGCCGTCCGGAGGCCGCCTCCCACACTGAATCGGGCGCCCCCAAAGTGGGAGGCGGCCTCTGGACGGCGATCGGTCTGGCCCGCGAAGGCAGTTACACTCTCCGATATGACTGGCGGACCGTTGCCAGAGGCCCGCTCGTCCGCAACAGCAGCTGGGCTTGCCGCGAGAGTGAGCCTGCGGCAGGTTAACAGCAGACCTGCTCACTACTCAGTCCAGAGGTGTTCCGGATGGATTTGTACCAGGAATTCGGCTTGCGACGAGTCATCAATGCCTACGACAAGGCGACGACGTTGGGAGGGGCGCGTGTCCCGGCCGCCATCGCTGATGTCGTGGCAGCCGGTCTACCTGAACCCTTCGAGTTGGCAGGTTTGCAGGATGCTGCCGGGCGGGCCATCGCGGAGGCCACCGGGGCGGAATGGGGATGTGTCACGAACTGCGCGGCCGCTGCACTTTCGCTCGGCGTTGCGGCTTCCATGACGGGGCTTGATATGGGGCGTGTCGGCCAACTTCCGGATACGTCAGAGATACCACATCGTGTCATCATCCAGAAAGGGCACTGCATCAGTTTCGGGGCCCCGGTTGTTCAGATGCTCCGTCTCACCGGGGCTGATGTCGTCGAGGTCGGCCACGCCAACGGATGCAGAGCCTGGCAGATTGAGCATGCGTTGACTCAGGGCCAGGTCGCCGCGATTGTCGCGGTGGAATCCTACCACACGGTTGACTACAACGGTGTCAAGCTGCCCGAACTGGTGGAGATTGCCGGTTCGGCAGGCGTCCCGCTGGTCGTTGATGCGGCGACCCAGGAGTTGCGCTTGCGCGACCTCGTTGCCCTTGGCCCCAGTCTCGTTTCGTGCAGTGCCCAGAAGTACTTCTCCTCAACAACGGCTGGAATCGTGGCCGGCAGGAAGGATCTCGTTCAGGCTGTCGATCTGCAGCACAGCGGCATTGGCCGAGGAATGAAGCCGAGCAAGGAGGGCATACTCGGAGTTCTCGCCGCGCTTCGACTTGCTGACAGTGGGGATGTTGCGGCGTGGTCGCGTCGGGAAGCCGCCAAGATTGAGATGATCGTTCGGCGTCTGGGAGTGCTTCCGGGAGTTGGGACCAGCGTTAGCCCGGATCCCAACGGATGTCCGTTTGTGAGGGCCCGAATTGAGATTGACCCCGCGATCACAGGGCACTCGGCCGACTCGCTTCGGCGCGCCCTGGTCAGTGGCGAGCCCGCCATCTACGTTCGCGTGTACAACTCGGCGGAGGACGTCATCTACATCAACGCCACAGAGATGACGGAGGAGGAGGCCGGCGTGGTGTGCGAGCGCATCGAGGCGGCGGTGGGGCAGGGCTGAGTGTCAGAGGCGAGAATCCGCCCGGAGGGCCGTGCGGCGTACCAGCAGAAGATGCTGCCCGCTTCTTCTTGTACGGCGGGCGGCCCCCGACCGCCACCGGCAAAGATGCCGCCCGGAGGGCCGGCTGGTCTCCTGCGCGGGGAACCCCCTCCCGTTGGTCAGGGCTCGGAAGGAGGAGACGGCCTCTCCTACTTCCGCGGGGGCGGTTCGGCTGTGTAGGGCATGCTCTCGAAGCGGCAGTCCGGCTCGGTGACACGCGGGTCGTCCTGTTCTTTCAGGACCGCCATCATCCGGGCTGTCAGGGCTTCACGCACGCTTGCGTACTCCGCGTCGTCCGCGACATTGGTCATGTGGTGTGGGTCTTTGCGCAGGTCAAAGAGTTCCTCGGCCGGCCGCTTGCCGAAGCCGATCTCGAACTGCTCCCGGACGTGCTCCTCGGCTCGGTGGTGAACCATCCATGCCTTGGTCGGGCTTGCGTCGAGGTCGCCATAGGCGGCGAAGGTATTCCAGCGGAGGGCCTCAAAGTCGATCGGTTCGGCGTTGGGGTCATCCATGCCGTTGGGATCTCCCATGGGCCAGCGATCCGGTTCGAAGTTGCGGATGTAGAGGTAGTCTTTCGTGCGGATGGAGCGTTGGGGATAGGGGAGATTGCCTTCCCGTGCGCAGGCCACGTGGCGCTCCCGCCCCATCACTGCGAAGGTGCGTCCTGGATCCACCTGTCCCTCGGCCGGTGACTCCAGGACGTCGAGGAGGCTCCTGGCACTCATACACTCCGGTGGGGCAATGCCCGCTGCTTCGAGGAAGGTCGGGCCCAAGTCCATGATGTTGATGATGTCATCGACGACGCGACCGGGTTTGATTTTCCCGGGCCAGCGAGCGGCCAGTGCGACTTCGCAGCCAATGTCATAGAGATTGCACTTGGCTCGAGGAAATCCGGGAATTCCATGATCTCCACTGACTACGACGAGGGTGTTGTCAAGCTCCCCGATTTCGTCGAGGCGATCCAGAATGACCCCGAGCCCTGCATCGAGGGCGAGGCATTCCCCAAGGTAGTCGGCGACATCCTCGCGGACGTCATGTACGTCCGGTAGGAACGCCGGCATTCGTCCCTCGAGATCGTCAGGTTCCAGCCCCCACAGTGCCTTTCCTGATCCTCTCTCCCAGGTCCGGTGCGTGTTGGTTGGGCCCCACCAATAGCAGAATGGCCTGTCTTCGGGCCGATCGTCAAGGAATGCGTCGAGGTTCTGCCTGACTTCGTCGTAGCGCAACTGCTTGGCTGCCTCCACGCCAACGCTCTTGGCATCTTCCGTAACCACGTGCGAAAACTGCCCGAATTTGGCGCCGGCCGGGGCGTAGGCGGTCCGCCTCCCCCCGTAGGGTTCGTTCGGGGGCGTTCCCGGGCCCCAAACCTTGTACGTGTAGCCGATGTGGTAGCCCGCGTCTTCCAGGATCAGGGGATAGGTTGGGATCGAGGAGTCCCACTCCGCGCACTGCAGAATCGCCCCCAGGCCGGTTTGCCAGAAGTAGCGTCCTGCGAGTATCGAGCTGCGGCATGGCGTGCATGACGGGGCGGGCACGAGGGCGTTTGTGAACATCACGCCTTCCCGCGCGACGCGGTCGAAGTTGGGCGTCTCGATCAGGGCATTGGGAGTGCAGTCCCCTTCCACTTGTCGGTAGGCGCTGGCATAGCGACCCCAGTCATCGGCGAAGGCGAATACAATATTGGGCTGGCCCATGGCGGTCTCCAATGGCTCGAATGGCGTGTCACGTCGTGGTCTCATGCCAAGGCGGTTTCCGGGCTGGGGGCGGCTGGCGGCTCGACACGTCCCGCCTTCACTTTTCCCGGGTGGCTCCCCTGAATGTGCCCGTCGAGTTCCGGCTGTCAAGGGCATGGGAGGCCCCACTCAACCGTGAACCTGGCCCTCCCCCGTCCGCGGGCTTCTCGCGGAGGGGCTTGCTACTCAGCTCGGATGATCGGTTGCCCCCAACGGGCCCAGTCGAAGTTGTACTGCCCTTCGGAGTCCACGATCAGGCTCAGCAATACGGGCCTTCCTGCGTGCCGGGAAAGGTCAACGGTGCCGGGATGCCATCCGTCCGGTCCGGTCAGGAGCTGGTTGAAAACGTCTACGCCATTTGCCTGGACCATGAACCGACAGCCATCGCTCTCCGAGCCGTCCTGGAGGGCGACCGCAAACGACAGCGTGATCCTCGAAGCGGCGGGGAGTCGCATGAAGAAGTCCGCGACGACGCGCCCATCGTTGGGAGGATGGGCTGCGAGCCCCGAGCGCGTTTCCCCCTCGGATGTCCCGCTTCCCGGACCAGTAGCGACGTGCTTCATGGGCAGTGCAACCGGGGCTCCGGCGACCGTAGCGGAGAGGGTCCGTGGCGTCTTGGCAAGGTCAATCGGGTAGGCAACATCGACCGGCCTGTCCCAGAGGAAAGCCACCGTGCCGGGAACACGCGCCTCGAGCGTGTAACGGTGCATGCCGTCGGCCTCCAAGCTTGGTTGATCCATTCGGCACATGCCGTCTGCGACGACCGCAGTCACCGGCTCCGGGCTGACAAAGTCGACGCCCTGAGCTATTCCCGAATCGGTCAGAGAGACGGTTGGCTCCCCCCAGATGGCCCAGTCGAACGCTGGGCTGTCCTCCGGGCCGGGCGTCGTCACCAGTTCCAGCTTGATCCGTTCGCCGACAACGTGCTTCAGGTCGATCTCATGCTCACTCCAGGCGCTCTCCGCCCAATGCGCGTTGAAGACTTCCTGGTCGTTCACCCGCACGATGAACGTGGCTCCGTCACTGCGTTCATTGACGCCATCGCGCAGGCCGATTCCGAAGGACAGCTTGGCCGCCCGATCCCGAGGCAGGTCGACCACATAGGCCGCGACCGTCTGCCCGAGAACTCCCCCGGGCACGTCCTGCCGAGCGTGCCAGGGAGGATGGGCAAAGATGGAGCGTCGGCGGATGCCCCCACAGACGTTCTCGCCTGTCTCGAACTTTCCCCCTCGTTCCAGAGCGGTCTCTCCGGCTTCGGTACGGACGGTGCATGTTGCGCTGCGGACCTCCTCGACGAGGTCGAAGAACCGTTCGGCGGCGAAATCCCGCAGCTCGACAACCAATCGCGTCTCGTTACGGCGGGCCGTCTGGACAACGGCCTGTTCCGGGATCGTTGCGAGATGCGGCACGTTCGGGTCACGGGGGCGTTGCGAGCACAGGTAGGTGCGCTCAGGGTGGAGCCCGAGAATGGTATCATCATCGAAAGCGACCCAGCCCTGGATATCCGCCTTGCTTTCGTGTCGCGTCGCGCCCTGCACATATCGATACAGCTCTCTTGCTCGGCCGTTTCTCCCAGTCAGGAGGCAGTGTGAGCCGTTGCCCGGGCCGGCGACCATGGTCACTCGCACGCCATCGTCGCCTCGCCAGCGGAACTTGGTTTGGCTGCCCCAATCGCCGGTAAAATCCGGCAAAAGTCTGTGCTCGGTCCAGAGAACGGCTTCTTCCAGCAGAAGGCGGACCTCATCGGACGGTGCCTCGAGCTGAGCCGTGGATGGGCGCGCATAGGTTGGGATGACACCCCAATTCTCATAGGAGCGCTTCCAGGCTCGGTAGAGGCCTTCGTTGGCTGGATTGGTCAATCCCAGGTAGCCATTGATAACCGTTTGCGGCAGGAACAGATAGGAGCTGACGGGGTGTCCATAGCCAACGGCCGCTTCATTCCAGGAGCCGTGGGAGTGATCGACGGCTCGGGGAGCGTGGCGTTGGGCGAATGCTTCGTATGGGGTGGTCACTTCGTTCAGGCCCTCCCCCGAAAGCGCGACCGCCGGCATGGCTTCGCGGAGCTCTCTGTGCATCAGAAGGTTGCCTTCAGGGACGGTCAGACCGTCAACCCGGCCCCGGTTGTGATTGGGGATGCACAGGGTCTGGTCGAGGTGCAGAGAATCGACTCCGTAGGTCTCCGTGAGTTCCCGGAAGCGCTCCACCAGAAGGGCTCGCCACGCGGCGCATCCGGGGTGGATGTAGGCAAACTTGATGGTCGGCGTTCCTGCCTTCTCCCGTTGACGAGGGGGAATCCACCATTGCAGGCTGTCAGAGTGCGGAGATCGCAGGTGGTACGCTTTGAAGCGTTCGTAGAGCGCGTGCTTCTCATCACAGCCGAAGTAGTTCACGTGCAGCATCACTCGGAAGCCGAGGGCGTGAGCCGCTACCATGAACGGACCGAGCTGCTCGGAGGCCGTGTAATCCGGGTAGTTCACATCGTAACGGTCTTTGCGCCAGTTGGGCACGTAGAGCACGCTGCGGGTTGGATCGACCTTGCGGGCCAGCTCGGCAATGAGTTCGGTGTTCAGCCCGGTGATTGCCATGAAACGGATGTCTTTCACCCAGGCCGGGCGCTGCCTTTCCAGGGGAACGAGAGGGCGCTGAGTTTTGAGCCAGCACCGGTAGTGTTCGGCCCCAACACGCCAGTCTCCTTTGTACGGGGTGATCACCCACTCGACGGACGTGGTCTCCCCGGAACCGTCAAAGGGGGCGTGGTTGTGGCTCTGAAATTGAACGTTGATCTTGCCGTGCGAGTGGTTCACCCCCAGAGCCTTGAATCGCAGCTTGGGATCACGAGCCCAGATCAGGAATCCGCCCTTCTCCATCTGGAGCAGGACCATGCCCGCCTCCCAGCTGGTAGGCCAGGACAGGTGTAGATCGGTGCTGGCCGTGCTCTCCCCCAGGGCGATCCCGGAGTGTCCCGGGATGATCAGTGTGGTTGTGCTGTCGGGGACGCTGTTCAGGCCCCAGACTGTTCCGTACAGTCCCGGTCTGGAGGATCGGCCTCCCTGATGGACTGCCACGTCGCCAGTTCCGGCGTCGGGTGTAAAGCTGGTCCAGCCACTGGTCTGGTTGTCGGTCTCGAAGGTCCATTGGCAGGCACTGCTTGCTGTCTGCTGTGCCGCCATGCCTTCTAGGGGAGCGTGCAGCGGGCGTCGGTGCCACAGCAGGCTGAACGTCCCTTTGTCCGGCTCACTGGCCATGGTTTCGCCGGTCAGCTTGTTTGTCATGCGGACGATACGGCCATTCTCCAAGGAGAGATCAAGCGTCTTGGTGGACAGCGTTTCGGCCGGACAGCGAAGCAGAGCCGCTGCACTGAGCAGAATGCACGCAGTCCCCAAGCAGTGACCTCTATGTATTGATCGCAGCATATGACGTCCCTCCGGGATTCGTTCACGATGTCGGATGCCTTACCTGTAGCGTCAGGTTCGCCCGATGACAATGGCGCCGGCCGCCGCGCGAGGCCTTGTGGTCACATGGTTTGCGGGCACGGAGGCGAGTACCACAGCGGGGCCTGACAGAGTATAGTACGGTGTTCCGTTTAACTTGGGGTCGGTGAGTACTCGATCAGTAGCTTCTGAGCAAGGTGCAGCACATTCGCGTGGCATTCTCTGACGACAGCTTTGAGCATCTTGGCGACTTGCTGGCTGGCCGGCAGTGGCAGGAACTGCGCACGGCTGTGAGCCGCATGGATCCTGCTGATCTGGCTGACTTTATCGAGGGAATCGATTCTGACGACCGAGACGTCGTCTTCAGCATGCTGGACATCGAGACTGCTTCGGATGTCCTTGTCGAGCTGCAGCCATCGGCGATCGACGATGTGGTGGAGGATCTGCCATCCGAGCACATTGCCGATCTGGCGGAACAGATGGAGCCGGACGAGGCGGTCGAGTTCCTGACCGATTTGGATGATGAGCAGAGCGAGGAAGTCCTCGCTGCGATGGAACCGGATAAGCGGGACGAGGTGAACGACCTTCTGCGCTACGAGGAGGATTCGGCGGGGCGGATCATGACCCCGGAGATCCTCTCCTATCCCTCCTCAACCAGTGTGCAGGAGGCCCGGGTTGCGCTTGCGACGGTGGAGCTTTCTGATCCCGTCCTCAATATTTACGTGATCGACCCAGCCACCAACGCCTTGGTCGGTACGGTGTTGCTCACCGATCTCTTTGCGGCTCCTCCGCCCACTGCCCTCGGCGACATAGCGGATCGGGAGTATATCTTTGCCACTCCGGACGAAGACCAGCAGGAGATCGCCCGGAAGTTCCGCAAGTATGACTTGTGGGTGATGCCCATTGTGGATGACGCACACCGACTCGTTGGGCGCATCACCGTGGATGATGTGATCGACGTTGTGCATGAGGAAGCGGACGAGGATCTGGCCCACATGATCGGGGCCCCGGATATCGAGGAGGAAGAGGAGTCGTTGGTCCGCATCGCGCGCCTGCGTCTGCCGTGGTTGCTGATCACCATGTGTGGGGGATTATTGAACAGTGTGATCATCAAGCACATGCTCCAGACGACCGAAGTCGTTGCTATCGCCATTTTCGTGCCGGCGATTCTGGCCATGGGGGGCAACACCGGGATGCAGTCTTCGGCTGTGTGTATTCGCGGCATTGCTTTGGGGGAGAAACGGTACGGTCGCCTGGGCGGGACCATGTGGCGGGAGATTCGTGTCGGGCTGTGCCTGGGGGTTGTGTGTGGACTGGCCGCTGGTGTGCTGGTCTGCTCGGTCCTAACGTTGACGGCTGCAGATACGGGGGGAATCGCCCCCGGACGGCTTAGCATGGTTGTTGGCGGGGCCATGTTCAGCGCTATGGTGTTTGCCAGTTGCTACGGTGCTGTGGTTCCGGTATTGCTGCATCGTCTCGACATAGATCCGGCCGTTGCCTCCGGGCCGTTCATAACGACGAGCAATGATTTGTCAGCTTCTCTGATATATTTCCTGACCTGTCTTGTCTTGCTCAAAGGAGCGGCGTGATGCGCGTTCCCGCCCGGCCGTTTTTGTCCGGGCTCGCCGCTGAACGACCGTGAATCGTCTGCGTTCTCAGCTTTGAATACCGTGGTCCCGTATGGCCTATATCGAGCAGCAACCTGGAAAGCGTGAGTGGTACCTCCTGCTCCTGCTATTTCTGTGTGGCTATCTTATCAACCTTGGGGTCCCGGAACTGCGCACGGATGAGGCCCTCCTAGCCGGCATTTCGTCGGAGATGAGCGTCAGCGATAACCCCATCTGCACAACCGTACAGGGGGAGCAAGTTGATGCCTTCCCGCTGTACCCGTGGATCGTGAGCTTGTGCAGCGGTTTCCGGTACCCCAGCGAACTGACCACCCGCCTGCCTGGCGTTCTCGCTGTCCTGGGGATGGCGTGCCTCTGTTTTTTGGGGGCAGCACGGGTGGGTGGGCCGGTGTCCGGCGCTGTCGCTGCCTCGATGGTCATGACCACTGTGGTGTGCTATCGGGAGGGCGTCAGGGCCGGGAGCGATACGCTGCTTGCCTTTCTGATGACCGCGGCCTGGCTGGCCTGGTATCGTCTTGGGCGGGACGAGAAGCACTGGGTCGCCGCATGGTTTGTTTCGCTGCTGTTTGTGCTGGCCGGCGTGTTTGCGGCGGGATTCCGAGCCCTGGCCTTTTTCTATCTGCCTCTCTTCTTCCTGCGTCGTCCCCTCCGAGGGCGGCGGCGGATGCTGTTTCCAGCCCACTTCGGGGCGCTTGCGCTCGTGTTTCTGGTGCTGCTTCTTTGGCGCACGGCTGCGCCGGGGCAGGCCCTCTTGCCTTGGAACGTCCTGGTCTTACATAGTGTGTCGGGTGCCACTACGGGGTATCTGCGGCACCTCGTGACGTTCCCGTTCGCGAGCGCTGTTTATCTGCTACCGTGGGCTTTCCTGTTGTGGCCTGCGTTTTGCATGGCCCACCGTCCACTGGAAAAGAACCCGGTGTTCTGCCACTATCTGCGTGTGATCGTCTTCTCCTTGTTCTTGTGCGGATGGGCTCTTCCCGGGTCATCCCCCCGCTCCCTGCTGCCGGTCCTGGGCCCCCTGTCGATTCTCACTGGTTTGCACTACGAGATTCTCGTTCGCCGTCACCATGCCCAGCTCCGTCGGCTGTTCACTACGGTGCTGATCGCGACGTTTGCGGTCTCCGCTGCCGCCTTGACCCTCGGCTTTCTCCATGTGGCGGGAATTGTCGTGCTTGAGGGCTTTGGGGTGAGGGCGTTGCTTCCCAATATGATGCTCCTTTTCCTTGTTCTCGGGGTGGCCTGCTGGCTGCATCGTCGAAGCTCGTTACGCCCATTCTGGTTGAGTTTCGTGGCTGCGGTCACACTTCTCCGGGTCGGCTATCTGACGACCATCGTGCCCTTTCGAGCCTGGTACCGCAACGAGCGCAAGGACAAGGCGGAGTTGCTGGGTGCACGGGTCTCTCCCGAAGCCCACATCTACAAGACGGCGAATCGTTTTCTCGTGACCGAGTCGTTCTACCTCAGACGACCGATATCTGTTGTCACTGATCCGGAGACACAGATTCCTGCGGACACGCAGAGGGTTTACGCACTGGGTGGGGCAAAGCCTCCCATTCTGACGACCAGAAGCTGGACTCCCTGCAGTGATTTGGTTGATGTTCGCCGCCGACGCGAATTGCGCCTTGAGTGGTTCCCCGGCGGCCCGTGTCTTCTTCGGGTTGACCCGACCCCCCCTGTCGATGAGGCAGATGACAGCGCAGCGCAGATTCGCATGTACCGCGGCGAGTTGCGATTCGAGGGAGGATGATCGGATCTGCGCTGGTTTGTCGGAGTTGATTGCTGGATTCTCGATTCGTGGTCGATGGCCCCGCCCCCTCTGGTGGTCCCACCGCCGGGCCCTCCTCCGAAGGCTGTGTAAACACGTGTGCCCCTGAAGGAAAACATGACAACACGTCTGCATATCAAGGACCAAGTCGGCGAGCCGTTGGAACGGTGGCTCGAGGCACATGGTCAGAAGGCATTTCGGCTTAAACAGATTGAGCAGTGGCTCTACCAGCACTGGGCGACTGACTTTGCTGAGATGCGGAATCTCTCGACGGAACTGCGCAGCGAACTGGAGAACGACTTCACGTGCAACTCAGTGACCCAGACGGAATGTCTGAAGGGGGCCGGGGATACGCGGAAGTACTTACTGACTTTGGAGGACGGCGAGACGATCGAGACGGTGCTGATCCGGTCTGCACGGCGTGAAACCGTCTGCGTCAGCACCCAGGTGGGATGCCCTGTCCAGTGTGCTTTTTGCGCCAGTGGGCGAGGAGGGCTCGTCCGGAATCTCACGTCGGCCGAAATTGTCGATCAGGTTTTCCACGTGTGCCGGGATATTGGCCGCAAGATCACGAATGTCGTGGTCATGGGGATCGGTGAGCCGCTACTCAATCTTACCAACCTTATCAAGGCGCTTGAGCAGCTTTGTGATTCGCGGTATTTCGGTCTCGGGGCCCGTCGGGTGACCATCTCAACGAGTGGCATCGTGCCCGGCATTCAGAAGCTGGCGGATATGCGACAGCAATGGAAGTTGGCCCTTTCTCTTCACGCCACACGTGATGAACTGCGGGCCCAGTTCATTCCGCGGCGTTACCGCTACTCCCTCGAGCAGGTGTTGGACGCTTGTGCCGACTATCGCGAAGCCACTGGACGCATGGTCACACTCGAATACGCATTGATTGCCGGACGAAACGACTCCCGGCGCGATGCGACAGAGCTTGCTGAGATTTCCCGACGCCTGGACGCCAAGATCAATCTGATTGCTTTGAATCCCATCTCGGATGCCCTGGCCCGTCCCACCGACGATGACGTCAAACGGTTTTGCCGCCAGTTGGAGGACCACAATGGTCGGGTTACCGTTCGGCTCAGTCGTGGTGAGGACATTCAGGGCGCCTGTGGGCAGCTTCGTCACCACCGGAAACGGAAAGAGGCCGATGTACGGTGTTCCTCCGAGCCTTGATCTTCCTGCTTGGCAGGTCATATTTCTAACTTGCCAATCACCCCCGGAGAGGTGGCTGAGCGGCCGAAGGCTCTGGTCTTGAAAACCAGCGTAGACGCA
The DNA here is from genome assembly GCA_018676675.1 of Lentisphaerota bacterium. GTDB lineage: Bacteria > Verrucomicrobiota > Lentisphaeria > Oligosphaerales > JABHEG01 > JABHEG01. Next base: position 23,658 of record JABHEG010000225.1, read on the forward strand.
AGTCTACCGTGGGTTCGAATCCCACCCTCTCCGCCACTATTCTCAAGATGTTCTCGGCAAGTAAGTTGTGACTCTGGCAGCCTTTTGTGTTACTGGTTGTTATCACTTCCCCGCTTGCATCCCCTCAAGCCTGCCGTAAGCTGCTTCCATG
>JABHEG010000049.1 GCA_018676675.1 Lentisphaerota bacterium
ACACCCAGGCCGAAGCAGTGGTACAGTGCACTACGAGTGGACATGGTCGCATCCTCCATGTTGATCTTGTGGTAAGAACTAACATGGCGCGGCCTGTCCACTCACTCAACCATTCACGTACGCAGTTGCCGGAAGACCCATATTCCAGGCATGTGATTTCCCCGCAACCTATCAGAAGCGTTTTCCGGCCTAGCGAGAGAAAGGTACCGTTGGGCGGCTGGGCGCGCCAGCAATTGGTTGAGTTGAGAGGCAATGCCCCCCTCCCGATCAGGACCATTCCTGTCCTCGACGTGCCAACCTGCCGGGGCCGACCGCTGAGTCATACCCGTTGCTTTCCTGTCGGAAGTTCCCCCCCGAGGCCAAGAAGTTGACATACACCAACCTGCTTACTTAACGTCACTTACGACTATCAGTCAGTTTGACTTTGGTGTCCACACAAGGGGGCGGGAGATAGGAGAGGCCGGACAGTTCCACGGATGCGGCTTCGAGCAAAGCTTGAAGATGTGGTCGTGGGCGGGGCAGTTCGTGAAGGACCGAACCGTCCGACATCGTGGTGTCGATCCATGTGAGCTGGCCGAGGTCGGAGAATACTTCGGGTCTTCCGGCAACTGCGTACGTGAATGGTTGAGTGAGTGGACATGCCGCCCCATGTTGGTTCTTGCCAGAGGATCAACATGGAGGATGCGATCATGTCCACTCGTAACGAACTGTACCACTGCTTTGGCCTGGGTGTAGTCGAGGTGTCACGGACGGAGTTCGGCGGTGGTGAAACTGTCTTCTACTGCCAGACTCCAGCGTCGCGACTTCGCTGTGCATGCTGCTATGGAACCGATGTAATCTGTCGGGTTCCCAAACGCAGAGAGCTGCTTAAGGCTGATCCGGGCACTGACTGTTGAGATCCACGAAAACTGGATCGAGCAGAACCGGTATCTGAATATGGAGCTACTGAAGGAACACAGGAAGGAAGTCCTCCGGATGTCGCCGGACAAGGAGGCCGCCTAACGGTCGTCGCGGGGGAGGAAGCGCAGCGACCTCCCAGACAGAATCCCGCATGGGAGAGTGCCGGATCGGAAAAGCCATTTACAGAACTTGACGCACACAACTCAGAAAATACGGGTACGTCCCCAAGTCCCCCACGATGAACTGGCACGTGTGCGTCAGTCGGCAGCAGGCGTGCAAGCTACCTCCAAAGCCCGAACTGTGGGCGCATCGATGCCTCCCGTTTGGGGGACGCCTAGTCGCGCCTGGAGTTCACGCAGGGCTGCCGCGGTCAATGGCCCGGGGATACCGTCAACGTTGCCTGCATAGAGCCCCTCCGTCTTCAAGTACCGCTGCAAGGCTGCCCATGTCTTTGGGCCAACCTTGCCGTCAGTTTCCCCGGGAGCATGCCCTGTGCGCTGGAGGAACACCTGGAGCTGGCGAGAAGGCGAGTGGGACTGTTTGGGGATACTCACCGGACCTTGGCGTTGACTGCAGGTGGCGTGACCGAGGACGGAGAACGCAGCCCAAAGGGACGGGTAAGCTACCCCGTCATGGCGACTGCGAAGCTGCTCGATCAGAGCCAACTGAGCCTGTCGAAGTGCAACAGAAACGGACGCGCCTTTGGACAGATGCTCAAAGAAGCTGATCATCAGCGTTGACGTCTCGACATCAGGGACACGCCACAGGCTGCCCACCACCTGTCGGGCGCCGGCAATCCGGAAGGCCCGCCTCAGATCGAACACGCCCTCTCCACCCATGACATCGCCGACGGCCGTTTCACAAGCACTGAGGACTACCAGCTTAGTCCCCGAGAGATCCATGTTGGCGATCTCAACTCCTGACAGCAAGCCGTCTTCATGGGGTTCCGCGTGGTGCCGGACATTCGCACCAGCCAGGACAACAGCGCACAGAGACAGGGGATGGCTAGCCTCGAACTCCCCCCGAGGAGGCGGCCTCCCAAGCTGCATTGCGGCGCGCGCGTCGTGTGAATTGGCGGGTCCTTGGACAAGACCAGACCTGGTCTTCGAGACTGCCGAATCGTCCAGGGAAAAAGCGTGTGTCGAGAACAAAAGGACCTCTGGACAAGACAGTCGTGAGATGCTCCCCTCGATTGCGTCATCTCCGTGGATCAAGCGCGCCTCGCCAGATGTGTGCGTCCGGAGAAGAGGCAGCACGGCGCGAGCTTCCTCGAACGTCGCAGGGAGCCGCCACCAACGTTGATATGGGCTGTGCCTGCGCACTACTGACTGCACCAACGCCTCTGTGGCGGAGGACCGCCAGTGCTGTCGAGCAGCGGGAAGACCTGCGCTGTCTTGTCCCTCTTCGGCCGGAGGATCCCGCGGAGAATCCCGGACCCCGATCGGCAAGTCGTAGTTCGGATCCGCCACGATCACTGCGTTGCTTGGTTGACGCACTACCTGCGGGGCTGCCAGGTCTGCGCCACTCGCCAGGTACGTAACCGTATGCTCCTCGACAACATACCGGTCGTCAGCCAGAAGGAGGGCATGCCAAGGCACGCGACACGTCTCGGCATCTGGACTGATGAACCAATGTGGGCTTCGCACAATCTCGGGCAGGATGGGGGCCAACAAGAGGCGCGAACAGAGCGCCAAACTCTGCAGACCACTCACATTGTCTTTCTGGGATACGGCTAACCCCCTTCCGGCGACGGCACCAAAAGACCGACGCAACTGACGCACAGCCTCGTCAATCGGTCCTGCAGGGCCTAGGTCAATGACCTTGACCTTCCCCTCCTCCTCTGCGGGGACAATCCAGGCGACGTAGCGCAATTCACCCTTGACGAACGGCTGCTGATCGCCGAATACAAAGGGCCGGTACCGGAACACCTCCACCAGCACAGCGTTCAGTGGCAAGGCGCTCCGGATGGTGGGGACGTCCATCCACGCATGAGCACGACCTGCGGCTTCAGCCAGAGAACCCTCTTGACTTGCCAGACTGTCAGCCTCGCTGAGATCCGCTACGGCATCACCTAGTGATACCGCAGCCCCGGCACCCAGCCTTGTCGCCATGTTGACCTTCCCTATGGCCGCCCGGATAGCCGCCAGGTCTCGCCGAACACGCCTCCCACCGGATGAGGGGGGAGGGACATGCTGCGCTCTTTGAGTGAGGGCGTGCAATGCAACGCTCTTACGATTGAGGACCCACTCAACCGTTTCCTGAGCCACGCCAGGGCGGTCCGGGCAGATGCTCAATACCGACAGCGAAGAGTCCAGATCTGCTCGATCAGAACGGTAGACGAACGCCAGCAGTTCCGACTCAGAGAGCCATCGCACAGCCTCGGTCATCCGCCGATAGCTGGCACGACGGGACACACCAAACTCACGCAGCGCTGCGGTGTGGTCTCCTCGCCTCAGTTCCACAAGCGCAACCCCGGAGGCATTGCCGGCACGCGCGTACAGCTCAGCTGCCTTGTCGAGATGCCCGACAAGGAATTGCAGGTGCGCCAACCCCTGCAGGGGCGGGTGCAGCCGAGCGTCCTCAACACCGTAGGCGCGCTCCAGAATCCTGAGCGATTCACGATAGTGGGGGGCCACGTTGGAGAGCAGTTCGGTCGGACTCAAGCCCGCCCGGATCCTCAGCGCATCACTGCCCGACAGCAGCTCAGCGGATAGTCTCCCATGCATCAGGATCAGGAGATCCGCGAGGGCACAGAGGCCGGCAGCGACGAACGGGTGCTCATTCCCAAGAACGCGTCGCTTCATCTTGATGCTGCGCAGCAGGGCGTCCTCAGCCTTGGTGTACATTCTGGCCGACGAGAGTGCGCTGCCCAAGTTGTGGAGTACGAGCGCTGTCATCTCCTCATCTGAATCGCGGACCAGTTCTAGCGCCCGATTGTAGACGGGGATGGCCTTCTCCGTGAGTCCCAACTGCGCGTATGACGCCCCGAGCTTGTTGCAGACATCCGCGAGTCTCGCGGGAGCGCTCTCGCCACGTTCCTCCAGCATCCTAAGGACCTTCTCGAGATGCCTCGCCGCTTGTTCTGGGAGCTCCAGCTTGAAGGCGATCCGCGCCAGGTCCACAAGGCAGTTGACGCGCAGCTCGTGCCGTTCCGGATCACGACCAGCGATACGCTCACCCATAGTGAGATACTTCCGCGCCTCGCTGAGCTGTTTCAGTTCCAGATAGGCCCAGCCGAGATTGCAGTAGAAGCTTGCTGTTTCTAGGTGATCTGAGCCTTTCTCTGCGATCTTCAGTTCCAGAGCCCGAGAGAAACGCTCCACGGCCTGGTCATATTCTCTGCTTTGGGCGTGGAGTAGCCCCAAATCATGGAAGGCAGAAGCGAGATCGTCGCGAGCCGTGGCCCCCAAAGGTGACAGCGTATCGATCAACCGCGAGTACGCACGGTGCGCCTCCTTAACACGACCGGCCTTTCGAGCTTCGTCTGCGTGTTGCATCAGGACGAACCTGATCTTCCGATCGCTTTCGTCGACCTTCCGCCCCAGAATGCTGAGCGTCCGGCCAAAGGCGTCAGCCGCCTCCCCGTGCCGATCCGCTGCTGCCCAAGCGTTGCCGCAACTCAATAGTGCGAAAGTGATGCTCTGCCAATCATCCTTTCGCACCTTCTCCAGGATTCCTGCCTCGCTGCTCCTGTGCTGTGCTGCCTCCACGTAACGCTTCGCCCAAAACAGGGCGTTGCCAAGAGATCCGTGAGCCGCCGCAACCCTCCCACCTGGCGGCACGACCGTCCTTGTTAACGACGCCACAATCAGCCCTCGAAGAAGCACTTCCGTTGAGTAGTCCTTCTGCTTGTTGCACCTGTCGGCAAGACGCTGGGCCACCCTTATCAACGCACCATGCCGTTCCTGCTCTCTCGACTCGGCGGCCTCGATCTCGCCTGTAAGCAATCTTATCGCGCCCTCAGCGTTACCTCTGCCATAGAGGACGACGGCCTGATGATGCGGCACGGGGAATGTGGGGGAATCACCGCCGGGCCCCTGCCCTTTGAGCACGCACGAAAACGGCGCAAGGCAAGTGATCAGGACTGAACGCAATACTGTCTGTCGCACCAACATTTTCTCTCCCAGGCCGTCGCCTTGCGGACCTGAGCAGATCCCAGCCGCCCTTCATCACAGCTCAACGGGATCCCTCGCTCTGATCATCATCACGATACCAGCACCCCGCCCCCATGCAAACCAACACAGGACGCTCCCGCTGAGCATTGCAGCACCTGCAATCGCCCCCGCCCAACGCGACAACACCGCTGATGATTTTCTCATGCAAGGCGGTGTTCTTGAGCCCGGCGTCAGGCCCCCTGGTTAGACGCTCAGCAGCTCCCCGGAATGGCCCTTGTTCGCGGTCGCTTGGCTGCGGGGTGGGGTCGTTAACGGAAGGCGGGCAGTCAGGGACGCCGGGAATGTGGGCGAGAAAACTGGGGAGCGTAGGCGGGCAGAGGCGCGGGTCTGGGTGCGAACGCGCCCGAAGGAGGTCCAGACTCCGGCGGAGGCCTTGTTCGACCTGGACTCGATCGAACGCGGTGAGGGCCTGAAAGGGTCTTCAGTCGAAGCGGGCTGAGTACCCAACTCCAACTGTCCCGCGCCTTGCTGGCATACACTTGGTGGGATGGTCCATCTCGTCTGTGCTGCTGAATTGGCCGTTCTGACGTCACTGCAGGGCGGCGTATGCCTGGGAGGGAGAGAACGATACACCCGGCGCGATTCGAACGCGCGATATCCGGCTTCGTAGATGGACGCTCTATTCTGACTGAGCTACGGGCGCACTTCAAAGGGAGCGGAGGAACATACGAGGCCACACAGGGATCTCAAGTGTCTCTCGGGCCCAAGCAGGAAGCAGACACCCCCAGGCTCTGAACGACGTACCATACGGGCATCGCAGACCGCCAGCTGAGCTACGGCGTGGTCAGCCGAGGAATCGTCCCTACTCACCGGAACCGCAATGGGTCTGCTCCGGGGCACAGGAAGGAGACTGTGAACAGCCGTAGAGGATCTCCTCGAACCAAGTCAGGTCGGTCGGGGTCCGGCCAACCGTTGCCAGGCGATTGCCACTGGCTAGAATCCGCGCCGACATCCGGGCGATCGGGCTGTCGTCCGACATGTCGAACTCAACCGGCTGCAAGTCCATGTACTCGGGCAGCAGGGCGGTAGCCAACGTCAGCGGGTCATAGAGAACCTTGCAGTCACGCTTCGCGAACCAGACACGCATGAAGTCGAAAGCCCAGCTCCGGGCGGCCGTCGTCTCCCCCATAGGCAAACGATCGAGATCGGTCGGCACCATCCGGGCCCCGTTGCAGACGTTTTTCGTCACACAGATGTGCCGGCTGCTGAGTCGCAGAACAATGCGCGTCGCCTCCGCATCGATCCCGAAGTTGTATTCTCCAACGGGCTTCCGTTTGCGTCTGGTCACAAAGCCTCCCATAGACACTACTTTCCCAAGGCGGCTTGTCCCACCGGGGAACTCCCGAAGCCAGGTAGCCAATGTCGTCAACGGGCCGATTGTGACCACAGTCACATCTGGGGTAAGCTGGGCCATCAATTCCTCCCAGGATATCAACTCAGCCACATGCTCGGGCAACCCACGGGCAGAGAAGAAGCGGAGGTGGAAGTCACTGGGGGAATGGGATAGAGGCGTGTCGCAGCCGATCGCGACGGGTATATCGGAACGACCTGCAACGCAGCAGAGACACGACGCAAAACGCGCACGCAAGGCGGGCTCCTTACCGGTGGTCACAATCCCCCGCAACTCAAAGAGGTCCGTCCGATCCAGAACCATGGCCAAAGCCAGCAGGTCATCCGGATCATTACCAATGTCGGTGTCAAGCACAATCGGGAGTGGTCGCATCAGGCTCTTGTCTTCCATTCGTTCTCTCCCAAACCCAGAGAATCTGGGCAAAGCAGCGCTTGCACACTCTTCTCATTCCTTGCGCAAGTGACCACCTGAATGGCCCAAACGGAACGTATCAAGGTCATTCGCAACGGCGACAGCTCCGGAGAACCATTGGGTTGCCTCCCCGCAGATCGCATCGACAGTGGGATCACAGCCGTCACCAGACGCCCCATAGCGCTGGCTGATGTGTGTCAAGACCAGGTTCTTGACCCCGGCTTTCTCTGCCGTCTGAGCGACAGCCTTTGCCGTGGAGTGTCCCCACTTGAGAGCCTTGCCGACGGCAAATTCATCCGTATAGGTCGCTTCGTGAACCAAGAGATCAGTGTCCTCAATGTACGGCAAAAGCAACTCCGCGTCCCCGTTGTCGCCGCCAATGACAATCCGACGACCTAAAGTCGTCGGCAGAACGAAATCGCTCCCGACGAAAAGTCGTCCGTCAGGCAGACGAATCTCCTCGCCTGCTTTCAGCTTCGCATACAGCGGGCCTTCCGGAATCCCGCTGTGTCGCGCCTTCTCAATGTCAAATGCCCCTGGTCGGTCGGCCTCCTGCAACACGTAAGCGTAGCAGGTTGTCCGGTGGGCCAAACGAACGGCCTGCACCGTGAATCCCTCCGTTTCGAGGATTAGTCCTTCATCCTCTACCTCACGAATATCGATGGAGTAGTCGAGCGGGGTGTCGGTCAGGTCGAGGGCCGTTAGCAAGAACGCGCGGATTCCTCTCGGACCGAAGACCTGCAGCGGCCTGGTCGTTCCCTTCAACCCACGCGCACTAAGCAACCCGGGAAGGCCGAAGCAATGGTCTCCGTGCAAATGCGTGATGAAAACACGATCAAGGTTTTCAGCGGCCAGGCGGCAACGCAAGAGCTGGTGCTGTGTCCCTTCCCCGCAGTCAAAGAGCACCCAGCCCCGGGACTGCCCCGTCTGGACAGCCAGGGCCGAGACATTCCGCCGTAAACTGGGCCGAGCGGCGCCAGTTCCGAGGAATGTAAACACAAGCTCTCCCCCCGCTCTGGCACCGGCTTTGTCGGGACCGAAAACATGGGGGGCCGGCAAGTCGTAGACGGTCACCGGGACTCCTTGCCGGATAAGCGTCTCGTGGACAATCGCTTCGACGCGTTCCCACGTTCCACCTGCCAGCCCACAGGCGATGCGTGGCATATGGACAGCCGCATTGTGCGCCGCCGCAAACTCCGCTACCTTCAGCAGTCCCTTTCGGATAGCGTCATAGCGGACAGGGGGGGCCTCTTTCCTTCGCCTGATCCCGTGCTGCCCAATCGTGTTGGCAACCCAGAGATCGGCCTCCACCTGAACGAACCGCGCCATTCCCAAGGCGAAGTCGTTCGTTTCTCCCCCGGCATACCAGTCACGGTACGCCTGCTCCGGTTCAGGCCATCGTCGGGAGAGAGCCATGACGAAGCCCTTCCCCCAACGCCCAATGTCGTTGCAGATGTGGACAATGACCTTGGGACCCGGTGACTCCGGGCCGGTCGCGTCCCCGATGAGATAGCGAATGACACTCACGACGTCTTCTCCGGTCTGCGTTTCTTCCTTCACCGTCACTTCTGCTCACGAGCGTCGGAGCGTGAGGGAGACGCGGGGGGCCACGCCCGACTTTCTCCCTACGATCACATGACGCGCCAAACCGATTCGCTCGAACTCCCGTTCGACCTCGGACTGCTCGCGTCGGGTGCCCACAATAACCCGAACGCTGTTAAGCCGGACACCTGCACGACGCGCATGCTGCAAGGCGCAACGGATCTCATCCCAGGTCACCGTACCTCCCGTCCAGGCACCGTTGGTTACCTGCCACGTGACGTCTGCACCGGCCTCAAGCGCAAAGACGTCGCTCGCCGAGCCACTGCCGGCGTCCATCTCCCTCCGTAGTCCCAGCCCATTGACCGAAGCCCGGGCCTCGCGTCGGGCAGAAACTCGGTTGCCACGGCAGATGGGGAGGTCCAGGTCGGGCAGGAACCGACGACCGATCTCGATGGTCAGGGCCGAGGCAACGGCCTGCTGTACGCTGGGCCGTAGGGTCACCTCGTGGGAGACGCTCATGGTCCGGCTTTGTCTGGACTGCAAGCGCAGCGCTCTGCAGGGCAGCGTGGTACGCCGAGCATCGGCGTGTTCCTGTTTCTCCTTCAACGCCTGCATCTCGCTGTCGCTCACGACCACGGACGACCAACCGGCTGTCGCCGTCTGCGCGAGGATTGTTGCACTGCAGACGATGGTGGTCAAGGTCCGCCGAAAGCTCTGCATACATGCTGTGGAATTCCTGCTCATTTCATCCTCCTTTGCCGGCCAACTGGCCGGGCCGTCTCGGTTTCGGTGCTCTCCCTACGGGGCTCGTCCTGAACCCGTCTTTGAGCTATATCCGGCTGGGGCGGCAGGTTCTTACGCGGAGGGGATCGGGGATCAGCAATCACTGAACCTTGGTCGGTGAAAGCACGCCGTACGTAGTCCCGCGTTTACGCGGTCGTGAGGCAATGATGCGGTGCTGCCGTCAGGCGCATCCGCATCGGGCACAAGCCCGTAGCGTCGATCTCGGACCCTCGTGCCTGAACGCACAGCGGTCAGGCAACACTCCCGCCAGTCCGGTCCCCGCCCCGGCAGGATCGCGCAACAAGTTCCAGCGCCCGTACTAATCGTCGGTGAGGAGAAGAAGGTGTTGCCCCAATCATCGACCGCCAGTTGTCGATCAGCAACAGTCGCCGGGGGCCTTGCCCAATGCGATCAAGTGTCTCGGGAAGACGGTCGCGGCATGGCAGACCTTTGACCAGGCTCAGGGCCTTGAGCAAGTCCCACAGCCGTGGAACGCGTCGATGCGAGCCTGTGCGTAGTCGAGTTGGTTTAGACTGAGCCAGCCCCGCTTCTGAACGACCCGCCAAAGCACACGCAGCACCTCAAGTTCAAGGTTGATCCGGTGCAGGCCCGTGGTCCGGTCCGTCCGGTAGATACACTGCACGATCAGCTCCAGCACATCGAGCGTGCGGCCGTCAATGCGTTGCCCGAAGGTGAACCGCTGGCTTTTCGGGATCTTGGCGGTGTGATCCATCGTCCAGCCCGTGAATTCCTCCCACACCGTGTACAGCGGCGGGCG
>JABHEG010000110.1 GCA_018676675.1 Lentisphaerota bacterium
CATAAGCGCTAACTTGAACGTCCAACATCGAACTCTGAACGTCGAACGTCGAGGTTTGTAACGGCTTCTTTCGGAGACTGTTCCGGTTCTCTTCATTCGACATTCGGCGTTGGACGTTCGATGTTCAGCGTTCGCCCGGCTGCAGGCAGGAACTTGCTCAACAAGTTAGCGCTTATGGGGATGGGCCCCACTCCCGTGACTGGGGAGTCCCGCTTCAGTTTCAGCTGCAGCTTTGCTTGCTAACGTAACAGGAACAAGGAGAACAGACATGACGACTGAACGTGCCATCGGGATGGCTCTCGCGCTGCTGGTGGTTGCCAGCGTAATGCCAATCGCCTCAGCAGGCGCCCAGGAAACCAAGGACGGCAAGGTCAAGCTTGAGGTCAAGCTCCCCCGGCCTATGTTCACAGGAACGCCCAAGAACATTCGGACACCGAACCTCGAGCCGGCCCGGAAAGGGAAAAAGCGCGCAGATTTCTTCGTTCCCAAGGGCACCACGAATGTCGCAGTCGACAAGGCCGTTACGGGCAGCGACACGGAACCGGTCATCGGCGAGCTTGAGCTCATCACCGACGGCGACAAAGAAGGCGTTGAAGGCAGCTATGTCGAGCTTGGCCCCGGTCAGCAGTACGTGCAGATCGACCTCGAGGCGAAGTACAAGATCCACGCGATCGTCATGTGGCACTACCATTCGCAGGCCCGAGTCTACCGCGATGTGATCATCCAGACCGCCAATGACCCGGATTTCATCATGGACGTGCAGACGGTATACAACAACGACCATGACAACTCAGCGGGGCTTGGTGTGGGCAAAGCGTACGAATACATTGAGACGTATGAAGGTCGCCTGGCACCGGTGAAGGGCGTCGTCGGACGCTATGTCCGCCTGTACAGTTCCGGCTCGACATCGAACGAGCTGAACCATTACACCGAAGTCGAAGTGTTCGCTCAGCCGACTGAATAGCGGTTCGCCAGAGCGCCCCCGCGGTGAGACGCGGAGGACCGGGAGCCCGGGAGGAAATGTGAGCCTCGCCATCATAGTCGCTGTTCTTGTGGTACTCGTTGTCGTCGGGGTTACATTCGTAGCTCGATAGCACCCTCTGACCAAACGGGCCCATCGGGATGGCGCGAAAGACGCTGAAACCAACGCTCCTGCTGCTGATTGCGGCAGGAGCGTTTTGTCTTCGTACGGTCAACCTGCCTGACCGGCCAATGCACAATGACGAGGCCAACCAGGCCTACAAGTTCGGGCAACTGCTGGACTCGGGCGTCTATGCCTACGATCCCGTAGATCATCACGGCCCCACCCTCTACTACCTCACCCTTCCTGTCGCCTGGCTGTCCGGCAGGCACACGTTTGCGGAGACCGACGAGGCAACCGTCCGCATCGTCCCGGTCCTGTTTGGTGTCGCCCTCATTCTGTTGCTGTGGGCAATGGCCGGCGAACTTGGGTGGTGGGCAGCGCTGACGGCCGGGCTGCTCACCGCGGTCTCACCGGCAATGGTCTTCTACAGCAGCTTCTACGTTCAGGAGATGCTGCTGGTGTTTTTCACCTCGGCCGCATTGCTCTGCGGGTGGCGGTACGCCAAGAGGCCGAACTGGGCATGGGCCGCGGGCTTCGGGCTCAGCATCGGCCTGATGCACGCCACCAAAGAGACATGTGTGCTGGCATATGCTGCGATGGCGGGAGCGCTGGGTGTTCTGGCGGCGGCTGACCAGGAGTTCCGGCGGGAGTGGCGGACAGTGCTGCAGCCCAAGCACCTGGGAACTGCCGTCGGCTGTACGATCGTCATCTCGCTCCTCTTTTTCTCATCGTTCCTCACCCACGCCAGGGGACCTGTCGACTCTGTCCTGACCTACCTGAACTACCTCGGACGAGCCGGAGGCGCTGAACACCACCAACACCCATCTCCTCTGTACTACGTCCACATGCTGGCCTGGACCCGCTACCCGGGCGGAACAGTCTGGAGCGAAGGAGCGATTCTCGTGTTGGCTCTGGTCGGGGGCGTGGCCGCCTGGTGTCGCAGGACTCAAGCCGTTCTGACGAACCCGAGACTGAGTCGATTCCTGTCAGCTTACGCGCTGCTCTTGATGGTGATCTACAGTCTGATCCCCTACAAGACGCCCTGGTGCATGCTGTCATTCCTGGCTGGTCTGATCCTCCTGGCGGGCATTGGCACGGAGGCGCTGCTCCGGCTGTGTCGCCCCACCTGGGGGCGCGTGGCCATCGCTGTGGCTCTCGCCGGAGCCCTGTTCCACCTCGGGACCCAGGCACGACGAGCAACGGGACGCTACCGGGCAGATCCGCGGAATCCCTATGTCTACGCCCACACAGGCACAGACTTCATGAAGCTTGTCCAGCGCATCGAGGACGTCCAGGCTTGCGATACTGCCGGCCGAGCTCTGCCAATACATGTGATTGCGCCGGCGGACCAGCAGTGGCCTCTGCCGTTCTATCTGCGCCGGTACCCAAACCTGGGGTTCTGGTCAGCTCCCGAGAACACAGGAAAGGCGCCCGCCTTCGTGGTCGGTTCCATCGAGTTCGAGCAGGAAATCAACACCTGGCTGGGAAATGCTTACACGACCGAGTTCTATGGGTTGCGCCCCGAAGTGCTGCTGTCGCTCTGGATACGACACGATCTGTGGGACCAGTTTATGACAACAAGGGAGAGGAAGCCATGACTGAAGATCTCCAACTACGTGACGGGCGCATCATCCGCGTGGACGTGCTGTCCCCATCAGTATTCCGCATCCGGGTCAACGTGACGCCGACCTTCCGGGAAAGCGGGATGTCCCGCTATGGTATCCTGCGCCGGGAGTGGCCGGATGTGGCGGTCACGGTCGACCGGAGTGAGGCCGCCGTCACCTTCCGGACGTCGGCGGGATCGCTGTCGGTTGAGCTGACCACAGGGCGCGTTGCGTTGACGGCCGCGGAAGGGGACGTGCGGACGAGTGAAGTAGAACCTGGTCGCAACGATGAAAAGGGCTTCGATCTGGCCCTGGCTTTGCACGATGACGACCGGCTCTACGGGATGGGAGACGAGACGCGCGATCGCGTCCAGAAACGCGGACACCGCAACAAGGTGGTCGTGCGAAATGTCGCCAGCTACACCCCCATTCCTTTCCTCATGAGCTCGCGCGGCTGGGGGATCTTCCTGAACACCACTTGGTTCCATGAGTACGATGCCGGAGCGACCAACCCCGATGTCCTGCGATTCTCAGCGCCAAAAGGGGACCTCGACTACTTCCTCTTCCTTGGCGACTCACTCCCCGACCTACTCGACCACTACACCCAGTTGACCGGACGTCCCTCCCTGCTGCCTCGATGGGGCTACGGGCTGGTCTACGTACACGACGAACGCGAAGTGCGAGCCCGTGACGTCCTCTATGAAGCGCGTAACTTCCGCGACAGAGGGATTCCATGTGACGTCATCAGCCTGGAACCCGACTGGATGAGCAAACACTACGATTTCTCCGTCAACAAGGCATGGAGTGAAGAGCGTTTCCACACCCCGTTCTGGCTGCAGCCGCGCCAGCAGGGCACATTCGCCGGTGGGCTGGAAAACATGGGCTTCAAGCTCAGCCTGTGGCTGTGTTGCGACTACGATTTCAGCGAGTACGAGGAGGCACAGCTGAAGAAGGCGGGTCGTTCCTCGGAGGCGAGCTACGTCGACGAGCCCACGGAGCTCGAAGACGATCTGATCAAGGATCCCAACTTCGTGCCCTCGTACGTCGATACCATCACGAAACGGGGCGAACCGTGGTTCGAACACCTGAAGAAGTTTGTCGATGAGGGTGCGCAGGCGTTCAAGCTGGACGGATCCAAACAGATTTGTTTCCATCCTGACCGAAAATGGGCCAACGGGATGGACGATGCGGAGATGCACAACCTGTATCCCCTCATCTACGGCAAGCAGATGAGTCTTGGGTACCGCGAGCACACAGGCCGACGTTCCATGATTTTCTCGGCCAGTGGCTACGCTGGTACCCAGCAGTACACCGCAACCTGGGCCGGCGACACAGGCGGGGCCGAGAAACCCCTTACCTCGCTCATCAACCACGGACTGACCGGCCACTCGAACACAACCTGTGACATGGATGTCAAGACCGTGCAGGGCATCCATTTCGGCTTTATGCAGCCCTGGAGCCAGGCGTTCTCCTGGCACCAATACAACCAGCCGTGGTTCCTGGACAAGAAGCGCTTCACCGCCTACAAGTTCTATGCCCGCCTACGCTACAGCCTGGTCCCGTACCTCTACTCCGCGGCCCACGTTGCGGCTCAGACGGGTTTCCCCGTCCTCCGAGGGATGCCATTGGTCGCCCCGGAGGATCCTGCTTCCGATGACCTGCTGCTTCAATACATGCTCGGTGACTCTCTCCTGACCGGAGCCTTCACCGACACCTTCCACCTGCCGGAAGGGCGCTGGATCGACTTCTGGACCGGGGAAGCGACCACGGGACCGTGCGACGTCCCCGCGACCTATCCCGAGAACAGAGGAGGCGTGCTGTTCGTCAAAGCAGGGGCAATCATCCCACGCTGGAGCTACCGCGACTTCACCGACGAAGGTGACGACGAAGAGATCCTTCTCGACGTGTACCCGTGGGAGAAGAGCCACTTCACCCTCTTCGAGGATGACGGCGTCTCACTGGCCTACCTCAATGGTGCGGTATCGTCTGCACAGTTCGACTGCGTGGCGACTGAGGACGAGATCGAGGTCCGAGTCGGGAGTCGGACAGGGACGTACGACGGCATGCCGGAGCGGCGCGTGTACAATGTGCGTATCTTCTGCGTGGAACCCTCGGCGGTGAGCGTGGATGATGTCCCAGTCGCGGTTGACATGTGGCGTTACGACGCTGAGGCAGATGCTCTGGACGTGACCGTTGCCGAAGTACCGGGCGCAACCACCACGCTCTGCGTCACGCTCTGACCACAAAGGGCCGTCGTGCGGCCTACTGTCGGTCTTGTACGGTGGGCGGCCCTCCGACCGCCATTCCCCCGATGCCGCTCGGAGGGCCGTGCCAATGCTATCCACGCTGGCTGCGCTTGACCTCAATGTGGGAGGCGGTGCCATCCGGCGACCTCTCCGCCAGTGCAGTGGCAGGAGGAAGTCAATGGCATTTGGGGGCCTTGCGGCTCACTGCCCATCGCCGGCCCCCTCCAGTTGCCTACTCCAGCTCGACGGCGATATTCTGGACCTCAAAGGCGTGAGCCTGGCCGGCGTTCTCGCCGTACAGCCAGCTCCCGAAGCAGAGGTTGATCCCGGTAAGCTGATCGACCTGCATCGCGTCTTTGTCCCCTCCCCGGTCACTGGGATGAGCCCAGTGTTCGAAGAAACGGAACGTATTGAGCGGA
Source organism: Lentisphaerota bacterium (assembly GCA_018676675.1). Taxonomy (GTDB): domain Bacteria; phylum Verrucomicrobiota; class Lentisphaeria; order Oligosphaerales; family JABHEG01; genus JABHEG01. The sequence goes on from JABHEG010000110.1 coordinate 5,354, forward strand.
AGTCGGATCTGTTGCCATTCCGGCGCCAGGCGAACAACAGTCCCCCACGGCGTCCCGTCTCGCTCGAGCATCACCAGCTCCAGCTTCTCCGTCACCGTCTCGACCGCACGAACGGTGAAAAGCAGGGCCGAGGGTCTCTGTCCCCCGATCCATCCAAGCCGTGGAGCAGGGATCGCGATCCGGGATGACCGGCAGTCAGGCGCAGGCCCGAACGGCCCGGCTGACACGCGCAGGGCGCGCCGCCCCTGTCCCATCCCAGGGACACCCCGGGTACTCGACTTCCCCCCTTTCACCCGGACGTGGACGTCGGCGAAACGAACCAACGTAACGGGCGCGTCCTTCGGCTCAACGTTGATCGTGAGGAGTTCTGCGCTACGGGACAGCGAGAGAGACTCGATCTCCAGCCAGTGAGGTCGATCCAAGGCCCCAGGCAGCAGCCACGCCCCGAAGACGACACTCACTTGCGTCAGAGACCGGAGGCTGCGATCCCTCGGGTCAGTTCCCCACAGGGCGCGGAGTTTGGTCAGCGGCATGTCGACATCCTGCCACACGGTTGACACAGGGAAGTCTCCGCCGAACGCAGATCCGTCGACAGACCGGAAGCCAAGCTCCACAGCCGTGGTGAACGGCCCACCCCGAAGGCGGGCCCGGATGGCTGTCGGCTCAAACGGGAGACCCTCTACAGCACTCGCCGGAAGGGCCACGCTAACGCAGCTTGGTGCCGGGCCGAATCCCTGAGTGGCAACGCGCAACGCATGACGCCCCGGCGAATCGCTTGGCACGACGGAGAGTTCTGGATCGGCACCGGGCAGCCCGGAACTGCTCACACGGGAAGGTCTGGTGCCCGGAGACACAGAAAGGAACGTGTGCAGATGATCCCGTTGTTCCGGAGCCCGGATGCCGCCCGGAAAAGCGAACGTCCCGTCCGCCGTTCCGGCCTCGACGAAGACCCGGAGACGCCCCGGAAGGACTGCCTTTGCGGGGATCTCCCCTTCGTACTGGTAGGGGCCCATCTGGCGCATCGCAAAGCCGGACAGCTCCGGCGAGTCCTCATGCCCAACTCGGATCCGACAGGCGGTCCCCCTCGGCAGTGCCAGACTGGCCTTGACCACCAAACCATACCCCTCCCGGGCAAGGCGATCGACGCTCACGAGTCCGCTGGGCGGAGTCGGCGCAGAAGGGGGCGGGCAGCAGTAGGACGGTCGCGCAAGCGCGCCTTCGGGCAGTGTCGAAGTGCGGGACACAAGCAGGAATTCTCCGGGAGAGACCGTGAAGCCCCCGGCCGAACACATCCGAACCGCTCCCTCTCCAACGCTGACGTGTAACGTGAACGCGTCACCGAGATCAGGCAGCCGAATCGTCATCTCATGTGTTTCCCAGAGCAATCGCACTTTCTCACGTTCGCCTCCCTCGTAAGGGTCCCGCACGACGACCGCGTCGGGATACACCTGAAGATTCCACACTCCCGGGCTGAGCCGGTCGAGGAAATACGCCCCCGTGCCGTCGTAGCTCACGAGAGGGGAGGAACCGCAACCAGCCAAACGCTCAAGCTCTGCTGGAGCTGGAGGCAATGTCGTCGTGTGGTTGGAGTATAGGAATACGTCTCGATCGCTCAGCTCACTCAGATCCTCGGGGTACGACACACGGGCCTCACCGAAGCGGCGCACTTCAGGATCAGAGGGATAGGGGCGCAGGCGCGGGGTGCGGCGGAACGCTTCGGCGGCGACGGCAAAGCTGAGCGCCTTGGCCGGAGTATAGAGCAGGTTCAGGCAGTGTGTCTGCCAGTTGGTGTTCTCGGCGGCGATACAGCGCGGGTCGTACTGGAACTGATTGATGATCTGAGCTCCACCGCTGCGGAAGGCCTGAGCCATGGCAGGGAACATGTACGAGCCATGCACATCTGCCGCGTCAAACTCGTAGACCATCTTGGCCTTTGTCGCGATGGCCGGTTCACGGAAAGCAGGAAAGTCATGGACCTTGAAGAGCTGATTTCCCTCCAACTCCCTGCCGTTGACCAAGCCGGTCGGATACCATCCCAGGGTCACACCGTCAAGAATGCTCGATGCTCCAGCCGCGTCACCGCGCCCCCCCCAACAGTTGTAGAAGACCGGCTTCCTGCAACCTGTCTCCTTGACAGCGCTGACCAGAGCATTGATGTAGTCAGTCACGAGTGTGTCCGGAGTCTTGGCGGGATAGCGCGGCTCGTTGATGACCTCAATGGCGATGACCGCCGGATCATCCATGTAACGCAGGCCACTGTAGCGATTCCGGTGTCGAACGAACTGAGCGAGGTACCGACGTTGGCAGTCCCAGGCTTCCCGCTGCGTCGTCATCTCGAATATGGTGAATCGATCAGAGAACCCGTCTGTCTTCTCGGCACCCCACCAGGCGATGGGCGTCAGTACCGTGTAAATATCTCGCGCTTTGCACTCCTCAATGAGCAGATCGAGAAGAGCGAGGTGCTCATTGTCGATCAGATTGCCTTCCGGATCACTGATCTCACGATCCCAACAGTGTAACCGAATGGAGTTGAGCCCGAGACGCTGGAAGTGGATCACATCTTCGCGAATGGCCGCTTCATGGTCGAGTCCACGGCGCTCGATCAGGGCGTGATCCAGGGCAAACGGCACGTAGTAGTTTACGCCGCAAAGCGCTACCTCTCCTCCGCTTTCGTCGGCCCAACGCATCACGCCGGCGGAATCGATACGGACCGGCCGATTCGCAACGGCCATGGCCAGCAGCGGAGCCAGGATCAAAGCTATGCTCACCACGTGTGTTCGACGCATCGAGATGTCCTTACAGATGCCGACCATGGAAGGCCTTACGGTGTGGAGGTTGCCGAGGTATAGTAGGCCATGCCCGCGGAAAGTCATGGACAGACTGCGGGAACGCGGCACAGGAAGCCCGTGAGAGTACTTTTTGCTCGCGTGGCCCACTCAGAGAGAAAGGGAGAACAGACGTATGAAGGGGATCATTCTCGCCGGCGGCGCCGGATCACGGCTGTACCCGATCACTCAGGTTGCGAGCAAACAGCTCCAGCCGATTTACGACAAACCGATGATCTACTACCCGCTCTCAACCCTCATGCTGGCGGGAATCCGCGACGTTCTTCTGATCTCCACCCCCCAGGATCTGCCGAACTTCGAGAAGCTCCTGGGCACGGGCGAAAAATGGGGAATCTCGCTGTCTTACAAGGTCCAGGAGCGACCGGAAGGCATTGCGCAGGCGTTTCTCCTCGCCGAGGAGTTCCTCGCGGGATCCGGCACCGTTCTTATCCTGGGTGATAACCTCTTCTACGGGAAGATGGAGCTGGATGCGATCGTTCAGGGCTTCACCGGAGGAGCCTGTGTGTTCGGCTACCCGGTCCGCGACCCGGAACGCTATGGCGTGGTGGAGTTCGCCGCAGACGGACGGGTCCTCAGCCTCGAGGAAAAGCCTGATGCCCCAAAGAGCCACTACGCGGTGCCTGGGCTCTATCTCTACGACTCAACCGTTGTCGACTATACCAAGCGACTGCGCCCATCAGCGCGCGGGGAGCTGGAGATTACCGATCTTAACAGAATGTACATGGACGAAGGTAAGCTGCAGGTGAACCGGCTTGGGCGCGGGATCGCCTGGCTGGACACCGGCACCCCCGAGAGCCTGCTCGACGCCAGCATGTTCATCCACGCCATCGAGTCACGCCAGGGCTTCAAGATCTCATGCCCTGAAGAGATCGCCTTGCGCAAAGGGTTCATCAGCGGCGATCAGTTCGAAGAACTCCTGGCCTCGCTGCCCAAATCGACCTATTCAGACTACTTGAGGCGCATTTTCCGTGAGGACTTCAGGTCCGAGGGCGACGACGAGCTCTGATGTAGAGCTGCCCCGGAGATGGGCGCCGCCTGTCAGTTTCGCCCCAACGGGGCTGATCCAACGTAGCCCAGGGCAATTGCCCTGGGTATGGGAAGAGTGATGAAGTGTGCCCTGTCGGGGCACTTCAGTAGAGTGCTGTTCAATGAGTTGAGGCGCACCTTCGACGCGCTCACTCGTGCTGCTTGTCTACCCAAGTCGGTGGCTTGGGCTACGTTGTACACGCCCTTTGGGAGTTCAAGACCACGGCTTGTTCCATTTGAGGGACAGCCTCAAGCCACCCTCAGTGCACGAGGACCTCACGCACTCAAGAGCAGAAGGGAAACCAGATCATGCCACGCCAGATGAGTTCCTGCGCACGCCTCTTTGTCGTTCCCATCGCTGTCCTGTGCATCTTGGGGGCCGTCCCTGCACACGCCCAGGCGCCAGCCGGTCCGGAAGCGGAGGAGGCCGCGATCGAGGCTATGCTCCATCGCACCGCGCAAGCGTTCGGGGAACGCAATGCCGAACAGATCAAGGCATCCTTCGTGGAGAACTTCGCCGGCCCGTTCCGCATCCCCAAAGCGGCTCAGAGCATCCTCGAACGCGTCACCAAACATGCGAAACAAATCTCAGCCAGCTACCAGATGGAGCCGCTGGATATCGTGGGCAACCGGGCAGCAGGCCCCGTCGAGATCGATCTCGAAATGGAATTCGGTGGCGACAACCGACGCCACGACAAAGCGTTCATGTACATGATCTTCGCGAAGGAAGATGGGCAGTGGCTCATCTGGAGTATGGAACGCCTCACAACCAAATGGGCCGTCGATGATGTGACCGCTGATGGACGCATGACCTGGGCCGAGGAAGGCATCTCCTTCCCCATCCCGCCGGATTGGGGAGTCTACCCCACAGACGCCGCGGAGAGTCGCCGTTCCATCATGCTCATCTCCCCGGATCTCAAAGCCTTTATGGGGGCGGCCATCGTTGAGCTCCCCATGGCGCTGAGCACAAACGCGATTGTCCAGAACCACAGAGGGATCGGCGGGATCTTCCCCGGGTCCGCATTCGTTGACACCAAAGCGATCAAGCTGGCTGGACGCGACGGAGCCGCAACCCGCATGGACCTGAAGCTGGGCAAAACGCTCTCACGTGTGGAGTCCCGCCTCATCATCGAAGGGAAGGCCCTGGTGGCGGCGTCTCTGACCGTGACTCCGGGAACCGATGTGGGCGCTTACCGCGATGCGTTTGCCGCGTTCTGTTCCGGACTCACATTCACTCCGCCACCCCCGAAAGAGACTGATTCCCAGGACAAAAAGGTCTTCAACGACAGCGGGGTGAGTTTTTCGGCCCCGGAAGGGTGGGAGATCGAACGATTCAGCGAGAAAATGGCGAAGCAGAGGCAGTGGGTCTTCGGGGCAACCGTCAAGCCCAAAGGTAAAGACAGCTTCGCCTTGCTCGGGGTTCGTGACCTGCCATCCGCTGGCGCCAGTCTGCGCGACTTGCGCAAAGGCGAGATGGACCAACTCCGATCAGTGGCCGAGTCGGCCAACGTCGGCGAGCCAACAGATCTGGAGATCGACGGCGTCAAAGCCATCTCCTGGACCGTGTCCTTCAAGGTTGGGGCCGAACGCAAGCGGCGCGAGATCTTCCTCATGAGAGGGAAACGGCTCTACTTCCTGGTGGCCGATGCCGTCCCCCCCAGTGAGTTTGAGACGCTCGACAAGGGGGTCGATGCCCTCATCAAAACGATTCGGTTCACGGACTGAACGGGACATTGCCCGGGGCCGCTGAGAGCGGCCGTGCCCTTGGAGGGCGTGTTGTCCCTTCTGTTCAGCAGGGCAAGCCCCAGCCGCCATGCCTTCGTGCCTTTGGGGGGCGTGTTCGGTGTATGTAGTTCCGCGTTCACGCGGCCCGGACAAACCGTCTGAAGACGGAACTACGTACGGTTCACTCGTCCGCTCTGGCCGATGTGTGTTTGAGTCAATAACCGTAGCCGCCGGCACCCCAGCGGCTGCACGCTCTGAGCCTGCCGAATGGGGGGGGCCTGGGGCAGAGCCCCGGTTCTTCTCCCGCAACAGGTTGTGGCTTGGCTTGACGCGCATGCGCAACCGCGGGATAGGCGGTCTTCTGTCTCGCCCCCCCCCCTCCCGTTGGTCAGGGCTCTGTCAGAGCAGAGCCCCGTTCTACTCCTCCCTCTCCGCGTATCTCACCGGGACGACATAGAGGCCATGGCGACGACCACCGATCGCCGGATCAAATCCACTCCGAACACCGTAGCCGACCAGCAGCTTGCCTGGCTCAAGCTGAGTCACCGACGTGTATCCTGAGTAGCGCTCCGCGTCGATCGGCGTATGGTCCGTCCACGTGGCCCCGCGATCGGCACTGAACATAATGAATGCCCCGGGACGCCCCGTGCTGCACGCGAGCAAGCCGTCGTCCAGTACGGTAACATCAGGCCAGACCCCCTCGGCTCCGGTGCGCTGGACAGGCGTCCACGTCCGGCCGCCATCGTGAGACCAGGAGACCATCAGCGGATTGTCCTGCCAACCCGCGTTGGAGTTCCCACCTGTCCGAACGACAGCGAGAATGTCGCCTCGCGGCAGGAGACGAATCACCAACTCACTGTATCCCTCGTTGCCCAGGAAGGGCCGGTAGGCCACCGTCGACAGGTATTCCCACGTCTTACCCTTGTCACGAGAGAGGCCGATGTACGACCGGCGCATGGTGCCACCCTTGCGGTAGCGATCCGGTTCTGTGTCGCCCTTGAACCACCCATACATGCTCGATAGCCACTCCCCGCTGGGCAAGGCCACCAACGACCGCCCGAACAGAGGCCCCACGTGATGCCCGTGCCCCAGCGCAGCCCGAGCCAGCGGGATGAGCACGCGCGTCTCGATAGCAGTCGAGATCGTGCGCCCCCCATCGGTGGAACGAAGCAACTTACCTCTGTACTCGCCATCTTTGCCCTCGACAGGATAGGCCCGGTAGACCGTCCCCGCGATACTCCCGTCCGGCATCAGGTTTGGTCTGGGAATCGGCGTTGCCAACGGTTCCCACGTCTTCCCGTCGTCGTTGCTGGCGTGCGTATCACAGACGACCCGCCCGTTGCCGAGATAGACCAGATTGCTGAAATGTGTCCCCTCGCCGACGTAGACGGGATCGCCGACTTCGAGCTCAAGATGATCGTCCGGTCCCGGGATCTTGACGCTGAAGTCACGGTAGACCTCGGTTGTACCACCGTAGGGTCTGCGGATCTCGAGTGTGGGCACGGTCAACGTAAGAACATGCACACCGGATGGCCAGTTGCGGGTCGGGATCTCAAGCCGGACCGAGCTCTCTGCCGGATCCCTGTCCAGGGGACCGTTGTCGCGGATAAGTTCCCCTTCTCCATCACTAACGAACCCGACCTTTGCTTTGGCGTTGTACTGAAACCCGTGAAGCACTTCTTTCTCTCCCCACGTGTAAGGGGAGTGCAAACGGACGCCGGGGAGTCGATCGCCGGGATTCCGGCTACGGACACCGCAGACCAACAACTCCCCCGGGGCCAGTGTCTTCCCAGGCAACTCGAAAACCACTGGTTCAGTAGGGCCACCCTCTCCGCGCTGCAGCGCCACGATCTCGACACGGCCTCCCTTGACCGTGAGCTCCAGGTCACGATGGTCTTTGGCATGCGACGCTGAACCGGGACGGTTGTGGGCAAACACGGTCAGATAATGCGGGCCGTCCCGCAGCCCTTTTGTACTCAGATTCACCCGCAGCACCCCAGCCGCGGGGTCTCGGTCAGCCACGCCGTTGTCCAGAACATGTCCCCCAGGCTCGGCCTGGAATACGGCATAGCCAGCCCCCTTTTCCCGGGTGAACCCGTCCGGTACGTCACCGACCCCGGCTGTGTACGGCGTGCGAATCCGGAAGTTGAGGACATCCACACCCGTTCCCACCGCCTTGACCCGAAGGCTGAATGCATCCCCAAGCTGTACAGAAGCCGGACTCACCTCTATCTCGGTGATCCTAACCTTCCCCGGGGCGGCAGGGCACATCGCTCCCGCCGCACACAACGCACAGACCGTCCCGTAAAAAGCTCTCGTGTTCCGCATATGATCCTCCGTTCGCATAGGGCGACAGTTCGGTCCCGGAGACAATCGTCCAGCCCGGGGAGCTTTGCAAGCAGGCACCATATCTGTGCTTCTCCTGTACGGCGAGCACCCCTTCTGTTCAGCAGCGCGAGCCCTCCGATCGCCATCCTCCTGGAGGGCGCGCTGTCCCTTCTGTTCAGCAGGGCAAGCCCCAGCCGCCGTGTCTTCCGCCTTCCTGGAGGCCGGTTTTCCCAAACCGGTGCTTCCGGAAACGCCAGGGAGGCAGCCGGTCAGGGATGACCGGAGCTCCAACGCCGCTGCATGCCTGTGTAACGGCTGATCCCCATTCCCCAAATAGCGTACGGGGGCCGGCCGTGTCTTCCGCCTTCCTGGAGGGCGCGCTGTCCCTTCTGTTCAGCAGGGCAAGCCCCAGCCGCCGTGTCTTCCGCCTTCCTGGAGGCCGGTTTTCCCAAACCGGTGCTTCCGGGAACGCCAGGGAGGCAGCCGGTCAAGGATGACCGGAGCTCCAACGCCGCTGCATGCCTGTGTAACGGCTGATCCCCATTCCCCAGCCACCCGGGGGGCCGCCACGTGAGTCCCGTTCCACGTGACAACGTGGTCACGGGATACGGCGTACCAGAAACGAATGCCCCCTCCTTATTCCTCGATCTCGGCGACCGCGAGACCGCTCTCCCCGGCGACTGAGTAGACAAGGTAGACGCGCCCGTCCTCTGCATAGACATACGGGTCGCGCAGTTGGTGCACGGGCCGGTGTGATGCCCCACCAATTGAGCGTTCACGTGGCTCATTGCAGCCTTCCCAGGAGTGCTTGGGTCGGAGCACCTCCACAAAAGGCGAACCGTGCCACGATGTCCAGGGCTGGGTCAGATCGAGGGTGGTGCGGCGGATACGCTCTGGCGTGTCCCCAATGTTGCTCAGGTAAATGTCGAGGCGTGACTCGACACGGTGCAGAGCGACGTGTCGCATACGTCGTCCACAAGATGCGAGTTCGGGGTCAGCCGCGATGGCCTCAGGCGTGTCCAGTTCACTTCCCGCGACCTCCAGAGCTTGTCCCTCCTCGAAGAAGGTATTCGGTGTCCGGCTGCGCAACAGGCGGCGGTCCGGGCCGCCTGAAAACGCATAGTGCCATCCTTCCCAGGGGAACACGCGCATGTAAGCCGGCCCGATGTGGTTGCGCTCGGAAGCGTAAGACAGACCATCGGCCGATTCTGCATAGCACGTGCTCTGGCCCGGGAACGCACGGACAGTGCCGGTGGGACCACAGCCATGGTAGTACATGCGAAAGCAACGCTGCCCATGGTCAATGTGGACATCCGGGGATGCGATGTGCCTGCTAAACGGCGCGTCTTCAATATCGAGGACGCCGGGAGAGTACACGGTCCACGGCCCGGTCAGCGTGTCGGAATAGGCCATGCGGATGAACTGGCCTTGGTGATGGGCGAAGTAGAGGTAGTAGGTTCCCAGCCGCCCGGGGGCCCAATCCGGCACACGGATAAGTGAAGGGCCATTGATGTTGCCCCCGATAGTGGGATCCGTTGCGGGAGTGATGATGGGCTGATCACGGAGCCGTCTTGCGCGCATATGTCTCCTGTCTCATCCGCGACTCATTCCCCAAAACTGATCGTGTAGAGTTTGGTGTCCCGCATCTGTCCCCGAATCCTGAACTCGCCCCCAGGCAGCTCTCCCCGCCGCCCGAAGGTCACCGATTGATCCATGAAATCGCCTGATTCAAGCCGCACGGCATTGGCGCCGGAGTAGTTCGCCAGTAAAACCCCATCAGCATCGGTCAAGTCCAGGCAGAGCCCCCCTCCACCTCCCACTTCAGCATTGATCCGTAGCGTCGCACCATCGGCAACCAACGGTCGGCTCAGGAACTCCCCGTCGTCTCTCCCGGCTGCCAGACAGAAGAGTCCGTCTTTGCGGTAGATCAACACCCCAACGCCCACTCCGGTGGTGCGGGTGTGGGTCGCCAGATTGCTCCAGGAGCCGAACAGGTCAAAGAGGGGGCACTCTTTCAGAGAGCGCGGTTCGTAACGGTCCCGCATCCAGGCCCCGGTCACCTGTTTCATCGTCTCATCCGTTCTGCTGTTCGCAATCTCGCTCTGGAAATGGTAAATGCCCCCGATCCGTGGCACGAGATGGTACACCTTGCCGTCGCGCTCTACAGCCGCATAGCCCGGCCAAACATGCCCCGCACTCCAACTGCCGTGTGGTCCGTTTGTCACGAGCGCATCCTGTCCATTGAACCGTTCCCAGCGAATGCCGTCCCAACTGTAGGAGACCACGCAATCGATCTGCTGCGTGTAAGCTCGGTAGCGCAACAGGTAGGCCAGTCTGAGTCCATTGCCTCCCGCGGCTCGGCGGATGATCGCACCGTAGTGCTGGCTGGCGGGGGGATCGCTCTCATCCGGCAGCCCCATGTAGGACCGTTCGTAGTTGATCCCATCGGTCGTGCGATACACTGTGAGCATGCGCGAGCTCTTCGCCAGGTTGTCCCAAGGGGCATTGAAAGGCCGGAAGCGCCTGAGCAGGTTGGCATGGATATAGAACAGCGTCTCACCATCATCGGAGAGAAACTGGCCGGCCCAGTTGTCGTTTGCAGCCTTGGGATCCTCGAAATCCCCGATCATCAGCGGCATCTCCTGGAGCAGACATTCCCGAGTGAGGACCAGCCCAACACCTGGCCCCTTGAACCAGACAGGCCAGGCCGACCCCGCCAATGGCTTGATCGCTGACCAGTCCAGATCGCTGCGATGCATCACCGTCCCCGCCGCGGATCGCGTAAGCCGTCGAAACGCGACCTGATTCAGGACCACCGGCCCATCCCTCTCGGGGTCGTAAAAGCGCAGCCGGACCGGTTTCCCGTCGACTCGCTTTGCCCGCCAATTCCCCCTGGCCTTCGGCGGCTCCGGGTCCCACACGGGAGCGCTCTGAGGTGGGACGCTCAGCTTCCCGGCTTGCGGGGAAATGTCCCACTGTCCCAACGCCGGGTCAGCCGCCACAGCAACGAAATCGCGACTGGTCTCCTCTTTCATCCACCGCCGATTCAGCCGGCGGAAGAGCACACTCAGACGCCCTTCCCGGTCGAAGTAGATACGCCTCCCGAGTTGGGTGAAGTCCTCTGACTTGAGTACGGGTTTCACCGCCTCAACGAGCCTGCCGCGACACGCCTCGAAGCGGACACTGCTGTGGCTCTCCAGGTAGTGATCATCGGGGAAGAGAATTCGCTTCCCGGTCATCTCGTAACGGGCTTCTTTGACAAACGGGATCTTGTGCTGGATGCGTAGCAACCGGCGGAGCTTGGCGCGCCTGCCCATGGTATCGTCGCGGGAGTGATCTTCGACGGTCGCGATGTAAGAACCATCCGGCAAGTCCGCGATGGGAAACTCGACCGTGTTCTCCCCCGGCGTCAATTCGACCTCCCGCAGAGGAGCGATGACAGTCCCGGAGAACCGCTCACTCAGCGTCACCCCGACCCTCTGCTCCCGGCTATCCGCGCGAACGTTGAACAGGTGCAGTCGGGCAGCCGCCTGATCCTCATAGACCGGCAAACGGAACTCCCCGTAGACCTTCTCCACAAACGCGGCATCCAAAATGGACGCCGCCTGTACGGGCGGCGAATAGACCTCAATTTCGCGCAGGAAAACGGCGTCGCCTGTCCCGTCTCCAACCAGGACGATGTCCAGCGAACTCAATGTCTCAGGAGTAAAGGCATACTCCAGACACCCATCTTCCGCCGTCTCCTGCAGCGTCCTGGGCGACGCCAGCTTGGGGGCTTGTCCGGCCGCGTTGAGCCCGCTGGCTCGACATGCATGGACACGTCCGGAACCATCAGGGCGACCGGAATACACTCGAATCAGGCCGACCGGACGGTTGGTCTTGAGCTCCAAATGGAACCGCCGCTGATCGGCAGAGAGAGACACTCCCGTTGTCCGGTCGCCATCGATTGCCACCGTCAACTCCGGCGTCCCGATCGTGGCTTCGGTCGCCCAGTTACGCCGATTCCGGGCGGTGTCAGGGGGAGCCGAGTCATAGGCAACCACAACGTCATCGATCACCACGTGGTTGCCCGCCGGCGGCACGTTCAGGAACTGCAGCGTCTGAATCGAGACATCACCCAAAAATGGATACGGGTTGCTCTCGCTGACCACCCCGTCCTCAGTGACGAACGCGAGGCGATAGAGTTTCTCAAGGATATCAAAACGCAATCGACACTCGAACCAACTCTCGAACGGAGCTCGGAGTCCCGTGTAGACCCATTTGTCGACCCCTGCAATACTCGGGTCATAGATGCGCAGACGTCCCTGGCTCATCAGCGAAACGCCCGCTGCTGCAGGAGCGCGGCCGGCCTGATCCGGATACAGGAAAAGGGCCACGCTGCCTCGAGCGTCTGCATGGCACCAGAAACTCACGGTGAAATCACGATTCCCCGGAAGGGCCTGGTCCCGCCGGAGAAGCATCCGGCGCAAGCTGTCGACTCGGGCAACTTTGAGCGCCTGGCCCCGGGATCTCACCGGTGATGTGACAATCTCGAACGCCGGCTCGTCTTGCCCCGTCCACGTCCCGCCCATGTGCGCCGCGTCACCACGAGCGACGAGCTTCCCCGGCGCGAATGATGCCGGATCATCGAAGCCTTGGCGGATATGCACAACGCTATGATCGACCAAGGTCGCCTCCTGGCTCAGTGTCACCCCACAGAGAAGAACCGTTCCCAAACCCACCCAACAGATATGGGGCGCCGTCAAGGCACGACTCAGTTTCGCTCGCCAAAGTTCGCATCCCATCACGCGACGATCTCCCGAGAAGAAAGCGGGTCTCATGTGGCAGCATCGAATATGGAGGCCCGCCCCAATTTGGCAACATCAATGTGGGAGAGGTCCCCACCCCGCGACCCGTCTTCAATGTGGGAGCGGGTGCTCGACGAACCTGAGCGCAGTCGAAGGTCACCCCGCGATCCTCCTCCTGCCTTCTGCCTCCCCAATGTGGGAGCGGGTGCCACCCCGCGATCGTCCTCCCGCCTCCCCGCCCGACCAGCCCGATCATCGCGACACCTTTCGTCTCCTCCCCACCGCTCCCATACGAGCCGCTTCTGGGCCTTGACCTCCGCGGAACGCACCCCTACAGTCAAGCCCGGGTGGGTCGCCGAAGGTGCAGCAGCAGTTGAGGACTTGGGGCCTAGTTCTCCGAGTGCCCTTCTTCGGCTTGACGAAGTCAATCTGTGCGGGAAGTACTGAAGGCGCTACACCGAACACTACACGCACCCATGGACCACATCACCGTCAAACACTACACAGGCCACGCCTGCGAACGGACCGCCGCATATGAGGCGGCGCACGTTCCACAGTGGCACGAGTGTCTGCTCCGCTACACCCGGCCCGGGGAGCGATTGCTGGAAATCGGCTGCGGAAGCGGGCGCGATGCGTCGTTTCTGCTTGGGCACGACCGTGACGTGGTCGCGACCGACGCGTCCGAGGGAATGATCCGCGCCGCGCGCGACCTCCATCCCCAGCTGGCTCAACACCTGGTCCACACCCCGTTCCCCTTCCCCGAGGCCCATGACTTGAGCAAACAGACGTTTGATGGCATCTACGCCGCGGCCGTAATCATGCACATCCCCGATGAGGAGCTCTTCGAGTTCGCTTTCCAGATCAAGTCCCTGCTTCGGCCCGGAGGCACGGTTCTGCTGTCGTTCTCGACGAATCGTCCGTGCCTCAGTGACAACCGAGACCAGACCGGGCGCCTCTTCCTTGAGCGTTCACCCGGGGAAATCCAGCTTCTCTTTGAGCGCTTGGGCTTCCGTCTCCTTGAGCAGCGTCGAAGCGACGATGTCATGGATCGGGGCATCATCTGGCACACCCTCGCCCTGAAGGCAACCGAGGGAACAGGTAGAGGCCCCGTCGACCAGATCGAGACAGTCATCAACCGCGACAAGAAGGACGCAACATACAAACTCGCACTGCTTCGCGCGCTGTGCGACATTGCCCAGACGGAGTACCGGCAAGCGCTCTGGGGAGTAGATGACACGGTGAGCGTTCCCCTTGGGCTGGTGGCAGAAAAGTGGCTGCTCTACTACTGGCCGATCGTGGAAGCCGACCTCGAGCACAGTGGGGAAGGAGTGGCGATCCCACAGAAACGTGGACTGGAGATCAACAAGCCTATTGGCTTCCGCGGAGAGCTCAGGTCACTGATAAGCCATTGCCATACCGGACGTGGTGGCTTGGACACGTTCCACTGCGACTTCAGACAGGGCGTCCTGTCGGCGGAGACTGCAACGCGCGCGGACACCGCATTGAACAAGATCGCCGAGAAGATCGTTGCTGGACCCGTCAAGTACTCTGGTGGAGCGATCAATGACAAGCGTCGGTTCTTCTGGCACGACGGAGCAATCACGCGCAAGCGACGCTGTGGCAGCTCCCTGGGACTCTTGACCGCGCTTGGGCGAATCCACATGCGTGGGGAAATCTGGCGTGAGTTGGTGCTGGTGGGACACTGGATATCGGAAGCTATCATCCTGCGCTGGGCCGAACTCACACACGAGATTTCACAGCGACGCGTGTCCGTGGCGGACGTCGTCGCAAGGTTGCTTGTCGTCCCGGGAACTGGCCGGGACCAGCGGCGTGTCCGATCGCTCTATCGGGGATTACCCGACTTGCGGTGTGTTTGGACCGAAGCGACAATCGGTCCACGTCAGAAATTCGAGGTGGATCATGTTATCCCGTTCTCACTCTGGCACAACAACGACCTCTGGAACCTCATGCCTGCAACCGCAACCGCCAACAACGCGAAACGTGACAGGTTGATCAGTCGTGAACGCCTCCTCAGCAGCCGTGACCTCATCATTGATTACTGGAAGACGGCTCGGGCAGATATCCCGGAGCGGTTCGACTACGAATTGCGCCGCTCCCTGTTGGGCGCGCCGTGCCCCAGCCATGGTTGGGAACTCCCCGCCTTTGGCGCCCTGACGGAAGCCGTTGAGATGTTGGCGTCTCAAAGGGGCATCCAGCGGTGGCCCGAACCCAACCGGAACGATGCGACACGGCAAGGCAGAGCCGGGGACGGAACTGCGGCACCGGAGCAAGACAGCGTCCGTGACGCGGCAGGGCCAGACGAGCCCAGCGGAAAGCCAGCGAGAAGCGAATGGCGTCTTCTCACCTGGGACGAGGTTAGAGGAACAGAGTTCATGACAGCCCTGCCACTCATGGCGGACCTCGCGGCTGGTCGTCCTTACGACGGCTTTGTCTCGCGAACACTCGAGGCCGACACGTGGGTCCGTGTCCCCAAGCGGTACATCAGCTCCACCAACTTCGTCGTTCGCGTCGACGGCGACTCGATGGAACGGACTCTCTTCGACGGCGACTACGTTGTCTGTGAGTGGCACCGCACGCCCCGGGAATCCGGGCAGGTGGTCATCATGGGAGCCTTCGACAGTGGAGGGACAGGCGGGGAATTCGCCCTGAAGCGCTTCGGGGAGTCAGAGACACACTGGCTTTTCCACTCCGACAACCCGGAACACGGCGATGCGCCCCCACTCCCCAAGACCGATGTCCCTGCCCATCCCATTCTCGGCATTGCGGTCTACAACCTGACGCAAGGATGTCCCATCCGCTGACGCCTGTCTGAGACACCGGTATGTGTCGTTCGACCACCCCAAGCTCACGTCCTGGCGACGCTTCTCCCGCGAACTTCACAAGCTGGGAATAGACGACCGCCAGTTCCTCGGGCCTCGGAAGTCGGTGTATGAGGCGTTGAAGAGGGACAGATGACTCGCGCAGCCGCTTGTGCCCCTCTTCCTCCTTACTCTCCCAGAGCCTGCAGATGCTCTGCGAGCGGCCCCAACGGTGTGACACGGACGCCCTCTGCAAGAGAATAGCTGTCCGCAACAGGAGCCGCGATCCAGACTTGCTCGGCCTCGAGGTCCTTCACTGCATTCCAGAAGCCACGGGTGACCGTGGGAGCCGAGGACGCCTTGGCTTCAACGACAACACGGCGTCTCCCACGCTCGAGAACCAGATCAAGCTCCGCTCCATTTGATGTCCGGTAGAAAGACGCCCGCCAACGCGGCAACAGCGCAGTCAGAGTCTCGACGACAAAGCCCTCCCACGCTGCCCCGAACAACGGGTGTCCGAAAAGTGCGTCGCGGCTGTCGACCTCCAGCAATGCGCTCAGAACGCCTGAATCACGGACATAGACCTTTGGTGTCTTGACCAGGCGTTTCTTCAGATTGCCGGTCAAGGGAGGCAGAACGCGCAACATGAACGTCTCGGACAGCAAATCAATGTACGAGCGAATGGTCGTGTGACTGACCCCCAAGGACTCACCCAAACGAGAGAGATTCAGTAGCTGCCCGTGGTGATGCGCACACATGCGCCACAGCCGTTCAAGTGTCCGGGCTGGGATCCGGAAACCCAACTGCGAGATATCCCGTTCGAGGAACGTCCGGATGAAGCTCTCCCGCCACGTCAGACTCTCCTCATCGGAGCCTGCCATCAGGCTCCTCGGGAAACCTCCACGAAAAAACGGAAGGGGCAACGGCCCAGGCCCGCGAGCAGGCCATTCATCGAGCAAGAATGGTGTCAGCTCCAAGTACACGATCCGACCGGCCAGTGATTCGGAGCTCTGCCTCAACAGCTCCGGCGACGCCGATCCAAGAATGAGGAATTGCCCATTTGTCCCCTGTTCGTCAATCACACTTCGCAGAACCGGGAACAACTCCGGTACGCGCTGAATCTCGTCCAGGCAGATCGTCCGCCCCATACGGTCGGCGAGAAACAGTTCCGGGTCGGCCAGTTTCCGCAAATCAGAGGGGCGCTCAAGGTCGAGGTATGTCCCCTCGTTGAGCTCTGCCATGATGGCCCGTGCGAGGGTCGACTTCCCGCACTGCCGGGGCCCCAGGACAGCCACCGCTGGAAACGCGCCAAGCGCGGATCGAACCTGATCATGCAGATTTCGCCTGATGTACTTACCATGCATATTGCAACTGTATCACGCACATTCCATGGTTGCAAGAGCAGCCAGACTAGACGAGGCCTTGCTGCGGTGCAAAGAGCACTTCCGGATCTGCGTCACTTCAAGCACCGTTGCCCAGAGAGACCGGAAGGGGAACCCCGGAATTGCCAGCCTCGGCTGGTCCGCTGAGGCGGAAACCACGGGGGGCACGGAGACACGGAGGAAGAAGAACATGGAGAGCCGGCGAATCCGCCCTGCCGTGCCGGCAAGCCGGATTCGCCAGATGGTCTTTGGCAGAAGAGAACCCGGGAGCGGAGACACTGTGCAATTCCCCGTGTCCTGGGGCCTCGGAAGTCGGTGTTTGAGGGGATGAGAGTCTGACAGTCGGTGGGGAAGACCGCTTACGCTGTGCGCGGCTCGGACGGACAGGGAAACCGCTCCCGTGAGCCTGTCCGCCCTAGCCAGACCCTCCGCGAAAAGCCTGCGGAGGGGGTTCCAGGTTCACGGTTCAATGGTTCAAGGTTGCCTGCCAGGTGCAATCCCGGGAGTTTCGCCGTTGTGTTGGGGCGAAATCGCCTGCCTCCAACCGTTGAACCGTGAACCCCTTAATCTTGAACCCCGCTGCGAAACCCCTTTCGCGGCGGCTCTAGCCACAGCGAGAGAAGGTCATCCCCGCTATCTGTCACCGAAAGACATGCCGCCAGGAGGGCCGTGCGGCGTACTGTTGCGGGGGCAATCGGAGCGCGGCGGCTCCTCCCACGTTGAGGAGAACTCTAACCCACAACGGTAAATGCGGCTCCACGGAGTGTCGCCCTCCGGGAGGGGGCCAGGAAGGCACAAAAAAAGAACCGACCCGTGGTTAACGGACCGGTTCAAATTGGTAGCGGGGGAAGGATTCGAACCTTCGACCTTCAGGTTATGAGCGTCGAATCGGAGCCTTGACTACCAACACGTTACGACCAATTTGGCGAAATGTTTGCCCGATTGTTTGCCTACCTTTGATCCGCGTTCAGCCTGTTCCAGACCGCTCCATGGCGTTAACCGGACGGAGAACGCTGCCCCACTTCCCGGGGTACTCGCTGAAGCGGACGGGACGTTCCTGCCGCTTTGCAACGGAAACAGCAACCGTTCAGAGCGACAGGAGATGGAACATGGGTCTGCAGATGCGGAAGACAAGCAAGTGGTGGTACGGACGCTGGGAAGCGAAGGGCAAGACGTACTGTGAAAACCTGGGAATAAAGGTCAGAGGCAAGCGCCCGAGATCACTCAAAGAGGATGGGAATGTTGCCTTTGAGCGGTCTCGTACGGAAGCTCAGCTCAAACTGAGTGATCTGAGGGAGAAATCGCTCAGGAGGACACAGGCTGCGGAGCTTGTGCAGACATTACACGAGATCCGGACGGGCCGGCGGGTTACGTCTCTGCCACTGAAAGAGCTGTGTGAAGCCTGGGACCGGATCCCGAGGAAACGGGAGCCTTCTGAGAGATACATCAGCCAGGTCCATTCAACACTCGGGCGCTTCGTTGTCTTCATGCGGGAACGCTACCCGTCTCGTCGTGAAACGGGAGACGTGACCCGGGAGATAGCACTTGCCTTCATGACCTCCGAAGAGGAACGCGGAGTCAGTCCGAAGACATGGAACAGCACGTTGATTCTGTTGCGGTCGACCTTCAGACATTTGCGTCGTGAGGCAGGCCTGGCGGAGAATCCCTTAGACGACGTCCCGACCAAGGAGGCCGAGA
>JABHEG010000048.1 GCA_018676675.1 Lentisphaerota bacterium
GCTGAACATCGAACGTCCAACGCCGAATGTCGAATGAAGAGAACCGGAACAGTCTCCGAAAGAAGCCGTTACAAACCTCGACGTTCGACGTTCAGAGTTCGATGTTGGACGTTCAAGTTAGCGCTTATGGGGCGCTGCCCCGAGACCCCGCCGAGGGAGCAGCGGCTCCCCCGGGCCCCTACATACTGGTGAGCGAGAACGGCAGGCACCAAGGCCCGCCTGCCGTTTTCGCTCACGTTCGCCTCCGCTCCCGCGTTGACCAATGTCGCAGTCGAGGGCAGACGTCTGCCTGTTCGCCATGACGCAGTGTGCTGTCGATCAGTGAGCTGCGCATAGCCTGACGCGCACAACGTAAGCGGTCTTCTCACCCTGACACCAGAGCCCACTCCCGTCAGTCGCGGCTCTGTCGGAGGATCTCTGCCGGCTACGGTACCAGACCCATTCCCTTGAACTCCTCCCACTGCCGCCGATAGACCTGTGTCCCGAAGTGCGGGAACTCTTCAAGCAGCATGAACATGGCTCCCCCAATGAGACGACCGCCTTTGCTCAGATGGTCGAGCAAGGCGCGTCGGAGGCTGGTGTCGCGGGGTGCCGTGGCTGGATCCACATCCTCCCGACCGAAGACGAAGTAGATGCCTGCCCGGCTCCCTGTGGGGATGGGGAACAGGTAGAGCTCGCGCTGCCAAAGAACCATGTTGGAATCGGGACGGTAGATGCGGTCGAGTTCGGGGTTCAGGATCCACGATCCACAGGCAAAACCCACGAATGGCTTGTCCGGGAAGATCCGGGGGAAGAACTCAAGCGCTTGGGCCATGGAATCGCGGCAGCTCTCCGGGGTCATGTTTCCCCCCGCGGGGATGTGAGTCTCCAGGACTGGGTCTCCCGGAGAGAGCACCACATCCCAGTCAGCGAGATCCAGGCAGTTCTCACGCTTCTGAACAAACCCCCGAGGTGAGATCGCGTGCCCTCGAACAACTGTTCCGTCAAGCTCCTGTGTTGTCGTCCACGCGTCCTCTCCCGGGACTCCCCGCGCTGCCAGCCCGTCCCCGTCCAGTCGCATTCCGGGTTCCGCCAGCGCGATGACATCTCGCGTGACTCGGTGTCGGTAGGCGTTGAGTTTGCCGTGGAATGGCTTGACCATGTACTCCAGTCTGCCCAGCCGGTAGAGGTCGCCCTTCGTGTGGTTCCGGAGCCAGTAGAGCGCCCGGGGAAGGAAACCGAACCGCCCCCCGTGGTGTTCACGATACCGATCCGTTGCTTCGGGAAAGTGGCTGCAGCTGTCGCGACTCACGCGCTCACTCACGCCCAATGACCGGTGGACGTTCAGCATTCGGGGAATCGCTTCCAGGCCGACCAGCAGGTAGAAGGCGCCGGACAGGTCTCCGAGGGCCTCGGTGAGAATCGGCCACTGCCCCAGTTTGCGGGAGTCGTAGTCCAGATGTCCGTAGGTCACCTGCCGGCAGTGCCAGGCGAGATGCAGCAGCTCTTGAGAAGCGACAATCCGGAGGGCTGCGGCCTGGAGGATGCCATCCGCCTCGGAGGGGAGCCCGCTGAATTCCCGGGTCGAGGTGATTTGCTCAGGAACAAGTAAGCGCGGAATCGTGTCGGGGAAACAGGCCTCCGATTCGCACCAGTGCTCGGACACGATGTCCGCTGAATTCTCGATACCCAGGCTGCTCAGAACGCGTTTCAGATCCATACGAGCCTGTTCTCCGCAGAAAGTCCATCAGACACATCAGAGGGCTTAACTGTCCGGCTGTGAATCAATCGGGGCGTGGCAGCCCCTCCCACATTGAAGACAGCCCCGTCAGGGACCTCCCGACCAATGTGGGAGCGGGTGGCTAGGGCAGTGCCAAGCAAGACCGCTCCTGTTAGTCGCGGCTCTGCCGGAGGAGCTCTGCCGGACAAGGCGGCCTTAACCGAGCCGCGCACAACGTAAGCGGTCTTCTCGTCCTGACACCAAAGACCGCTCCCGATAGTCGCGGCTCTGACAGACAGCCTTGGGAGACCACTCCCGCTAGTCGGGGCTCTGACAGCCAGCCAAGCAAGACCGCTCCCGCTCGTCGCGGTTCTGACAGACGGTTCTGAATCACAAGGGCGTTGGCTCATTCATCGATCGACCGACGATCGTTCTCGACATCTTCGAACCACGTCTCAAGTTCGGTGAGCATGCGACTGGTGCGCTCGGGTTCGGTGGCCGCCAGGTCGTTCGCCTCCTCCGGATCGTCTGCCAGGTTGTAGAGTTCGATGGGCTTCGGCCCAGACAGCCGGCGTTCCGGTTCCGGCGTGCGCAGAATGTCGGTGAAGGTCTCGGGATCCATCTCCAGATCACGATCCATCTGCATCTCATCGGGAGACGTCCACATTGCCTCTTTGATAACGGGCTGGACCAGTTTCCAGTCTCCGTCACGCATGGCCGCGTTGCAGGTGACCAGGGGTGTGTAGCGATTCCATTGCCAGAAGCGTCGGGGATTGACCGTGTTGCCATCGCCCTGAAGCGATGGAAGGACGTTAACACCGTCCAGCTTGAGGTCACAGGGCGGCTCCGCTCCGACCGCTCCGAGGAGGGTTGGGAGCCAGTCGGTGGCGTGTACGAAGTCACCGAATTGCCGTCCTCCCTCGAATCCGCCTCCCGGCCAGCGCATGAGCATGGGAACGCGGATTCCTCCCTCATAGACGTTCCCCTTGCCACCGGCAAAGTTGCAGTTGAAGCGACTCATGCAGAGATCGCCCTGGCCGTACATTGCCGGGCCGTTGTCGCTCGTGAAGCAGACGAGTGTGTTTTCGTCGATACCGAGTTTCTTGAGCTCTTCGCAGACCCGCTGAACGCCGCGATCCATCCGGCGGACCATTGCGTGAACGATGCTGACCCCGCGGGTCAGTTCGCCTGGACGCAGGAACGGTTCGAGCTCGTCTTCCGGGACTTCCAGAGGCGTGTGTGGGGAGTTGTAATGAAGGCAGAGAAAGAACGGGTCGGCCCGGTGGCGCCGGATGAAATCGATGGCGCCGTCCGAGAACACATCGGTGAGGTAGCGTCCGTCGCCACGCTCGAACTGCCCATTGCGCTCGATGACCCAGTCATAGTAGTTCATGCACCCGGCTCGGAAGCCGTAGAACTCGTCAAACCCGCGTCGATTCGGGTGGTAGGCATCGCCATAGACCCCGGTGTGCCATTTGCCTACGAGGCCCGTGGCGTAGCCCGACTGTTTGAACAGATCGGCAATGGTGGTTTCGCGGCAGGCCAGGCGATCAAGTCCGCGCACGGAACGCATCTCGATGGCCCCAGTCCGATGCGGATAGCGCCCTGTCAGGAGCCCCGCCCGAGCCGGAGTGCATACGCAGGAGGCGGAATAGTGCTGGGTCAGGCAGAGCCCGGTATCGACCAGCTCGTCCAGCATAGGTGTCTCAGCGACGCCGTTGTTAAACCGCCCGAAGTCCCCGTACCCCATGTCGTCGGCCATGATGAAAACGATGTTCGGTGCCATGGTCTGGAACGTCCTCCGTGTTTGCCTGCATAGGTCTCCTACAAGGTGGTCACGCAAGCAGTGGAGTCAAGGACGGCAGGAGAGTATCGCGATGTCCTCAGAGGCGAGATTGAGTGTGACAGGGCTGGTGCCCAGGGCTGTGTCGGAGAACACGTCTTTGAGCACTGCACCTGCCGGCAGGCCAAGGGCTGTCATGTCAACCGTGACCTGCACCGTTCGGGCTTCTGTCGCGGGGTTGAGCACGGTGAAGTAAACACCGCCCTTTGCGTTGCCGAAACGCTCGATGCGGACACCCGGGGTGGTGGCGGCGTGTGTGAGTGGTTCCCATCCGGCTTTGCCCAGCTGCTTCAAAGGTCCTCTGAAGCGATGGTAGACATCAGGGAACTGCTCGTACGCCTCTACGCACGAGCGACCGATGCTCGGATGTACGCCATAGAGTGTGCACCACTTCCACAGGCGCTCGAAACCCGCGCGGGTTGCGTGCCGGGTGGGTTTGCCGAGGACCTCCAGGTACTCCATCACCAGTATCGGCCGGCGCCCTGCGAGCGTTCGGTAGAAGTTCAGCTGTTCCTCGAAATCGCCCCTGCGGAGTCCGCCTTCGAGGCCGATCACATCGCAGACGAAGTAGAGCGGGGCATTCCGGCGTCCACGACCATTGTTGGGGAACACGATCTTGCCGTTCGCATTGAGACGACTGCGGAGTTCACGCATGAACTCGTAGGTGTGCATCCAGCCGGGGACGATCACGCGCCCGCTGTCTGCATCGTAGGAGAGCGCATGATTGGCGTAGCGGAAGTGCTCGCGGCGGAAATTGGGGTAGCGCGTCACCCAGCCGGAGGTGGAGTCCAGGTAGATTCCATCCAGCTTGGGTCTCCTGGCGAGGAGTCTCTCAATGGTCTTGAGCTCATACTGCCCCACCGTCAGCGTTCCGGCGCGATCGGTGAACAGGTCCGGATCGCAGTTGACGGCGTACACGACGTTGTAGATGGGGTTCTTGGGGACGATGTCGGCGCCGACGTTGTCACGGCGCACGATGTATGGCGTCCCCGTCGTGTCGTGCGAGGCGCAGTTCTGCATCATGGTGGCATAGGCGTGCGTCTGGGTATCCTCGAACTGCGGATTCCGCACGTGGTTGGTGTCCCCGGTCGCTTCCCGGACGAACACGTCGTCGAACCAGGCTCGTCCGGCGTGCGTCCTGCGCATCAGGACGTGGAGGCGGATCATACGCACTGGCTTGGGTGGTCGGATTACAGTCTCCGCGTTCTGCCAGTCGTGAGTTCCGGTGCCAAAGGATACACACTGACCGTATAGTCGCGTTCCGTCCACGTAGAAGAGGTCTGCGTAGATCCCGAAATTGCTGTCGCGAACGCCCGACACGCCTTCGGTCCGGCAGCGTCCCCCGATCCGGATTTCGGCAATGGCCTTCTGCTCGACTTCCACATCCTGAGTTACGCTGACAGAGGCCGTTGGGTCATCTGTGGCCAGGAACAGGCTGTGCCCTCCGCGGTCGGTTCGATGCAGTTGGGCGCCCCGGCATTTCCAGCCCACCGGCAGCGTAGCCTCACTGAGTTCATGAATCCACTGGGCTGCTTCCCCATCAGACGTAGGCAGGGCAGGAAACACGATCTGCCTCTGTGTCGGGATCCGGTAGGGACAGGTCAGAATATTGAGGGACTCATCCAGTTCGAGACCTGCCGGTCCGCCTTCATGGTAGGCATAGTCTTCGGGGTTCTTGAGCTTCGCGGTTGGACAGGCGAACAGCCATCCACCTTCGTGTTGGGCGACGCGTCGGAACAGCTCGGGGAATGCCTCATAGTACTGCGTTGTTGCATCTCGGAACGCTTCGCGCCCGGATGTGCGAAAGAGTGAGAAGGAGACCGTTGTACGACCCGGAATCCTGCCTGCCTGGCTGATGCCCAACGGGAATCGGATCGCGACGTGTCCACGGCGAGGATCGCAGACGAAGACGGCCGCGGCAGGACGATGCGGCGGAACAGCCAGGGCGATCCCGGCGCCCTGACCGGGGGCAGCGATCACCGCCCACGGGTAGACACTCGATTCCAGGGGCTTGTCCGCTTCGAATGGTCGGGTCTGAGTGATGTCCTCGCACCACAGGCAGTCACTCAGATCCATTGGCAGTCGGAATGTGAGGTCCAGTGCCCGATCCTGGCCCAGGCGGTCGTTGACCTCGATCTCTACGTCGATTCTGTCGTCACAGGGCTGGTAGAGTGCATTCAACTCGAGGGCTTCCTCTTCGAGGACGGAAGAGAGTCTTATCCTCCCGTTTTCCGTGACGACCGTGCCATCGACGGGGCGTTCGCCATCACCAAACAGATCGCGGACGAATAGTCCTCCGGGAAGGGAGTTCGGGCTTTCCGGGTGGCGCTTCGTCAGAAGGTCCTGCTTCCCGATCCGGATACCATCGATCAGGCCGTCTCCTGCCAGCAACAGGGCCAGCCCATTGGCCGTACTCACGGTGTGCTGTCCGCGCGCGGCGCGCCGTTCCTTTCCGGCCTCCGGCGTGGGGCTCGGCGCGGACAGGCGGAAACGAACGGCACTGGAGTCCGCCTGAACAGCCGTCTGAACCGAAATAAGGGTTCGCCCGCGGTTCTTACGGATCCAGAGATCATTCGAGGCCGTTTCCCAACCGCACAAGTCCACGCTCTCGATCGTTGCGCCGGTGGGCAAAGCCATCAGATACTCGAGACTCGCAGCGTCTGTACTGCGGGTTTCTATTCGCACGCTGGGCTCGCCGTTGAGCCGGGCCACGACCACATGAGCGAAGGACGGTTGAGGTGGAGGCAGGATGGCGTGGCGCGGGAAGACCCATGGCATTCTATGCAGAGCGTCTGTCGTTGCGGCTTCGGCCGCCCTCCGCAGCGGTCGTCCGTTCAGCCACAAGGAGGGGAGGGCGCCCGGCGTTCCGTTCACGGCTTTTGGTTTGGCGTAAAGGAGGCCCTGATCCGGCGGAAGTGCTGCCAGCGTTGTGCAGAACGCGTCGGGCAGGTCCTCGTTGGCCACCGGCGGGAAGTCGTCGGTTTCCCCGACCAACGGGCCATCGGTCAGTGTGCCGAGATAGAGATCGTCAAACCAAACCGTGCCCGTGTAGCGGTGCCGAAAGAGCACATGGACGTTGACGGATGCGATTGGTGCAGTCGGGACAATGACAGTTTCTTCGGTTGTCCAGCCCTCTTTCCCGATTTGGAAGTGGGCCCTACGTCCAGGCAGATCAACCCGGCCGGGCCGGATGTCGGTCGTGTATTCAACATCACACCAGACGGAGTAGTGCGGCCCCGAGATACCCGTGACGTTTTCTGAGCGACTGACGCCTCGGACCACCAGAGGCACCGGCTTTGTCTGGTTCACCTCCACTCGTTGTACGGCCCCCGAGACGTCCGTCTTTTCGGCGTTCTCGCAGCGCAGGCTGGCTGTCCCGCCGGCAACGACTTGCCGGTCAACCACGACGCCTTTGCCGAGGGGCTCCCAGTCCGTTTGCCCGTCTTCGAATCCGGGATTCCGGAGGAGGTTGGGCCCGACGGCCAGGCCAACGTGGGCCGCACACAACAAGGGCAGCAGAGCGAGGCGGGATGAGTGTGCCATACTGGTAATCCTCCGCAGCATTAACCCGTGACTGTGCTAAGATAGAGCATTAACCGAGGGATCGTAGTCAAGCACCCACGAGGACAGAAACCGATGGCTGATCGTCAACCCAATGTGATCCTCATTCTGACCGATGACCAGGGCTGGGGCGACCTGAGCTGCAAAGGCAACACCAACATCCACACTCCGAACCTTGACCGGCTCGGGGCTGGGGGTGCCGACTTCGACTCGTTTTACGTGACCCCGCTCTGTGCCCCGACGCGAGCAGAGATCCTGACCGGGCGCTGGTTTCCCCGGACAGGCGTGAAGGGCGTTACTCGCCGGGCGGAGTGCATGCACCTGGACGAAACGACCATCGGCGACGTATTCAGCGCGGCCGGCTACAGCACCGGCTATTTCGGTAAGTGGCACAGTGGTTCCGTCTACCCGTACCATCCCAATGCACGCGGCTTCCGGGAGTTCACCGGCTTCTGCTGCGGCCACTGGAGTCATTACTTCGACAGCACGCTCGAACACAATGGAGAGGAGTTCAAGGCAGAGGGGTTCATCACCGACTATTTCGCAGAACGGGCCATGGACTTCATCGAGACGAAGCAGAACGAGCCGTTCCTGTGCTACCTGGCCCTGAACGTGCCACACAGTCCTTTCCAGGTCCCTGATGAGTGGTTCGACCGGGTCAAGGACCGGGAGGTCACCATGCGCAACCGTGACGCGGAGAAGGAGGACGTCAATGTGACCCGGGCTGTTCTCGCCATGTGTGAAAACATGGACTGGAACGTGGGGCGGGTCCTGAGCAAAGTCGACGAGCTTGGCCTGGCAGAAGACACCATCGTGCTGTACATGACCGACAACGGGCCGAACTCCTGTCGCTGGAACGGGGGCATGCGCGGCCGGAAAGGGAGTGTTGACGAGGGTGGCGTGCGAACGATGTTCTTCATGCGTTGGAGGGACCACATCCGAGAAGGTCTCAAGGTTGATCGCATCGGTGCCGCCGTCGATCTGCTTCCCACCCTTGCGGACCTCGCAGGGATCGAGTGTAACACCGGCAAGCCGCTGGACGGGATCAGCCTGCGGCCGCTTCTTCTCGAGGAAACCGAACCCGCTGCATGGCCGGACCGGATGATCTTCGCCCGCAGCCCCAACGGCAAGAAGGCCAGCGTGCGAACTCAGCAATACCGGGCTGGTGGACACCAGGATGGACTCTTCGAGATGGCAACAGACATTGGCCAGAACACCAACCTGGCGGCGGAACGCCCTGACAAGCATCGGGAGCTCATCAGGGAGCTGACCACCTGGCAGGCGGAGATGAACGGCCTCTACCAGGAGAACGATGACGATCGACCCCTGCCGGTTGGCTACCCCGAGTTCCCGCACATGTACCTGGCCGCGCAGGACGGCCTTCCCGAAGGCGATATCACCTGGAGCTCAAGACATCCGAATGCTTCGTTCTTCATTAACTGGCACAATCAGGCGGACGGGGTCAACTGGGATGTTGACGTGAAGACCGCCGGCCGGTACGCCGTAACTTTGATGTACACCTGTCCGGAGTCGGATCTCGGAGCGACCATTGCGGTTGAGTTCATGGGTGAAAGACTCGAAGCCACGATTGGGGAGGCCTTCGTCTCGCCGCTCAAAGATAAGGATGACCGCATCGAGCGTGTGGAGTCCTACGAGAAGGAGTTCTGGCCCTTGCAGATGGGTGAGATCGCTTTGGCGAAGGCGCGGGGCATGTTCCGCCTCAGTGCGGTAGAGAAGCCCGGCAGCAACGTCATCGACGTCCGAGCTATCCGGCTTGACCTGCTGGATGGATGACTCGAACCGAGCCGCGCACACCGTAAGCGGTCTTCCGCTTGAGCCGAGCCGCGCACACCGTAAGCGGTCTTCGTTGGGCCGTGAGAAGCCCCCTCCCGTTGGTCAGGGCTCGGCTGGCTGGGAGAGCCCTCTCCCGTTGGTCAGGGCTCGGTTGGATGGGGGAAGCCCCCTCCCGTTGGTCAGGGCTCGGCCGGAACCGAGCCGCGCACACCGTAAGCGGTCTTCCGCTTGAACCGAGCCGCGCACACCGTAAGCGGTCTTCGTTGGGCCGTGAGAAGA
>JABHEG010000094.1 GCA_018676675.1 Lentisphaerota bacterium
CTATTGATGAAGGCTGCACGCTACACCTACGCGTGCTTCGATGCCACAAGAGGGCAATACAACGACGCGTAGATCTTTCCACTTGAATGAGAGAAGGTTGCAGATCCCTCTTCCTGCATCCACAGTAAACTACCGCTAGGGGAGGAATACGGTCGCTTCTACTGGCAGAGCGGATACGGCATGTTCTCAGTCAGTCCAGCACGCGGCCAGGCTGTCAAGACGTACGTCGAGGGTCAGGTCGAGCACCATCGCACACAGACGTTCCAAGGGGAATTTCGGGCGTTTTTGGCACGCTACAAGATCCCGTATGATGAACGCTACGTGTGGGACTGATGCGCCCTTTCAGGGCACAGCGACAGACTCACCATACCCAGGCCGTCGGCCTGGGCTACGATGTGTCCGCCCCTTTGGGGCTCAGGGGACAACGCAGATGACCATAGACCACGGGACTGTCCCACACAGCTGGCGCCAAGAGGAGCTCGACCAGTTGCTGTGGAACGACGCTCCCCTGCCGACTCCGCCGAGACCGGGGGGGCGACCGTAATACTGCCCCAGGAGTTCGAGGAGCTGTCGTCGCAATCCCTGTAGACCACGCAGATGCCCTTGAGCTCCCTCTTTGTTTCCGCCCGGATGTCCTCAAGCGTCAGTGTTTCAGGGGGCGTGGCATTGCCGCACTCTACTGAGCCTTTGCGAACGCGTAGAGCGTGCGCATTGTGGTGACGTAGACGGTTCCGTTAGCCGCAGCCGCCGTGCCGCTGACGGGGCCGTCGAGCACGGTTGACGAAAGGACCTCCTTCTCCCGGTCCGCCGCCAGGATGAGGAATTGCTTTCCTCGCGTGCCCAAATAGAGTTTGCCGTCCGCAACCAGAACCGAGCCCCAGACCGGTCCCTGCGTTTTGTGCGTCCAAACCGCCTTGCCCGTCTGGGCGTCGACGCAATGAAGCGTGCGGTTGCAGTCTGCCACGTACACCAGCCCTTTGTGGACAGCGGGGGTGGCACTGATGTGTCCGGAAATTGGGTAAGACCATGTTTCGGCTGAGCCGGTCACGTCCCCACTTCCGCCGGCATCGATTCGTTTCAGCCAGGATTGGCGCTTGCCCCACCACATGTCTCCGCCAGCGGCGACGTAGACGGCCCCCTCCTGGAAAACAGGCATCCCGTAGATCGTGGTAGGGCCTTCCTGACGATTGCCGATGAAGGTGTGAACGTCGCTCTTCGGGGCGGTCGGATCGCAATCAAACCGCCACACCTTTTCCAGCGCCTGGACAGCGCCTTCGGATAGGGCCCGGGGCAGTGTGTTGAACGCGTAGCAGACACCGTCGGGACCACCGTAGAAAAGCAGCCGGTTCCCACCGACATCGCCGATTGCCGGGGAAGACCATGTGCAGTGGAACGTCACCGACCCCAGCCCTTCCTGCTCGCGCGCTACGAGTCGGCCGGTCAGCTTGTCGAGCACGATCAGGCACGGGGCATCAGGGCGGCGGATCTTGCGGTGCGTGTTGTCGACGCCCGTGCCGGTGTTGAGGTACAGGTAACGACCATCGATGAGGATGGAGCTGTGGGCTGAGTCGTGGCAGTACGTGCCTGCGTCACGCTGCATATCGAAGAGCCAGACAATGTCCGCGTCCTGTTTGCTCAGGGCTACTGGCTGTTTGCCTTCCGGTGCGGCGTGCACCGCTTCCTGATCGAAGGGCCCGTCGTTGCCATTGGCCAGTCCCGCCGTATCGAGGCACAGGATCTCGCCGCGGTTGCTGACGACGTAGACCCGATTGCCTTCGACAGTCGGCGGAGAGCAGATGCCGACCTGCGGCCAGTCGAGATACTTGTCTCCCGGGAGCTTGGGCACGGCAAGCTGCCAGCGGAGGCTGCCGTCTGTTTCGTTGAGGCAGAGCAGGATGCCGCGATCGCCTTGGTGTTCCGGCGCTCGCGGTCTCCCGTTGTTGGTGCCGATGTAGATACGGCTTCCCGCTATGATTGGGGAAGCGTATGTCTTGGTCCCGAGAGGAACCGTCCACTTCACGTTGTCTCCGTTTGCCACGTCAACCGTGTCAGGGAGACCGACTTCATCTGAGACCATGTTGCGGGTGGGCCACTGTCCCCACATGGGGGCGTCTCCGGCGCCCGCATTCAGGGCAAGGAAGGCGATGCCAACGATCAGAAGTGTGGCCAGCCGGCGGACCGTCAGCCAGAGATGCGACGAGTGGGACACCATGTTCTACTGCCTCGATTCCGTGAAGCTGAGCAGTCTGAAGTTCTTGGGAGCGATCCGGCACGTGACCATGCCGTCTTCGATACGCACCGGCAGTCCATGCATATTGTCCTCAACCCGATTGGCGGTTGGGTTCTTAGCCCGGATTTCGGACAATGGGACTGCCACGCCGTGTGCTTTCCCTGAGAGGTTTGACAGCACCAGCACCAGCCGCCTGCCGCTGCTGTAGCCGGTGGCGTAGACATTCCGGCTGTTGAGTGCGGCGTTGAGTTCATCCCACTCCCAGTAAGGGATGAAGGTGGTTTGCGGTTCGCTCAATTCGTCTAGCACGGTCCAGGCTTTGAAGACAAGCGGCGTGTCAACATACTTGTTCCACACGCGTGTGCCGTGCAGCAGGCTCATGGCCAGCAACCGTGGCGTCCCGATGACCTGTTGTTCGGTCCGGTCCACATTCGGGCCCATGCCGTAGCCGAATGCAGGGAGGTAGCTCATCTGCACCCCGAACTGGTTGGGGCCAAGCCAGCGTGCGCGCCATTCGCCAAGGGAGAACATCTCGGTGTGATCCGAACCATACGCCCCTTCGCCCTGGAGCTCGACATCAGTGAACGAGACCGAGCCGGGGTACATACCCGCGTGGGTCAGGATGAACGGCTCCCTGCCTCTCTTGACGAACTCATTGCGCACCATCATGAAGAGCTTCCTGAAGCCCAGCAACGGAAGGGTCGGCCGGAGCGTGCCGCTTTCATCCACATAGCCGCATCCATGCTTGGTGTTCTGGCAGAGCAACGGCGCGCAGTTGTCGAAATAGACCCCCTTGATGTCGTAGTCATCGATGAGCGTGCCGACCCCCCGGCCATATACGCAGAGAACAGGCTGTTTGGGCAGGTTGGGCGCAGGTAGGGCGGCCTGGGAACTCGGGGGTGGTGCGTCCACTCATCCGTCTTTTCGACGTAGTAATGTCCGGCGGGGTTCTCGGCGGCAATGTGTGTTGCGGCCAGATAGGGCAGTCCCAGGTGCCCCAGACGCTCTGAGCACCTGATCAGTTTTGACAGTCGTTCCGGGTAACCCACCAGCGGATTTGAGCAGCCTCCGACGGGAACTCCCGGGGCCCATCCGCGCGATCCTTGACTCCACAGCGTGAACCAGTAGAATCCGATGTCCCTGTACGGCCTGTGGACCGTCGGCACCCACCTGCCTGGCAACACGCCCTTTCTCACCACGTCATAGTCTTTCCCATATGCGGGGGCTTCTACCGTGGTCTCTCCTTCCGGGGTGTTGTCTGCCGGTCGCTTCTCAAGGACAGCCAGGCATGGGTCGCTCACCGTTGGGTAGCCTGAGAAGAAAGGACTGAACCTGGAAGCGGACCACTCCGTTCGCACCGGCTTGGGCGGCATGATCTGCAGCACGAATTGCAGCACCCGTTTCTGGTTCAGAGGAACGCTGTGGGTGACGAAATTGTAGGTTAGCCGAACCGCTCTATCGCTGCGGATCAGGCGGGTTGTACAGTCGCCCTTCTCAGCCCGGTATCCCTGTGTACTCAAGCTGACCAGGCTGATGCCTCTCGCTTCATCCCCGATCCACACGGTGCGCAGGAAGCCCCGCTTCCATTCCCAGACGAGTCCGGCACTGTCCGGGACCAAGGGGGTCCAGTCATTGCGGTTCGCTTCCGACATGTGAGCGCTGCCGATGAAGGCTCTCGTCTCAACCCTCTGTCCCCTCTCAGGAATTGCTCCATAGCCAAACACCCAGTCGCCGTAGCCTCCGGCCGTCGGGACGGCCATCTTGTTGTACCTTATATACTTGCCAACGGACGGCAGAAAGGGAATCGACAGCGTGACATTGGCTATGGACGCGCCCGGCGTCTCCGGGAACGTGACGGTATAGACAAGGAATGCGTCATAGGCCAGGTCGAGGGCCACGGCCATCGTTCTTCCTGCGTCGTGGAGCTCTTGCCGCAGGAAGGCCCTGTGGCCGGTTGAGCGGATGGCGGGCTCCGGGGGGGGCAAGCCGAACGTCGTCCCATCATCCAACTTGACGGACAACTCGATAGGCTCGGCAAGGACTTCTTCTCCGAGGATGGAAACCTGTTGCGGCAGAATGTGTTTTCCGAAACGGAGGCGTGACGTGGTGAGGCTGAAATCTCCCGGTGCATTCATGCGGATTGGTTCATAGGGCGGCAAAACGGCGTCGACGTCAGCGATGGCCTCAAGCTCTGCACGTTCTGCTTCTGAGAAGCCCGTGTAGTCGGCGAAACGCGTGTCCTTTGCGTACTCCGGCCAGTTCTCACACATCTCACCGAACTCGTCGTCGGGAACCGGGATTTCCACGGTCCTGATCCGCGCCCTCACATCCATTCGTGCTCCATCGGTTGCCTCGAGGAACACGATCGACGGGCGTATCCCGGTTGCGTTCGTGGTTGGGCTGTACACAAAGGAGTACTCCTTGAGTGTGTTCGAGAGCACGTGCCGTTCTGAATAGTTGTTCCCGATGTGGTGCCCATCCTGTTCGTACTCGAAAGCTCCGAACCGGAAATGTCCTGAACCTGAAGCCTGGATGCGCATTCTGTACTCGCTGCCCGGTTTGACCTGCAGCAGGTGCGGGCTGTATACCGAAAACGTCCGCTCCATACGGGGCGACGTCACGATGAGGTCGGTGGTCAGGATGTGTGCATACTGGGATTTCTCGGTGGTCAGCATTGCTGTGGTATGTCCGGGCCCCAGCTTGCTCCAGCCGGTGACGCCTTCCGTGAAATCCCCGTTGAACACGGCATTCCGGGTTCGTTTTGGCCCGTCGGCAGCGAAGAAGGCCGGACACGCACACGACAAGCCGACTGACACGGCGAGTCGGACGAATCTCATGCAGGGAAAGCGATGCCAGACCATCATCGTTTGCTCATTCGCTGTTCAGGAGTTGTCGTTACGGATGTGTTGTCGGCGTCAGACCATAGCGTGCCGGGGGGGTGTTGACGAGAGGTCCATGGGGTGGTGACGCGCTGGATCATTGCCTTTTGGTCGAACCATCGACGCCCTGCCCGAGGACCACTATGTTGTCCTTCGGCGCAAGGGCCACTGAGATGCGTGGACATGATGGAGAATCGGGACGGTGAGCACGAAGATCCACCACGACGTCGAGTTTGACAAGCTGCGGAAGCGGTTTGGCTCCACCGGGACTCAGGACGAACGGATTGCGCTGCTGAAGGAGCTGGTGGCTCTGTCGCCCCGCAACCCCAAGAGTCGGGGGCTCAAGGCCCAGTACCGAGCCGAGCTGGAGAAGCTCCAGGAGCAGCGCAAGGGTTCGCGCGGCCACGGTGGCCAGCAGGTCGGGTACGATGCCATCCACTTCGCCCGGCAGGTTGCGCTTGTGGGACAGACGAACACAGGCAAGAGCACGCTCCTGAGTGTTCTCTCCGGGCATGCGTATCAGGTCAGTCCCCAGGCGTTCACAACCTTCAAGCCGGAGGTCGGCACGGCCCACTGCGAGGGCGTGCCCGTGCAGATCGTCGAGGTCCCGGCTGTCTACCCGGGGGATGCTGAGCCGGACAAGTTCCGCTTCTTGCGCAATGTGGATGTTCTCTGCATCTGCGCCGCAACCGCGGAAGATGTCGAGATTGCGGCTGGGTGCCTCGAGGACGCATTCGTGGTACCCGTGGGTGACTACGTGACCCCCGAGAAGCACAAACAACGACCTAAGGATGAGATCATTGAGAAGCCGGCGTTTGTGGCGGGATGGGACGCGAACTGTGCTGCCCGAGACCTGGAGGTCGTGCCGATCGATGATCCGGCCGGTGTCGGGGCCTACATTCGGGCCTTGCTGCATGTGAAGCGCGTCTACTCCTCCAGGAAGGGGGAGATCGATGCACACCCCCGTGTCTTCCCGCTGGATCGGGAGGTGACGGTCGAGGATTTTGCCACAGCCGTAGACCGTCGCTTGCTCAAGACCTACCATCGGGCCCGGATCACCGGGCCTTCCGCCGGCCATGCAGGCCAGATGGTCGGCCTCGGACACGTGCTTGCCGATGGCGACATTGTGGAACTGGTGCGCTGAGACGATGGGAGGCGGGAGCCGGTTGGATCACGCCAGGCCCTGGCCACAGTAGCGCAGGATGTGGTGATTCGGGGGCTCGTAGGTGGCTCTGATGGCCGTCAGGATCTCGTCACGGCGCGCTGCGTACTCGGCCGCAGGGAGCTGGATGACCACGTCGTCTACATCGTGTGGCCCAATGCGCCAATGCCCACAGACTGCCCCGGTCAAATACCCGTCTACCAGGAGATATTGCAGGAGTTCGAGGCCGGCGAAGCGTCTCTTCATCTCGCTTCTATGTGCGCGTGCGATGGGGTCGGATGCGGGCAGCATGACCACTCGACTTGGGATCGGACATGTCTCCAGGGGCAGGGCGTCCGCCGACAGCCATCCCCGGCCAAGCCCGGGAGTGTCGCTCGGGACAAGAGTGCCCGAGCGTTCGCCTTCGGTCAGAAATTGCCGGACGTCCTTCACCCGCAGAGCCGACCAGTCCCGGAGGTTCTCCATCGTGGCGAACACCATGGCGTCCATGAAGCGCTGTGCGACCACGGCGATCGCCTCGGAACGGCGCTCGTCATCAACGTCAACGTCCGGCCATTCCGACTCGAAGTCATACCATCCGCGTTCCCAGTCCGTCTCCACCTGGTCCTCATAGACGAGGAAAGCCTGCTGCAGTCGGCTTAAGGCCGGGCCGATCTCTTTGCTCAGGTAGTCGGTTTCCTCGCGGAGCTGACGCGGCGTCAGTGGACCGGCATGGCGGACGGCGTGGAGGACGTCTTGCTGCACGCTGTTCGGCGATGTGATGGGGCGTCGGAATGCGTTCGCGTAGTCTTCGAGATCCGCCGCGAGCACGTAGCCCACCGTTCCGCCCAGGAAACGGCCTTTCACGATCTCCCGCCTGGCACGCATTCGACTGACGAGTGGTTCCTCTTGGAATTCAGTTCGCCCCACCAGAGTGGGGGGAGAGCCTGGGTAAGCGAATGCGGGCGGGGAGACGGGCTGCAGCTTCCGAAAGAGCTTGACATAGCCTTCCGGACCGTGGCATTGCGGCGCGAAGGCTTGTGTCTGCATGCGGGCTGCGAGTATCGCAGTTCTGTCGATTGCGGTCATGTGCGTTTGCCTTCGGGATGGCCGGTCAGGTCGCGGACCATGTCACACACCTTACAGGCATACTCGGCGTATTTGCAGGCCAGCTCCCGCAGGCGAGTACTGTCCTTGGTGGTCATTGCCGGCTCTTTCCGCTGGCTGTGAGGTCCATTCATTTCGGTTGGGCGAGAATGGCAGGGGAAGATCCCTCCGAATGAGGCGAAACTAGGCACCCCGCTCCTGCGAGGCGGCTGCGTCAACGTGGGAGGCGGTGCCACCCGCCGATTGCCCAACTCCTGGTCTGAAGACAAAGATCGGGGCGTGGCAGCCCCTCCCACCTTGAAGGGCTCCTAAGGCGACTGCCCAGCCTACTCGTTCGGGACGGAGCCTGAGCCGAAGCCTGTTCCGCCTCGGGAGGGTGTGGCTTTGCCGGAAGCCTGCGTGTTCAGGGTCCAATCGTACTCGTTGTAGGCCACAGTCACCGTACCGGCATCGGCCGCGCGGATGGCGTCCTTCAGCAGATTCTTCTCTGCGCGCTCCCCCAGGAATGCCAGGAAGCCGCCCTCGGGGGTGAAGTCATCACCGTACCACTTGAGGATCGCGCTCAGGTTGAGAGTCTTTGTGGGGGCATCGTACGAGATATGGACTGCGGTGTTCGCAAAGAGCACGGCCTGATCTTCCAGCTGTCGTTCGATGGCTTCCCCAGTGAAGGCTTCCGCGCGAATGACCGGACAGCTCTTGGCTGCGCAGACCAGTGCCATGTGGATTCGCGGCTCGCCGAAGACGGGGCGAATGCGTTCGTGTTCGACCTGATTCAAGCTCAGTGTTTCACCTGCAAAGATGTGTTCTTTCAGGTCAAAGAAACCAAGTTCATCGACAGACTTGTAGGTGATCACGGTGTCCCGGATCTCATGGTTGATCACTCCGGCCATGACAAATGCGTTGTAGGCGTTACACAGGAGCGCGAGTCGGGCGTTGTCGCTGGGCAGCTTCTTCGGGGTGGCCTGTCCCAATTGGGCCAGATAGGTCCGGAACAGATGGTCCCGTTCGAGTCCGTCATAGTCCACCAATCCGTGTTCCACGTAGGTCTTGAGCAGGTAGTCCCAGACCGCGTTGTCCACCCCGGACACATCGGGAGTTGGGGTGGGCTTGCTGTGCGGCCCTTTGAGGGACTGGAACGCCAGAACGCCCACGAAGATTGGCACTGCAAAAGCGGCAAGACTCAGCCAGAAGAAGGCACCGTAGTAGGTTTTCCTGTCCCTTGCCATCAGCCATCTCCCTTGTGGTCTCGATCCCGCATGCTGAGCTCGTTCATGCGGGCATAGTCCTTGTCGTTGTCGAGTCGCATCTTCACGGTGTGTCCGCTGCCGGCATCGGTGCCTTCCGGATATGGTTTCTGCTCGGGCAGTTCGCCGAAGTGGAGGATCTCCATCGGGCAGCGCACGATGCACTCCCCGCAGGCCACGCAGGGGGTGTCCTGGAGGGTCACCGGGATGCCTCGCAGGGCTCTTGACTTGATGTCAATCCCCATTTGGCAGTATCGGTTGCAGACGTTGCAGTCGATGCACTTCCCCGGCTCGGGGGAGATCTTGAAGCGTGACCAGCGTCCCCAGAAGTTCATCCAGAAGGCGAGGGGGCACCAGTACCTGCACCACACCCGTTGGCCGAGGAAAGGGTAGAGGCCGATGGCCAGGGCCCCGGCCAGGAGCGTGCCAACCCACACATTGTACAGCCGCAGGGGTAGCCCACGGCCCAGCAGGTCCGCGATGGTCGCTACGGCAGCAAGGGCTATGAAGACGAACCCGAAACGCTCCAGCCAGCGTGGAAGATCGGCCTTGGGGGCCCGGTGGCGGAAGCTGTTCCCCACGGTTTCGGCGAGGGCGCCGCAGGAACAGAGGTGTGAACAGTAATGCTTGCCTACGAGCACAGTGAACAGTGGCAGGATGACAAAGGTCAACAGGACGGCCCAGACGACCCCCAGTACGGCTACCGTGTGCCACCAGATGGGGTCTCCGACCTGGACGACTGGAGCAACACTGTAAGCACCCATGTTCAGGGGCCAGGCATTCAGGAGTTTCGGCAGAATGGAGGTCCAGATGTTGCGGCCGCCCAGAGCGACCAGGAAGGTAGGTAATCCCCACCAGACGGTCCAGTTGAACAGAATGATCAGCAGGTTGCGACGCCACACGATTCGGTGGCGATAGCGGGCTGCCCAGAATAGGCCGAAGCCGGCAATGGCACTGAAGTAGAGCAGGTAATAGAGCCCGTACAGGTTGGCAAAGTAGGGGGGAATAATGCTGAAGAGCCACTGGAAGCCCGGCAGGACGAGCTGACCGGGAGCGGCACGCTCCGGGAGCAGGTAGATGTGCTTGGCGCCGAAGTAGATCAGGCATCCGATGAGGATGCCGACGAATGACCAAAGCACCCGCTTCTGAGTCCATATCCCGTCGAGTTCGAGCCCCATGTCCATAAGGAAGCCGATCGCCGGCAGGGAGCCGGCGAGCACGACCACACTGTTATTGGGCAGTGTGCGCGTCTCTCCGTCGATCTCAAGATCCACCTCTCCATCACGGATGTCTGTCACCTTTGACTCAAAGAGGATCTCAAGCCGCCCAGCTGCTGCTGCTTGAGTGATCGCGTCCAGATTGTTGCGTTTGAGGCGGAAGAACGCGTCGCGTCGGTATGAAACGGTCACCCGGCTCGTCTCTGCCAGCATCAGGGCCGCTTCCACGGCTGAGTTGCCTCCGCCGACTACCAGCACATCCTTGTCGCGGTAGTCCTCTGGAGTGTGGAAGCGATGAGTCACCTTATCGGCTCGGTCCTCGCCGGGAACTCCGAGCTGTCGGGGTTGGCCCTGGCGGCCAATGGCCACGATTATCTTCCCAGCCGCGTACGTCTGCCCATCGCGAGTCTCGGCAACAAACGTCCCCCCTGCTTCCTTATGCACTGCGGTGACCTCAACACCTTCGAGGATCTCAAGGTCATGTGTTTCCACGACGTCGCGTACGGAGGCCAGGAAATCGTCGCGTACGGGGTCACCTTCCGTGGGGATTTCGCTTCGGTCCTGGAGGAAGCGGGGCTCGGCATAGACGCGTTTACCTGTAGGAAAGCTGTGTACGGTGTTGCTCAGGACGCCGCGCTCGAGGACGAGTGCCTTGACGCCGATTCTGGATGCCTCGACGGCGGCCGAAACCCCGGCTGGACCCGCCCCGATGATCAGGACGTCGTGGACGCCATCGGCAGGGGGTGCCCCGGGCAGGTCGCCGCTTTGCCGCATCCCTGCGATCACATCGACGCCATGGTTCGCCGCAACTTTGACCAGCGGCAGACCGGTGACATCGCCGATGACGTAGATGCCTTTGACCGTCGACTCGTAACGACCATTCGAGACCGGCAGGATTTCCTCGGGAGGAACGCTGGCAACGTACCGCGTTCCACGTTTCGCAGTCGAGGTCGCCATTCCTGTCACCCGTGCTCGTTGTCGCGTCACCGAGGCCAAGATGAGTATAGTGCCACGATTCCTCGGTACAACGCAGGGGCTTGAGCCGTGTTTCTGTCTCTGCGTGGAAGGCGACGCTCTGGGAAGACCGGCACGGAGCCTGTAGGGTACACGTCCTGCAACTTAACGCCCCCAGCAAGGGAGCCCTGACCATGTATCTTCGTCGAGTCTTGCTGCCGACCATTGTTCTGTCGCTGTCATGCCCCTTCTCGGGAGCTGCGGCCGAGTTCTACGTTTCAACCGGAGGCGACGACTCTCAAGTGGGGACGGCGGCTGAGCCGTTTGTGACGATTTCCCGGGCCCAGCGTGCTGTCCGGGAGTTGAAGGCGCGCGGTACGCTCACGGTGCCGGTCACGGTCAACATCATGCCGGGGACTTACCCGATGGCGAGCCCGTTGGTCTTCACCCCTGCCGATTCAGGCACGGAAGCCTGTCCAGTGACATACCGGAGGCGTGGCGATGGGCCTGTGGTCCTTTCAGGGGGTCGCAGGTTGACCGGTTTC
Organism: Lentisphaerota bacterium; assembly: GCA_018676675.1. Classification (GTDB taxonomy): domain Bacteria; phylum Verrucomicrobiota; class Lentisphaeria; order Oligosphaerales; family JABHEG01; genus JABHEG01. The sequence continues at coordinate 11,318 of JABHEG010000094.1, forward strand.
GCCCGGACTGATGCGCTGTGGACATTGTCCATTGACGCAGTGAAGGCCGGCGATTGGACGTTCAACCAACTCTACGTGAACGGCCGCCGTCGACCGCGTGCCCGAACACCCAACGAGGGGTCTTATTTTCGCGTGAACTCAGCCTTGCCGGAGGGGAAAGGGGGGCGTCGTGGATTTAGATACGGCAAAGGCCATGTCCGCGAATGGGAGAATCTGGAGGAGGTCGTTTTCGTTGTGCTGGCGAGCTGGTACAACACCGTCCACCATGTCAAGGAGTTGGACGCCGCGAACCGGACGGTACGGTTCACCAACAGAGCAGGGCGACCATTCTCGTGGTACGAGGGGCACTTGCGCTACTACGTGGAGAACGTTGCTGAGGGATTGGATCAACCAGGGGAGTGGTTCCTGGACAGAGCATCAGGTGTCCTCTCCTATTTTCCACTGCCGGGGGAGACTCTGGAGGACGTGGAGATCGTTGCCCCGGTTGTGTCACAGACGCTCGTCCGTCTGCAGGGAGAGCCGGGGGAGGGGCGCTATGTGGAGCATGTTCGCTTCGAGGGCCTGCAGATGCGGCACACGGATGCGCATCTGCCGAAGGATCTCTACGATGCCCGTCAGGCCGCGACCGTTCAGGATGCGGGCCTTCTCGCAGATGGGGCACGTCACTGTGTGTTCACGGACTGTGAAGTCGCCAACATGGGGGAGCATGGCATCTGGTTCCGGGACGACTGCCATCACAACCTCGTAGAGCGCTGCCATGTCCATGATCTGGGCGGTGGCGGAATCTATGTCGGCGAGAAGTGGCGCTGGGGGAACAACTGCCCGGGCTGGCCTGGGTACAAGGACCTCGAGAGTATTCCGCACGTGACCGAGCACAACACGGTGGACAACTGCTTTGTTCACAACGGCTGCCACCTGTTTACCGGCTCAATTGGCATCTGGGTCGGACAGGCGGCCCACACGACCGTCTCGCACAACGAGATCTGTGACATGAGTTACAGTGGCGTTTCAGTGGGGTGGGATTGGTCAGGCAATTCCAGCACGTCGCACCATAACACCATCGAGCGCAATCACATTCACCACATCGGGCATCGGAAGATGAACGACATGGCTGGGATCTACACGCTCGGCGTATCTCCCGGGACGGTCCTGCGCAACAACCACATCCACGATGTACAGGCCTATCAGTCCCCAAAGGGGTACTGTCTGGGAGCTGGCATCTACCTCGACCAGTCGTCTGCTGAGATCACCATCCAGGACAATGTCTGCCATGACGTGAGCAATGCCGGCTTCTTCATCCACCACGGGGCGAACAATCGTGTGTTGAACAACGTCTTCGCTGAGATCGAGGCCAATGGACGAATTGGATGGGGCATGTACTTCACGTCACGGTTGGGGAAGGCTGATCGCGGAAACGTGGCCGTCGGCAACATTGTCCATGTTCCGTCTGGCAAAGCAGCCAAAGCAACCCAGGAAAAGGGCAAACACGGCGATGGTGAGGCGTATGACTTTGTGACGATCGACCGGAACGTCTACTGGTCGTCGGAGAAAGCGATGTTGACGTTCAGCCAGTCCCACGGGGATGAGCCGGAGCATATGCATGGTCTGAACGGCTGGCAGAGAAGTGGCCATGATGGGGAATCTGTCACCGCCGATCCTCTGTTTGCGGATCCCGCAAAGCGAGACTTCAGCCTGGGGCCGGGTTCACCTGCCCGTAAGCTGGGCATCCGCTCCATCGACACATCGGCGGCAGGCCTCTACGGCGACTCTGCGTGGGTTGATCTGCCGAAGAGCACCCGGTACCGGGCACACGATCAGGTCCCCTCTCCCATGCCTGATGTGGCACTCACTCTCAACGAAACGTTCGAGGAGCAGGTCGTCGGCTACGTCCCGGATCACGTCCAGTTCGTGTCGCCCGACAAGGGTGCCGTCGTCGAGGTCACTGATACGGCTGCAGCGGATGGCACGAAGTGTCTTCGGTTCACCGATGCCCCGGGGCTGAAGCAGGCCTATCATCCCAATCGGGTGTGGCGCAATCTTCGGGTCAAGGACGGGCCGGTCAGGGTCAGCTTTGACTGTATGAACAGCCGTGAGAAGCCGGCGATGTTTATGGTCGAGTTGCGTGACTGGACCGGGCAGCCGCTCAAGGCGGGGCCCAGTCTCATGTTCCAGCCGGACGACCGGATCCGCATCGGCGCTGACCGATTCGAGCCGTGTGAACTCGGACGCTGGTACCACGTGGAGATCGCGTTCGAGCTGGGGGAAGACGCCCCGGGAACGTATCGACTGACGGTCGGCCCAAAGGGTGCTCTCGCCGAAACGATCGTTGTCCCGTTCGTCAGCTCTGAGTTCAAGACGTTGACTTGGGTCGGCTTTGTGGCGATGGACGCCGACCGGCATGCAGAGTTCTTTGTCGACAATCTGGTCACTGAGATGGAGTAGGAGAGACCATTCATGACGTTTTCGTCTCGTTTGAGTGTTGCGGCATTTGCATCAGGGTCCTTGCTGGCCTGCAGCTGCCTTGCCGGTGAGTCAACGGTGATGCCGTTGTGGCCCGATGGCGCCCCGGGAGCGACCGGTTCCGGTGAAGACCATGAACCCACGCTCACGGTGTTCCTGCCCGCCCCGGACAAGGCTACGGGGGCTGCGATCGTGATTTGTCCCGGTGGCGGGTACGGTGGTCTGGCGACGGGGCACGAGGGCACGGATGTCGCGGCGTGGCTGAATCGAGTTGGCGTTGCCGGGCTGATGCTCAAGTATCGTCTGCCGGCCAAAGGCTACCGACATCCTCATCCTCTCAAGGATGCCCAACGGGCGATGCGTCTCGTGCGGCACAGTGCGGCGTCTTGGGGCATCGATCCGGGGCGGATTGGGATCATGGGGTTCAGCGCCGGGGGGCACTTGGCGTCCACCGCCGGGACACATTTCGATGCTGGCGACGCTGGGGCGACAGACCCGATCAATTGTCAGAGCTGCCGCCCGGACTTCATGATCCTCGGCTATCCTGTCATCACGATGCAGCCTGGATTTGTGCATCAGGGCTCGCGGAACAATCTGCTTGGCCCGAAGCCTGATCCCGCCCTCATCGAGTCGCTTTCCAACGAGCGTCAGGTGACCGCCGAAACCCCACCGACCTTTCTCCATCACGCCTCTGACGACGGTGGCGTCGTGCCGCGCAACTCGATCGAGTTCTACAGCGCGCTGCTCAAAGCCAAGGTCCCGGCCGAACTCCACATGTACGAGCACGGTGGCCACGGTTACGGGGCCGAACGCACAGGGAGCATCGCGGCCCGGAATTGGCAGGGAGCCTGTGAGAAGTGGCTCGAGGCCCGGGGGCTGCTGAAGTAGGGATGGATCCGTCGAGCTTTCCCTGCTGCACAGGGGACCGCTTACGCTGTGCGCGGCTCGGTTCGGTCAGAGCCCTGACCATCGGGAGGGGGCTTCCTCGGTCAGAAGACCGCTTACGGTGTGCGCGGCTCGGTTCGGTCAGAGTCCTGACCATCGGGAGGGGGCATGGACGCTGGGGACATCGTCCCTCCAGGAGAGGGGGAGACCGCCTACGCTGTGCGCGGCTCGGACGGGGGCGCGGACCCTGGGGACATCGTCCCTCCATGGGAAGGGAGGACCGCTTACGTTGTGCGCGGCTCGGTTCGGTCAGAGCCCTGACCATCGGAGGGGGCCTCCTTGGTCAAAAGACTGCTTACGCTGTGCGCGGCTCGGTTCGGTCAGAGCCCTGACCATCGGGAGGGGGCTTCCTCGGTCAGAAGGCCGCTTACGCTGTGCGCGGCTCGGCTCCGTCAGAGCCCTGACCATCGGGAGGGGGCTTCCTTGGTCAGAAGACCGCTTACGCTGTGCGCGGCTCGGTTCGGTCAGAGCCCTGACCATCGGGAGGGGGCCTCTCCGGTCAGGGAAGACCGCTTACGTTGTGCGCGGCTCGGTTCGGTCAGCGCGTCTTCCGCTATTTTGAGCCAACCTGGTACGACAGGAAGAGGAAGCTCCCCGGCTCATCCAGCTGGAAGGTGACATCGCCCTCTGTATCGACAGTCGTCTTCCAGTTTTCGCTGGTCAGGAGATCCTCCAGCGTGAGTTCAGCCTCTGCCAGATGCGGCAGGGAGAACTTGCCTCGGCTCTCCGTATTCCACGGCTCGCGGAAGATCGTTAGGAACCCGCCCCGCTCGTCGGGCAGTCCACACTCGAAACCGGTCCATTGCGTACCATTCGGTTTCTCGCCGATGGGGTAGATGACCCCTTCGGCAATCTTCTCCCGCACGTTCTTGTAGGCCTTCAGGAGCGGGCGGATCTGGGCTCGGGCGGCGTCATCGTAAAAGTGTGTCTCGCAGAAGAACAGAGGGCTACTCATCAGGGTGATGGCCACGCAGTAGGCATGACTGTAGGCCCCGGCATCGGAGTAGAGCGGGTCAACTCGGTCGATGTTTTGCACCGAGCCCTGGAACTTGAGCAGATTGCAGTAGCGTGAAATCTGCCAAAGATCCCGCAGAACCGTCCCGGGGCGATAGGTTGTGCTCCGCGGCAGGACCGGCTTGCGGTTTTCGAGGTAGATGCAGCCGAATTCGCGCGCAAAGTAGAAGCCGTAGCGGGGCGTCACTTCGGTCAGATCCCAGTTGACTCGCACGGCGTGGTCTTGCCGCTTCACAAATGCCCGGACTTTGCTGATCAGCTTGTCGATATCTCTGCGATTATTGAGAACGGCAAAGTCGAGTTTGAGGGAGACGAATCCTCCGTTCACGGCGTTGTGGGCCATGTCGTCCAGACTGGGTGGCATGGCGGGCATCCACAAGCCCATTTTGACGCCCTTCCGGGCTGCGTGTTCGCGAATGGGCGTCCATCCTTCCGGGTAGCGTTCGGGGATGGGCGTCCAGGTTTCGTAGTCGTTTCCCTGCCAGCCGTCATCGATCTGCAGCACATCGATTCCCAGATCCGCGCAGCTGTCGATCTCCCGCAGGACATTCGGTTGCCCCGCGGCTTCCCGGTGCTCCAGCCAGCCTTGCGAGCTTCCCCACGTGTTGGCTTGGATGTAGACATCTCGCGGCCCGGCTGGGTAGCGGAGTCGGTCGAACTGCTTGAACGCTTTCTGACGTGAGCGGTCGTCGGCCTCGTAGGCCAGGCACCAGGTGGGCCAGGCCGGTCGCCATTGGTCATCGATCTCGTGAGGTAGAATTCCCCAGCCGTGAGTCTCGATCCCACGTCCCGGCAGGCACAGGAAGGCGCCCGTGTCGTGCCCGTGTTGGTTGACGCACCCGTGCGATTCCTTCAGCAACGCAACGCCCCATGCGCCATCCTCCACGCAGATGGCGTTGGCCCATTCGCAGGTGTACGGGTGGGTGAGGGGACGCTCGTCCACAGCTTCGAGGAGGATGTCGAGGTGCGTATCGTTGCGATTCTGCGTATCGCTGAAGTAGCCAAACACACGACGCTGTGTCCCTTCGGACTCCAAAGGCAGGCAGTCGTGCCGAACGTATCCGCGTTCCAGTCGTGCTCGCCTCAGGGCCTCCACTGAGGTCCCCTGCCGGTGGAGGCTGCCGTCCCATTTGTACCCATCCAAGGCCCTGATTTGAAGATTCACGCGTATTCCGGGAGCATTGGGGAAGGCCCAGACGATGAAGCGCAGAGCGACGGCGGCTTCCGGATAGAGCATCTCGGCCATGAATGCGACGTGTTTGGACGTGAATCCCTCATCATCAGACACTTCAGTCCGGGCAGCCACCAGCTCGGCCTTGGGATTGCGGTCTTCGCAGACGGGCAGCAGCCAATCGGCGTCTCGCAGTTCCGGGGCATCTAGTCTCCACGGCCTGGTGTTGTCGAGAGCAACTGACGTGGTCAGAAACCCCCGACCTGTCCACTGCCAGACCCGGGTCATTGCCCCGGTCTGAACGGTCAGTACATCGCCATCGAACGCGATGGACGCCGCGTCCAGTCTCTGCGCGTCCTGGGTTTCACTCTCCATTGAGACATTCCTTTCGGGCAGGAGGGGCGCGGGGAGCAGCGGCGTCCTCGACGACGTGCTGCCTATTCGTCTGTGAATCCTGTGAATCGGGGGTGCAGGGCCCAGTCATAGTCGCAGTCGGCCTGCATGCGCAACAGTCCCGTTTGGCCACTGTGATACGTCCAGTGCCAGATAAGGTGCATGAGCACTCCGCTGGCGGTGAGTGTCCTGGGGCCATCTTGAATGGGGGCTTCGCTGTCGGTGACTCCTCGCAGGAGGCGTTCGGTGAAATCTCCCCGGACGCGTCTGCAGAGCTGAATGAGTCCCGCTGCATCGAGCGACGTGGGGCATGCGCTCCGTGCGTCCTGCAGGGCGTCTGCCAGATCCGATGGGGGCGTCTCGCCGGTCAGGTGCGTGAGCCAGAACGCTTCGCCTTGAGCCAAGTGGCCGGTGATCATCGCGATGGTGCTTGGGGCCCCATGTGGAAGCAGGTTGAGGGCCTCGGCGGGAAGATCCTCGATCAGGTCGAAGTGCCGTTCGGAGAGCTCACCGAGTAGCGCGATCGAACGGGCTATGGCCGGGCTTGCGAACTCCGCGGGGACCGTGAACTCATATCGTCTGGAACGACCTTGTCGGGTGGGGTGTGACGCCATGTGTTGCTCCCGGGATTTACAGGGCTGTGTTGGTCGATGGAGGAAGACCGGTTGTCTTACTGCGGATACTATGTCACGTTCAGTGGCGACGTCACCTTGTGGCCAGAGTCGGGGCAGGGCTGTTTCATTCCCAATGCTGAGAGTGTCCGATGTGCCTCGGGCGGCCCCCGACCGAGACCAAACGCGCCCCGGGGGCGGTGCGCGGTACAAGCAGAAAGGCAGCCCTGTTCGTCAGAATGAAACAGCCCTGAGAATGGGGTGACTGTGCGGAGGCGTTCCGGAATTCCTGACAGTTGGGGCGTTCTGCGAATTGCCCAACCGGGCGTATAGTTGGGGGCACAGAGCAGATCTCGGGTCGCGGTTCCCCTGGTCGGGTCGCGGCTCAACGGAGGAGACAGGCGATGGCGCGGTATGCAAGACTGACCACGTGTGCGTGGGGCCCCCGGAAGACTGCCGGGGATCCTGTGGCCGGCAATGTGCGACAGGCATGTGACATGATCGATCGGGCGGCACAGGACGGTGGAGACATCATCTGTCTCTCGGAGCTGTTTGCCCACTGTCACCTCTCCAAGGAGGAACAGTTGGCCCGGGCGGAGGCGATTCCCGGCCCCATTACTGACACAATCGGGGAGAAGGCCCGCCACCATCGTTGCTACATCACCGTGGGCATGTATGAGCGGCACCAGGACCGGGTCTACAACAGTGTCGCACTCCTTGACCGGACCGGGCAGGTGGCAGGGGTCTACCGCAAGGTCTACCCCACCCCTGAAGCACTGGCAAGCGGTACCATTCCCGGAACGGAAACCCCTGTCTTTGAGACAGATTTCGGACGTGTCGGCTTCGCCATCTGCTGGGATCTGCACTTCCTGGATGTTCTTCAGGGGCTGGCAGAGAAGGACGTGCAGCTCATTGTTTGGCCATCCATGTATCAAGGGGGATTCCAGCTGCGCATGTGGGCCTATTTGGCGGGGGCATACGTGGTTTCAGCCTGGCCTGGTAACATCTGTGAGATCATCGATATGAATGCTTATCCACTTGCTTCAACCAACTATGGTTGCCCGATTGTCAGCGCGGACGTCAACTTCGATCGCCAGGTCTTCCTGCGTTGCACGGCCCGGGACAAGTGGGCCGCCATCCGTGAGGCGTACGGGAAACACATCGACATGGAACTGATGCATGCCCAGGGCACATTCAGCATTGCCTCCAAGACCGATGAGATTTCCGCCGATGCGATTGGCCGTGAATTCGATCTGGCCACACGCAACGCCTACTACGCTGCCTGCCGCCAGCAACGCAAGGACGCGTTGGTAGATGTGTAGAGTACATTAGACGCTGCCGTTTGGGTGAAGGATATACTGATGTTCGTCCGCGATCGCGAATGTAACTGCATGGGGCGTATCAGCGGCCTAGTAGCCGGGGCGTGTTTGTTCGCCGCCTGCCACACCATGGGAGAAGGAACCCAGCATATGACCGGTCTCTTGCAGAACGAAGACTGCACCGACTTCTTCTACAACCAGAGGTTCCCGTCGGGCCAGGCTGAGGCGATCACCGACCAGTACGTGGACGTGCTTGCCGGCGCCGGTGTGACCGTGCTGTTTTGCAACACGAATTCCCGCCGAACCAACTACCGCAGCGATGTCTGGGAGTCTTTCTGGGATGGTTATGATCCGGATGGACCTGACGACCAGTCCTTCCTGGCGCCAATCCCCGAGAAGAGTCGCAAGACGTTCCGTAGGCTGATCCACAACATGTTCGAGGTGGATCGCCAGGGGGTAGACTACCCGGCGCGTGTCATTCAACGTTGCCGTCACCACGGCATCTCGCCCTGGATCTCGTTACGTATGAATGATGTCCACTGCAATGACAACCTGGATCACCCTTTCCATGGGGCCCTCTGGCGCAAGGCCGAGTACTTCCGCAAAGGACATCCGGGGTACTACGCCCGCGGCCTTGACTATGCCCATGCTGACGTGCGTGATCATTACACGGCGTTGATTGAGGAGACACTCCAACGGTACGATATCGACGGGCTGGAACTGGATTTCATGCGGGAACCCTACCTGTTCAGCAAGGGGGAGGAGCAGGCTGGCGGGAAGACCTTGACCCAGTGGCTGAGAGACATCAAAGCTCTGGTGGACCGAGCTGCCGCTCGTCGCGCACACCCAATCAGGATGGGCGTGCGCGTGCCATCGGATCCTGGCACCGCTCTTGGTCTGGGACTGGATGCGCCGACCTGGGCCAGGGAGGAACTGGTGGACCTGGTCGTGCCCACGCCACGTTGGCGCAGTATGCATTTCGACATCCCTTTGCCTGCGTGGCGAGGGTTGCTGGGGGACCGCGTCACGCTTGCCGGTGGCCTTGAAACGCGCTGCCTGTCGTACATCGGCGGCCCATTGCGCGTCATGGACCCGGAGTGCGCTGTGGGAGGCGCTGTGAGCGTACTCTCGGCTGGCGCGGACGTCGTTTACCTGTTCAATCACTTCCAGAACGGTCGCTGGCCCAAGCCTGAATACCAACGAAGGTTGAACGCGTTCTCGTCGCTGGCTGAGTTGTGCAAGCTGCCCCGGCGCCACGTGGTGACCCATCGCGAGATCATCGTTCCCGGTGAAGACTACCGAGCCCCATTGCCTGCGAGTGGCAGAACGCTCTCTTTCAGTCTACCCCTTGGCCCGACTCCTCCGGCTGATTGGGCGGCTGAAGCGATCATTGACCTTGATGGGCGAACAGGCGAGGGCCCGACCCTATCCGTCAATGGCGTTGGTTGCGAACTCCGCCAGACCTCCTCTCATAGAGATGATCGCAGACTCGTCTACACGATCCCGACCGAGGCCCTCCCGGGAGACAACCGAGACACGATAGTCGTGGCTTCCTCAACCGCCGCTCCGCTTAAGGTCCTGGGAGTGGAGGCGAGAATCGCCCCGACGCGGGAGGCGCGCTGATGGAAGTCGTTCGCACACACCGTGTCTGCGGGCGAGATGTTGCATTGGCTGCAGTGGGCGCGGTCCTCGTGCTTTGGGGGCACCGATCTGCCTCTGCTGCGGAACCGGAGGAGAAGCCGCTGCTATTGGCCAATTACTACTGCTGGTACCACACCGGCGAACACCCCCGCAAGCCATGGGCTCTGTGGACTCGGCCTTCGGCGAAGACGAATGCGCTGGCTCTGGCTGCGCAACGGGATGGTGAGCCGCCGCTTTCTTCCGCGGCTTACCCTCTGATCGGGCTCTACGACAGCGCGGACCCGGCCGTGGCTGAATGGCACGTGAAGCTTGCCCAGGCTGCCGGTATTGACGCGTTCTTTGTCGATTGGTGGGGGACACACCTGGGCCGTGACAAGAACATCGATCGTGGTGTGCTGGCGGCGGCGGAGAAGCACGGGCTCAAGATCGCGCTTCTGGATGAGCGAACCCAGTACCACAACGATTGGGAGTGGTACAAGAAGGCCGCGGTCGAGGCGCTCACGAGGTACATCGGCAGTCCAGCTTACCTGCGCATTTCGGGGAAGCCGGTGTTCTATCTGTATCAGGTGGCGCAGAATCCTACCCTGACGCCGGCGACGTTCGCTGAGTTGAAACGCCATGTAGAGAGTCGGGTTGGCCCGATTTACTGGATCGTGGACAAGATCGCGCACGACCATTCAGCTCAACGGGCGGGTGAGAAGGACAAGGTGAAGCGGATTCCGGTCGAGTGGCTCGCAGCTGACGGGGTGGATGCTTTTGCTTTCTACAGCACGTTCAGCCACTTCCGAGCCCATCGCTATGAGGATCTGGTTGGGACTTACCGCTACATGGCTTCACTGGCCCGCCAGGCTGGGAAGAAAATGCTCCTTCCCGTGCATCCCGGTCACGACAACTCTCATTTCAGGGATGATCCTTACGTCATGCCTCGTCGGGAAGGACAGACGTTGCGCGACTACTTGCAGGCGGCCACTGATGCGAACGCGGACCTTGTCATGATCACGAGCTGGAACGAGTGGCCGGAGACCACGGTCATCGAGCCCTCCAGCACCTGGTCCGATCCATACCTCTATCTCAGAATCGTGGCGGAATGGAAGGGGAAGGTGTTCAGTATCCCGGTGGGGAGACCTGGGAAGGAATAGGCTGTTGTTCGGGTGGGGCTTGGTCGCCGCACGCGGTGCGCTTCCCACGTTGACTGCCTGCTCTGCCCACGATGTGGGAGGAGCCGCTGTGCTCCGACTGTCCGGAGAATCGGCGGGTGGCACCGCCTCCCACATTGAAGCAACCGGCAATCGGCGGGGGGCACCGCCTCCCACATTGAGGCAGCTGGCATTCGGCGGGTGGCACCGCCTCCCACGTTGACTGCTTTCTCTGCCCACAATGTGGGAGGAGCCGCTGTGCTCCGACTGTCCGGAAGATCGGCGGGTGGCACCGCCTCCCACATTCAGGATGGCCAGACTAATGTAGGAGCGGATTCCATCCCACGATTCGTCGTCAGATCGCCGCCTACTGTCGGGGGCCGAACGTGTAGGAAAAGAGCTTTGCGTTTTCCAGGTGGAAGCGGATTCGCACTGCTCTTCCCTGGTGTTGTGAGACGTCTGAGCGGCCGTTCCAGGTCACGACGTGCCGGATCGCGTCACCGGCGGAAGCGTCACATGCTGCTTCGTCGAATCCGGGCAACGGGGTTCCGTCGACAGCCAGTAACTCAGCTGCGAAGCGGCCGTTGGGGGCCTCTATGTTCACCACGAGTCGGTCGCCTTTGAAGGTCAATGTCTTGGTCGTCAGACAACCGGGGTTTGGGCCTGCGTCGGCGGACATGAAGCCATCCATTCGCCAGGTGACCAGCCCGATTGCACCCGTGGCTTCGTTGCCTCGCCTTGGGTCATCCGCCATGTACAGGGCCCGGTGTCCGTGGGTGATGTTGTGTCCACCGTAGTAGAGCCAGATTTTGTCGTCGTGGATCACCGGACGGACAGCGGTTGATATTGAGCCGCTGTCCCAGTCCTCGTTTGGGGGCGTGCGTGCTGTTCCCTGCCGGATGATTTGTTGGCGGCCTCCGCATCGCCGCCAGTGGTGGAGATCGCGACTGGAGGCCAGCTGGACCGTCTTGACACCATCCTGCTTCTTGCGGCCCCACAGGCTTGCGTTGTTGATCCACAGCATCCATGGGAAGGCAACCGTCACGCTCGGAGTTGGGAGAAGGCCGATGCCATAGAAGTCGGCGCGCAAGTTCTCGGGTTCGTCGGTTGCGAAGAGGATGGGGCGGGCGGCGTCGAGTCGGGAGGCGATGCTTGCATCATCGATTTCGTCGGTTGCCAGAACGGTCTCCGGCGTTGACCACGTATCGAAGTCTGGACTGGTTGTCAGGGCGAAACATCGCCGGGTCCTTCCCGCGGCGCGTTGGTGCACCTTGAGCAGCGCAACATAGAGCTCACGCGTTTCATCGTAGCAGCATGTGATCACATCTCCGCCGCCGTCCACATAGGCAATGGGGCCTGGACTGTGGTGTTCCCATCGGATGCCGTCCGCTGAGATCATCGTGCAGTAACCCCAGCGGTCTTTCCAGCGCTTGCCTTTTGGGTCCAAGCCGGGGCGGTAACGCGGGTGCCAGCAGACCATTTTCCAGCGCCTGGCCGGATCGGGGTCGCGGGGGTCATTCATGACATTGGCCATGTGGAATTTGCCGACGACATTGTTGCCCTGCCCGTACTTCCGGAATGCCGGCAGGTTGAGAGGGGGGCGGTCCCAGTGGATTCCATCACTTGAGGTGGCGTAGCAGGTGACGGCCCCCGATCCCACCGCGATGTACCACATCTTGAAAAGGCCGACGTCCTCATCAAAGATGACGGAGCCATAGAGGTAGATGCGCCAGCCTTCCCACGGTTTCTCTGCTCTCAAGAGTGGATTGCCGGGGTGCTTTTCGCCGGGATTGATCACCAGCTCAACGTTTCTCTTGTCGGCGATCAGGTGGTCGTCGAGGAAGAACTCTTTGCGTGGACCGATATCGACTGCAGCAGATTGGGCTGACATCCCCGTCACCTCGCGCTTGTTCGTTTTGCTGTTCGCGTGATCCATGCCCCCGTGCGATGCGCCGCCCAAGAGGGAGACAGCAAGGGCAAGCCCCACCCCTGAGGATCGGATATCAACCACGTTCGCTCGCTCCTTCCCGTGCCTGTCCGGACGTGCTGCTTCCATCAAGGAACGCAAGGTCTTGCCGGGACAGGCGGAGGTCCGCCGCCTCACAGCTGCTGACGACCTGTTCGACTGTCCTGGGACCGATGATGGCCGAAACAGGGAAGGGCTGGCTGGTCAGGTAGGCGAGGGCGATGCTGTTCGGGCTGACGCCGTATTGCCTGGCCAACTGTTCTGAACACTCAACGCGCCTGACGTTCTCGGGGGAGAAGTGCCGTACTCCGGGAGCTGTTTCTGGAGGGGAATCTCCATAGCGATCATGCAGGGCGCGCCCCTTGCCGGCAAAGAAGCCCCCTGCCTGGGCAGAGAAAGGGATAGCCGACAGGCCGGAGGCGAGATGGTATGCGTGTGTTTCGTCATCCATGCTCACCGTCGTTGGGTCTCCGGGAGGACGGCCAGTGCCGGCAGCCAAGCTCCAGCTGATTTGGCTGGCGCTGAATCCCTGAATTCCTCGACTGCGCGCGCAGTCGGCAGCTTCGCGCAAGCGTGTCCACGTCCAGTTAGACGCTCCCAAAGCCCGGATGTGTCCCGCCATCACGTGTGGTGCTAACGCGTCCAGGACGTCAGCAACGGGAACGGCCGGGTTGTCGCGGTGAAGCCAGTAGATATCAACATAGTCGGTCTGCAGGCGGTCGAGGCTTTCGCTGAGTTCTCTGGTGATCTGCTCCGGAGTGAGGTCGGGGCGTTCTCTGGTTTCCAGGTTGAGGGTGCACCCTTTCGTGCCGACGACGACGTCCTGTCTGCAGTCGTTGGCTTTGATCCACGCACCGATCGTTCGTTCACTTGATCCCTCACCGTTCGGCAGCCAACGGGCGTAGACATGGGCCGTGTCGAAGACGTTTCCCCCCTGCTCAACGAAGGCATCCATCATCCGGAATGCGTCGGCGCAAGGAATGGCACTCCCGTACGAAGCCGTCCCAAGACAGAGCACGGACAACGGGAGGGGAGAGTGTGCGATCTCGATGTATCTCACGATGGTTGCCTTCTCTTTGCATTTTCCCGATCCATCCCCAGGGCAGATTGGCACTAAGATAGGACCCCAATGACCTCGTGTCGTTGGTGAATGAGACTGTTGGCTGCAGATTGTGGGCGCGTGATCCTATCCCCCCGATCCCCGGCGAACGGAACCTCGGCGGGTCACAGCGGCAGAGGGAAGTGCCGAGGGGCTGCAGTCGTGTCCGGTGGACGATCTGTGGCTTGGATTTCGGTGTGGCAAGCGTTAAGCTCAACGGGTCGCGACATATGACAGGGCTCAGCACGAGGATAGTCTGATATGGATATGAAAAGAGCCGGTCGGACCGTGTGTGCTTTGGCCGTTCTTCTCGCGGCAGTCTGGGGCCGCGATGCGGCAGCGGGCACGGCGGGAGATACACGCGAGGTCATTGGCGACCTCTCTTTCCGGTATGGCTTCCACGTCCTGGCATGCAAGCCGGGCAAGCTCGTGGTCGAGGGCACGTTGCGTGTGCCTGGTGTCACAACGGATCCGTGCTGGCGGCTCGCACAATGGAGTTCTCGGGAAAGCCTCTCCGGGGTCGAGCCGCAGGTGTCGGAGAGCGGAGCGATCACGTTCAGGAACAAGGCGAAGACCGTCACGGTTGCGCCGCGTGGGCATGCGTCGGGGGAGCTGTTTCTTGGGGTTAATGGCGCGTTCGAGTACGACGACCGGGTTCGTGCCAAAGGGGACAAGTGGCCGCACCTGCTTGTGTCGCAGCGTTTCGTCGATCCTCCGGCCCTGAGTGACCTGCGCGCGGCTGACTTCCGCATCGAAGCGCGGCTGTGCGCTGCCACGAAGATCAACCCTGAGACGCACAATCCGAGGCTGCATGCGGCCCAGTTCCAGGTGTTCTTTAACGTTCAGAATCTGAACCGGAAATCGGAGGGGTACGGGGACTTCCTCTACTTCGGCATTCCTTTGTACGACAGCCGCCAGCCGACCTCAAAGCCGTTCCAGGCTCCCGATTGGATGGGGAAGTTCATCTACACACCTGCAGGGAGCGTCTATACGGATAAGAGCCTGCACGGCGGTGACTGGGTGACGGTCAGTAAGGACCTACTCCCCCTCATCCGTACTGGCCTGGAGGCCGCCTGGTCCAAGGGGTTCCTTGCGCATTCGCGTGATCTCAGCGATTACCGCATTTCCGCAATGAACCTGGGTTGGGAAGTGCCCGGGACGCTCGACGTCGCGGCTCAGGTCCGAGGCCTGAGTTTGCGTGTCCGCACCTTGCGGTCACTGGACGCGGCCCCGGTCCCGACCTCCATGAACGGGGCAGAGCATCGAAAGCGTCAAGTGCATTTGCGGGATTTGGCCATGGCGACGAAGAGTGAGCTCTACAACACGCTTCATCTTCTTTCCTCGGCAGATCCTGAGCAGTGGCGGAAGGCAGAGGCAGGCATTCTGAAGCGGATTGAGATCAAACGCAGCCACATTGCGTTCTTCTACATGGACATCGTGCTGGCCTACCGCTTGTTTGCCGAGCGTCTGTCTCCCGAAGGACAGGGAGTGATCAGGCAGTACATCGAGGACTCGATCAAGCCCGGCAGCTTTAAGTATGGCTGTCGCTTCGTGCACGCCAACGACAACTGGCCGTTCAATGGCGTCTCGAACATGATCATTGGCGGCGAGTGCGTGGGCCGTGATGATCTGGTGATGGAAGGAATCTCGCGGCTCGAGCATTTTCTGATGATGAACCGTCAGCTTGGGGTGACCAGCGAATACAATAGCCCGACATACAATGCGCTGTCACTCTACGCGGTTGAGGCGGTCGCAGACCTGGCCGAGAGTCTTCGTGCTCGAGTGACGGCCCGGGTCGTTGCAGAGCGGCTCTGGCTCGAAACCGCCCACCGTTACCACGGCCCCACGAAGCAGCTTGCCGCACCTCATTCACGCGCTTACTTCGAGGACACACTCGGGGTGCGCAGCGCCATGTTCTACACGCTCTATCCCTTGCTCCCAGATCCTCCGAGTCTGGCCGCGGACGGATTCACTACGGCCAAGCACCACATTCAGACGTGTGCAGAAAACGCCCTGATCCGGCACGTGTTTGAGCCCTATCATGCGGCGATCTGTTCCCAAAAGACGTTCCCCTACCACGCGCAGGCACGCAAATTTCGCCCGTTCCGCCAGGAAGGCGCCGACACGTGGCCCGGCGGTTTCTTCGACACCGTCACGCACATGACTCAGACCTATGCGGTCGGCAGCGCTCAGCGTGTGTTCTGTGGTGGGCACAGCACGACCCCGTTCCAGGTGCACTGGACGGATACGGACGATGGTGGGCGGGGTAATTCGCTATTCATGCGTTACCGCGTGGACGATTCCTTCCCGCGCACGATGGGGAAGACGGACCATCAATTCCCCGAGAATGGCATCGTCCACCCGGTTCAGTACCGCAACACGACGGTTGCCTTCTACCGACCGAAGCTCACGATGAAGCGCTCCGGGAAGACCCCGGCGGGGGTGAGACAGCTCTGTGCATCGGCGATGGTGCCACATGCCGACCGGTTGGATGCGATCCGGATTGACTCCAGGGCTGTCAGGGCCGCCGAGCTTCCGGTTGACCTCGAAGCCCCGGGGATGGTTTGTCTCCGAGACGGCGACTGTTACATCGCTGTCATTCCCCTCGCGGTGACCGACCGCGGCCGCACTGCCGCGATGCGGATTGAGCAGCGTGACTCGCTTCTGGTGCTCAGTGCGTTCAACGTGTCAGGCCCTGAACCGATCGAGCTCGCTCCCGAGGACCTGCGTTCGACCCGGAACGGATTCGTTATCGAAGTAGGTGACCGGGGCGAATATGGGGAGTTTGAGGCGTTTTGCAGGATGATGGAGGCAGCTCGTGTCACCGACGAACTGTTGGATGGCGTCCGCACGGTGCGGTACGAGCGGGAGGGGCGCTCGATGGTCGTGGCCCAGCGCCTCGAAACGCACCAGTATCTATCGCGCACATTTGACGGTAACGAGTACATCGCTCCCATGTTGAAGACGCCGCATACGGTTGCCACGCTGGGCGACGATATCGCGCTTGGGGACGCCAAGCTTATCTCGCGTAGCGGCGAACCGAAGTTCCTTACGGTCGAACCGGCCACAGGAACCTACTCGATTCTCTATCCGTTCCGTTGGCCATTCCCGTTGCACCTGAAAACTCCGAATGGCGACATTCAGTGCGAGGGCTTCCGAATGGGGCGTATCGTGTACCGTCCGAATGCCACAGGTGCGCACGTGCTCATTGACTGTGAACGGGCCCCGAGACCGCTGTTGGTGAGCCGCCCGAAGAGCGGGACGTTGACCGTCGTTATCAATGACCGAGACGTCTCGGATGCGGTGGAACAAGGGCCGAATGGACTGCTCAAGGTCGCCCTGCCCGGGAACGATCGCCCGGACCGTATGCATGCGCAGCTGGATATCGATCTGGACACGCGCTCAATGGTGGTGAACGCGGCTGGGAAAGCCCAGATGCAGGCAGAGCTCCGCAACTTGGGGACGGTCCCGGCCGAGGAGGTGGTGGCGTTGCCTTTTATCTCTGGATTCTTGCGTCATTACGGGTGCGGAACGAAACGCATCGGGGCGTTGGCTCCGGGGCGTTCGCGGATGGTCTCGTGGGGCCTGACCGGCGTTCCCGGACAGCGTCCGCATGGTGTGCGCCTGGCATCCGGGGCTGACAATGCGGCTACGCAGCAGGTCATGTCCGAGGTGGAGTAGCGGGAGGACCTGTCAAGGACGGCAACACTCGAGCGGCCGCCTCTGGCGACGGTCCGCCAGGTATATCAGAGTGAGTAACTTGGCGCAGCAGTGAACCGATCGGGGCGTGGCAGCCCCTCCCACATTGAGAATAGCCCTGTCGAGAATGGCCAAACCAACGTGGGAGCGGGTGCCATCCCGCGATTGAGTCGTGCTCAGACACGTTGTAGTGACAAACGAGGAACAGACAATGCTGGCAACCGATTTGGGGTCGCGTCTTGAGCTCTTTGTGGACGATCACGCGGTTGAGCGGATCGAGGGCGACGCTCTCTTGCGTCTGCACCAGCCCATTCCCCGGGAGCGCGTTCTCACCCATGACGCCCCATGGGAGGGGACAGGCAGTGGCTATCACACCGTGATCTACGATGGTGACCTCTACCGTCTCTACTACCGGGGTTGGCATCTGGAAGTGGATGGGGCGTCGCTGCGCTCCAATCGCCACCCTCCCTACGCCTGCCTGGCATTGAGCACAGATGGCATCCATTGGGAGAAGCCTGAACTTGGGATCGTGGACTTCAGAGGACCCACGGCGAACAACATCATCCTCGAAGGCGTGGGGATGCACAACTTCGCCCCATTCCTGGATGTGAACCCAAACTGTGCCGGTGATGCACGGTTCAAGGCGTTGGCCGGCACCAAAGCCGAGGGGGGACTCTTCCTCTTCGCTTCACCTGACGGTGTCCACTGGTCGATGGTTGCCGAAGATCCCGTAATCACAGACGGCGCGTTCGACTCGCAGAACGTGGCGTTCTGGGACTCTGAACTCGGCAAGTACCGGGCCTATTGGCGCTTCTTTACCGGTGGAGGCACGAGTGGGAAGGTGTGGGCCCCCAAAGGTGTCCGGGCGATCCGAACGGCCGTTTCGGACGATCTCTTTCACTGGACCGATCAGGAGGATTTGACGTACGTCGATTCGCCTGCGGACGAACACCTCTACACCAATCAGGTCTTCTCCTACAATCGTGCGCCGCACATCCAGATCGGTTTCCCAACTCGTTACGTCGATCGCGGCTGGTCCGAGGTGATGCGTGCACTTCCGGACTGTGAGAACCGCGAAGTCCGAGCTGTCCCTGAGGAGAGGCTCGGCACTGCGATCACGGAAGGGCTTCTCATGGCCGGGCGGGATGGTGTGACGTTCAAACGCTGGAATGAAGCCTTCCTGAGACCGGGACCGGAACGACCGGGCACCTGGAGCTACGGGCACCAGTACATCGCCTGCAACGTGGTGGAAACCGCGTCTTCGCTACCGGGGGCTCCGCCCGAACTCTCGCTGTATGCCGGGGAAGACTACTGGATTGGCAGTGGCAGTGCTGTGCGGCGCTACTCGTTGCGACTTGATGGATTCGTCTCGGTCAGTGCCCCGATGAGCGGTGGGAGTTTGCTTACCAAGCCAGTGACGTTCGAAGGCCGTTGCCTGGAACTCAACCTGGCCACCTCAGCAGCCGGCAGCGTCCGAGTGGAACTGCAGCGCCCGGACGGCACCGCGATCGACGGCTTTGCGCTGAGCGACTGCCAGGACGTGTTTGGCGACGCGATTGCCCGAAAGGTCACCTGGACCGGTGGAGAGGACGTGAGTGCACTGCAGGGCGAGCCGGTGCGCCTGTGCTTCGAACTACGCGATGCGGATCTCTATGCATTCCGGTTCTGCGGCACGTGACCGGTTGAGTCCTCTCTGTGTTCCGGGCGTTCTCTGCGGCCAGGGAAAAGCGGACGGTTCAGCCACAAAAAACGCAAAGAACGCAGGGAACGAAGAGATTCCCGGATGGCCCTTCTAGCCAGAGCCGCCGCGAAAAGGACTTCGCGGCGGGGTTCACGGTTGACAGGTTCACCGTTGTCCAGACAAAACAGACCGGAAGCGGACCCCGGAATTGAACCACGGGAGGCACGGAGACACGGAGGAAGAAGATCACGGAGATGTGGCGTATACGCGCCGCCGTCGAACCGGCAGCACGCATTCGCCCCATCGTTCTTGGTTTGGAGAGCACGAGAGAGGAATCCTGTCGCTCCGTGTCC
>JABHEG010000047.1 GCA_018676675.1 Lentisphaerota bacterium
ACGGAATAAATAGCGAGGAACGAGCGGCTTTATGCCGGATCTGAACTTGCCCGGTAGCAAGCGTCATGGTAAACCACACCATTCTCCATACCGGCTCAGTCTCTCTTCATTGTTTTCATAGAACTTTTGACGCTACCCTCCTGGCCACTACTCTCGCCTTGTGTGGCTGTGCGACGATTGGGTCGGGGAAAGCAAGGGTGTACGTGTCTCCGGACGGTCAAGACGATGTCAATGGCTCAGGCCTGTCGCGTCAACGCCCGTTGCGGACGCTTCGACGCGCGGCCGATGCAGTCCGGCACCTCGTTGCGGCTGGCCAGGCGGCGAACGGCATTGACGTTGTCCTGCTGCCCGGCACCTACCGCCTCGACTCCCCTTTGGACCTCAACCATACCCATTCCGGCAAGGCTGGTGGCGAGATCACCTTCCGCGCCGCCAGGAAGGGCACGGTCACAGTCGCAGGGAGTCTGCCGGTCGATGGCTGGAAGCCGTTGGACGGAGGCGTCTATGTGGCAGACCTGCCGGGAAACGTTGACAGGGCCCCACAGGTCTACGGGAATGGCAGTTTGCTCCCGCTTGCTCGTTACCCCAATGTGGACCCGGCACACCCCCGCAGCGGAGGCATGCTCTACGCTTTGGACGGAGAAGAGTCATCCCCGAAGACCGCGTTGATCTACGACCGGGAGAAGCTCAATCCCGCCCGTTGGAAGGACATAGCCGGCGGGAAGATCGTGATATGGCCCGGTGCCAACTGGAACAGTGGCCGGTTGTCGCTGACAAGGGTCGACCCGGAAAGCTCCACGCTTCGCTTCACCAAGGCCAGGTACGACATCCGTCGCGGGAACCGCTTTTACCTGGAAGGCCTCTTCGAGGAACTCGACGCGGCGGGCGAGTGGTTCGCGGATCTTGCCGGGAAGAAGCTCTTCGTCAAGCCGGTGCAGAAGGGCGCGGCACCAGTGGGCATTTCCGTCCCGGTCTCCAACGGCCTGATCCAGCTGACCGGTCAGGGGAACACCCCCGCCTCGCACATTGTGTTTGAGGGAATCCGTTTCGCCGAGTGCCTTGGGAGCGCCATTGTCCTAGAGAATGCCCGGGCTTGCCGCGTCGTCGGTTGCGAGATCACCCTGACGGAGAAGGCGGGTATTCTGCTGCGAAGGCTCAGCAGCGACAACCGCATCGATGGCTGTGATATCGCCTGGACAGGCACCGTAGGGGTCGGCATCGAGGGAAACCGTGACAAGACACGGACGCGCACTGCAGCCATCTCCGGAAACGTCATCGAGAACTGTCATCTCCACCACATCGGGACCAGCCGCAATGCCGGTGGCGCCATTGATCTGCGACCGTACTGCGGTGGCAATATCACACATGACAACATCCTCCGGCACAACCTGATCCACGACACCCCACGCAAGGGGATCATGATGGGCGGGGTCAGCAACATTGCCGAACTGAACCACATCCACCACGTGAATCTGGAACAGTCTGACACCGGTGCCATCGGGCTATGCACCCGCGACGTCAAGGAACGAGGATGCATCATTCGCCACAACCTCATCCACGACGTTGGCGGCTACAACATGCTGGAGCCGGGAAACTGGGCATTCCCGAGTTTCTGCTGGGCCGTCTACCTGGACGATTGGACAAGCGGCACAACCGTCACCGGGAACATCCTGTTGGATGCCCCCTCGGGCGGCGTTCATGTCCACAGCGGCCTGGACAACCTCATCGAGCACAACATCATCCGTGGCAGCGACAAAGCCCTGATTCAGTTCTCGCCGATCAAGCCGGAGCTCCAGTATGGCGAGACCGTCCAGATGTCAGGCAATACCGTGCGCCACAACATTGCCCTGGGAGCTCCGGGAACGCCCTGGCTGCGTGGAGCGCACGGTGATTGGCTGTCGGGCGTCGCCGAATGCGACCAGAACCTGCTGTGGTATGGCGGCACGGAGCCGACCCTCCGGCTCGCCCGAAACAACGGGTCTACCTGGCAGGAGTGGCAAGCTGCCGGATTCGACCGGAACAGCAGCATCGCGGCGCCGACGTTCGCTGACGGCACAGACTGGAAGATCGTCCCTGACACCGTCACGGCGGCCCTTGGCATCAAGCCGATTCCGGTGCGTGACATCGGTCCATACGAATCCGCGAGCCGTTTCTCCTGGCCTCTGACCTCGGAGTGGGAGAGAGAACCCCCGGTCTTGACTTGCAGCATTCCCCCAGCACCAAGCCCCAGGAAGCGAGCCGAGATTCCGCCAATCTCCAGCCCGGTCTCCATCGATGGCGTTTTGGGCCCAAAGGAATGGCAGGGAACAGCTCTCCTTGTCCTTGAACACAACCATCGCGACGTCCCCACACAGCCACGTAGCGTTGCCCATGTGGGGTTTGATCATGATGCCCTCTACATCGGGATGGAGAACGTGGTCAACCCCGCGGAAGCCCTGAAGCTCGGTCCGGCTTGGGGAAAGCACGAAGCCATCGAGGTGGCCCTGCGGCCTCGGGCGGCCGGGCCCGAAGCCCCGGTCGTCGTGTTTCGAGGCTTTGCGGATGGCTCGTCGTACGGCTCCAACGCGGGCGGAATTCCAGTTGAGAAAGCTAGGGCAATTGGTCGACAATGCACGTACGCGGCCGCCACCGCCGCACCACTGCGTTGGCTCGCCGAGGTCCGCATCCCCTGGGCAGCCATTCCGGGGGCTGATGGCAAGCCCTGTGAACTCCAATTCAACCTGACCTGCAACAAGCCGTCCGACAAGCTCTTCCTGTGCTGGAAACCCACCGGACGTCGCAGCCACGGAGTGGGCGACGAAGGCATCATCATCCCGAAGCAGGGCGAGTGACACAGGATTGGAATAATCTCTAGGAATGAAGAACAGGAGATGCAGATAATGCGATGTAATGCAGGGATTGTGACCGTCGCCGCGGCGCTGTTGATCTCCGTCCGGGGCGTGGCGGATCTGACGAACAAGCCGGATGCCAACACCCTCTGGATCGAGGATTTCCACCCTCTCGAAACCGCGGACGATTCGCGGTCTGGATGGTTCGCCTTCGAACCGGAGGAAATCAGGGCGGAGCAAGTGGGAACTCACGTTCGTTTCCGGGAAGTGTCCCAGTACCGGGGTGGGTCGATCCAGCGCGTCCTGCCGCTTGGTGGCGAAGACTATCGCTACCTGCAACTCCGGATCACCAGGATCGAGGATCCCAAACACTTCTTCAAGGCATGGCTACGCCTCCCGGCAGAGGGGAACCCGCAGCTCGGGCGCATGGTCAGCGGGCTCAACACAGTCGATCTCGGACGGTTGCCCTTCTTCGCCGAAGCGAACACGATCCCCCTGAATCTGGCGGTCATCGGGCCGGCCGGCAAGACGCCCAGCGGTGCTGTGGACGTGGATTGGGTGCGGCTGGTCAAGCGCCCTGTTGGGGGCCTGACCGTGGAACTCCAAGAGGCGGGCGAGCCCAACCACATTGCAGACATTGGCGACACCATCCACCTCACCTACACGCCCGAGAAACCAATCGGCGGTCCCCTTCGCCTGACGTTGCAGCGGACGGCAGATGAGAGTTCAGTTCAGCTCTGCAAGGATGATCAAATCCAGCTTACCGGTGACGGCGTTCTCGAGGCACACGTGACCGTGTCTCCCGAGGCGCCCGAATCCATCGCCAAGCCTGGGGCTGTGATTGCCTCGGTCACCGTCGGTGGTGAACGCCGGAATACCGCCGTCCCGTTCGCCCTCAATATCCTCCCCGCGCCCTGGCGGGCCGCGCAGGTGGCAAAGGCCATCACGGCAGGCAAAGAGATTCTCACTGAGAGCTTTGCCACGTCGGATGCGCACAACTGGCGACCGTTCTCGGACGGCTGGACGGTCAGTCGCCCAAAGGGAGACGCCCCGACGACGACCGGTCTCGGGAACCGCACCTACAACGGACCGCGCAGAGAAGGCCACTGGATTGCGCTGCCGACCGCGCCACGCGAGGACGCAGCCCTGACCGCGGGTCTCCGTCCACAAGGCGGCGCGGGGCCGATCATGCTGGCCTTACGGTTCAAGGACCCGAACAACCACTACCGCCTGTGCATCACCCATGGCACCGCGTTGACCATCGAGCGGGTCCGCGCCGGTTGGGTAGAAATCCTCGCGGCCACAACGTTGCCGAAGAGCATCCGGACCGCAGCCGATACGCCAGCCCCGCAGGTGACGTTCACCGCCGCAGAGACCACGCTTCTCGCTAAGGTCGATGGTCGCCCCGTCCTGCACGTCTATGACACGACGCTCGCGGACGGTGGCGCCGCCCTCGGCCTGAACCGCCTCAACGGGCAGTTCGACAACGTGACCCTGCGTGAAGCAACCACCACGCAACCAATCGCGGGTGCCGAAAACGCCGGAGTGCGACTGAGGGTAGCCCTGCCCGACCGCGACAGAGCCTTCGGACGTGATGCCGGAGACATTGTCATCCCGGCCACCGTCGCGAACCTGACCACGCAGACCGCTGGACCACTCCGCCTGTCTGCGACGCTCATCCGGAGTCGCTTATACCGTGATCCCATCGGGGATGTGGACATCCCCACAGTCCCGGCCGGGGGATCTGTGAACGTCAAACTGCCGCTGAATGCCGTCCGTTTCCGGTCCGGCCGTTACACACTGGTGATGCGGTTGCGCGCAGACGACAAAGTGATCGCGACCGACGCAGCCAGTGTGGTGATCGGCCCTCCCCTCGCCACGGAACGCATGGACGTGCTATGGTGGGGCGGAACGAATCTGCCCGCAAGCCTACGTGCGGTCGCCGACGCGGGGGTCACCGTCATCCACGAACAAGCCCAGCGAACCCCCGAACTCCTGGCGCTGGGCTACCAGTTGGGATTGAGCTATTATGCCTATCCACCCCTTCTACAGCGCAACGCGCCCAATTCGCTAAAGAAGACGTTCGAGAACCCACACGCATCCTCCCGCGCGGCCCGACTCGACGAGAGAGATCCCGGCGTCCGGAAGTGGGCGCTGGACACCGCACGGAAGCACGCACGCCGTTGGCGCTCACACCCGCGACTACGGTACACGCTGCTCAACACCGAGTACGAGGGACACTCCTACCCAAACCTGTCAGCGAAGGCCGAAGTACGGTACCGGAAAATACTCGGCTTCCCGCGTCCGACAGACGCTGTCGCCCCGTACATGTCTCCCGCTCGGAGCCTGGCCCTGTTTCCCGACCGGATCATCCCGGACGAGTCGCCGCTCTACCGATGGTACAGGTTTTTCTACGCGGAAGGAGGAGGCGCTCTGAACGGCCTGACGTGTGACCAATCACGGGCCATCAATCGCGTCAAGCCCCACATCGTTACGTTCCACGACCCCGTGCTACGCGCCCCGCAGTTCCACGGTCGCTGGGATGGCATGGACATGCTCAACCACTGGACCTATGTGGAGCGCAACCCCCTCGATGCGGCCGCGTTCGCCGACGAACTGGTGTGCCTGGCCAAACGCAGCGGCTGGGCGCAGAAGGTCTCGCAGATGATCCAGGTCATCGCGTATGCCGACAGCGCGACACCCGGCCGAGGCGAGGATGCTCCGGAACACCTGCGGGACGCGCCGTTTGTGGCGATCCCCCCGGATATCCTGACCGAGGCTGTCTGGCTGATCATGAGCCGACCGGTGGACATGATCGCGTTCCACGGCCTACAAACCGCCATCGAGACGCAGGAGGCGAACGGCTACCGCTACACCAACCCCCACACGCTCGCCGCTTTGGGCCGCGTGACGCAGGCGCTGATCGAGCCGTACGGCCCCGCCCTATGCCGAATCAAGGAACGTTGCGGACCACGTGTCGCGCTGCTGCTGTCCGGTGCCAACACCGTGTTCGGCCGGGTCATGGAAGGGGGCGGGACACGCTCGCTCCACAATCCCCTCACGGCCGCCAGATTCGGTGTGGATGTGGTCTACGACGAGGACATCAAGGACGGGGGCCTCAAGAACTACGAGGTGTTGGCAATCCCGCAGTGCCGGTTCATGCTGCAGAGCGTCCGCGAGCAGATCGCAGACTTCCAGGACGCCGGCGGCACCGTGTTGCTCGACACGGACGCCCGTATCCAGATCCCCGGTGCGGTCGTGTTGCCCGAGACCTCGGCCGACGGGACAGAGACAGAGCAGCTTGAGTTGGTTCCGGGCGAAGTCATACAGGTCGAGGACTCGCCCCGCGCCCGGTTGGACGCGGATCTGCGCCGATCCGCAGAAGCCCTGCGACAGACGCTTCTCCCCCGTCTGCGCGAACGGCTGTTTGTGGATTCACCCCAGCCTTACGTAGTCCTGGACGCACGGAGCTCGGGTGATCTGCGCTACATCTTCGCCATCAACGACCGCCGCCAAGCCGGTCCGTACCTCGGGCAGTTCGGCGCCGTCCTCGAGCGTGGCGTCCCCATCGATGCAGAGATTCGCCTGCGAGAAGCCCCGGGGGCGCTGTATGATGCCCTCGCCCGACGTGAGCTGGAAACGCCAGCTCGGGACAGCGGCGGCTGTAGCACGAAGGTGCAACTTACTCCGGGATGGGGAAAGCTCCTCGTGACAGTTCCTGAGCCATTGGGCCCAGTGACGCTCCTGGCAACCGATCGACCGGCAACGGGAGGCCCGATCGATATCCGGGTGCAGGCCCGATACGCGTCCGGACGCAAAACAACGGGGGTCGTGCCGCTGCAGGTGGAGGTCCAATCGGCGGACGGTGCCATCAGCGACTACTCCCAATTCACCGCCACCGCCGCCAACGGGTCTTGGTCCGCCAGCATCCCAGTGGCGGACAACGAGCCACCCGGGACGTGGGTCGCACAGGTTACCGAACTCATCGGCGGGCACACGACGACCGCGAGTTTCACGGTAGAACCCGTGCCACTCGGCGAACGCGCTTCCGCTGTCGGTCCAGAGCTCAAGACGATCGCGTTGTGGCGATTCGACGGGAAGAACCCCATGCGTGACGTCCTGGGCGGGACCTACAAGACGACGCTCCGTGGCCGATCACGCGTCGTCGAAAACGGCAAGGCTGGCGGCGGCCTCGAGTGTTTTGCAGCGACCGAGGACCGGGCAGAGGGCCTTGAAATCGCACGGGATCCAAAGCTGTCCCCCGAAGGCCGCTTTGCGGTTGAGCTGTGGCTGAAGCCGAAACCGGCGATGGCAGAGAACAAACTGACGATGCTGCTTGACTGCAATTACTACCTACAGACGCGCGACCACGCCAAGGCGAACACCGGCTTTGCTTTCTACCTGAGCCGGGAACGAGACGGACTGCGCCCACGGGTCGTGCTCGGCTTCGGCAATGAGACACGGAACATCCCAGCGCACGCGTTAGACCTGAAGGCCGGCACCTGGTACCGCCTGGGCTTCAAGTACGATGGGAAGGGCGCAGTGACGATCTACCTGAATGGCCGGGAGATTGGGCGCGGCCGGTGTGACGCAGGTCCGGTCGCTCCCGCCCGTCATTCTCTGACCATCGGCGGACGCGTCGGCAGCACCCATTGCGGCTGCGCAGCCATCATCGACGAGGTCCGACTGGCAGGCGAGTGACCCGCCGGCCGGCATTCGGGGACTGGCAGTCGGAGGGCCGCCCGCCGTACTCAATCAGCCCCCCCCCCAATTCACCTCTCCTCACGCTCGATCTCGCGCATGATCTTCTCGGTGATGAACAGGGACTGGACCAATGCGTTCCTGTCCCGGCGCTCGATGGGACGGTCAGTGAGCCAGCGGAGGCAGTTCACGAGAAACTGGGCATTGTCTGCGTGCTCGACCCGGAACGGTTGCATCCACGTGCAGTCGCCGACCAAAACGGCTTTGCCCTTCCCCACCGTTCCCGCCAACGCAACTGGCGCCGAAGGGTGACTCGGGTTCTCTTCAGCCGTGAACGCGACGGGGATCAAGGCATCGTCCTCTGTGCTCAGAGTGGTGGCCAGCGTGAACTGCAGCGAGTTGACATGTTGCGTCAGAGGATGCTC
This sequence comes from Lentisphaerota bacterium, assembly GCA_018676675.1. Classification (GTDB taxonomy): domain Bacteria; phylum Verrucomicrobiota; class Lentisphaeria; order Oligosphaerales; family JABHEG01; genus JABHEG01. Next base: position 7,955 of record JABHEG010000047.1, read on the forward strand.
TGCGAAGTGCTCCACGCGAATCTGGTTCGGATCCCCAAAGCTGCAGTGGGCGGGGTCGGAGCAGCCCCCTCCCACCGCCTGTACTCGTGGATCCTTCCCGAACGCATACCGGAGAAAGAGATTCCGAGCATTGTAGTGTACGCTGGCCGAGCCGCAGAACAGGAGGCGGCCACCGCCTTTCAAGTACGTCCGCACAGCTTCGTAGAACGTTGGCGTCTGTTTCTTGATCCACTTGTACGGCAGTGAGTCGTCCTCGGCCAGGACCAGCAGCCTGGCCCCTGACAGCTCCCCGGCGGCAATATCCTGGGACGAAAGCTCGCAAACGCCGAACCCCTCCTCCTCCAGAAGCTGAACCACCAGAGGATGGTTGAACTTGCCACGAAAAACCCCTCTCCCTTCGCGCTTCAGAAACACGACCCGCGGCTTGTCGGCGTCAGGCGCTTGTTTCATCCGGTCAAAGCGTGCCATGATGGCCTGGCGTTTTCCGGACACGCTGGCCAACGGCGTAGGGGGCTCGACAGCAACCGACTCGAAGAGCAGCGTTTGGGGAGCGTAGGAGTCCAGCGACAGATTCAGGCCCCGGTCACGCAGTTGGGCGCCGGTGAACACCTCGTTCTGGTGCTCCCACGACCGTTCCTGCACGTGCCGAACATGATACCGGCTCCCGGTCTTGACGCCCCAAGCATCGGTGAACCGCACCCGGACCGGATGCTCAAGCCCGCCCCAGTTGACAAGATAGAGGAGGAAACGCTGCGAGTCCCCAACCACCTGGGACTCGATGTAGGGGAACTCCCCGCCATTCGCCGAGGTGACGTCGACGGGGGCATGAAGTCCAGCCTGAGCCATGAGATCGCCAAGAATCCGGTACAACGCCCGAAAGCCAAGTTCGGCCCCGATGAACGCCACCTTGCCGCGCCCGTGTTTGCGTAAGACCACGGCAGGCGTCCCGTCCTTGTACGTTGCCAGCGCCTCCGCGGCCCCGTTTCCGAGCGAGACACCGAAGCTCTTGGTGTACGCTCCCTTCGTCACCGGGAACGACTCCCCCTCGTACGTGACCGACGTCTTGCCACTGAGTGGGGCACCGATCTGCGCACCGATGAACTCCGCCAGCGCGGGTGTCTGGTACCGATACATGTCCTTCTGAAACGCATTGTAGGTGAGGACGGCAGTCCCTCCCGCCGCCACATAGGCTTTGAGCTTGTCGAACGTCCCCTGGCGGATGTAGTGGCAATACGGGAACACGATGAGCGGATAAGCGTCTCCCCGCCCGTCCAGGAAGCCGCGGTTGGTCACCATGTCCAAAGGCACGTGATTGAAGAGCAAGGCCCCGTAGTACTCCATCAGATCCATCGACTCGGGCGGGGCACGGAACAACCCATCAAACGACTCCCAGGAGTAGAACAAGCCCACGTTGCCCTTGATTCGGGGACGGGGCAGCAGGATATCGGATACGCTGTCAATATCGGCTTTGATCCGCGGGATGTAGGTCCGGACCATGTCGTCTCCCCAATCCCAGATGTCCATCCCGCTCATGCCGTGCACCGCGTTGGACCAGATCATCGCCGCCAAGTGATCCGGGCCGAGCTCCTTGGTCCTGGCCATCATGGTGTCGCCGATGATCGTGACGAAGAACCGCAGTCCGCCGTACAACGTGGTGTCGTTGATGCGGATCGCGATCGTGTTCTCTTTGCCGAAGCTGATGTGCGGGTTCAGGTTGACGGCATAGATCGTCTTCCACCCCGCCCCACGGTGCACCTCCTTGCCATTGATATAGATCACCCCCGCGTCATCAAGCCCCTGGCCATAGAGCAGGTAGCGAACGGAACCGTCCCGTGCAGTCCATTCATACTCCTTCGGCATGACAAAACGGGTTCGGTACCAGGCCCAGCCATCGTAGGCCTCCAGATCCTTCCGTTTCTCTTCCCACACCCCGGGAACCTCGATCTCTCCCCAGGCCGAGGCATCGAGGTCCTTGCCGAACCAGCCCTGCTTCTCGCCGACTTGGTCGGGATCGGTCCGGAACTTCCACGGCCGGTGCAAGTTCACCAGGGAGCTCTCGACGATTTCATCGGGCTCGAGTCCGGGAACCCGGCAGGTGCTGATGATATTCTCCGGGTTCATGATCGGGTCATCCACCGCGGCCCTCATGTAGTCGTGGCAGTGCCCGGGTTTGATCAGTGAGTTCATGACGCAGTCCGGCTCGGCCGGCTTGCCTTCGTAGTCGTACATCACATATCCGGTCACGTGGAACGACTGGATGTCCGTGACCTCGCTCACCAGTTCGGGATCAACCATCGAGTAGCTGAAGTGGTCCTCGATTCGCGAGTACCGCGAATCCACCGAGAACGGGCAATCAGCCACCTCCCGGAAGTCTTGCTTCATCAGTTTGAGATAGGTAACGAAGTTGTGTCGGAGGAACTCGAGCCAATCGTTCCAGAGATCCGGATACGCCTGCATCTGCTGCATCCGGTACTGATGGTACTTGTAGTCGACCTTGAACCGCTCCCAGATGTGCGGCGGCGCCACGGTCGACCAATCCGGGAAAGTCGTTCCAAGCACACCGTTGAGTGTCCCGATCTCCCCGTACTTCGTCTTCATCCATTCCCGGAACGCCTGCAGCGTGAGCGGACTCGTGCACCAGTAGCCGAGCTCATTGAATACCTCGGCCGTGAGGAAGGGTAGCCCCTTGGCGTACTTGAACCAGGCTTTCCAGTGCTCTTTGTAGAGCTGGCGCCCGAGGGGATGCATGTGGTCGGCCGGGTAGAAATGCCCGTACCGATCATCGGCGAGGATGGACAGACCCGGAACCAGCTCCGGCCAACGGCCCAGCAGCCTGTTCGGCCCGTGTCCCGACGAACCCACATCGTACCAGACAAACGTGTTGTTGCGGTACAACTCGCGCAGCCATGTCCCCGTGTACGGGAGCTCTTTCCAGTCCACAGTCAGTCGCTCGTTCTCGGCTTGAACGCGCATGGTTCGCGATATCGCCGTGTTTGCCTCGACAAAGTCGTATCGAAACACGCGCGGGAACCAGACGGGTGACACCGCGAACTGCCCGCCTCCGCCTTCGTGAATCCCGAGGAAGAACACGGGACGCCCGTCTTTCAGCAGAATACCGTCCTTCACGGTGATCTTGAACGGAGGCAACGTGGGCGGCCCCCACTGAGCCTTCTGCTCCGCGGAGAATGGAGCAACCGGCAGGAAGTCGACGCGGGAGAAATCACCGAGAAGGTCCTCGCCGGACGACGATGCGGGTCTCACCTTGACCGCCTCCAGGTGCACGGCTAAATCGTCGATGTAGATCGTGTCTGGAGCGGTGAGGAAAACGTACGGGCGGACGCCGACCTCCCCCATTCCTTTGGTCCGCTTCGGAGGCGTGAACGTCTCCTCTACATGTTGCCACGCCCGGCTCGGCGGCAAGCGAAGTGTGTGACACAGACGTCCCCCGAGAGCGTCAAGTATCCCGTTGGCCTTCCCGTCCTCATCCCGGAAGTAACGGACCTGGATTGTCACGGGGTTGGCATTGCCGCGATACCAGCCGGAAACGACGATTCGGTTGGCAGCCCGATCCGCCTCGGACAGAACGGCGGATGTGTCCGGGAACAACTGCAACCCGCCCTTGCCACTCTTGAACTCCAGGTAGTACGAATGTGTTCCTCCATGGACCTCCGACGACGTGCGGCCATGCACCGCTTTCGCCCCTCCCCACACCCCACTGTGCCAGCCTTCCGCGGTCTGCTCCGTCCCCTGCTCGAAGCCGGGATTGATAAGCAGGTTGACTCCAGGCTCGGCCAACGCGATCCCCGCAGCACACACGAGGCCGCAGAATAGAACGTGTTCAAAGGAACGTCTCAGCATCATTCTCTCCATAGCTGCGGGAGGATGGACTCAGGATCCGCCATCAATGTGCCATCGCAACGCAATGCGGCAACAAGGCGCCTGTAGTGAGGCTCGCAGTGGAGCGGAGTACCGTGCGTCGGGTGTGAAGAGCCCAGGAGATCACTCACCCCACTCAACCCAGATGGGAGAGGACCACGCCAGCTCACGGTTGTCCTGCACACAGCGCAGGTAGTAATAGGCCTTCTGTCCCTTCGACAGCTGACTGTCGGTGAACTCGAAGCGGTACTCGCTCCCGTCCGGGCTCACGGAATAGATGAACTCGTTGTTGCGGACAATGTCGATCCGAGCCAGCTCTGACGTGCCGCGCACCATGGCTCGCAGCACCGGTGTCTGCCGAATCTGGATATCCTCCCCCATGAACGCGTCGCCCAAGCTGAATTCAAGAACGATGGTGTCAGTGGCCGCGAAGGTGCGCCGCGCACGGAACGCCTCAATCAACGCTTCCCTGGATCGATCCCGCACGTACAGGCAGGCGTAGGCGCCGTGCGTCAACCCATGATCAGAACTGGCAATGAGTCCGGTCTTGATCCCCTTCGCAAGGGCATCCCACACGAAGTGCCCCCGACGCTGTACGCGTGCCAGCCGCGGAGCCCCCATGAACTCATACGAGCCACGAGCCTGGAACATCTCCGCCACCGGCTCCCAGCGGCCGTCCCAGCGGTCCCAGTCGGTGGCGGACCCGCCGTCCGCCAACTGATGTGGAATGGCTACCGCATCCCGCCCCTCCAACGCCCGAAACAGGTCCGCCGGGGCGTCGTCCTCGATGCACGGATTGCCACGCTTGGAGTACATGACGTTCTTGTGCCCCCCCCGGGACTTGAGAGAACCACCGTGTTCATAGCCATACACAGCAAGGAACCGGGGCCGCATCGTGAACAGATCGCAGAACTTCTCCGATCGCCACCACATGTAGCCCTGGAGCGGGCGTTGCTCGCGGTCATACCGATGCTTCAGAATGTCCTGGTCATGATCCGCGATGCCAAGGAAGTCCAAGGCTGTGGCGTCGATGGCGTACCGGTATGTGTCGATGAGCGACCCATCTCGCATCATGCCGCAACGCGACATGTCCGTGTGCCTGTGAGTGTCTCCGTAGACCAGCGAGTAGTTCGTGCCTCGCAGTGTGACCGAGTGCCCGGACCGGCCGGGCTCGGACAGCTGTTCCGGGGCCCGCGGCAGCAGGTCGCCAGGCACGACAGGCGTGTTGCTCTCCGGGAAGCTGAAGGGCAGTGCCCACACATTGTTGTTGTGAGGCACCTCAGCTCGTTCCATCCGGCGATCGTCGCCGGCGTAGGTGGTCCAGATCGTGCCGTCCGCAGTTCGGGCGATCGCGACTCGTTGGTCGTTGCGTCCGTCGCTGCCCAACAGGAGCGTTGGCGGTGACCAGGCCGTGCCGTCGAATCGGGTCGCAAAGTAGGACCAGACTCCGCGGCTCTGGCGTTCTTTCTCCTTGTTCCGGGTGCGCCATCGCGTGATGACAGCTGCGTGACGGAAAAACACGACTGGCCGTCCCGAACCGTCCATCGTGATCTGCGGCAATTCCCATATGCCCGAAAGTGCGGATCCACGACAGGTGGTCAGGGGCACCGACGGCGCATGCGGCCCGTCCTCTAGGATGCAGGCCAGCTTCACCCGACGTTCAACGTGAATCCCCGAGCCCTTGCCGTGCTTCCCCCAGTTCTCCCCTGCTTCGTCCCAAGCCACCCACAGGCGTCCCTGAGGATCGTAGCAGGCCGAGGCATGGGCCTCATATCGTGGCGAACACGCGACCGCTTCGGAAGGCCCGAAGGTCCCGTTTGGCGCGCGGCGACGCAGGTAGATGTCGTAGCTTCCATTCCGGTAGGTGTCCCACAGCACAGCCAGGCTTCCGTCTCTGCCGACTGCCAGTTGCGGCTCCCAGTCGTTCGCGGGGTGCTCCGTCACATCGAGAACGTCTGTTAGGCCACCGGCCCCAAGCTCCCCGAGGCAAATGTCGTACTGCTTCCCATCGACGCAGCGCTGCCAGGCAACCATCACCGTGTTGTCAGGGAGCACGGCCAACGTCTGATTGAAGTCGGCTCCTTCCCCCTGGGTCAGACGGATCGGCTTGCCCCATTCCCCGCTCTCCCACCGGCATGCCCAAAGGTCCCAGTTCTCTGCGCGGTTCTGCGACCACACGCCCCAGATCGCCCCGGCTGTGTTCGCCGAAGCCAAGGTCAGCCGGAAGACATCGCCCCGTTCCACCGGTAGATCCTCGGGCTCGGACCACGCCCCGTCCGCATGCCGAGCAACCCGGAGGCGATCGCCCTCGTCATCCCAGGCCTGCCAGCCCGCCCAGACTGTCCCGTCTCCCGCGACCGTCACGTCCGGGAAATCGTCTTGAGTGAGATCGGTGGTCAGCCTCTGTGGGGGCGCACCAAGGGTAACGAGAACGCGGCCATCGAGAAGCCTCTGTGCCTCCTGCCGCAGATCCCCGATCCGGACAGTCGCGCTCCCGAGATCGGTTGTCAGCTGTAGAACAGTGGCTGCCCCGCCCCGCAATCGGGCCAGAATGCCTTTGTGTCGACTGATCTGAAAAACGCGAGAACGGCCACCAGGCTTGTCCAATGTGCCAAATGTCTGACACTGCCAGCGCTTCTCCTCGATCTCTTCGCCCGGCTCGAACATGACCGGGCTCAAGCCCGTTAGTTCCCCGCCGTCCACCGATACGCTGCCCCCGCATGAGACGCTGGGCCCGATCTCCTGAGCATCGAAGGAAACGAGTACGGCAACCTGCTCTGCCGAGAAGACCGCGGAACTCGCCGCAAAAAGACTCGCCACGATCACCGACACGAGAGCGTTCTTCATCATCCCAGGCACCTCATTCTTGATCGTTTCCAGGCGAACCGAACCCGTTGGTCCAGCAGGCCCCCTGCCGACTGAACAGTTCCAGCGGCTCTGGAAGCCAAAATAGCCAAGCTCAACCATACGGCAACTGCCGTTCAAGCACTACTGTAATAGCGAAGTAACTCCTCAGTCTCGTGTGACGGCTCGACGGAGTCTCGCCCTCCAGGGATTGCTCGGGCTATCTGTGTCCGGTGGAGGGCGAGACTCTGTCGAGCTCCAGGGGTTGCTCGGGCTATCTGTGTCCGGTGGAGGGCGAGACCCTGTCGAGCTCCAGGGGTTGCTCAGGCTATCTGTGTCCGGTGGAGGGCGAGACCCTGTCGAGCTCCAGGGGTTGCTCGGGCTATCTGTGTCCGGTGGAGGGCGAGACTCTGTCGAGCTCCAGGGGTTGCTCGGGCTATCTGTGTCCGGTGGAGGGCGAGACTCTGTCGAGCTCCAGGGGTTGCTCGGGCTATCTGTGTCCGGTGGAGGGCGAGACTCTGTCGAGCCGTCTGGAGGTCTTCTCTCCACGCGACTGAAGGGTTACGTGGCCAAGATAGGGAACAGGTCCCAGGTGGAAGTCCCTCGGGCGACCACCTACCGAGACTAAACGCGCACTAAAGTGGTGTGCGCAGGACAAGTCGGAGTATATCACAAATGAAAACCGCTGCTCTGTACGCGACAGCCTGCCTGGTCATCCTCGCCTCCGCGGGGCGTGCTGGTTGGGTCCATCCCAAGGATGTCGAGATTGTCCGGACACCATACGCACTCGTGCTTAGGCCGGGAGTCGGGATTGAGCTGCGCGTGGGCAACCGCGTCGTCGTGCATGGAAGCCGCATCATGTTGCGGGCAGACGGCAACAAGACGTCGCACTACATCGCATCAAGGTCAAAGACTGCGATCATTCGAGTCGAGGACAAGAGAAAGATGGGTACCATCACGATCGTCGACGGCGGCGATTCCGGTCCGCTTCGGTACGAGTGCCGCCTGTCTCTGAGCGATGACGGGCTGTTCACTTACCGCTTCCGCGGCAGATGCCACGACTTCCCGAATGCCGTGCTGCAACAGGACTTCATGCTCCATCCGAGCACGTTCGCAGGGGCGGATTTCGTCGCAGACGGCGCTGGCGGCTCGAAGACTGGGCAGATCCCGCCGAGCCCGTTGCCATTCAAGCATCGGACCATTCTGAGCGGTCAGTTCGAACGATGTGTGTTTCGCACCAGGCTCGGGAGAATCGAGGCGCATGGATCTTGCCAGATCAATGACTTCCGCTCCGTGAAATGGCTCAAGGAACCGGGGCTCCTGTACTACACATCGGCGCCGGTCAAGAGTGGTGATCAGCCGCAGGCGGACATTCGGTTGCAGTTGCCTGCCGTGAGTACGGCCGAAGCAACGGAGAGTCTCGCCCTCCCATCGGGCCAGGCTCGAACCATTGAGATTCCCGTCCCGCCCGGAACACCCCACGCCTATTGGGCTTTGCAGGTCGAGAGCTGTTTGCCACACGCCATTGCCGGCCCGGAAGGAATTGGCGGGGCGCTCGGAGCTGGAGACCTCACCTCACCTTCCCCCGGCGTCGTGCGCTGGATCCAGGGCAGTCCTTTCCGCACGGGGAACCGCTGCCTCGTCCTGCACGGATGGCTTGACGTCCAATGCCGTTACCCAAGGAACGTGACAGGAATCGAGATCAACCGTCGTGCCCAGCGCCTCTGTTTCCTGCAGGGCTGTTCCGGGCCGGTCGGAGTCGACGCACACGCTGTGCGCTACGTGGTGCACTACGAAGACGGTACGACAAGCGAGGCGATCGTAACCGGGACGGAAACCGGCGGCGTGCTGAGCCGTTCGGACGCCGGTCCAGCCCGAGCGATTCTCGCGGTGGCCCCCAGCGGCACAGTGCTGTCGGCGTACATCTTTGGATGGACGAACCCACACCCCGAGAAGACGATCGCGTCCATCGATGTGCATTCCACGGACGCGTCCCACAGCCCCATCCTCTTCGCCCTGACCGGGGCGCTGCCCCATAAGCGCTAACCTGTTGATCATGTCCGTCCGAGCCGCGCACAACGTAAGCGGATGCCCCCTCTCGTAAGTCGGGACTCTGACCGAGAGACGTTCCGTCCGAGCCGCGCACAACGTAAGCGGTCCCCTCCCGCTGGTCAGGGCTCTGGCCAGGCTGTCCGTCCGAGCCGCGCACAACGTAAGCGGTCCCCTCTCGTAGGTCAGGGCTCGGATCAGGCTGTCCGTCCGAGCCGCGCACAACGTAAGCGGTCCCCTCTCGTAGGTCGAGACTCTGACCAAGCTGTCCGTCCGACCCGCGCACCGGAATTGAGCTCAGATCGCGGCCTCGCCGCGTGCGTGCGGCGTACCGCTCTCTGCGCGGTGACGCGAGAGATTCCACGCCACTGCCAGTGAGTGCACTCTGATCCATTGCCGGATCAGCAGTGGGCGGCATGTTCCTTGACAGGGCAACACGTCATGCATTTCGAGCCCATTCCTGCTGAACGGCTACCCCGTCGCCCGTCGTGTAGAGCTGGTGGGCCTTGTCACCAGCTCTACACGACCCCCTCACCTGGGGGTCCGGGGTGAGCCGCTGCTCCCCCGGCGGGGCTTGGGGCAGCGCCCCATAAGCGCTAACTTGAACGTCCAACATCGAACTCTGAACGTCGAACGTCGAGGTTTGTAACGGCTTCTTTCGGAGACTGTTCCGGTTCTCTTCATTCGACATTCGGCGTTGGACGTTCGATGTTCAGC
>JABHEG010000229.1 GCA_018676675.1 Lentisphaerota bacterium
CCGTTGGTCAGGGCTCTGCCGGAACCGAGCCGCGCACAACGTAAGCGGTCTTCTGTCTCGCCCCCCTCCCGTTGGTCAGGGCTCTGCCGGAACCGAGCCGCGCACATCGTGAGCGGTTTGCGGGGCCCGCGCCGCAACCATAGATTTACCCGTCATCGACCGGCCCCGGCAAAAGCACTCGGTGATGCGAGCAACACAACAGCAAAGAGGAGCAGGATGTGCCAAGAATACTCCGTTTCGTGCCGTGTCTCCCCATTCTCACCCTCAGCCTGGCCGCGGCCCAACCCGCTAAGCCCCTTCCCAAGTGGACGCAACAGATCCGCCAGGACCACCCACGCCTCTTCTTCAATCAGGATTCGTGGACTCAGGTCAAAGCCCGGGCACTGGGACAAGAGAAGGTCTGGTATGAGCGGACCAAGAAGGCCGCTGACAATCTGGCGACGAAGCTGTCTAAGGCAACATCCACTCCTCCGAAAGACTACGGCCCCGACGCAGCCCGAACTGCCTTCGTCTACCTGATGACGGGCGAAGAGCGCTACCTGACGACAGCCAAACAAGCCCTGGATCTCTCCCTGCAGTTCTACGATGCCTGCTTCAAAGAACAGAAATCCGTAAACTGGTACTCGACCTCGCGAGTCCACGCGACCATGGCCCTTGACTGGCTGTTCAACGACCTGAACAACGAGGAGCGTGAGCACTACCTGGGCGGTCTGGTTCGGGCTGTACAGAATGTCCTGAGCGCAAGGCCACGAATCTATCGGGAGAACTACAGCGGCCACACCACCGGCTACTATGGTATTCGGAACTGCAAGTGGTTCCTCGGCTGTACCGGACTCGGAACGGGGATCGAGTCCGACCGGATCAACGAATGGCTCGTTGCCGGATACAACGACAACATGGCTCTTCTCCAACACCGGAAAAGGGCAGGTGGAGACGATGGAGGAGGCGCATCCCCCACGCTCGGTTACGTGTTCGGGGCCTACCCCTGGTCCGAGCAGAACTTCTTCTACACCTGGCTCAGTGCCACCGGCGAGAACATCGCTCCGGACTGGCCACACGGCGCCTGGCTCGCGAATTACGTGATCTGGAATTGGGTCGAGACCGGAGGTAAGCCGCTGGAATTCGGCTGGGGCGATACGCCACACACAACCAATCGTCTCCCAACCTGGCAACTGTACACACACATGGCCAATATCCGGCACCTCTACGGTGCTGCCGCGCCGGAAGCCGCAGCGCTTGCGCGGCACCTTCAGTCCGTCGTTCCCGAGAAACAGTACAGCTCCACCTGGTTCATTTACCCGTTCCTCCTGACCACGCTGGAACAGTCCCCACCACCATTCGAGCCTGAGACCTTGCCCCATGCACGCCACTTCGATAACATGGGCCAGATCTTCATGCGCTCGGGCACGGGAGCCGACGACACGTACGCCTGCTTCACCGCCGGAGGGCTGTTGAGCCAACACCGACACTTCGACGCCCTCAATGTCGTGATATACCACGGCGCACACCTCGCCCTGGACTCCGGCACTCGCCACGCAGAGAAGGAGAACGGGCAGCACCTCAAGAACTACTACGCCCAGACCGTGGCTCACAACTGCGTGCTGGTCCACCAACCTGGCGAGCCCGCCGCCAACTACTGGGGCGAAGGGCCACGGGTCGCAGCCAACCACGGCGGCCAACACAAGCAACTCGGTTCAGACGTAGAGGCCTTCGAGACTAACGACCAGTTTGTCTACGTGGCAGGCGACGCGACCAAGACCTACCACCACTCCCAACCCGATGGTCTCCCCCAAAAGGTGAGTGAGGTCACCCGCCAGATCGTCTTCATCATGCCCTCACACTTCGTCATCTTCGACCGCGTCACAGCAACCGACCCCGCCTACAGAAAACAGTGGCTGCTGCACACGGCTCATCGACCAAATATCGATGGACTGACGGCTCAGGCAGACCATGGGAAAGGCCGGATGTTCTGTCGGACGCTCTTGCCTGGAGACGCCGGAATTGAGCTCGTGGGCGGTCCGGACAACGCCTTCCAGGCGGCCGGCAGGAATTGGTCCATTGACCCAGGGAAACTCAAACCCGAGGCCCTGGCAATGATGGGACAGTGGCGACTTGAGGTGAACCCGGGAGAAGCTCGTCGCGACGACGTTTTCCTCCATGTCATCCAAATCGGCTCTCAGGAACTCGCGCGGATGTCCCCGGTGGAACTCCTGGAAACAGACACAATCGCGGGAGCCAGAATCGATACGGGCGACGAATCCTGGGAGATAACCTTCGCAAAGACAGGAGAGCTGGCTGGTCACGTGAAGGCAACCGGTAAAGAGCCCATTCTCGACCGCCCGCTGATCCAAACAGTGACGCCGCAAAAAGGAATCGTGCCCTGACAGAAAACGGGAAATGTGGGAGAACACCCCAATGTGGGAGGAGCCGCTGTGCTCCGACTGACCTTCTCCCAACACGTTGGCTGTTTCCCTTGGCTTCAGTGTGGGAGGAGCCGCTGTGCTCCGACTGCCCTTCTCCCAACAGACACAGAATCGGCGGATGGCACCGCCTCCCACATTGCAGGGCACTGAACCACTGACATGACCATCCGAGCCGCAATTCTTGGCCTTCTCGCCTCCGTCTTCGTCTGCTGCTATACGTATTTCAACGACGCCATCATCCATCAGACCATGTTCGTCGGCAACACCATGCCGATATCGGTCTACGGTGGACTCATCCTCTTCGTTCTCGCCCTGAACCCCCTGTTGACGAAGCTCAGACGCGTCCGGCCGTTGAGTGCAACGGAGCTGGTCGTGATCCTCTCCATGACCCTTGCCGCGTGCAGCATCCCGGGATCAGGACTGATGCGGACCTTCACCTCTACTCTCATGATGCCGCACCACTACGCGCGAACGTCCCCCGGCTGGACCACTCAAGGCGTGCTCGAGTCCGTCCCCAGGCGCATGCTGGCGGACGTCAGCGTGGATGAGGATCGTGGTCTCAACGGCTTCGTACAAGGTTTGGGAACCGGTGATGCGCACATTGCTCCGGCCGCTGTCCCGTGGGCTGTCTGGCGTGACTGTCTCGCTTTCTGGGTCCCGCTGATCGTCACCCTGTGGGTCTGCCTGCTGGGGCTGTCGATCGTGGTGCATCGACAGTGGGCCGACCACGAGCGGCTGCCCTACCCCATTGCGGCCTTCGCCAGTGCCCTCCTACCCTCTTCAGACAAGAAGCTCCCCGCAATACTTCGCAGCCGTATCTTCTGGTTGGGAGCTCTGCCGATCGTCCTCCTGCACTTGAACAACTACGCCTGCCAGATCCTGCCCGGCAAGCTCATCCCCATTCGCACGTCCTTCGATCTTTGGGCTCTCCGGCCGCTCTTCGACCCCATCGCCCGGGGTGGAGGTTGGTTCTTCTTCCGGCCGCGGATCTACTTCACGGCCATCGCCTTCGCCTACTTCCTGGCAACGGATGTTTCACTCTCTCTCGGGATAGGCCCCATTCTCTATGCCTTCATCGTCGGCAAGCTCCGCGACGTCGGCATCTCGCTGACAGGGGGTGGCTTCTTTGCCCCGAAACCGCAGACGTTCCTTGGCTTTGGCGCCTACCTGGGCATGCTTCTCTCCATCACCTACACCGGCCGCAATTACTTCATGGCCGTCGCTCGACGCATCATCGGGATCAAAGCAGGCGACGATGTCCAACCCACGGTCATCTGGGCAGGTCGCCTCTCCATTGCTGCCTTCTTCCTGATGGTCGCTCAACTCGCCATAGTCGGGCTCGAGTGGCCATTCGCACTCCTCTACTCCGCCGGCATCGTGACCGTGTTCCTGATCATGAGCCGAGTCATCGCCGAGACCGGACTGTTCTTCATTCAGGCCTGGTGGTTCCCGGGCGTGATCCTGGCCGGGCTGTTCGGGCCTGTCGCGGTCGGGCCGCAAGCCATGCTGATCATGCTGCTCCTGACCACAGTGCTGGCCCTCGACACACGGGAGGCCCTGATGCCGTTCATGGTCAACTCCCTCAAGCTCCTGGATACTCAGAAACTACACCTTGGCAAGGGTGCCACGTTCTGTGGTATCGCCCTCCTCGTATCTCTCCTCGCCGTCATCCCGTTCGTTCTGTATCTGCAGTACGACTTGGGGGTCGACCTGGCCGATCGCTGGGCAAACGTCAATGTTCCCACCTTTGCGTTCAATCAGACGGTCTCCATGAAGCAGAAGCTCGAGGCACAGGGAGCCTTGTCATCAGCCATGTCTGCTCACGGCTTCGAGCGTTTCGGACGAACAGCCCCAAAGCTCGACGTCGCCATCAGCGCCATTGCCGGCCTGGTTCTCGTACTCGTGGTTTCCGCCGGACGACTCAGGTTCGCGCATTGGCCCCTCCACCCAATTCTCTTCCTGATCTGGCACACCTACCCGGGAAAGGCCTTCGCGGCGTCCTTCCTCATTGGTTGGTTCATCAAACGCACCATCACCAAGTACGGAGGGGCACGGCTGTACCAGGACCTGAAACCACTGATGTTCGGCCTGATTGCCGGCGACATGCTTGGGGGAATCATCCCAATCGTGATTGGCGCTATCTACTACCTCATCACAGGCGAACTCCCGGTGAAGTTCTCCATCATGCCCGGATAGCGCCTCGGAGGCGACCTGCCCGGCTTGCGAATGGTGCCCTCCGCGGTAGATTGTGTGTCTGCTCTACACCATACTTTCGGAGAGGTGACAGAGTGGCCGAATGTGCAGCACTGGAAATGCTGTGTTCCGTTTACGCGGGACCCAGGGTTCGAATCCCTGCCTCTCCGCCAATATCCCAAACGCCGCCCAATTCCAGGGCGGCGTTTTTCGTTGGCGGAGAAAAGGGA
>JABHEG010000130.1 GCA_018676675.1 Lentisphaerota bacterium
CCGTTCGACCCCGTCCGGTTGACCGAAATCATTGGGCGGGCACAGGGACCCGCCCCTACACGATTCATCCCCCAGCCGACCGTTTCGGGTTGGCCTGTTTCCGGGTCCAGACCATCCGGTCATCATTCATCCCCCCAGAACTCTGTATAGACAGCATGCAGCAATCACCTGGTCGGCGGCAGGCCGTCGGTCTTCATTACCACGATAGGCAGCAGAGCACACATGTGCCTGTCTCCTTCGCGGATCACCTTCCTTCCCTCCTTCCTTTCGCGAAGATATGGCAGTCGGAAAGCGAAGTCAAGCATCGTTCGAGGCTGATCATGCAGGCCCTTTCTGTCCCCATTGGGAATCACCATCCGATCGACTACTCAACTCCCTGTGCAGACTGACAAAGAACAGCCTCGGTGTGCTCGTTGAATTTCCACGAGGACGCTTCCAGTTATCTGTATAGATGGCATGCGGGACTATCCGCGACACCGTTTGGGACGATAGACTGCATGCCATCCATCGTCGCGGCTCACCGGCGCGCGGTAGCGCGTCCGTTGTGAAGCCGCTTGTTGGCTTCCGTTCTCTGTCTCACTCGAAATCGAGATCGCTATTGCTATCGAAATCGGCGCCCGCCAGGGCAAGATCCCGCTGTCCCATCCATCCCGCAGCCGGATCGATTTGGAGACCCGATCCCGATTTCGATTTGGACCGGATCGCGCCATCAGGCGCTTCCATCATCTCAGTTTGCCATCATCGTCATGGTGGCGTGCCAGCGATACCATGTCCGAGTGCATGCACTTGTTGCCTGGGCGATGTCGTCGTTCGGACTTCACCACCCGCTAAGCTTGAGACACGGAGACACGGAGAGTGAAGAGCGGCGATCACCGGACTCCGGCCCGCCCTAAGAAGGTCGGACCAGATTCCGGCGATGGTCTCATCGGGAGCAAAAGCAGAGGAAGAAGAGCGGGCCTCCAATCTCCTCTGAATCCCGTGGGCTCCCCGAAGGATCGTTCGCCGGACTTGTTCTGCCCGACTGCGGGCAGGGCGAAGCCGGCGGACACTTTTTGCCTGCCTTCTCCGTGTCCCCGTGAACTCCGTGGTGAATCGTCTTCGCCTTTGATCCGGGGGGCAACATCCGAGACAGAAGCAACCACGGCAGGAAGGAGACTCACCGTGGGCTGGAATGACTTGCAGGGGGGCAGGGATCACTTGGACCGGGATGGCCTGGTTCAGGAACGGTAGGCGAAGTACCTTGTGAGTCTGGAGGCAGGGCAGCCTGAACGAGGAAACGAAGGAGGACGCCCCGATGCAGGAAGAGGCGAGTTCCCCAATGACCGACGAGGAAACCATGTCAATGGACGAACCGGGCATGGAGGCCCTTAACGAGCCCGGGGTCAGGCAATTCCGCGACTTTATGGCCCAATTCACGGAGTAGGTCTTGAGTGCGTGTCTGAAAGAGCCGCGACCATCGGCAGCCTGCGATAGGTGTAATCGGGGTGTCTGCAAGTGAGACCCCGAAATGGAGGAACAAGACGATGAACATCACCAAGACCGCGATTCTAACGAGTGTGCTGCTGATCGCCGCAACCGGCTCTGTGGTGGCGGCTGATCAGGGCATTGTCCGTGGCATATACTGCCATCCGGGACTGGCTCTGGACAACCGGCTCTGGAGCAACTACGGCCGTGGGTACACGTTCGACAACAGGGAGAAGCGTTCTGGCTCCGTGAGCCTGCGCTGCCGGACGGGCAGCGACGAGGAAGCCCAGGGGGCTGTGCAGACTGTTGAACTGAATCAGACCACGGCTCGCCCCATCGTGGTCGCCGGTTGGGCCAAGCTCGAGGGGGTTGCAGGACCCGCCAGCTACAGGTGCTCGGTCTATGTGGATCTACGCCTCACTGACGGCAAGAGCTGGCCCATGAAAATAGCGGTGTTCGATCCGGAGAAAGCCGGGTGGCAGTACTCGGAGTCCACCCACACGCCTCCTGCTCCAATCACATCTGCCCGCGTCTACGTCTTCCTGCGTGAGAAAGCTGGTACAGCCTGGTTTGATGATATTTACGTCGGCGAGGTGCTCGACGGCACCGGCAAGCGGTCTGCGAACCTGCTGAGGAGAGGCGATTTCGAGGCCGCCGAAGGTGCGCCCAACCCGTTCAGGACAGAGCTATTCGATGAGCTTGAGGCCATGAACTGCAATGCCCTCCATTTCTACAGGAGCATCGGCTGGAGCCAGCTGAATGAGACGGACGAACTGCCCCCCATCGACCCCGACGATCCACTGCCCGGATTCATCCAGGCCGCACGTGAACGCGACCTGAGATCCTGGCTGACGGTCGGACTTGGGTTCCCCGCCATCAAAGACACCACATCGCCGAACTTCCCGACCTACGCCTGCGTCAACAACAAGTGGGGGGCTGCTTACACCAAAGCGACAGCACATTTCACCCGCTATGGCATGGATGGAATCGGGGTCGTGCCGGACGAGTGGACCTTCACGAGCGGCCGACTCAAACGTACCTACGGCAAACACGCCAACCCGGAGATCGCAGCGCACTACAAGGGACTCTCAAGTCACGTTCACTGCCCAATCTGCCACGCTGAGTTCGAGAAGGCCTACGCGAGACCTTTCCCGGACATGTCCAAACCCTGGGGGACGGCTGACCCGGTGTGGGCACAGCTCCTGGAGTTTCGCTACGACCAGACGGCCGCCTGGATGCAGCGCACGGTGGCCGCTGCCAAGGGAGTGAACCCTGACGTGGTAACCGACACGATGATCTGCGTACTTCCCGTCTGCAGCGATGACCGTATTGGCGCCGGGGCAGCCTGGGATCGGGTGGGGGCAACCACACAGTTGGACTGCCTGCAGACCGATCCCTACATCCTGCTGCACAATTATCGGGGAGACTCAACCCATTACTACACTACCGAGACGACCATTCACCTCACAGCAGCCAATTGGCCGCGGAGTTCGGGGGTAACGCTGGAGGCCAGCAGATTGCGCGAGACAGACCGAATAAAGGACCCGGCCGAGGTCTATGGCAGCGCGCTCTCCTGCCTTGTGCATGGCGCTCGCGAGTTCTTCTGGTGGCATCTGAGGCACGTGACCGGCAACACGGCGTTTGTCGATGCACCGACGGCTAAAGCCCGGGTCACAGCCTGCTATGAGGTCATGCGCCGGATGGAATCGGACGTTGTGAATACCAAGGTCCCCGGCGACATCCTGGTGCTGTATTCCCGGCGATCGGAAGATACCTGGCACTGGCTCAGCAGGGCAAAAGCGAAAGCTGTGTCTGAGGCAACCATGGAAGCCCAGGCCGGCGACGACGGCAAACCCCAACGGGCCATCAAGGCTGATGAACGTCGCGGCTTCCTCGCTCACAAGAACGTACTCTACTGGTTGATGAGACGCGGCTATCCGTTCCAGACGACCTTTGTCGAGTACCCGGATCCCGCAAAGCTGCGCGCCGCGGAAGTGGTCGTGTTGCCATTCCCTCTGGCCCTAACCGCGTCTGAAGCGGCCCTGGTCGACCGCCTGGCCCGGGCGGGCAAGACGGTGATCGTGATGTCAGAACTCTCCCCCCTCAACGAGCTCGGGCGCCCCCTGCCCGTACCCCGTTTGGCTTCACTGTTCGGCGCCACCACGCCTGATCGGGATGCAGTTCAGCCGGTCGTGCGGGATGTCGGTCGCGGAAAGGTGATCTTCCTCGGCGCTGATGCCGCCCTGCAGCTCTTCGAGCACATTGAGCCCCAACGCAACCGCGCCCTGCGCGTCCCACTTGCGGCATTCAACCCCGCGCTGATCAGCACATTCGAGCAGACCGTTGGCGGTCATCGATCGCTTCTCGCGGAACAGCCCGAGCATGATGTGGAAGTGGCGATGGCCCGCAGCGGGAACAAACGCCTTCTGCTCGCCATCAACTGGGATCTGACGGCCGAGGCAACCATCCGCATCCGCCCCGAGCACGTTCCTGAAGGCACCAAGCTCGTCGGTTACAGCATCCGTGCCGATGCGACCGTGGCGCGCAGGGAAGAGGAACCCTCACAGCTGCGTCTGGCTCCCCAGGAAGCAGCACTGTTTGTGATGGAAGGTAGCGTCAAAAGTTCTATGAAAACAATGAAGAGAGACTGAGCCGGTATGGAGAATGGTGTGGTTTACCATGACGCTTGCTACCGGGCAAGTTCAGATCCGGCATAAAGCCGCTCGTTCCTCGCTATTTATTCCGTTC
>JABHEG010000390.1 GCA_018676675.1 Lentisphaerota bacterium
AAGGACTCACCGAACGCCGGCCTGGACGCAGCTTTCCGAGGAAAAAAACACCAACGAAGCACCGTCACGTCATGAACCGCAAAAGGATCTGAGGCCGTCGCGCCGCCCGGACGCTTAGGTTGACGGCATTGCCCCCGGCCCTGGTCTGTTGGGGATGCCAAACCACTCTCTGAACTCAGGTGGAAGATTCGGATACATCGGGCGCTTCGCCACCCGCTTGTTCACGATGACAACCACTGCGGGGAAGGCCTTCTCAGCCACTGATGTAAAGGCGTCCTCAAGCTGCAACGCTGCATTGGGGCTGGAGTCAGCCGCAAGCGCGGGGATCTGTGCGCTAACGGCAAGCGCAATGGCTAGAAGCACGACGTTCCGAACAATCCCGGACAGAGCTTTCATCAGATCAACTCCCATGTCAAACACGTGTACCCTTTCAGACCGTTCACCTTTCCGGTGTGTTCCGTTCCTGGCCCGTCGTCTTTAGAGTGGTGCCCTTCTCTGAAAGTTCCCGGCTTCTATGAGAGGACGGCTCTGAGCGCACGGCAGAGGGCGAGTGCGTCCCCTCGACGCGGAGGTCGGCGCTGTCCAATTGTCTTCGTGCCATGGTTGGGCTACTGTTTCTTGGCCCCAGTAACGCGCTGACATTCACGTCAAGCCTTCCCCGGGTTGCCTCCCCGGGTCTGGTCAAGGCAGGGCATGGGAGTACTGGTTATGTCGAACCATGGTGAGATTGAGAGTCTGGTCACTCGACTGCGGAGTTTCCGAACCCGCGCACAAGCTCGTGAAGAGCTTCGAGCTCTCGGCGACGCAGCCGTGCCCGAGCTTCTGGGTATGGTTGAGGACGCCCAGGAACCTGAGAATGCACGGTGGGCAGGAATCACACTGCTCGGGGATATGAAGTGTGAGCAAGCCGTTCCGCTTCTGGTCAGTCTCCTTCGTGACGACCTTCCCCTGCGCGGGGAAGCACACCGGGCCCTCGTGCAGATTAGCGGACAGGATGCCGGAGAGGATGCTGACGCCTGGGAGACGTCTCTCGCCAACTGCCCTGAAGACGCCGAGGCCGTAGAGGCAGGCGGGGAAAGCGTACCATCAGGCGAGGAAGGCGTGAGTGATCTCGAGCTCTGCCGACGAGCCGTCGGGGACGTAGCGACCAAGCTCAGCTGGGAAGGAACGGATGACGAAGGCTATGCATACATCCGGCTTCCGCTCAAAGAAGGGCGCAAACAGCAGATGATTGTGACATTCGACGAGATGGATGACGACGAACGTCCACTTGCCACAATCTACACGGAATGTGGACCTGCCACCCCGGAGGCCGTCCAGGCCATGTCCCGGTGGAACGTGACGCTCCGTTACGGGACGTTCGTGGTTGAGGAGTCGGCGGAGGGCCAGCAGAAGGTTGTGATGCGCCACCAGACTCTGAAGTCAGGGCTGCTTCCGGAGTCTCTGCGCACGATTCTGCTGACCATGGCTCGGGAAGCCGATGGCCTTGAGTTTGAGATAACGCAGAGCGACCAAATCTAACCAACGCGAGGACGGAGGCCGAGCCCACGAGCTTGCGGCCATGACGGGTCACTGCCTTGGGCCGGCCGATCATCTAGGGAGTTGGGACGTTCCGCCTGGGGCGGACAGCGACGCGTGACTATTGGGGCCTAGGGATATATGTTACGCGCGCAGTACACGCGCTGATCCCCATTTTCGAAGGAATCTACAATGCGACTCGCGACGTTTGACGGTCGTCTGATTCAGCTGAGTCTTGCGCTTTCCCTGGCTCTGCTCACAGCACATCCCGCGCGCACGGAGGTGTTTGAGGAAGAGGCGGCCCTGGACTTCCAGGCTGACAGCACGGAGTTCCAACCAGCGACAGGCAACGCAGTTCTTGACGGCAACGTCCGAATCACCTACGCGGACATGCAACTGACTGCGGACCGCGCGGAGCTGAACGCCCAGACCGGGCAAGTCGCCGCGAAGGGCAGTGTGCAGTTCAGTCGTGGGCCACTGATCTGGCAGGGCACACGAATCGCCGGCAACTTCAAGACAAAGAACTTCCAGACAGACGCGTTCACGGGGACGACTGGCATTTGGTACGTGAAGGGGAAATCGGCGGCGCACGCGGCGGATGGCACCGTGACCACCGAAGGCACGCAACTCAGCACCTGTGGTAAGGTAGGCCGCCCGCACTACAGCCTGAAAGCCAAGCGGGTCGTCTACTTTGGTGACGGGAAGTTCCGCGCTTACCACACGACCGTCAACGTGGGACGCCTTCCCGTGTTCTACTGGCCGCTGATCTTTGGAGACACGGAGGCTGAGACGGGTGAGATCGAGATCCGCCCAGGGTACAGCGGCGACTGGGGTGGCTTCCTCCTTTTGGGACGCCAATGGCACATCAGCGAATCGGTGCGCACCAAGCTTCTGGTCGACTACCGCACCAAGCGGGGCCCGGCTTTGGGCAACCGAACGCGCATCCAGACGCCAAAAAGCAGATCAGACTTCCTCGTCTACGGGATGCAGGACAACGACGCCCCCGAGACGACTGCGGCGACTGCCGCCAGCCCCGCCTACAACCGAGGATTTGAGGTTGAGGAAGACCGCTACAGAGTCAGAGTCCTCCATCGGGACAGCTGGCTGCACGATGACCTGACTCTAAGACTCAATGTAGACGCCCTCAGCGACATCGACATGCTTGAGGACTGGTTCAGACGGGATCACAACCGGAATACTCAGCCGCGATCCTTCCTCGACGCCACGCTGAGCGCCGAACGTTTCAGTCTCGGCCTGAATGCACGGCCTAGAGTCAATGACTTCTTCACGGTGGTCGAAGCGTTGCCTGAACTCCGCCTCATGGTCCACCGGCAGCCCATCTGGGCTACCGGCCTCTACTACCAGTCCGAAACAAGTGTTGGCGACTACACCATGTCCTGGCGTGACTACGACGACGCGGCCCATCCCGGAGTCGACTATGACACATCCCGAGCTGATACGACGCACATGGTCTACCTACCCATGCGCATCGCGGACAAGCTCCAAGTTGTCCCGCGAGCCGGCTTCCGGGTGACGCACTATAGCGATACCAGTCAGACGGACGTCGGGATCGGCGACCTTGGAGCGCTCTTTTCGTTTGATGACCCGGACGTCCGAACCCCCGGCGCGTTCGCCGTCTATGATGACCAGGGAGGGAGTCAGACGAGGTTCGCGGGAGAGGCAGGGCTTGAGCTCAAGACAAAGTTCTACCGTGTCTGGCCGGACCACAAACACGCTGCCTGGGGCATCGACGGGGTCAGGCATATCTCCGAGCCTTATGTCAACTACACCTATATCAGCGAGCCAACTGAAGCCCGGGAGAACCTCTACTTCTTCGATGCCGTCGATCGCCTGGTCGAGCAGAATGTCGTGCGCGTGGGGCTGAACCAGCGCCTTCAGACGCGGAAAGGCCGTCACGTCTACACGATGGCAAGCCTGGAAACCTATGCAGATTTCCATTTCACGACTGAAGGAGATCGGGAGGACGTCGGGAACCTGGGGGCGCGTTTCCTGATTGACCCTCCCACCAAGCCTGTCCGCGGGTGGACAACGGTCGTCTACGATGCCGAAGAGGGTAACATCAACCGAGGAGAGTTCGGGCTTCTTCTGGGGAGAGAGGAACTGGCTCAGCTGACCTTGGCGTACGTCTACCGCAATGAGTACCGGGCGCACAGCGTCTACTCAATGGGCAGTTCTCTGGCCGATTTCAGCGGCGAAAACTCGCTTCTGGCTCGGGATTTCAGCGAGAGCCACACGGCCTCGGCCGGACTCCGTTTCCGGATCAATGACAAGACCGACGGCCGACTTTACTGCAGCTACGATCTCGAACGGGATGAATTCTCCCTCAAACGCTACGAGATCATTCGCGATCTGCACTGCTGGAAGGGCTCGCTGGCGTTCCAAGACGAGGAGGATGAGAACTCCATCGTCCTGTACCTCTACCTCAAGGCACATCCGGGAGTTGGGGCACGCGTCTCACGGGACCATGACGAAGGCGAGAACTAAGATGACAGCTGGACCGGCGCGTTGATGTGGGAGGCGAGGGCCGGCTCCACGGCCCATCGCGGCAAAGCCCCGCTACGCAGCCGGAACGCCCCGCCTCAGATGGCGCCTCCATGAACACCCCTTTCTCCGGCTCAGGACCAAGGAGATAACCATGCAAGTTCCCCTGCTGGACCTGAAACAGCAATACGTCTCCATGCGTGATGAAATCCGCGCCACGATCGACGACGTCTGCGACTCTCAGTATTTCATCCTCGGGCCACGGGTCGGACAGTTTGAGGAAGACGTCGCAGCCTACTGCGCGACCCCCGGAGCATGCGGTGTCTCCTCTGGGTCCGATGCTCTCCTGATGTGCCTGATGGCCGAGGGGATCGGTCATGGAGACGAGGTGATCACCACTCCCTACACGTTCTTTGCCACAGTCGGGGCCATCTGCCGCGTCGGAGCAACTCCTGTGTTCGCCGACATCGATCCGGTGACCTTCAACATCGCCCCGGCGGCGATCGAGGCGTGTATCACCTCAGGAACGAAGGCCATTATTCCCGTGCATCTGTATGGGCAGGTCGCCGATATGGACCCGATCCTCAGCATCGCGGCGGAGCACGGACTCGTCGTGATCGAAGACGCGTGCCAAGCGATTGGGGCCGAGTACCGCGGCCGCCGCGCCGGAGGCATGGGCGACTATGGTTGCTTCTCCTTTTTCCCCAGCAAGAACCTCGGAGGCTTTGGGGACGGAGGAATGGTGGTCACTCGGGACGAGAGCAGAGCGGAGAAGCTGGCCTGTTTCCGGAACCACGGAATGAACCCGAAATACTACCATGCACTCATCGGGGGGAACTTCCGGCTGGATGCCCTCCAAGCCGCCGTCCTCTCGATCAAGCTGCGTTACCTGGACCAATGGAGTACGGCCCGGGCCGACAACGCTGCGGATTACGTGGATCTCTTCGAGCAGGCTGGTGTCGGTGACCTCGTCCAGTGCCCCGCCGCGGCGGAATTCACCACTCGGCATATCTATAACCAGTTCTGCGTCAGACTTCCCGGCGAACATCGCGACGCCGTGTGGCAGGAACTGAGAGATGCCGACGTCGGTTGCGAAGTCTATTACCCCGTGCCGCTGCACCTGCAGGAGTGCTTCAGGCACCTGGGACACAACGCAGGTGAGTTTCCGGAAAGTGAACGGGCCGCCCGGGAGACGCTGGCGCTGCCGGTCTACCCCGAACTCACTCACGAACAACGCATCTACGTCGTCGAGACCCTCACACACCTCGTTCGTCAAGCCGCTGGGTAACCATGACCAAGGGCACTTACCAGACTTTTAGACGCCTGTTGACAGTCTACGCCCGGCCCTACACCCCCCGCCTGGTCCTTGGGATCGTCGCGGGGCTCGTGGTAGGGGGATCGCTGTTCGGGATGTTGCGCTTTTCTCCGGCCCTGATCAAGCCTTTCGAAGAGGGGCTTGCGGGCAGCACTCAGGCAGCCGAGGGGAATGTCGCCCCAAAGGCCGCCGACACGGTAGAAACACGCACCGAGAAGGAAGAGGCCGAGGCCAAGACGAGCCGACGCATTGCCCTTCTGCAGCGCCTGAGCAAGCGACTGGGAATACCATTGGTTGACGATTCGGGAGGAACGACGTGGCAGTTCATGGTCGTGGCGGTGTCCGGCATGCTGTTTTTCGTTCTCATCAAGGGGGGAGCGACGTTCCTCAACCGGTACTGCCTGCGTTGGGTGGGCTCCCGAGTCGTTGTTGACCTCCGTCGAGACCTGTTCGGGAGCCTCCAGAATCAGTCCCTGGCCTTCTTTGGGAAGGCAGATGTCGGTGAGCTGATCAGTCGTTGTACATACGACACGTCGCTGATCGAGACGGCGATCGCCGGAACGGTGGCTGATATGGCCCGAGCCCCGGTCGAGATCATCGCGACGGTGTCCTTCGTGGTACTCGCCGCGATCGAGCACAAATTGCTGGGATTCGTCGTCGCCCTTCTGCTGGTTTTCCCGCTCTTGGTTTTCCCGATCCTCTTCCTCGGACGCTATGTGCGGCGCTACGCGCGCAGGGCTCTCGGCCGGGTCGGAGACCTCGTGTCGCGGATGCAGGAGAACTTCACGGGAATTCGGGTGGTGAAGGCCTACAACATGGAGGCACATGAACTCGCACGCTTCACGGGCATGAACGAGAGCTACTTTCGCTCCATGATCAGGGCACTGCGGGCTGAACTATGCATGAACCCACTCATGGAGTGCGTTGGTGTCATCAGTGCCTGCGTCTTCCTGATCTTCTGTCACCTTCGTGGTGTGCGCCTGCACCAGATCCTGCCGATGGGTGCCGCCGCCGTCCTGGCCTACCGCCCCCTCAAACAGCTTGCCAAGGTCAACGTCGGAGTCCAACGCAGCGTCGCTGCGGCCGAGCGCCTCTTCGCTCTGCTGGATGTTGACACGCGGCTGCCCGAAGCCGAGGACGCTGTGCGCGTCGATACGTTTGCCGACCGCGTTTCCTTCGAGAACGTGACATTTGCCTATGACCCCGGATCCCCAAAAGTCCTTCACGATGTCTCTTTCGAAGTCCGGAAGGGGGACGTCGTGGCGTTCGTAGGCGAGACCGGGTCGGGGAAGACGACCGTCGCCAATCTGCTGGCCCGGTTCTACGACCCCTCCGTCGGCCACATCAGACTGGACGGCCACGATCTTCGCGACATGGAGATAGCGTCACTGCGGAAGCTGATCGGGATGGTCACGCAGGAGACGATCCTCTTCAACGAAACCGTGGCCGACAACATTCGCTACGGCAACCCGGGGGCCTCACTGGAAGAGGTCGAAGCCGCGGCGCGGAAGGCCAACGCACACGAGTTCATCATGGCCGAACCCACCGGTTACGATCGCGTGGTCGGCGAAAAGGGGTTCCTCCTGAGCGGCGGACAGCGGCAACGGGTCGCCATCGCCCGGGCAATCTTGCGCAATCCGCCCATTCTCATCCTGGACGAAGCGACGAGCGCGCTGGACACCGCAACGGAACAACTCGTCCAGGAGGCGATCAACCGGGTCATGACAGACCGAACGGTATTTGCGATCGCCCACCGCCTCAGTACGATTAAACACGCCAACCTGATCTGTGTCCTTGACAAGGGCCAGATCGTCGAGCGCGGGACACACGATGAGTTGTACGAGGCCGGAGGGTTGTACCGCAAGCTCTGCGACATGCAATTCGCCTGACCCGGCAGGGCGATTCACCAGAACGGAATCCAGTAGACCTCACATAGAACACCAGGATCGAAGGCAGGAGAAAATCGATGGCTGACAAAGAACTGACCCGCTCAACCTATCTGTCCCGCAACGTCGGTGACTACCCGGACGCAGTCGAAATCATGGGGCTGGCCTACGAGAAAGCTGATGACCTGCGCTACGGAACGAACCCACACCAGACGGCTGCCTACTACAAGCCATCAGCAGGGAATGCCGTCATTGGGAACATGGAAGTCCTCAAGACGGGCAAGAGTGGCCTGTCACAGACGAACCTGGAGGATGTCAGTTACTCCCTGAATATCGTCAAGTTCTTCGACAAACCTGCCTGTGCCTGTATGAAACACGTCAATCCCAGCGGTGCAGCCGTGACCGCCGAGGGTGAGACTCTCGTCGATGTCTACAAGAAGGCTCGCGACTGCGATCCCCGTGCCGCCTTTGGCAGCGTGGTCAGCTTCAACGTCACGGTCGATGTCGCCACGGCCAAGGAGATCATGGGCAGCTTCGTTGAATGCGTCGTCGCTCCTGACTACGAAGAAGAGGCTCTGGCAGCGTTCAGTGACTCTGAGTCCTTCAAACTGAATAGACACATCCGAATTCTGAAGTGCGGGGATATCAGCGCGCTCCCGAAGTTTGTCGGAGAGGACGTCACCGGATACCGGACACTCAAGGTGTTGGCCGACGGGTCGATCGTGGTTGCTGATCCGCTGCTCTCGAACGTGCGTAGCGTAGCCGACCTCAAACCGGCAGGCGGCACAAGCAAGACTCTGGGCGAGGTCGTCAACCAGATCGAGGCAACGCCCCGGCAGTTGGAGGATCTGCTCATTGCCTGGTACATCAACCTCAATGTCCGCTCAAACGGTGTGATCATCGTCAAGAACGGCGGCGCTCTGGCCGTCGGGACGGGGGAGCAGGACCGGGTTGGGGCGGTTGAGCAGGCCGTATGGAAGTTTGAAAACAAGTACGAAGGTGCGGACAGCGTCGAGGGGGCCGTGATGTCAAGCGATGGCTTCTTCCCCTTTGCCGACGCCGTTGAGGTGGCAGCAGCAGCTGGCGTCAAGGCCATTGTTTCGCCCTCCGGATCACTCCGCGATGCGGATGTGGTCGCCCGGGCAAACGAACTCGGCGTCGCCCTCTACCACGCCCCGGAACGCATTTTCTCGCACCATTAGGCCCTGTCGCGGATCCCCGGACTCGCCGCCGAAGGGCGGCCTGCCTGACTAGTCAAAGACGAGGTGCAGCAGTGCGCGGTATCTGGAAGAACGGTGTCAGAATGGGCATTGTGGCCGTGGTGCTGTCGGGCAGCGCCATGGCCGGCCCGGCCACCACCTGGCAGGACCTCTTCGATGGCAAGGCGCTTGGCCTGTGGAAAGCGACAGAGTTCGGGGGGACAGATGAAGTCAGCGTCCGGGACGGCTGTATCGTTCTCGAAATGGGCGCTGCCGACCTTTCCGGTGTCACCTGGACCGGCGCCGTCGAGCGCCGGAACTATGAGCTTGAGCTGGAAGCGCAGCGGGTCGACGGCGATGACTTCTTCTGTGGCCTGACCTTCCCCTATGGCGAGACCTGCTGCAGCCTGATCGTCGGCGGCTGGGGAGGAGAACTCGTCGGGATCTCATCCCTCGACGACCTTGATGCCTCCGAGAACGAAACCACTGTCTTCCAGCCGTTTGAGAGCAAGCGATGGTACCGCATTCGTGTGCGGGTCACGTCCGGGAAGATCCAAGCGTGGATCGATGAGAAGCAGGTCGTGGATGTCCAGCCCGGAGACCGCAAGGTCGGGGTCCGGGCGGAAGTAGAAGCATCCCAACCCCTCGGCATCGCTGCCTGGCGCACGAAAGCAGCGCTGCGGAAGATCCGGCTTCGCAGCATCCCCCCTCCCCCTGCTGAAGACTGAAAGCAGTTGTGTCCCGCCTCAGCGGTTTCACGCAACCACGTCCTCGCCATTGATGAGGACGTGCTGAACCGTGCTCATGACTTCGAGAGGGTGCCCCTTCATCACCACGGCATCTGCATCCTTGCCCGCTTCCAGACTCCCGACTCGATCCGAAATCCCCAGAATCTCGGCCGGGGCAATGGTGATCGCCTTCATGGCTTCACTGATGGACAGTCCTTCCTTCACGGCCAGCCCGGCCATCAGTGGCAGATACTGCAGCGGAGTCACTGGCGAATCGGTCGTGATTGCGACCTTCACTCCGGCCTCGGAGAGGATTGCCGGCGTCTTGAAGCTCTTGTGCTTGAGTTCGTACTTCCCGCGGTGGCCAAAGCTGGGCCCAACGATGCACGGAACGTGTTCAGCCGCCAGTACGTCTGCGATCAGGTGCCCTTCCGTGGCGTGGTCCAAAGTCAGCCGCAGACCAAACTCCCTGGCCAGTCTCAACACGGTGAAAATGTCGTCCGCGCGATGCGCATGCGCCTTGATCGGCAACTCGCCGCGTAGAACGGGGAGCAGGGCCTCGCTCTTCATGTCATAGTCAGGCCGCTTGCTTACGTCCTCACCCGCCGCCTCCAGCTTGTCCCGATATCGTTGGGCCTTCAGCATCACTTCCCGGAACACGCTGGCGATCGCCATGCGCGTCTGGGGGGCTTTGCTCTGACTGTTGTAGGCCTCCTTCGGGTTCTTCCCGAATGCACACTTCATGGCCAATGGCGCCTTGAGGACCATGTCGTCGATCCGGTGTCCACATGTCTTGATCGCGGCGAACTGCCCCCCTATCACATTGGCGCTGCCTGGCCCCGTGGCCACGCAGGTAACACCGGCCTCGCGAGCTTCCTTGAAGGTGATATCCATCGGGTTGATCGCGTCGATCGCACGCAACTGTGGGGTCACCGGGTCGCTCTTCTCATTCCCGTCGCTTCCTTCGAACCCGATCATGCTCTCCCACATCCCGAGATGACAATGCGCATCGATCAACCCGGGAATCACATAGCAACCGGTCGCGTCGATGGTCCGGCATGACTCGCCCCCATCCAGAGCCGGGCCAACCGCCTCGATTCGCGTCCCCTTCACCAAGACATCCGTCGCTTGGACGAACGAGCCGTCCGGCCTGAGCACTTGTCCGTTCTGAATCAGAATCATGATGTTTCTTGCTCCGGTTGCCGGTGTGCTGCCTGATCGCTCGGCAAAAATCGTCAATAGTCATGGCGAAAGTCGGAGGGCTTCGCCCCGAAGTGGGCCACAAATGACCGATGAAAATGGCTGGGGTCGTAGAACCCCCACGTGGCAGCCACTTGCTTCACTGGTTCGTCACTGGAACGCAGGTCGGTGGCCGCGCCGGCCAAACGGGCACGCAGGGCAAAGCGCCCAAAGCTGACCCCGAACGACTCTCGGAAGAGCTGGCAAAAACGTCGACGCCCCAAACCACACCGTTGAGCTGCAGCGTCCACCGTCACCACCTGATGGGCCTTACGGACCAAGTCCAGCGCCGGACGCACGCGCGAAAGACCGCTGCTGCCTTTAACATTGACGCCGTGCGGCATCCGTGCAAAGGGAAGAAGCAACTCATGGAAGCGTAGCCACGTCGCGATAGCAGCGTCCTCTTCCTCACGCATGGCCAACCTCTCGATCGCTTGAGACCGGCACAACGTTTCCCGGCGCAGTTTGCTCGTCGCCGCCTGAGGACGTGCCGAACAAGGGCATAGGAAGGGCGCCTCCCAGGGCACATCCGCGAACGGTGCCACCTTACCCAGAGCGTCCAGGAGCACAGTAAAGAGGAGAATGGTCGTCTCAGCAGTCGGCACCCCGACATGAGGCTCCCAACACGCCGTGAACCACACCTGCCCCTCCTCGGCGATGAACGACGCACGCCCCGGATAGGTGAGTGCCATTCCCCCTTCCAGAACAACTCCCATGTGCAAGGCAAAGTGCATGTCAGGGCGCCTGGACACCCCCGCCTGCGGACGACTGTGCATGACTTGGACACGCAAAGGATGCTCCCACCTCAGGCCATGGTCGTAATGGGTTGCAGGAGGGAATGCCTTCATTGCCTGAATGTACAATCCTTTCGCCTGTTTATGCAAGCACCCTCCCCTTTCCTCTCGGAAAACACGCACGAATTTACACAGAGGCAGGAGCGTCGCGCCAACTCAACGCGAGTGCGCCGTCAACGGGCATCAACAACAAATAGGTGGAAACATGGACAAGATCCGCGTCGGTCTCGTAGGGTGTGGAGGTATGGCCCGCAGCCATGCCACCCGTTTCAGCCAGATTCTCGACAAGATCGAGGTCACGGGAGTCTGTGATATTATCAAAGAGCGCGCCGAAGCAGTGGCCGAGCTGCTGCCCAATGACCCGGTTGTGACCGAGGACTACAAGGAACTGTTTGAGCACGTCGACGCCGCCCTGCTCGTGCTTCCCCACCAGACCCACTACCCCGCCACAATGGACTTCCTGAACGCGGGCAAACACGTTCTCGTGGAAAAGCCGATGGCCAACAGCGAGAAAGAGTGCCGGGACATGATCGCGTGCGCCGAAGAGAACGACCGAGTTCTGATGGTTGCCTACTGCATGCGCTTCCACCCTTTGCTGCTCAAACTCAAGGAACTCCTGGACAGCAAAGCCTATGGCGAGTGCTTCCAGCTCTCAATCTGGACTGAACAACTCACGCGCTATCCGGAGGACCATTGGGCGAGCAGCGCCGAAACCTTGGGGGGAGGCCAGCTCTTCAGCCATGGCTGTCACTACATCGACCTCATGCTTTGGTACCTCGGTCAACCCGTCCGAGGCACCCATTTCGGCACAAATTTCGGGACCCCATGGATGGAGCGCGAAGGAACCAGCAATGTGACCATCGAGTTTGAGAACGGAGCCATGGGCTACCATATGGGCACGTGGGGAGCACGGGGCACGCGCTTGCGCTACAGCTTCCATGCACACTGCACAGAAGGTATGCTGGAAGTCGACATCCGCCGGGGCCTGCTGATCCTGCACTCCAAGGAAGCACTGCACGATCCCAGCATCGTTAAGCCTGAGGAGGACACAGCCATCCTGATGGAGGCCCCGAGCGCCAAGCCGACGGAAGAAGAGATGGCTCACTTCATCGAGTGCATCAACACAGGCTGCAAGCCGCGAACAGACGCCGTGGAGAGTCTGGAAGGCCTCCAAGTCATCTGGAGTCTCTACACTGCTGAGGAAGAAGGTCGCTTGGCCGATCTGACCAACATGGGCTTTGGCTCGCTGGACCTGTAATCAACGGTTGGGTCGGGGGTCTGTGGTGCCCCCACGGCTCCGGGGTAGCCCGCGCAGACCTGCGTCGTGTGTCGGGGGGCCTGTGCTCGGTGCTACCATACACGGTCCGACACAGGACCTGTGTCGCCTACCTTAAGGCAAACCTGCCCTGATTCGGGTCAGGCACCGGATCTGTGCTCAGATCGCGGTCTCAGAGATCCCGCGCCACTGGCAACCTATGCGTCCCCTCGCCCTCATTCCCGATTCTGGATTGGTAGCACAGCAATCGAAGGATGAGCGCGCGGACTCAGTCCGTGATCGCTGTCCGGTGGCCCACTTCAGATGCATAGTGCGGCTCCGTGATTTCGTGCACCTGACCGAACTGGATGAGGGCCGGCTCTCCGTGCAGATGCTGGGTCACGCCGTTCTTCCAGACCCACTCGCCTCGGAGGCAGTTGTCAGCCTTGACGAAACCATTGATGTAGAGGCGACGGTCCAGCGATTCGGTGGTGTTGAAGCCTCCGCCATGGACGGTATAGGCGCTCCAAAGTGCGACATCGCCAGGATCCATGACCATGTCCCGAATGCGGGGATCGTTCGCATACTGCGGGACATTCCAAATCGTTTTGTCATCGGGGTCGTGTTCCGCGTCTTTGTGGCTCCCGGGGACGACCTTCATGGCCCCGTTGTCGGGACGATGTGGGTCGATTGCCACGCCTGTCTGAACCCACGACGGATAGAGATCGATGAATGCGGAACTCGGTTGGCGGGAGCGGACATCGCGGTGGAGAGGCCAGGTGATGCGTGATCCAGGCTTCTTCCAATGCAGTTGGTTGATGATCTGCTTGACGTTGTCTCCGATGAGGGGCTTCAGCATCGCGAGGAAGCGCGGATCCGTCCGGAACCGATCCATTACGGCATCATGGTAAGAGGGCCACTGCATGCCGCGCACAATCGGTTCGGCCGTGTCCGCGTCTTCATTGACCCAGATGACTGTGTTCTGCCAACGCCAGGTGCGACGGAGCATCTCCCCCAACCAGCGCCACCGGTCCATGGACTGGCGCAGTTGCTCAATCTCACGTTCCCCAAACACACCACGGAGGACGGTGTATCCCTCTTCCCAGTACTGCTCGATGTTCTCTTTGGTTATCATGTCCAGCCTCTCCGCATGTCGTTCGGCCATGTGCTTGAGCTCAGATCGCGGGAGACCCCGCGCGACTGCCGGCTCATGCACTCTGACCCGTTTCCGGGCCAGTAGTTCTCCCTCTCAACAAGGAAGGGGGCCGTAGTGTAGTGCCTGTAGGGGGAACCCGGCAGTCGAGGGCGATCGCGGAGATCCGCCGCGACGGGCGTCTCCGTCCAGGCACTAGTGCAGGCTCACTTTGCGGGGCGGTTGATGGGCAGGACGACGATGTTCCGGAACTCCAGCTTGGCGCCTTCAGACTGCAGGCAGATCTTGCCCGGAGTCTCCCAGCACTCCGTCGCCGCGTTCTGCAGCAGGTCATTGACCCGGATCTCAAGGTCACCGCCGTTGAGCATGATCTCGTAGACGTTCCACTGCCCCAAGGCTCGTTCGCTCGACCCGTGCATCTTCTGAGTTCGGCGTCCTTTGAGGCGTTTGGGGTCTGTCTTCATGGGGAACTTGTCGATGTTCCAGATGTCGCCCATGTTGTTGATCATGCCCTGTGCCTCCAGGGACCTGGGCCAGATCTTGTCCTTCCCGGTCATCCGCACAAGCACGCCGGAGTTTCCTTTGGTAAGGTGGCGCATCTGCAGGCGTACGATGTAGTTGTCGTAGTCGGCCGTCGTTCGGATATAGCCGGCCGGTTTCCCCGCGTTGCAGAAGGCGCCGTCCTTGACGGTCCATGTCTTCTTCATGGCATCGCTGGAGGTGGTCCAGCCGGTCATGTCTTTGCCGTTGAAAAGCTGCACGGTCTCCCCAAAGGCGATGGGCAGGGCCTTCAGGCAGATGTCCTTCACTTCCAGCGTGCTCCCCACGGGGCCCACCACCTGCAGGGAGAGGTCGCCCTTTGTCCGACGCCCTTTGGCATCCTTATCGATGAACTCAACGACATCCAAACCGTTGATCTGCTGGACGATGTGGTTGCCTCGGGCAAAGATGGCCACATCCAACCAGCCATCCGGTCCCGGTTTCAGGGGCAGTTGAGTATCGTCGACACGCCCGAGGCGCACGGCTTTGCCGTCAGGTCCCGCTGCGACGCGGCTTCCCGGGGCAGCCAGTGCACCGCGGCCGGCTGTGTCCTGAAGTCCTCCGCATGCAGGTGCGTTCGCAGCCAGTGCAAGACGGTATCCTTTGCCCTGGCTGCCGCGGTAGACAATGCCTGCGTCACCCACTGGGATACGGACCTTCATCTTGACGACAGCATTTTCTACCTGTCCGCCTTGCCAGGCAAGGAGCGAGCCGGTCTTCGCAACTGCTTTGGTGACTCTGCCGCGAAGGACGCCCTTGGCGACCGACCAGACGGTCGCGTCGCCTTTCCATCCCGCGAGTGTCTTCCCGTCGAACAGGGACTTGTAGCCGGCTTCCGGCTCGAACGGCTCGGGGATGGCTTCACCGGACGTCACGAAGCCGGCATTGGCCCAGTCTGCATGATCGCAGGCAACACCATTTCCACCATCGCCTACAACCAGACGGATCTCCTTCGCTCCCTTGGGGATCTCGACGTTGATCGGGATGCGTTCGTCCGTTGCCTTCACAAGGCCTGTAGCGAACAGCTTCTTGGCGTCGGCAAACACGGCGAAATCCACACTGCTGATCGACTCGTTCTTCTCGTCATCCAGACCCACCACTGCGACGAATCGCGCGTAGTGTGAACGGACTTTGTAGACCAACTCGGACTTAGCATGCACTCCCATGCCTTTGGCATACGTCTCACCCCGGATCCGAATGGGGTTGTCCTCGATTGAGAGGTCGCGCCTGGGGTCGCCATTCCAGCCGTTTGTGGCACGCAGCGACTTGATGTCCGACAGGTAGACATTGGGGAGCGGCGGCAGTGGGGGAAGGGCCGGGACCTCAACGGTTGCCTGGGCCAGCACTTTGGCGGGCCCGGACCATGTGATCGGGATGAGTGAGTAGGTGACCTTCTGGCCGGCTGGAGCTGTCGTGTCGGTAACTGAGCTGCCCCGGAGAGCCAGGAGAGCTCCGTCGCTGCGCTGTACCGCGAGTCCGCGGGTGGCGCCGTCACAACGAACCCGTACCTGCCTGGGAGACAGGGCTTCCGCGGTGATCCCTGCTTTACCGATCGCGACAGGAAGAGCCGGCTTCTTCGCGAATGCGACCCGCCATGACACGCTGCCCTCTTTCTCGCCCTCGAGGAAGACGCGAAGCATGTGTCGCGTCTGCATGATATCGGTGGTGATCGCGTCGTTGTCGGTTGTTGCGGAGATCGCGACCCACCTCTCGGGGACAGGGGGAGCGAAAAGGCGAAGCTCGAACCGCTTCCCTGCCGGCACGGTGGACGTCCCGGACAGTTCAGCTTTGTCGGCAGCCCAGACCAACTCGGGCGCCCCGGGAATACCGTCCTTTGAGGGCGTGCTGGTGCAGAGAAGGACGGGCTGCTTCGTGACGGCGGCGAGGGAGATGAGCGTCGCGCTCTGCCCCGGAACGGGGCGTGAAAGCGTGCCGCTGATGGGGCCGATGAACTCGTTTGTCCTGGCGTCGAAACCGACATGGACGACTTTCGGGTTCAAGCCAATCGCCTTCAGCGGGATGCGCATTGGCTGCGTCCCTGCCCCGGAGTTGATCAGGGCCACGGTCGACGCCTGGAGACCGTCACCGGCGGAAAGCGTGGCCACCAGAAGAGCTCCTGACGCAGGCTGCTTTGTGACTGGCGTAAGGACGGTCTTCCCTGCACTCACACCGACCTGGAGGAGTGCTCCTTTCCCGGAGGCCGAAAGCCGCTTGGTTGTCAGGGCGATTTGCCCATTCTTCGGGGCATAGGTGAGGGCCAGTTTGCCGGACGTTACCGCAATGTCACCCGCCGGAGCCGCCTGGAGCGGCACCAGGAGCAGCCCTGCCAGTGCGGCGACTACGGTGAGACTGCCAAT
Organism: Lentisphaerota bacterium; assembly: GCA_018676675.1. Lineage (GTDB taxonomy): Bacteria > Verrucomicrobiota > Lentisphaeria > Oligosphaerales > JABHEG01 > JABHEG01. Next base: position 16,487 of record JABHEG010000390.1, read on the forward strand.
TTTGTGTTTTTGCGAACCGCGCACTTGAAGCATCGCTATTTACCTCATTCTTGCCGGTCGGAGGGCACCGGCTTGCTGCAATTTTCTGTTACGTCTTGACCATTGTGAGGTGTCTGAGCACCCCCTCTGGTCATGCCTTCCCAGGGGTCCAGATGACATCATCTTCCGGAGCCTTGACACTGCCGGATTCGAAGTCTTCGGCCGTCGGGGTCAGCGCGCGGCTGTAGAAGGGGGATTTCTTGTTTTCGGTGAGGTCTCTCCAACGGACCAACTGACCGGTGTAGGCGGAAATCCGCCCCATGATGGCGGTCAGGGTGGATTCCGCGACCCGGCGTGCTTCGTTGAGCGGCTTGCCATCGAGGATGCTCTGCATCAAGTCCGTGTGTTCTTGCACATAAGGGCCACCGTGCTCAGGAAACTCCGGAATCTCAATCTCCTTGTCGTTGGTAGACTTCAGGCGGCCATTGCCCCAGGTCTGCCCCTCGGTGCCGGTGAAGAACTCGCTCACGCGTGTGTAGCAACCGTTGACCTGACGACACATGGAGTGGATGTGACAGCCATCGCCGTAGTCGAAGTCGATGCTGAAGAAGTCGAACTGGTTGCCCGTGATGCGTCGGGCCCTGCCTCCAAAACCGATGGCCATGTTTGGCGGATGCCCGATGAACCAGTTTGCCACATCGATATTGTGGACGTGCTGCTCAACGATGTGGTCGCCTGACATCTCATTGAAGTTGAGCCAGTTCCTGACCATATACTCGGCGTCACTGTCTTGTGGGCGCCGTTCCCGGTACCACAGTCGGCCGCTGCACCAGAGGACGGTTCCTCCAACGATCTGTCCGATCGCTCCGTTGGCGATGGCGTGGGCATTCCGGCGGTATGCAGCCTGGTGTCGACGTTGCGTCCCGGCCACTATCCCAAGCCCCTTCTTCGCGGCGAGTTCGCCTGCCGCGATCACCCGACGGGCCCCGGGAGGATCCACCGCCACCGGTTTCTCCATGAACACGTGTTTACCTGCGTTGATCGCGGCCTCGAGGTGAAGGGGGCGGAAATTGGGCGGGGTCGCCATCAGAACGATGTCGGCCTCAGTCTCCATGACATCCCGATATCCGCTGAATCCGACGAAGACGCGTTCCGGAAGCACGCTATAGGTTGTAGCCATCTTGCTTGCGCGGTCCGCAAACACATCGGCGACGGCCACCGGGCGAATGGTGATCCCCAGATGTTTGCCTGCGTCGATGCAGTTCTTGAGGGCGCCTCTGCCCCGACCTCCACACCCCACCAGGGCGACTTTGAACACCTTGCCGGTGGGTCTGGCTGCGGCGCTGGGAATGCTGAAGACTGGTACCGCCGCTCCAGCGGCTGCCACGGCCTTTATGACGTCTCGTCTTGAGAACACGTGGTCCATGGTCTCTCCTCTCTGCAGGTGTATGGTTAGGGGTAAAGTAGTCGCCGTTGAAGGTAGCTCACGAGAGGCCTTACATCAACACCGGTGGCAGGTTGCAGCCGCGCAAGACACCCCCTCGGGAACTGCCCAACGGTGGTGCGACCTCTCCCCCATGATCAGGAATATTCACGCGCTTGACGAATATCCTGACGGCTGAGCTGTTTAGTTGGGTAACAGCACGGTGCGGCGAGTGGAGCCGCGGACAAGCGGGTAGCGGACATGAATGAAACCGAAGCCATTCGACTTTGCCTGGTCCATCGTGACCCGCGCGGCTTCGAGTTCCTCGTCTCTGCATATCGGCGTGAAGCCCTCTTCCACGCGACGGGCCTCCTGGGGGACGTGACCGATGCTGCGGATGCCTGCCAGGACTGTTTTGCCAAGGCATTCGCGTCGCTGCCGAGACTTGAGACGCTTGACACGTTCTACCCCTGGTTCTACCGGATCTTGCGAAATCACTGCCTGAATCTCCTGGCCAAAGGCAAGGTGCGGCGCGCTCACGTCCAGGACCAGCAGACCGATCCGGCCGCAGGGCTCGAGGAACGCAGCCCGTACCACATGGCCGAGGAAGCCGAGGATCGTCAGGTGGTCATCACCGCTCTTGAGGAGATCACCGCCGAGCATCGGGAGATTCTTGCGATGAAATATTTCCAGGACCTTCGTTACGCCGAGATCGCCGAGACGCTCGGGATTCCGCGAGGAACAGTGATGAGTCGTCTTTACGCGGCGCGCAAAGCGTTCCGATCCGCTTATGAAGCGGTCCATTCGCATCACCCCAGCCCGGAGGGCGCGACCCATGCAGGATTGTGAGAAATGCCGCCAGTTGCTCATGGGGTTGATGGACGATGAGCTTACCTCCGAAGAGTCCACCGTCGTCAACGATCATCTCATTCGTTGTGCGGCCTGTCGTGAGGAGTATGAGGGGTTGCGCGTGAGTTGCGGGAAGCTCGAGCGCGTGTCGTTCGTGGAGCCGACGGATGAGGTGCTTCGTGAGCTGTGGCGAAGCCCGTACAGCAGCCTGGCCCGCAGTGCAGGCCTCGTGTTGGTACTGGGTGGCTATGCAGGGCTGATCGGGTATGGCCTGTATGAGTTCCTGACCGCCGGCCGGGAGGCCCTGTTCGTGAAAGTTGCGGTGGCCGCCATACCCCTGGGCTTCGGAATCCTGCTCGTCAGCGTGATCCGAGAGCGCCTTCGCACCTACAAGGTCGATCCTTACAAGGAGGTACAGAGATGATTCTGACAACCGACAGCGCTATCCACGGGAAACGTATCGTCAAGACGGTTGGCCTTGTGCGTGGGAACACGATCCGCGCCCGGAACGTCGGACGGGACATCATGGCCTGCTTCAAGAACCTGGTTGGCGGGGAGATCTCCGACTACACCAAGCTCATGGGCGAGTCCCGCGAGCAGGCACTGGATCGGATGACGGAGGAGGCGGAGCGGCTTGGGGCTAACGCCGTGGTAGCGGTCCGACTCACCACCTCCATGCTCATGGCGGGGGCGGCTGAGCTCCTTGCTTACGGAACGGCCGTTCTCATCGAGGATGAGTGAGCTGGCGAGAAAGCGCGGCCTATCTGCCCTCGCCGTTGAGTTTCTTCACCGCGCAGACTTCATTCCCGCAGCCGCGGTATTCGAGCTCGTCGAACTGCATGCGGCTCAGGAACACGCCGCGCCCACAGGGCTTCAGCAACGCGTTCGGATCGAAGTTGGACACGACGGATTCCCAGTCGAATCCTGTCCCCTCGTCCCGGATCGTCCAGCGTGCAGTCTCCGTGTCCATCGTCAACTCGACGAGGACTCGCCGGCCAGCGAGTTCCGGGTTGGCCAATCGCTCGCCGAAGAGTAGCTCGAACGCGTCTCCACCTGCATCCAGAGCTCTCTCTTTCTCACCACTTCCGATTCCCAGATTGCCGTGCTCAATGGCGTTGTTCAGTAGTTCGACCAAGCCGAGGAGCAGCCCCATCCGGTCTGGTTCCGGGAGTCGTTGCCCGATCTGGGCCAGGAGGTATCCCGCGGCTGCGGGGACAAGACGACGTTCGTTTTCGAGCACGAGCGAGACTTCCCGGTGGGTCACGCGCAACTCACATTCCTGACGCAGTGAAAGATCTTCGACGAGCTGCTGGCACTTGTCAAGCAGTTGCCGAATCTGGGCGAACTTGAACGGTTTATCCAAGTAGTTGTGTGCACCCAGGCGGAGCGCCTCGGCGGCGTATTCCACGCTACCCGCGCCGGTGATCACAATGACGATCGTCTGAGGGCTGCGCTCCCGGATCTCCTTGAGCAGTTCCAGACCGTCCATCACGGGCATCCGGACGTCTGTAATCACCACATCAGCGGGTTCGACTTCGAAGGCATCAAGTGCTTCCCGACCATTCTCTGCCGAACGAGCCGTGTGTCCGAGGCGTCGGACCTGTCGGTGCAGGATCTTCCGGACCGTGGCCTCGTCGTCTACAATCATCACATTCATGGTAGCTTGCGCTCCCCTCAACTTCGGGGCGTTTGCTCTTTGCAGTTCAGGATCTACTGCTCCGGCTTCTTGCCGACAGGGGCAAGGTAGATCACGAATTCGTCCTGCCCATCGAGACGCAGGAAATCATCCACTGCCCCCTGGTCGTAGGCCCCGATGGCACAGGTTCCGGCCCCGATCGCCTCGCAAGCGAGATACAGGTTCTGGCAAACGTGTCCCGCGTCAATTGGGATGACGCGATGGGCAGCGAGTCCGTAACGCCACTCCATTCGGTAGGGGACGGTTGCCCAGAACAGCACGCAACTCGCCGCTCCGACGAACGTCTGCCCCAGACAGGCCGCCGCCACACGCGGGGCGCTTCCAGGCGCTTCGAACTCGAGAACGAGGGCATGGTCCAGAGGGAGATACCGGTACACCCCTTCCGTCAGCCCGTCCACGTTTCGGGCATAGATGTACGTTTCCAGTGCATGGCGGGCACCGGCCGAAGGGGCTGTCCGCAACGTGACTGAGGGGCTCAGGGCCTCTGTGACCCCCTGCGTAGCCCACAGCAGCAGCGACAGTTCGTCGATATCGAGAGGATCCGGCAGGTAGGTTCTGACGCTTCGGCGGCTGTTCAGCACGGAGAAGAGGTCGGCGCGGAAACGTTTGCGCAGGCGCCGGAAGTCGGTCAACGGGATTGTGTCTGCGTTGTCGCCCGCTGGCTTCTGGGCTGGTGGCGGAGGCACTCCCCGGTTCTGGTCGACTTGTCTGAAATCCATCTTCAGGCGAATCGTGTCTTTCAGGAACTCACGCTGCCTGAGAGTTTCCGGGGAGGTCGCCATGACGATTGTTCCTTGCGTGTCCGTGGTATGATAGGGGAACATACTCCAATCGAGGGCTGCTCTCCACGGCGGCCTGTCAGGTTCTATCCGCGGCAGGGGTTGGGGGATTGACCCGTTTGCGGGGTATGGTAGCCGTTGCTCCGTGACGTCACGGGGCAATATCGTGCCGATGGCCCCCTAGGGCGGTGCTGTCGGCGAGTCAACGGCCGCGGTTCAGGAGCATCGACATGATGAGAATACTGGCGGCCGGAGCCGGTCTCCTTGCGTCTCTTCTGCTGCTGGCCGGTGGACACGTTGGCTCGGCTGCTCCGTGGCAAGGCCCGCGACCGGCCTGCCCTGACTGGGGAGCACCGTCGGACACAACGGCCGTTCTGGGCCCGTTCTCGCTCCAGCCATGCGTCACGGTCTATCTGATCAGTGACGGTGTGCCAACCCGTGGACGCGCGTTGTTGCAGCAGGGCCGCTACGCAACCAGGACGAACCGTGTGCTTCTCCGTGTGCTCGATGACGCAGAACGCCTGACCCATTGGCAGTTCGCCCAGAGCAACATCGCCGAGGTCATCTCGAACCCCGCAGACGCCTACGTGGACGGCGTGGAGCCGCTTCATCTGGATCCTGTCCCGACCGGCGGGAAGATGCTCATCGACGGGGCCTTTGCCCTCGTCGGGGAAGGTGTCCATCAGCTTCGAGCGGGCTGCGACCAGTTCGGCGTCCCCGTGTCTCTGGCACTTTCCCGCGACCTCGAATGGGGTATCTCCTTCCAGAACGGTGACTGGACACACTGGGCCAACTGCCCGACGCATTTCTGGGCTTACATCCCTCCTCAAGCGACGGAGCTGACTCTCACGCTCAAGAACGGCAGCATTGACATCCGTGACGAGGATGGCGCTCAGCTCTGGGAGGCCGACGCCAGCAGGAAGGCTCTGACGACGAAGCTTGCGGTTCCGCGTTCGGGTGTCGTGTGGTCGGTGACCTTCCCCAAGAGGACGTTCTTCCTGAAAGCCCACGGTTTCCCCTTCATTCTCTGTTCGTCGCCAGCCGCGGCTCACAGAATCAGGGCTTCGGTCGACGTCTTGCCTGGTGGGACTGTCGTCGCGCACGCATTCCAACGCCGCATCGCTGAGATACTGCCCAAGGTGTTGGCTCCAGACAATGTCGGGAACGCCGAAGCGCTCGTCGTCCCTCTCAGCAGCCGGGAAGCAGAGTGGCTCTCAGATCCTCTGCGCAACGTGCACCTCTGCGGGTACGCGCCCTTTATCCGTGGTGTTGCCCACGCTTTGCGGGAGCAGAACGTTGATCCACAGCACCCGTGGAGTGGCCTCTTCAGTGATTCGACGCCACCGGCCGGCGTTCCCGCCGCGGATCACCGTTGGGACACCTACCTGCCGGTCGACGGCATCGGCGGGTGCCGGAAAGTGGAGAATGGGGCCTACGGGCTTGCGAAGGCCGCGACGCTGGATGTCCCGCCAAATCCTTACTATGGACGACGCGAACTCCTGTTCCGCGCTGCTGCTGCGAGCTTGCGGGACCTGATGGTGCTGCAGGAGGCGGAAGTCTGGCCCCGAGCAGCAGCCCACTGGTATGCGAGCAGCATGAGCTTCGTTATGGGGAACAAGAATCTTCCGCCTTACGGGTTGGCCGCCACCCACCTGCCGGCGGAGATCCGTGAGATCTGGACGGAGGGCCTGCGCCGCATGATGGATCGGGCCTATACCAACCAACTGGTCAGTGCCCGCAACCAGTCGTCGCACTGCCTGCTGGCCAACGAGTATTTTGCCCGAGGTTCAGGGGATCCTGTTTACACGCGTCTCAGTCGGCTCTATGCCCGGCATTTTGCCGCGGGGGCGAGCTCTGCTGGCTGGCATAGCGAAGCCTGTGGTCCCTGCGGCAGTTACACCGGGATGACGCACTGGCACTTTGCGGAGTATTTCCGGCTGAGCACGGACACTGCCTTCCTCCCGTGCATTGCGGCCTCCTACCGCTTCTTCAATCACACCGTTGCCCCCGAACCCGATGGCCGTTCGATGCTGGGCGGTTTCAACTTCAACCACCGTGTCGGTATGGGGTTCTTCCAGGAGCAGTACGGCGGGGCCAAGGGCATTCTCTACGATGTGCTGCCCGAAGTAGGGCTCTGGGCCGGCCCTGCGCCGACTCCTGAAGATCTGACGGCCCGCCGCGAAAGCGCAATCGCGAAAATCAGGAAGGAACTCAGTAACCCCAAAGCGGTGTTCCCCGGTCGCCTGAGTGATCCCCGTTTCGAGCACTACACGCCGCCCGAGGAGATTGAACGAGGCCTTTGGCCTGCCCAGGAGTCGGATTCCTTCATACGCAATCTCGATGATCAGCTCATCTGTGTCCGGCGTCCGGCCTACTACCTCACGGTCTATCTTGGCAGGCCGGCTGGCAAGTTCTACATTCGTGGGCGGGAAGAGTTCCGCCTGCCGTTCCCGGCAGATGGCGAGAGCAACGGCGCCAAGGGCAAACCAAAGCCGGCTACACCGTTCCTCGGCGGCGGCCTCTCAATGCTGTGGACCCCGGCCTACGGAACTGCGCTAATGGCCACGAATTGGTCGCCGCTTTGCCACCATGGCCTCGTTGCTGTTCAAGGCGACGGCAAACGTTACTGGGAAGACTACCACGCGGCTGAGTTCCACTTGGACGAGGACGCAGGGACACTCGTTGTGACCGGGCGCGTCGAGGGCCTGCCGCTTCGCTATGAAAGGGCATACACGTTCGCTGATGACCATCTGACCGTAGCCCTCGTTGTGACCGCTGAAGACGAGGTCACTCTTCAGAGGCTCATCGAGAATCTCCCCCTGGCGGCGGGCCGGCGGAAAGTGCATGGTGCAGCAATCTCAGAGCCAAAGGAACCGGAGAGCACTGGGAAGGTGATTCGGCTGACGAACGACCACGCGGCTTCCGTTTCCGTCGAGCTCGACCAGGCCCGTGGTATCCGGATCTGTCGCACTGGACTGGTCTCCCACTACCGGAGCTACCAGATCAACCGGGCCGAAGTCGCTTTGCCTGTCTCGTTTTCCCCCGGGCAGCAACTTGAGCTTACGTACACCATCGTGCCGAAACCGTGAACCGCTGTTCCGCTCAGAACCGGACGCAACGTGTGGCCGGATCGCCCGGAGGGGAGCATGGTACCTGGTGACTTGCGAATGAAACGCGCGCCCTCCGGGGCATTGACAGGAAACAGAACCATCGATGAATGACCAACAACGCCAGGAACTCGTCGCTAAGATGCGCCTGGAGCTTGATGCGATTGATGCGGAGATTGCCAGGCTGGAGGACGCAACCAAGCCGATTGCCCCCGACAACGCGATTGGTCGCGTTAGCCGCATGGACGCGATCGGGAACAAGATGATCAATGATCGGGGTCTGGATTCCGCGCGCAGCCGCAGAGAGCAGCTTGAGGCCGTTCTGGACAAGGCCAGCAGTCCTGATTTCGGTTCCTGCATGATCTGCATGGCCCCCATTCCCGTACAACGACTTCTCGCCCTTCCCGAGTCAACGCTCTGTATGCGTTGTGCCACCCGCGGGTGAGTGCCAGATCCCGAAGAAACCCCAGGAGCTCATGGATGCAATCTCGATGTTTCCCGATGTTGGCGTTGCCGATTCTGTTCGTTCTGTTTGCTGGTGACGGCGTCGGGCGTACCGCTGGGCCTCGGCCTCTGCAGCACCTTCTCTTCGACTTTGAGAACGGCGTCGAGGGATGGCTCGGGAACCCCTGGGGTGGAGGGAAGTGCGGTCCGGAGGGGAGCGAGGAGGCAGCGCTGGGCGACGCGTGTCTGCGCGGCTGGTACCGGGATGTTGAGCGCGGCGCGAATGTCATCTGCCCCTACCTCGCCAAGGACGCCGCCTGGCGCGCTCTGAGTTGGGGGGGCATATCCTTCTATTTCCGAGGAGACGGTTCACCGGCCAAGGTCACGGTAACCCTGGCCACTGACGAGAAGACGCACTCAACCTACTCCAAGTCGGTCGCGCTGGAGGACACCTCCTGGCACCGCGTCTACTTGCCTTTCAGTACGTTCTGGAATCGAGGGAGGCAGCGCTTCAACGTGGCCAGATTACAGCGTTTCTACTTCGGTAGCAGCGGCACACATGAGTTCCGAGTTGACCATATTCAGCTTGAGGCCCCACACCGGGTCGTCCCGTTGCACAGTGCTCGCACGGTTCGCGTGCCGGTCCGAGCGGAGCGACCGGCAATTGACGGGGTGTCGGCTGAGAAGGCGTGGAACGGCGCGGCTGTATTGGAGCCGTTTTCAGCGATTGACGGAGGCGCTCCCGCCAAAGAGCAGACCTCATGCCGACTGTTCCACGATGGGACGACGCTGTTCATCGCGGCGACGTTGCATACGGCCACACCCGGACGTCTGAAGGCTACGCTGACACGACACGATGCGGATGTCTGGACCGACGACGCATTCGAGATCTTCATCACCGGGGCTGATGCAGAGACCCGGTTCTACCAGTTTGCGGTGAATCCCCTGGGAACCCGGGCTGAACTGTCCACCAAGGACCGGTTGGCCTTCGATCATGATTGGCGCGCTGCGACGTCGCGTACGGAGACAGGATGGCATGTCGAGGTCGCTTTGCCGCTGGGACCCCTGGTGGGGACACCTGACGCAGGCCTGAGCTTTGGGGTGAACTTCGCGCGTGAAAACCGCGTTACGGGCGAACTGAGCTGCTGGTCCCCGACCGGGAAGAGCTTCCTTCGTCCGGACCGCTTCGGTCGTGCTGTTCTGTGGGGGACGGCCGAGCCCATTCCCATCCGGCCTCCCGATCTGCGAGACTATGGGGCCGGGATCTACGCGTTGCCTACGGACCCGCTTGTCGTTGCCGGAGAAGATCCCGGGGCCAGCCAAACCTGGCAGGCCACCATCCGCCTGCCCGGCGGTGAGCAGGTGACCGGGAAAGCGCTCTGCACCAGTGGCGATGGGGCTGTCGAAGCCCCCCTGATCGCACTTTCGGCTGAACAGCAGAGGGAAGGTGATGCTACTGTCGAGTTCCTGCTCTCGGGAAGCGCCGGGCAGCCGCTGGCTTACCAGGCCAGAGCTTTCCGTATTTTCTTGCCTCCCGCAGCTGGTCGTTCGTCATCGGTCCTGCCGTTGACGCCGGCGCCGAAGGAGCTACTGCTCGGAGAGGGGATCCTGTCGATTCCGCCGGTTGCGGAGTTCGCAGTGGCCGGTCCCGGGAACGTGGACGACCGCGTAACACGCTTCCTTACTCGCGAAGTAGAGCGCTGGTATGGCGTCAGCCCAACGTTCCGCCAGGGCGCCGCAGATCGCTCCGGCATTGCCCCAAACGTGGTTCTGTACGCTCACACGAAGGGAACTGCGCCTGTTCCGGGCGCAAGACTGGGCCCGCAACTCGCCCGACGCCTGGATGAGATGCCGCCAGACGGTTATGTGCTTGATGCAACGGGGGATTCCATCCTGATCGGCGCTACTGGTGGCTCCGGCTTGTACTACGGCGTTCAGACTCTTCTTCAAGCGATCGACCTGAGTTCGACTACTCCCTCGGAGCCTCAGCTTCGCCGCTGCCGGATCATCGATTGGCCCAGCCTGACCTGGCGAGCCGTGAGCCATCCCCTGCCGACGTGTCGCTGGGGCCATCCAAACGATGCCCCGGTGAGTGCTGACTTCTTCTGCGACTACATTGAGCGCTCGATTGCCCGCCGCAAACTCAACGCCCTTGTCCTGCTCATCCGGCAGGGGTTTGAGTTTGAGACACACCCGGAGATCAAGGGCCCTGCCGCCTGGTCGAAGGAGGAGCTTCGCAAGGTGATCGACACCTGCCGGGCCCACTTCATCGAGCCGATCCCGCTCGTGGATTCCTATGGTCATGCGGCCTGGTTGAGCCTCTCCCACAAGGAGCTTTGGGAAGACGGCAGGCACAAGATTGTTTGTCCCCGGCACCCGGACACGTTCAAGATCCTGACCGATGTGTACGGTGAACTCATTCAGCTCTTCGAACCTGCACGGTATTTCCACATTGGTCTCGATGAGGTCTGGTGGAAGACGCTCGATACACCTGAGGAGAAGCGCTGCAAACGGTGCGCCGGTGTCCCCAAATGGCAACTCTTCGCCGACCACACCAATCGGCTTCACGCCTGGTTTGGCGAACGGGGGATTCGCACCATGATGTGGTCAGACGTCCTTCTGAAGGAGCACAACGGCGGGGCTCCCTATCACGGTGCAAAGGCGCTGGACATGCTGCCTCCTGACATCCTGCAGACGAACTGGTCCATTACGCTTGCCTCAGGCTCGAACCAGCGTTTGCGTGAGACTGGGTACGAGGTCTGGCAGTCCAACTCGCGCGGCGTCAACCGCGAGCAGGCCCAGTTCTGCACTGGCAACATGTTCGGGATATGGTCCAAGATCTCGTGGTGGAGCGAGGCTCCCTGGCGGTCCGGCGGCGCGTATTCCTACCTGAATCTTCCGTTGGCCGGCGAATACTCCTGGAATCTCTGGCCGGCGGTGGACTCAACCCAGCCGGGACTGACTCGCGCCCAGCTGGCCCCCCTTGCAGAGGGAGCCATGTTCCGTGATGCCTGTGCCCCGGAACCCAACGCAGGGAGGGGGGCGTTCACGGTGAGCTTGCCTGCCAATATGAGTACGAAAGGCGCGTCGCCACCGCATCCTGACGCATGGTTCGGCGGCCCGGCTGAGTGTGACTTGCGGCACATCCCGCGTGGGAACATCCAGGTCGGTGGAGCGACGTTCAACGTCAGCGACGGGGCCCTGGATTGTGTGGCGGCGCCTGCCGACGAAGCAGGCGTGGTGATCCCGCTGGGCCGGAAGGTTGCTTCGCTGCGTTTCCTGCACACGACACGCCTGGATCCGGAGCACGAAACGGCGTTTCTGGAAGGGTTCAAGAAGGGGGCTAACTGGCGGGGTATTCCGGCTGGAGACTATGTGATCGCCTACGCGGACGGGGCGTCTTCGACGTGTCCGATTCTCTACGCGAACAACACGAGCCGTTGGGAACTGGGGGAACGGTTTCCGTACGCTTTCCGGTCATGCGGCAACCTCCTTGCCGCAACTGAGACCATGCGCAAAGAGAATCCTGACGGGCGCAACATCTGCCTGTACGTTGCCCAGTGGGTGAATCCTCGTCCCGGCGTTGTGGTCCGGTCGATTGGTCTCCGAGGCACGGCTCAGGCAACGCCCGTCCTCTTTGCCATTTCGGGGCGCGCCCCGCGCGAGTAACTGAACAGACCGGTCCACCTGCGACAGGAGAACCAGACGATTGAGGACGATCCACGAACCGGCTCGGGAGCTCGAGGTTGAGGTCGAAGCAGATGTGATCGTTGCCGGGGGCGGCCCGGCCGGGGTCGGCGCTGCGCTTGCTGCTGCTCGGGAGGGCGCACGAACCGTGCTCTTCGAGCGTTTCGGGATGCTGGGAGGAATGTGGACCGCTGCGCTGGTCAATCCCCTCTTCCAACAGCAGAATGGCTGGCTTGTAGCCGAGCTCGTCCAGCGACTGGAGGCCGCGGGAGGCTGGCAAAAGCAGGACTGGTTTTGGACGTTCAACCCGGAAGTACTCAAGGGTGTCCTTGAGGAGACGCTTGCGGAGGCCGGTGTCGACTTCCGCTATTTCACCTGGTGTGCTGCTCCGGTGATGGATGAGCATCGCGTTACCGGCGTGATTACAGAGAGCAAGGCTGGTCGTCGAGCTGCTTTGGCTTCCATCGTGATTGACGCAACGGGCGACGGTGACGTTGCTGCCGGGGCCGGGGCAGAGGTGGCGTTCGGCCGCTCGTCGGATGGTCTCGTTCAGCCGGCGACGCTCATGTTCCAGTTGGACGGAGTTGAAGGCAATCATCACCCAAGAGACCTGTATCCAGCCCTGCAGGAGGCGCTTGCAGCCCTGGGCAGTGACTGGCAGCTGCCGTTCGGTCAAGTCAACTACGCTCCGTGGATCATCGCTGTCCCCAACCACCCCGCAGTCGTTCAGGCTACCCATATCTATGAGTACAATCCACTTGACCCCAAGAGTCTGACGGGTGCCATGGTCGAGGGGCGCCGCCAGGCACGCAAGTTGTCGCGGGCTTTCCAGGCCATCCCGGGATGGGAACAGGCGCGCCTCGTGAACACCGCTTCAGCTCTGGGGATTCGCGAGTCTCGTCGCGTTCGGGGTCTGTACTCTTTGTGTCTGGAGGACCTTCAGCGCGGAGCGACATTCCCCGATGCGGTGGCCAGTTGCAGTTTCTGTGTTGACATCCATGCCCCGGATGGTAACAGCGCGAACACCCCCCATCATGCGCCGATCAAGCCATACGAGATCCCCTATCGCTGTCTTGTGCCAAAAGGGGTGGATGGGTTACTGGTCTGCGGTCGCTGCATTTCCGGTACCCACGAAGCCCACGCGTCCTATCGGGTGACTGGAACGTGCATGGCCATGGGGCAGGCAGTGGGGTTGGCGGCAGCCAACGCGGTGCAACAGACGATTGCTCCCCGGGAAGTGGATGGCGTCTGGTTGCGGCGGGCTCTCGGCGAGCGTGGATACACCTTCCTGGCAGGTTAGCCCAGGGCCTTGGCGTTGCCGTTGAGCCACTGCCCGAGGTAGTCGATGAGGCCTGTCGTGCTCTGTTCTCCGACAGCGCTGTTTGCATGCGTTCGAGGGTCGATGCCGACGAGTCCATAGCACGGATGGCCGCGGTACTCATCGGTCATGTAGTTGATGCGTTCTCCGGGGCCGCCGCAGTCATCATTCGGTCCGGCCCTGAGTCTTTGCACATCCACCTTGTCCGGGTGCAGGTAGAGCATGAAGGACGTTTCGAACTTTGCGGCATGGTCCCCACCCACCCCCTCCACCTGGTTCTCTACCAGGGCGAGAACATCCATTTGGCCACCGGCTTGCCGATAGTGCCGAATAGCTGAGTCGAGGAATTCGCTCTTGTTGGGGTAGTGGCCCGAGAGAAGAACTGCCTTCTCGTAGCCGTCCCGATCCAGGCCCTGAAGGAGTTCAGTGACGAGCTCGACGAGGGGCTCCTTCCTGAACATGAACGTGGAAGGCCATCCACCGTGCCCGCCGCCGGAGCCGAAGAAGACAGGGGGGAAGACCACTCCGCCGGCCCGGACGGCAAGTCCAATCAGTTGCTCGTGCGCTTTGACTGCATCAAGGCCAAGGGCGTTGTGATACCCGTGCCACTCGATGGAGCCAAATGGGACGAAGACAAACGGGCTCTCGGCTTTGGCGGCGGACACGTCCTCAGGCTTCATGTACTCGAGTCTGACCTCGCGCTCGAGGACGTCGGAGAACCTGCCCATATCCTGCTCCCTGCCGGGCTTGGTCAGTAGAAACGGATCCCACGCTGGCCCATCAGATGTTTGGTTGACGGGGGCACGAACGTCTTCTCAGGCAACCCCACCAGTTCGCCATTCTGCAGCCACTCAAAATCGCTGTCGAGGAGGTTCTCTATCAGGAGATTCTTCATGGCGTCGAGGTCCGCGGCGTAGGCGGGGACGCTTGCCAGGTCCTGCGTCTCGCGAGGATCGGCTTCGAGGTCGAAGAGCTGGAACACGTTGCCGACGGGGTAGTACAGGAGCTTGAGTCGCCCTTGACGGATCATGCGCTGGGCCAACACACCTTCACCATGTTCACCGTACAGGTAGTCCCGTGGGGGATTGCTGATCAGCGACTGCTGGTCTACGCCGGGAGGAATCGGGATGCCTGCCAGGTCCAGCAGTGTCGGCATGATGTCTCCGAACTCAGCGAACCGGTCGTCTTCCGCGTTTACTCCGAGCCGTTCCTCACCTTTGGGCGGCACGATGATGAGTGGAATCTTCGCAGAAGCCTCATACAAGTGGGTCATGGACCAGAGATCGTGCTCCCCGACCATGTGCCCATGATCTGAGGTGAAGGCGATGATTGTGTCGTCCAGCAACCCCGCCTCACGGAGGTATCCGATGACGGTGCGGATCTGATGGTCAATGTGAGTCAGCGTGGCGTAATACGCCTGTCGGGCCAGCCTGATCTCATGGGGTCGGGCCCCGTGCAGTGCGGAGGGATAGCCGCGTGTCTTGAGGCAATACGGCAGCGCGTCGAAATCCTGGGCCCAGGAACCGATGACGGGCATGTCAATCTCCACGTCGCGGTAGAGGTCCATGTAGCTCTGCAACGGGGTCACTGGCGGGTGTGGGGCAGAGAATGAAAGGTACCAGAAGCCCGGCTTCCGAGGATCTCGACGCCGGATCACCTTGCACATTTCACGGCATGCCCAATTAATGGGGTGGCAGCGTTCAGGTAAATGCCATGGCCGGGTCACCCAATCATTGTGCGTCATGCCGCCTGCGTACTCTTCGCCGGTATGGCCTTGCTCGATCAGGAACAGCTCCCAGTCATCGGCCACACCTTCTGGGATGTCCTGGAACTGGTGGCGTCCCTGTTCCTCGAGCAACACGTCGTCAAAACCGGCTCGTTCGCGTTGCGGCCAGAGGTGCATTTTGCCGACCGCGTGGGCCTGGTAGCCGGCGTCACGGAAGCACTGAGCGAGGGTTGGGCGGTCCGGTGGCAGGGGGACATGATCCCGGTACACGCGGTCGCCATGCGTACGGGGCCGCAAGCCGGTCATCAGCGACTTCCGGGCCGGGATACATGACGGGCATGCGGAGTAGGCCCGCGTGAACCGTGTGCCGCTTCTGGCCAGCTGTGCGATCGTGGGGGTCATGACTACCGGATGCCCGGCTGGGCGGGTAAACATGTCGCTCCAGTGGTCGGTGCAGATCAGCAGAACATTGGGGCGCGAGGGTCGGTCCGGAGGCATGACTCTCTCCTGTCCGATTTCTAGTCCTTAAGGACCTTCAGTTCCACTTTGCGGAACTCGCACGGATGGCTCTCTGCCTGGAGAGAAATCGTTCCACCATGCAGCATCTTGTCGCCCTGTTGAGCTGTGATGAGCTTCCGGGCGTTACCGTCCTTTTCGTCGAGCTGAGGCTTGGTGTATTCCAGCACAGTCTTGCCATCGATCTTGTGGCGGATGACTTCATTGCCACGGACCTCGATTTCGCACGTCACCCACTGGTCTCCGTGGTAGGTTTCTGATTTGGACGACGCACCGTGTCGCGTGTAGAGTTTTCCGTCCAGCACAACGTTTGTTCCGGGGGTGCACAGGTTGCAGGTGGTACGCTTGCCTTTGCCCTTCCCGCCGAGCAGTTGCACCTCGATGGACACCGGGAAGCTCTGCCCCTTCTCCATGCTTTCCGGCGACTGCCCGTGAACCATGATCCCGTTGTTCCTGAAGGCCCATCCGGGTCCGCCGGGGCACTGCTTGCCGACGAAGCGGTATTCGCAACGGATGATGTAGTTGGAGAACGGCTTCTCGTAGAACAGGTGACCGAACTTGTTCCCGAAGGTCTCGTACTGGTCGTAGCTGACCTTGAGTACACCATCTTCAACCCGGAACGTATTGCCGACGTTATCTCCCAGGTCGTGTCCCTTGATCTTGACCTTCCAGCCGCTGAGGTCTCTCCCGTTGAATAACTGAAGCCATTCTCCGCCCTGTGCCGGATCGGCTGCGAATGACGAGGTCACTGTGAACAGGGCGAAGACGACTACGAGGAATGCCACGACTGCTGTTTTGTACATCTTTACTCTCCTTATGTGTGGGATTGTCTACCATACCATTGGTCAGGCGGGGAACAATGCCCGGAGGAGGGTAAGGCTTCGCGGAGTCAGGACCGCGTTCCGGCCAGCGGATCGAAGGCGAATGAAGCCCTTGCGGAGTACACGAAGAGGTATATCGGGGAGGCGGTGCACCTTCCTGAGGCGGTCGTGCGATCAAGGTGGGCGGGCAACGTTCCGGATGGTTACCGGCCGTGGGGGCGGAGGTTGTACTTCTTTGCCTCGGGGTAGAGGTCTTCGTGCGGCGGGAAGGGGCGCACGAAATGCACGTCAGGCAGGTCGTTCACGTCAACCGTATCGGGGAAGTACGCCGCAATGTTCCGGAAGATCAGCTTTGTGCGTTCTTCCTCGTCATGGAATCCGCAACGCAGCTTGAATCTGACCTTCGAGGGGCCGATTGCCATGATATGCACCTCCAGGAACTCCTGGTCGGCGAAGATGGCGTCGACGATTGCGGACACTTTGTCGAGGCGAGATGTAAGGGGCTCGATGCCAAGGTTGCGAATTCCGCGCATGACGGCGTAGTGGGATTCCGCCACAGTGTAGTCGAGCGGAATTTCCCAGAAGTCCCCCTTGAGGATGAGCATGTAGACCGGCTTAAGGCGAAGGCCCACGACGCGTCGGTTGGCCGATGTCCGGCATCCGGAGAACCCCGCAACCACGATTACTGCGATCCCCGCGAGAACACGTGCACGCATCGACTGCATATGTCTTCCTTTCCCAACATCTCACCCAGCGTTCGTCACAAAGAGACAATAGTGCAACAGTAGCCCGGAAGTCCGGCGGAGGCAAGGAGACCGGTCTCCTCAGCGGCCGAGAGAGCGGAGCGCTGACGGCCAGCCGGTGTCATCGCCAAAATCCCGTTCCTGATTGCCCCCGCCCGTGGTGGCATTGCGGGGCACCAAGGCCGCCGCTACTCGGGGCGCAGGTAACTCGGGGTGATGTCGAGCGCTTCGGTCGGTTCCGAGGAACGGGCCATCGCGACGCGTCCCGTCCGGGCAAGCTCAACCACGCCGAACCGCTCCATCAGGGCGATAAACGAGTCGATCTTCTCAGACGATGAGGTCAACTCAATGACCAACGTTTCGTGCTCAACATGGACGACATTTCCTTTGAAGATGTTGGCGACCTGGATGACCTCATTTCTGGCCGGCCCAGCGGCGTTGACCTTGATCATCAGGAGTTCACGGGCAACGAAGCCGCTCCCGGTCAGATCGGTCACCCGAACCACATTGACCAGCTTGCTGAGCTGCTTGTCGATTTGCTCGAGAACAGCGTCTTCACCGGTGGTGACGATCGTCATCTTCGACAGGGAATGGTCGTGCGTCGGACCTACGGTGAGGCTCTCGATATTGAAGCCGCGACCACTGAAGAGCCCGGCAATCCGGGCGAGGACGCCGAACTTGTTCTCCACCAGCACAGAGATAGTGTGTCTCATGTGAGAGAAGCTTTCATGCGTTTGGTCGCGTCCGGCGGCGCTCCTCTCCTGCCTGCCCTGAGCAGACGCTGTCCAGGGCGACCGATCACGGCTGCAGGAGGGGGGCCGAACGCGAAGCTGTCATTACTCGGCGCGTTCGACGACGATTTCCTCATTGACGCGCTCACGCAGGATGCGCTCAATGCCGTTTTTCAATGTCATCTGGGCGTGCGGGCAACATCCACAGGCGCCCTTCAGGCGCAACTGCACATCCGTTCCCTCGATACTTACGACCTCCAAGTCGCCACCATCAGCCTGCAATGCGCCTCGAAGTTCTTCCAGGACGTCACGGATTTCCTGATCCATCATATCACCCTTTCTGTAGGAGTCATCTCATTCCGGGTCTACTGTCGCAGACTATTGCAGCGCTGTCAGCTGCTCGCCAATTCTACTCAACTTATCGCGGAGCTCAAGCAAACGATCTCGTTCCCGCTGCACGACGTCTGCGGGGGCACGGGAGACGAAGCCCTCGTTATCCAGTTTCCGTTGCGCCTTGTCAATGAACCCGAGCGCTTCGCTTTGCTGCTTTTCCAGGCGTTCCCGTTCAGCCGACACATCGATCACGTCCGCAAGCGGGATGTACGCCGTTCCCAGCTGCCCCAGGGCTACGCCGGTCGGACCAACGGCTTCATAGTCGGGGTCAATGGTTACCTCGGAGGCGTACAGCAGTGATTTCAGCGACAAGAGGTCGGCGCTCAGGAACCGGGTGGTCTCTTCCGCGGAAGGAGCGACCACGACCGCCACCTTCTTGGCAGGCGGGATCAGGTAAGTACCACGCACGTTCCGGACGGCGCGGATCATCTCGAACTTGGCGGTCACCAAGGTGACGAGATCCGACGTCGCTCCGAGGCGCGCAAGCTCGTCGTCGGTGAGCGGGGCAGGCCATTCGGCGTCCATGATTGAGTTGTCTTCCGCCAGGAATCCGAGGTGATGGGAGAGCTCTTCGGTGACGAAGGGCATGACCGGATGAAGCAGGCGGAGGAAGGTTGCCATGACATGGTCAAAGACGCGCAACGTCAGCTTACGTTCCCCATCGTCAGGGCCGTTGAACACTGCCTTCGCGGACTCCAAATACCAGTCGCAGAACTCGTTCCAGATGAACTCATAGAGGAGTCGCCCGATCTCGTGGAATCGGAAGTTGGCCAGCGCATCGGTGATGTCCCGGACGGTGTCATTCGCCCGAGCGAGAATCCAGCGGTCATCCGGGCGCAGTTCGTCGGCGGAGAGATCGCTCAGATCCTGCCAGTTGACTGAGCAGTCTCCCTGGTGCATCCGGAAGCGTGCCGCATTCCAGATTTTGTTGGCGAAGTTGCGGCCCAGTTCGCACTTCTCGTTGCTGTAGCGTATGTCCTGACCAACGGGCGCGATGTAGACCATTGTGAATCGCAGCGCGTCCGCGCCGTAGGTAGCCACCACATCAAGCGGGTCGGGAGAGTTGTTGAGACTCTTTGACATCTTCTGCCCCTTCTCGTCCCGGATAATGGACGTGAAGTAGACATCTTCGAAGGGGATTTCGCCTTTGAACTCGATGCCGGCCATGATCATCCGTGCGACCCAGAAGAAAATGATGTCGGGGCCGGTTACCAGTGAGTTCGTGGGGTAGAAGGCCTGCTCAGGGGTGTCCTCCGGCCAGCCCAGCACGGAGAAGGGCCAGAGCCAGGAGCTGAACCACGTGTCCAGCACGTCTTCATCCTGACGGAGGCCTGTCGAGCCGCACTCCGGACAGCATTCCGGCTGCATCTTTGCGACGGCTATGTGCTCACAGCCCTGACAGTAGTAGGCGGGGATTCTGTGGCCCCACCAGAGCTGACGACTGATACACCAGTCCCGTATATTCTCCATCCAGTGCCGGTAGGTTTTGGTCCAACGCTCCGGGTGGAAGCGAATGCGCCCCTCCGTGACCGCGTTCAGGGCGGGTTCCGCCAATGGCTTCATCTTGACAAACCACTGTTCGGACAGCCGGGGTTCCACCGGCACATACCCACGCTCTGAGAAGCCGACCTGATGGACGTAGTCCTCCGTCTTCTGCAGGAGCCCGAGCTTCTCCAAGTCCGCCAGAACAGCCTTCCGGCAGTCTTCGCGTGAGAGGTCGCGGTAGGCGTCTCCCGCGGCCTCGTTCATGGAGCCGTCATCGTTCATGACGTTGATCATGGGGAGGTCATGGCGCAGCCCCATCTCATAGTCATTGGGATCATGGGCAGGAGTCACCTTCACGGCGCCTGTCCCGAACTCCGGATCCACGAACTCATCGCCGATAATCGGGATTTCCCGGTTCACCAGGGGGAGGGTGACGGTCTTGCCAAGCAATGGCTTGTAGCGGGGATCCTCCGGGTGCACGGCCACGCCGGTATCGCCGAGCATCGTCTCGGGGCGCGTGGTAGCAACGGTGATGTGAGCGGAGCCATCCGACAACGGATACTGGAAATACCAGAGGTGTCCCTGAAGCTCTTTGTAGATAACCTCTTCGTCAGACAGCGCGGTGCGCGACTTCGGACACCAGTTGATGATCCGGTGGCCCTTGTAGATCAGTCCCTTCTCGTAGAGCCGGATGAAAACGTCCAGCACGGCGTCGGAGAGACCTTCATCAAGCGTAAAACGCTCCCGTTCCCAGTCACAGGCGCAACCAATCCGGCGCAGCTGCTGGATAATCGTTCCCCCGTACTTCTCTTTCCACTGCCAGACGCGCTCGAGGAATGCCTCGCGCCCAAGGTCATAGCGAGTCACGCCCTCGGTTTCCCGCAGGTGGGCTTCGACCTTCGCCTGGGTCGCGATGCCGGCATGGTCCGTACCCGGCACCCAGCAGGCTTCACGACCGCGCATCTTCTCCCAGCGGATCAGGATGTCTTGGAGCGTGTTGTTGAGGACATGCCCCAGGGTGAGCATTCCGGTCACGTTAGGCGGCGGAATGACGATGGTATAGGGCTGTTTTCCCGATGTCGGATCTGCCCGGAAGTGCCCGCGGCTCTCCCACTCACCGTACCATTTGGCTTCGACCTCAGCCGGGGAGTAGGCTTTGGCCATCGTTTCAGACGACATCAGACAGGTCTCCTGTGGGAACGGAACGAAGCTGCAGACGGCATTGCCATCAACCGCAAACGAGGCGGCAGAGGAGCAATTCAGGCCGCCAATCACGACCACAAGGCCGGAATCTGTCTGCAGCATTTCACCAATACAAGGGACGAAATGTAGCCTCGATTTCCTCGAAATCCAAGCTCAGACGGCATGGGAGAGTTGGGCAACACCCCCTATCTGAACGACTTCCCGTCCCTGGTTGGGTGCGTTACGAGTGGAACAGGGGGGCGATGGTTGGGTAGAGGTCGCAGTACGTTCCGAAGGAGCTGTTGTAGATCTCGGTCCACTCGGAATTGGGCTCAACAGTCGTGGCTCGACAGAGAGGAGCTGTCGCAGTGCACGCGTCGGTTGCTGTGCTGAAGACACCCGCTCCCAGGCCGCCGATGAGGGCTGCGCCCAAGCTGGTTGTCTCCGCGAAGTCCAACGCTGCGATGGGGCGTCCGAGGACCGAGGCTTTGATCTGGTTCCAGAGGGCATTGGTGCTGCCCCCGCCGACAGCCACGATCTTCGCTGCCTCGAACGCGTACTCGTCCTCCAGCAAAGAGATAATCTGGCGCCAGCCGAAGGCGACTCCTTCGAGCACGGCCCTGCACAGGTGCGCGCGCTCCGTTGTCAAGTTGAGGCCGTAGAACAGGCCTCGAGCTTTGGGATCCCACCACGGTGTTCGCTCGCCCTGAAGGTAGGGGAGGAAAACGAGGCCGTCACTCCCCGCCGGGGCCCCGGCGGCCTGGGAGGTCAGCTCATCGGCTGAGCAACCCAGAACCGCGTCGCAGAGCCACTTTACCGAGGCGCCGGCCGTGCTCATCGTTCCAATAGATACCCACAGTTCCGGGCAAACGTAGCGCATGTTCGCGAATACCGGGTTGCTCGGGGGACGATCGCCGGTGAACATGATGCAGTCCGTCGTTCCGGCGCTACAGAAGAGCTCATGGGCTCCAACTACTCCTCCGCCAAAGGCCGCCAAAGGAGCATCCCCAGCTCCGCCGACCACCGGTATCCCGGCCGGGAGTCCGCATTCTGCTGCCGCTATCGATGAAACGCTACCCACAACTTCTCCTGAGGAGACCAGGCGCGGCAGCTGGTCGTGGGCGACACCCGCCAGTTCAAGCAGCTCAGGATCCCATTCGTTTTCACGTCCGGACGCTACCATCCCCGAGAGTGAAGCTTGGGTCAGGTCCAGGGCATTGGCTCCTGTCAGGCGCTTGATCAGATAGGTGCTGGCCTGTCCGAATGTGTGGGTCGCGGAGAAGACGTCAGGTTCGTGCTTGCGGATCCACGCGATACCGGGAAGTGTGCAGGTTCCGGGGGTGAGCCGATTGCCGGTGCGCTCCTCGAAAGCCTCAGGACCGAGGGCCGCCGCGATCTCCTCGACCTCGGCGATGCTCCTGCGGTCGCAGTAGAGGATGGCTTTCCGCAGCGGCGTTCCTTCGGCATCCATTGGGATCAAGGCCGGGAAGATGGTGCTCAGCCCCACAGCCTGGACGGCACCAAGATCCTGCCCATGTGTCCGGTGCAGTCGGGTCAGAATGGCGACCAGCGCGTTCCACCAGTCTTGGGGATGGGCTTCAGCCAGGTCGGGGGTGGGCTGCTCAATCGCGACGGGTTCACGCTCGAGCACATACGTTCCCGTTGCCGGGTCGAAGAGCATGACCTTCATGGCCGATGTGCCGAGATCGATACCGAGAAGCATGCCCCATTCCCTTCTTGCGGCCAGAGCCCGATCGTTGGCGGGTGAGTGAAAGGGAGAAAAACAGGGGTCGTGGCCTCCCGACGGAGACTCGAGCTACCATTCAGCACTCCCGGTGGCCCTGGGGCAGCACACCGGAAGCGACTGAAACAGTTGTTCGCTGCGATTGCTCAGTCAGCAACGGTCCAGCGTACGCCTTCTGCGGACAGCTTCCCCGCGACGACGTCCTTGAGATCACCGTTCAACTGATCCAGGAACGCCAGGAGGAGGCTCAGGGCCTGCAGCGTAGCGGGTACGACCCAGTCCGGCTTGTTCTTCTCGATCACAGCCAGGTCAGAGAGCAGGTCTTCGCGCAACACATCATACCGTGAGGTCAATTCATCGCCGACTGTTCCCTTTGCGAGCGCTTTCCTTGCGTCGAGGAAGAACAGGAAACTGCTGGCGAGAGCCTGGAAGCGTGCTGCTTCCCCCATGAGGCTTTTCACCGTTGCCTTTTCGCTGTTACCGAATGCCGGTTCATCGCCCATGCCGCGGAACGCTTCGGCAGCTCCTTCAGCCAGTTCGATGACGCGCTGGAGCTGAGGAACCACATCATCGCATGCTTCCAGTTTGTCCAGCGCTTCTCCGGGGTACGCCCGTGGGAAGGCCGCGTCTGTGTGGCAGTATGTGTAGCGGTAGTTGTAGGTGTGGGCAATGGCCGGAATCGAGGAGGCCTCCTGGATCGCCAGGATAGATTCAACGACGCGCTGAGCTTGTCCCGCGAAGCGTGTTATCGCCCAGCGTTCGAGCTCTTCGGCTTCGGTTCCGGTGGCCTCCGGGTTCCAGGCGTACGCGGCCAGGAGGGCCTCGTGGTCACTCCATCCGGGGTCGTGAACGGCGTATGAGACGGCTCCCTCGGCCCCCTCGGCATGAGCCATCTCGAGCATCATCTCGATGTTCTTCCGGCGCAGGTCATAGCGTTCCCAGTTGAAGTAGCAGGTCATTGGCGCAACCCAGCCCGGCAGTCCATGGTCCTTGCCCAGGGAGACTCGCGTCTTGTCGTTAAGCTGGTCGTTGGAGTACCACCACCAGTGAAGGATCAACCGGTCTTCCACTCCCGCGTCTTTCAAACGCTGAACAAATGTCTCGTCCAGTGCGTCCATGTGACGGGTCAGCTGATCGTTCCACATGACGACGCGTTCCACGCCCTTCTCGGTCAGCATCTTGACCAACCAGACGATGTATTCCTGTAGGTTCTCTTCGGAATCCCTGGCTTTGCACTCGGGGCACTCGCACCAGGGGTCAACCCGCTTGCTTGCGTCATCGGGGTCGGGATAGTCCGGCCACACTTCATCCAACTGCACGTGGAAGAGCTTGGTCTGGCCCTCAAAGTAGCGTTCGATAATTCCGCCGTAGAAGGTTTCAAGGAATTCCCGCGTTTTCGGGGAGGACAGGCAGTACCCGATGCCGCGGGGCGAACCATCTTCGTTCTTGGCCGACACTTCGGGCATCACTCGGGGGATCATCGTGTTGTGTCCGAGACTGTTCACGAACGGAACGACGGTCACGCCCTTTTCGAGTCCATAGGCGACCACATCACCGAGGAAGTCGAACTCGAACATTTCCGGCAGGTAGTCTTCCTCGCACCACTCCTCGTCGTCCGGCGAGAACCAGCGGAGGTGCTTCTCTGTCTTGAGTTCTTCGTTCTCCGGCACAGGGACCATCAGGAATTCGGTCGGCTTTCCTTCGTATCTGCAGTTTCCCCAGCATCCGTAGATCCCAACTCCCAGGCAGTTCATTTTCATATCGGCGATACGGTCGATGACGGTCTGCCAGTCTACCAGAGCCATACGGTCCGGGCCCCACTTGCTCTCGACGAAGATGCCTCTCGTACGAAGCTCGGGCCAATCACGAATCAGCATGTTGGGGATGGGGATTTCCTGGGCAGCCGCGCGGTAGATTGCTCCCAGTGTGTGTGTGCCCCAGAGGGCGCCGGCCTGGCTGGCGGTGCGAACAAACACCCGGTTGTCCTGCACTTCGACTTCGTAGTACTCGTCGCGCGCTTCCTCCGGCACGTCACTCATGTCCAGAGCGGCTGGATCCAGGACCTGTGCTTCGATGATGAACTTCTTCTTGTTCGCTACGACCCGAACCCCAGCCGTTGTCAGGATGCCGCGCATTGCCTTGCGCTGGAGAGGGAGGACGTTGCTGGTCACCAATCGTACGTCTTCAGAAAGTTCGGCGGCTCCGCCGAGAAGGGACACCTGACGTGGTTCGGGGTAGAGACACAGAGGGGCCGGAGTATCGGCTGACGTGGTCATATCAAAAAGCTCACCTGTTTCGAGTCGCCGTGAACAGCGGCGACTGATCGCCTACTGCGCCCAAGACTGTTCCGGACCTAACTCGCTGCAAAAAAGCCTGTGTCGCGGGAAATAGGCACAGGCGTTGCGGGGCAACATACTGTAGTTTGAGGCGCACAAATCTCAAGCTGTTCACGGGACCAAAGAGCGGTACCTCGCGTAAGCTCTCTCCCACTCCGCCGCGCCCTGAGGCACGTACTGTCCCAAGTCGGTGGAGTTCCTGACAATACTCCGTGCCTCGACGAGATCAGGAATCGCTCCGACTGCCAGGTCCTGCCCAATGATGTTGCCGATCGCGGTGGCTTCTACCGGGCCTGTCACCACGGGACACTGGATGGCGTCGGCCGTGAACTGGTTCAGTACCTCGTCTTTGCTGCCTCCGCCGACCAGGTGGAGGACATCGATTTTCTGACCGGTGATGTCCTCGATTTCGAGGATGGTTTGCCGGTAACGCAGGGCCAGCGACTCGAAGGCGGTCCGCACGATCTGGCCCGGAGTTTCAGGGACGGGTTGGTTGGTCTTCCGGCAGTAGTCGGCGATCCTGGTCGGCATATCTCCCGGGGCCACAAAGCTCTCGTCATTGGGGTCGACCAGGGAGCGGAAGGGCTCAGATGCCATCGCCATGTCCGCAAGCTCGTCAAAGGAGTAGTTCTCTCCTCGACGCTTCCACTCATTCCGGGATTCCTGGATGAGCCAGAGGCCCATGATGTTCTTGAGGAAACGGATCTTGCCTGCGATTCCGCCTTCGTTGGTGTAGTTCGCCGCCATCGCCGCCGATGTCATGAGCGGCTCATCCAGTTCAACTCCCAGAAGGCTCCATGTTCCGCTGCTCAGGTAGGCCCAGTTCTGAGTGCCGTCGGCCGGGACAGCAGCGACGGCTGATGCGGTGTCGTGGCTCCCTACCAGGATCACCGGAATGGGGTCACAGTTGAGTTCTTCACAGATACAGGAGCGCAGTTCACCGACGACCGTGCATGGGTCGGCAATCGGCGGGAAGATCTCTTTGGGCAGATCCAGTTTCTCAATGATGTCCCAGGCCCAGTCCTTGCCGTCGGGGTCATAGGCCTGACCTGTTGTCGCGATTGTGTATTCGGCTGACACGTTTCCCGAAAGCAGATACGTGAGCGCATTCGGCATCATGAGCATCCTGTCGGCCACCCCCAGGGCGGGAACGCCGTCTCGTTCCATGGCCGCCAATTGGAACAGCGTGTTGAAGTTCATGAACTGGATCCCCGTGCGGGCGTAGAGCTCTTCGCGGGGGACTTTCGAGAACACGTAAGGGTAGATGTCGTTTGTACGCGGGTCGCGGTAGTTGTTGGGGAAGCCCAGGAACGCACCGTCTTTGTCGATCAGAGCGAAATCGACGCCCCAGGTATCAACTGCCATCCCGGAGAGGACGACGCCTGATTCCAGTGCCTTGCGCAATCCGGTCTTCAGTTCATCAAACAGACCGAGAAGATTCCAGTACAGGTGTCCCTCTATCTCAATGGGGCCGTTCGAGAAGCGGTGCATCTCCTCCAGAGACACCTTCCCGTCGCCCACCGAGCCCAAGATGGCTCTCCCACTGGACGCACCCAGATCAAACGCCAGAAAATGCTTCATTACTCATACTCCCTCAGCTATCCGTGGATCTGAAATGTCGAACCAAGTCTGTGACACATTGCCTTCATTTGGGGCAATTTCCACAAGGTTTATCTTGCCGGCGACGGTGAGTGCACCGGCACACACCTCAAGTGAACCGCTTTCCTCTCTCCGGGTGAACGGGGAGTGTATGTGACCGCACAGGGAGACGTCCAGCCTACCGTCCGCGAGAGCTTGGCGGAGTCCCTCTGCGTTGGCGAGGCGCCGCCTGCGTCCAAGTGCCCGGCCGTGTCCGTCCAGGAGCGGGAAATGCCCAACAAGAACGCGTTTCTCCCCTGGTTGGCGGGGTTGATCCAACCAGCCGAGCAGCGTGTCGACTGCTTCTTCCGGGACTCGTCCGGAAGAGAGGAACCAGTTGGTCGGCAGGCACTCCTGCACAACAAAGAACCGCGTCTCCCCGTGGGAGAATTCCACGGGCAAGTCTGTCAGGTCCCAGCGTTGGCTGTTCAGATAGGAGAACGCGTGAGCGAGGGCTTTCTCGCAGCGTCGGTCGCTGACGTAGACGTCATGGTTCCCCGGCACGTAGAGGAAGCGCTCGGGGCACAGCTCCAGGAGGGGGGCCATGAAGCCCTCGGCCAAGGCGAATTCGAGGGGTGAGGAGACCGACGTCAGGTCCCCCGTGCACACGATCCAGTCCGGTTGGAGAGCCTGCAGTCGGTCGACCGCGCCGGCGAGCCAGTCCAAGTGGATCTTTCTGCGGCGTCTGAGGAGGAAATTGAGCGTCCCCAGGATGCGCTTATCCACGAGTGACTTCATGCCGTCGGGGGGTAGCCCGACATGGATATCGGAAATGTGTGCTATCCGCATTCGAGTAGTGCCGAGGGGGAGTTTCGTTCCATTCGCGAATCGATGGTTGATGAGCATCTGCCGGGACACGCGGCGGAACGCGGGCCTCGAGCCCTGGCGGGGTCACTGATTCAGTATCCCTCTCACCGTGCCTTCTGCCTCGGCGAACTCCCCGGGGAAACGCTGCTTGATGTGCGAGGCGAATCGCCTGGCCAGTTTCATGTCACCTTGGTTGACGTAGAGCTTCAGTTGTCTCAAGGCGGCTTCCCATTGGCGAGCCCGAACCACAGGACCGAGGACCGAAATCTCTTCCAGTATTGGGGCCGTCTCCGCATCGCGGCCGGACTCGGTCAGTTGCGTTCGGGCAGTTGACAAAGCTGACCCTCTCGAGGTCAGATAGGCACCGAAGTAGAGCTTCAGTTCCTTCTCATCCCCCTCATCCTTGGCCCAGGAGGCACGACAGAGCTCCCACATGATTTTGTCAGGGACCTCCCGCAGTGCGATCTTCGCCGAAGCCACTTGAGACGTGTCTTTCCCCTGGCTGAATTTCTGGATTTTGGCCTGGATCCTGATGGAACGGCGTCCAATATCAACCACATACCATTTGCCGGATTTGCCTGCCCGGGTCACTCGCGTGCCTTTCAGTTTGTCCTTCGTATTGAAGACAAGATGAAACGCCTTATCCGCCAGGGCGATGCAGGCAGTCTTTCCCTTGGCCCACTCGGCGAATTCCTGATCCCTGGATTGCGCCATGGCCCCAAACAGGATCTTTGCATCGTCGTACTTGTGCTCCCGGCAAAGGTCGACGGCTTCCCAGCGCAGCCCTTTCTGTTGGGCCACCAGCTTATCACGCCGCTGTCGTTGCTCAGCTGCTTTCCGGGCTTGTTCCGCCTCCTTGCGGCGGCGTACCTCTGCTTCACGGGCCAGGCGTTCTTCCTCCTCCTTCGCCTTCTTTGCCTCAAGCTCAAGTCGTTCGGCTTCGGCGGCCCACTGCTTCAGCTCGGCTTCCCGTTGGGCCTGGCGCAGGGAGCGCACCTGCCGTTCCGTAACCGGTCCTGCCACGGCACGCGTCTCTCGAGCCGCCTGCTTCCATGGAGATCCGTCGGCCAGCAGGCGAGATGCTTCAGAGGGGACCTCCTCATCCGCGGCGCCGGAGTCAATCAGGTCCTGGAGCTTTGCCAAGGCGTTCTTCTCGCTCCGGGAAACGGCGGTCTGGACCGGGCGTCCGTCTCCCGTCGCGTCTTCCCGTCCGCCGACGAGCAGAGCAACTGCTCCCGTCGCCATGCCGGCGATAACGGCAGAGATGGTCAATGTGATCACAATCGCCTTGCCGAAACCCATTCGCCGTGGGCCGGGCGTCACGAGTACCTGGTCGCCGTCTTCCTCGGGCTGTTCCTGCTCAGACGCTGTCGGCGGAACGGGGGTTGATACGGTATTCGTGCCCAACTTGAGCTTCTTGCTGCCTCCCGAGGAGATCTTGAGCCGGCGCTTGGACTCGGTCGGCGCGCTCTCGGCTCCCGCCGCCGCTACTGGCGCCGCTTCGACCGGCGGAGGCTCGGGAATGACCTCGGCTTCCGCAGGTTCTGCCGTCATCACGGCGGCGGCTTCGGCCTCGAGTGCGGCCACGGGGGCTTCCTCCTCACCATCATCCGTCTCAAACGGGATCGGCAGCTGGCTTTCCGGACTCAGGGGATAGGTTGGTGCTCCCCCTTCCGCGACGATCTTCAGGTCCTCGACCAGAGCGATGGCGTCGGCATAACGTTCGTCCGGTCGCTTTGCCAGCATCACGCCAACGACATGCTCGACCGCCGGGGGGACATCAGAGACGAGCCCGGAGATGGGAGGAAGGGGATTGGCCAGGTGGCTGCGGGCGATGTCAGTCGGTGTATCGCCGGAGTATGGGAATCTGCCCGTCAGCGTGTAATAGAGGGTTGCTCCCAGGCTGTAGATGTCGCTTCGGACATCCGCCTTGCCTCCCAGAATCTGTTCGGGGGAGATGTACTGTGGGGTCCCGAACAACTCCTCGGGGCCCTCTTCCCCCATCTCGCTGACTTTGCGGGCCAGCCCGAGGTCCGCAAGCTTGATTTTGCCGTCGCTGGTCAGGATGATGTTGTCGGGCTTGATGTCACCGTGGACAAGGCCTTGGTTTGTCCAGGCAAAGTCCAACGCTTCGGCTACTTCGGTGGCGATGGCAACCGCTCGGTCGACGACGATCCGGCCCCCGTGGATCAGAACTTGCTTGAGGGTCGTTCCGGCGATGTACTCCATCGCGAAGTAATAGATACCGGAATCCTCTCCGACGGCGTAGGCCTGGACGATGTTGGGATGGTTCAGTGCAGCGGCCGATCGCGCTTCGCGAATAAAGTCGGCGATATAGGACTGGTCGGCCGAGAATTGGGGATGGAGGATCTTGAGGGCCGCATCTCGGTCCAGTGATACCTGGTGGGCCAGAAAAACCGTGCCCATTCCTCCGGCGCCCAGTTCCTTACTGATCACGAAGTCGCCGATCACGGCTCCGGGAGAAAAGGGTGAGTTGGGCACAGCGAGAGCGTTGTCGCAGTGACCACACGCGACGGCTTCCCCCGCCTCACAATCCTCTATGGCCACAATTCCCAGGCAATGAGGACACTGAAAACGCACAGCGGAACTCTCCGATTCATTGGCACGCAATGACAGACAGATACAGGCGATATATAGTACATGACCCACAACTCAAGGCAACTGTGCCTTTGGGAGTTTTTGGCTGCCCGGAGCCGGCAGACCTGCGTATTCGGCCGCGTTCAATCAAGAGAGAGAGCGACTCATCATGATCGTCACGACCAAAGAACTGTTCGAGATCGCCTACGGGAAATTTGCGATCGGCGCGTACAACATCAACAATCTTGAACAGTGCATGGGCCTGTTCCAAGGCTGCCTGGACAGCCAGGCCCCGTTCATCATCCAGATCAGCAAAGGCGCTCGGTCCTACACGCACAAGGCCATGCTCGAATACTTGATTCGGGCGTCGGAAGAGGTCTTCCCCGAGGCGATCTTTGCCGTGCATCTGGATCACGGTGATGAGGAGACCTGCTACGACTGCATTGAGAGCGGGTTCTACAGCTCGGTCATGATCGATGCAAGCCATGAGGACTTCGACAACAACATTGCCGCGACGCATCGTGTGGTGGAAGCCGCTCATGCCAAGGGCATTTCTGTTGAGGCCGAGCTGGGCCAGCTGGGTGGCGTTGAGGAGCATGTCTCGGTGGATGAGGCGGATGCGAAACTGACTGATCCGGCCCAAGCCAAGGAATTCATCGAGCGAAGCGGCTGTGATTGCCTGGCCTGCGCCATCGGGACGAGCCACGGCGCCTTCAAGTTCAGTGGAACACAGGGCCTGCACTTCGACGTGTTGGAGGAGATTCAACGTCAGGTTCCCGGCTTCCCGCTGGTCATGCATGGCAGCAGCTCTGTGCCGCAGGAAGAAGTTGCCCGGATCAATGCTGCCGGCGGTGAGCTCGCCGGTGCCAAGGGTGTGGATGCTGAGCAGTTCAAGCGCGCGAGTGAGCTCGGCGTCACCAAGATCAACATCGACACTGACGGTCGTTTGGTCTGGACCCGTGTACACCGCGAGTTCTTCAAGGAGCAGCCCGAGCAGTTCGACTTGCGCAAGCCTGGCACCATCTTCATGGGTGAGTATGCCAAGTTCATCGCCGCCAAGAACGAGTACCTCGGCAGTGCCGGCACGCTCAGTATGGTGCGCGAGACACTCGCCAAGTAGAGCTACCTGACCGGTTGCTTGTAGATATCCAACGCCCGGGCCGTCGTCGGCCCGGGCGTTTTTGTTTGTTCCCGGCACGGGGGGCATCACATGGAGCGTGGCGCTCTCGTTTGAACTCCACGCCAGGCGCTGCATGGTGTGTCTGAGTCCCGCCGATACCAGGAGAAGTCCGCGATGATCTGCCTCACCGGTGATGTCCATCCCATGTCGCTCCAGATTAATGACCAGAAGCACATCTCGGACTCTGCACTGACGGAGACGCGAATCACTCAGCAGTACGTCGGGTTGCTTGCGCGCTACGGCGTAAAGGCCACACTCTACGTGTGCGGAGGGTGTTTCAGGGACGAGTGGTGTGATCTGGAGCCGGTGGTCACCCACCCTCTGGTGGAGGTTGGGGGGCACATGTTCAATGCACGATTTCCACGCGAGTGCTTCGACGCCTACGGTGAGCAGACGGGGCTGTGGAACGGACCGAAGTGGTTTCAGGACTGGGATATCGGTGAGATGATACGCGTTGCTCAGGAACGGGGTGGGGCTGAGATCGTTTCCTGGCGGGCGCACAGCTATATGGTGGACTCAAATTCGCACGAACTCCTGGCCAAGCATGGAATCAAGCTTGTTTCGGATGATGTGGAGAGTGACTCGGTCTGGCCTCGCACCATCGACTTCGGACTCATTACACATCCCATCAACGTGATCCCGGACCACGATCACCTCTACCATGCTCACAGAACACCTGAGTATGTCGAAGAGGTGAACCGACGGAGCTACGGTGCTGATGATTTCGGAGCCGTCTCGTACACCATCGAGGATTGGGGGGAGAAGGTCATCGAGCAGGTGGAGCGCATCGATCGAATCGGTGGTCTCGCCACGGTCCTGGCTCATCCTCTTTGCCATTTCCTGGCGGACGGTTTCGCTACTCTCGAGAAGATACTGGCTCGTTTCGCCTCGAAGCCGACCGTCTTTGCTCGAGATATTCGCGACTTGGCCGACTCTCCGCCTCCAGCTGTCACAGCATGGTTGGAGCAGCACCCTCCCGCACTGCGGCCCGTACGGTATGGGCCGATGGGTCGCCACCTGACTAGCTGAAGCACAGAACGGCCACTTCGGGGGTCAACCCCCGCCCGGAAGTCCCAGGATGACCACGCCAGCGTTTTCGACTCGCCAACTGTTCCCATGTGTGGCGACCCACATCACCCACTCGTTGGATGCGGCCTTCCGGGTCGTAACGTTGAGGCGGATCTGTGGTTCTCTCGCCGGTTGAGGATAGGGGATGCCCAGTGCTTCAAGAGGGATGACCCATTCTGCCTCCCACGTGCCCCGATCCGGCGTCCCAGCCGCGAAAGCCGCGGCCTCGCGGACGCGGCCCATGATTGCGAGTGGCGTGCCCGGATCCTTGCAGATGTCATGGTGTCCATTTGGGTAGCCGCGTAAGACGATGATGGGAGTCGGGGCGCCGTCACTCACGCTCTGCAGGGCCAGCTCGACGGCGTCATCGCGGCCCCAGCGAGTCGTGGCGGTCAGCGGCCGTTTCGGGTTGACCGCATTCCGCACCGCAACACACAGATTCCGACCGTCGTGCGTGACCCAGGCCCGGCTCTTGTAGGTCACCGGATTGCCCCGGTAGTCTTCGGTCATAGTGAGGGCGCGTTTCGGATCCAGACCTGCCCACTCCGCGCCGTGCAGCACGCCATCGACTGTGATTTCCGCATTGGTCTGAAGAGCCCGGATCTCGACGTTGCGTTGTTCGGCGGGGACGAAATCCGGGATGGGGTACTCCTCGATGACGCGTTCGTTGGTCATCCTTCGGCGGTCCATTGACGGTAGGGGCTCGGGCCGCGATTTGTCGGCATAGAGACCTATCTTGTCAACCGGGATAGGTTGGAAGCCGAGGCCCCAGGCCGGGGACTCGGGCCGGAGGCGGAAATCATCCTTCGCGGGGGCAATGAACTGTGGGTCAGCCACGACCGAGCGGGTGTCGAACCCCAGCTTCCGCCACTCCGTCAGGGAGACCACGCCCCCCGCCGTCGGGCTGTATGTCTTCCCGGTTACCCGGATATCCTCTCCGCCGCGCCAGATGAGGTTGTAATCCACCGTGAAACGGTCGCTTGGGACACGCGTGAAGTTGTAGAGCAGCTCCTTCTGCAGAAAGATGTTCCGCCGCACGACGTTGTCGACCGGTTCGCCGAAGCGGTCATTCGTGACATCGACCAGTTCGGGGTAGCGCTCACTCCAGGGAGGATTTGTGTACGGCATTGCCTTGAGCCGTTTCATGAGGGTGCCGTTACGAAGGGACTTCTTCTGCCAGCCCATGCCTCGACTGTCGAGATGGACGGCCCAACCCGTGTCGACGAAAATGTTGTTCTCAATGACGATGTCGCGCCCACCGCCCGCCCGTATGACCCCGTGCGCGAGTCGATAGAAGATATTGCCGTGGATGTGGAAGCCGCTGATCTGGTCGTCAAGATGTATGCCGAATGCTCCGGGCAGCGAGCGAACGGGGGATGAATAGATGAAGACGCCACGTTGCTTGTCGACCCGGTCGATGCCGTAGCCGCTGACATCGTGGAGCATGTTGTAGCGGATCACATTTCCACGGGCGGTGAAATCGCGGCCGCAGTAAAACGCGCCGCCGTGACTCGTGATGATCATGGCGTGGTGCATGTGATTGTACTCGATCAGATGGTCGTTGCCGGCCAACCCCATGATCATGTGTGGCCCGTCGTGGATCAGGTTGTGCTGCACGAGATTGCCGCAACCGGTGATCTGGATCCCCGGAGCGTAAGTGTGGAGGAGTTTGCTCATGTGGTGGATGTGGCAGTTTCTGACGTAATTCCCGGCGGGGGTCAGGGACTCGCGGACCCCGCCACCGAGGAGCACCCCTCGGCGGCCCACATTGTGGATGTCGCTGCTCAGCACGCCATTGCGTGAGCCGCTCCGGATCGACACGCCGTCCTGAAGGGCGTTGCGGACCACGCAACTGACCAGCTGGTTGTCGCTGCCTCCCTCCACCACCACGGCATCACCACGGCAGGACTCGATCGTGAAGCCCCGGATTGTGGTCCGGCTCGTCCCGTTCATATGCACGATTGTGGCCAACCGGGAGGCGACCACAATCCCCTCATTGAGCGGGGCGGGGGGCCACAGGTACAGGATGCTCTTCTCTCGGTCCAAGAACCACTCTCCAGGGGCGTCGAGCTCCTCGAAGACGTTGCGGACGTAGAAACGCCGTCCGGGTTGCACATGGTAACTGGCTGGTGAAGCGAGGTGGATGACCTTGGCTGTCGTATCGATCGACTTGATCCCGACGTACTGGTCCATGTAGTTGTACCAGGGGAACCAGTGGATCTGGGCATCCGTTGGTCGTTTCCAGGCTGAGATTCGTTCGTCGCTGTAATGGAACCAGAGCTTCGTTTTCTCAGTGGTCCTGGGGATGCGGGACCATTCTCCCCAGCGTGCATCCCCCGGGACCTGATTTGGCCAACGGGCCAGCGGCAGGCGCTTGCCTTGGAAGAAGATCTCGAACCCCGGGGCGTTGCCTGAGTATCGGCCGTAGGAAATCGGGGGGATTTCGTTCAGCTTGAGGGCTGAGACGTCTGCCTGCAGTACGCTGCCCTTGAACGGTCGGAAGCCGGTGATTTCGGTTCCTCCGAACAGGCGGACCGTTTCGCCTGGCCTGGCCTGGTACTCGATCCGCTTACCTTCCGGGGCGGCATCCGCCGCAGTCAACTCGAACGGCTCCGGAAGCAGGTAGTCGCCACCTGCGACCTCGACGACGGCCCCCTCATCCGGTTTGTGCCTTCTCAACTCATCCCTGGCGCGGGAAAGGGTGGCGTACGGGGCCTGGGTTGTCCCAGCGTTTCCGTCGTCTCCCTGAGGAGACACGAAGAGAACGGTCGCAGCCGCACGGTAACAGGTCAGGGCGGCGATGAGGCATGCCACTGACATCAGGAAGGAGAGCTGTTTCACTGTTCGGGTCCCTCGTTCATTGCATCCGATGTTGCCGGTACCCCAAGGGTGCAGTCAAGGGGTACGCGTCAGTCAGCATAGCCGAGACCCTCGGGAACGCCAGTGGTCCAGGAGACGGGTTGACGAAGGGAGGCGGACAGACTACATATGCAATCTACCGCTCTACATCCATGGGGAGTCTGCCATGTGCCGTTGCCAAATCATGTCGCCCATTCTTGCCGGAATCGGGACCCTTGTTCTGGGGCTCTCGCTTGTTCCTGCCGCGAGTTCCGGGCCTCTTCCCGGCTCGGGGCTTGTGTCGCGTCGGGTGCCGGGGGCTATCCAGCCCGAGTGGCGTCACGCCGATTTCAGTCGTTTCCAGCCTCGGGCAGTGATCAAAGTCAGGGGGCAGGGCGCGAAGGCCGAGAACACGTGGCTGGTTCCTGCCGCGGGGGAGCGTTCAGATACTGATTTCTGGTTACTGCGCTATCCCAATTGGACCCCGGCGGTGCTTAACAGTGTGGGCAAGCCTGCTCCTCTGACCTACGATCCCCAGCTTAAGGGGCGGTATGACATCATCCTGAACATGCGGGCCGTGGACCCTGTCTCTGCGATCGGCATTCGGTTTGCCGATGAGGAGGCCGTTGATGTTGTGCGGACAGCTGAGACCACGAAAGCGCTCCATTACGACCAGGACGTTCCCTGGCGGACCGACCAGGTCCTCGACGACCGCAGCCTCGTCATCGAGACCGTTGGCGAACGCGTCTATCTGCAAGGCATCACGTTCGTCCCTTCAAACGAGGGTGTCCAGACCCGCCGGGTGGCCACCGACCACGTGACTGTGGCTCGCAGGAAGGGGCGGCATTTCGCATTCCCCGGAATCACCCGCCTGCCCGGTGGTCAGCTTGCGGTCGTGTACCGCGATGGTGTTGCCCACGTGTGTCCCTTTGGTCAGATTGCCCTCGTACGGTCGGGAGACAATGGCCGCACGTGGGGACCGCCTGAGACAGTTGTCGACACCCCTTCCGATGAACGTGATCCCTCGATCCACACGCTTCCTGACGGCAACACGCTTGTCACCTTCAACACGTGGAACAGCTGGATGTCAACGCCGTCGCTCAAAGAGAAATACGCCGAACAGAGCGCCCGAATCGGGCGGGACGGATTCAACACCTACACCGGGCGCCTGCTCGTCCTGTCCAGCGATGGGGGGAAGACGTGGGGCGAGCGCCGTTCCCTTCCCGCGTTCAGTCCGCATGGCCCGGTGGTCCTGCCGAGTGGTGAGCTCTTCTACATCTCGTCACGCACGGTCAAACCACGGCGCCTGATTCAGCTTTGGCAGAACTCGCCTGAAGCCGAAACGTGGACCCGGTGGGCGGTGGTGGCGGAATCGGAATGGGAACCAAGTACAGACCAGCGCGTGCCCGTTTTCGGCGAGCCGCACCTGGCTGCGCTGCCGAACGGAACGTGGCTTGCCTCCCTCCGTGTGAACAGCGACGGCTATGTGCGCCAGTGTCGCTCAACCGATGGAGGGCGGACGTGGACGAAGCCGAAGCGCCTCGGGGTACGTGGCTTCCCGCAGCACGTGCTCCCACTGCGGGACGGACGATTGCTGATGACCTATGGCTACCGATACCAGCCTTACGGTGTCCGGGCCGTTCTCAGCCGGGATAACGGCGTGACGTGGGATCTGGCGGACGAGATCATCCTGCGAATGGGGGCTCCATCCTGGGATCTGGGTTACCCGGTGAGTCTTGAGCTCGATGACGGTCTCGTGCTGACCGTCTACTACACGAACGACGCCAGCGGGGACTGCTTCATCGAAGGCGCGTTCTACCGACCGTGATTCGGCGTCACTCTCCGGACTGTCCCCCATTGCCGGTCAAGAACTGCTGGATCTCCTCTGCCAACGCATCGGCCAGCTGGCGGTTGCCGATGTACTTGCCGATCGTTACCGGACTCCCCTCGTTGGGACGGACCCGGATGCGGTAGAAGACCGTGTTGCCGAACTGTGTCCCTCTGCTGGCTCCGATGCCCCTTATCTCGCCGGCCTGGAACTGTTTCGTGGTGGCGATGAAGATTCCGGCTCGTGACTCAAGCCGCCCCGGTCCCACCCTCACTCGCCCATGCCACAGCCATGCATCAAACGCCCCCCACACGATCAGCAGGTCTGTGAGCCCGAACATGATGGGGAAGAGAATTGGGGCGTCGGAGTAGGACAGCCCAATACAGACGCCGGTCCACAGGACGGCGAAGCCGGTGAGCATCGCCGCTCCCGTCTTGCATCTGGCGCGACGGAACTGAACCTGCATGCGATTCGGAGGACGCTCGACGAAGATTCCCACGCGGGACAGGTCTTCGTCCAGGCTGCGCGGTGTGCCGCTGGCCGAAGTGGCCCACTGGCTTTGGGGCTCTGCCTCCTCTTCGCCTGGAGTGGGGCTGTCTTCCGTACAGAACACAGGGACCTCAAAACGCGCCCCGAAATCCACCCCCGGAACATCGGCACTCGCGATCAGGCGCCAGAGGATTCTTGTGCTTGGTGAGCCGGGCGTGGTAGGCAGGGCTTCGGCTGGAATGTGGAAGCGAACCGGCAGTGCGACTTTCCCCTGTCGCACGTTTGCGCCGGTCAGTGACAGCTCCACACGGTCCTGCCACTCGATGATCTCACTGGTGTGACTCCGGGAGCCGTTCCCCGTATGTCGGCGCGTGGTTACGCGTTTGACACAGTCAAGCGACAGGAGCATATCCCCTGCCCCGCGCAGCGCAACAGGGAGAAGCAGGGCCCCCTCGAGGGTTCGTCCCACCACTCCCGGACAGGTGTCCAGCTCGAAAACGGTTGTACCGAACTTGATCAGGCGGATGACGCAGCGCAGCGCCCAGATGGCCAGAACGACGCCGATTACCGGGAAGATTGCTACCACGAGGATCAGCGGCTTCTTGCCCTGGTTCCAGAGGTCGGGAATGGCGAAGAACGCAACCACTGAAGATATCGCGTCCCACACCCCGGCGAACAGGACTGCGCCAATGGCCTCCGCCCGGTTGGTTGAGAGGACCCGGCCGTTGGCCCAGTCTTCGCGCTCAAGCCACGGGGCGTCTTCGCTAGTTGCCGTGGTGCTGGACTTGCTCGATTCGCGTCTCATCGGGTGTACCCTTTCACGCCAATTCGGTCGAACGGGATCGGCATGAAACCGAGTCCGAGAGCGGGGGAATCGGCGGCCAGGCGGTAGTCATCTGCCTCCGGGGCCAGGAACTTCGGGTCCGCCAGTAACGACTGCTTCCCGAAGCCCAGTTTGCGCCATTGTGCCCACGTTCCCGCAGGGGTCATCTTACGCTCGCTTGTCGCCAGGTCCTCCGCCGTATGCCAGACGATGTTCCGATCGCACTCCTGAAGTACCTCGGGATCCCAACCTCCGGACCTGATGTAGACGGCCTCCGGATTGGAGAACACGACGATGTTCCGGCGGAAGACATTGCGGCGCATGTCCGAACGCCCGTTCCATTCGGCCTGATACAGCGTGCCATCCACGAAGACGTTGTTCTCGACGATGTTGTCGAATCCCAGGTGGTTGTGATACCCGCCACGGACCGTTCGGGCCACCACATTCCCGTAGACGTGGGTGCCACTGCTGTAATCGTCCAGGTAAATGCCCCAGGTGTAATGCGGAGAGAGCAGTTTCCCGTCGGGCGTGTGCTTCATTCCCACGACATCCAGGATGAGGTTGTAGCGGACAATATTCCCGCTTGGTTTCCGGTCGCGCCCCAGCGTCTCGATGGCCCCCGTGTCATTGGTTTCCAGATTCGTGCGCAGCATCTCGTTGTATTCAGCAATGTTGTTGTGCGAATATGCGTTGGCGCTGAAGGACTTGAAGGAGATCGCGTAACGCGGGACATCGGTAATCGTGCAGTTCGAGATACGGTGTCCCGATCCGGTTGTGATGTAGACACCCGCGACGTGTTTGTAGACTCGCCCCAGGTCATGGATGTGGCAGCCGGCTACGACGCAGTCAGTGGGCTGGTTCTCGGTTTCTCCCGTGGACAAGACCCCGCCCTGTCCCATGTCATGGATATGGCAGGCGAGGACTTGGCATGCGCGGGTCTGGTTCAGCATCCGGATGGCATAGCCTCCGAGGTGAGAGAATGTGCACTCCTCGACGCGGCAGTTCCTGGCCCGGTCCAGCCACACCGCGGCATCGTCGGGCGTGTAGAGCGACTTTACCGCGATGGCGTACCTGCTGTCACGGAAATGGACTCCTTGAAAGGCGATGTGCTCAGCCCAGGTATCGGTCTCCTGATCGCCCTGTATGTAGACCAGGCGATCGAGTACGGGGGCCACAACAGTAACGGTGGCCATGTCCTCGCCATCGGGTCGGTAGAGCACTTCCCGAGCGCCTCGGTCCAGGAAGAACTCGCCTGGTTCGTCCAACGCGGCCCGGATGTTCTCGATGTAGTAGCGATTCCCCAGGCGAATGTCCTGCTGGGCGTTTTGCCCGGTCAGGATGATCTCCCTGTTCTCCCGGTCTATTCCACCGATCTGAACGACGCCGCCAACCCATCCCCAGGCGGGAAAGACCGTGACTTGTCCTCCTTCCGGATCCCAGTGTGTGGGAACATCCCCGTCCCCGAACGGCAGTCTGTCCTTCCTGCCTTTGGGACCCGCCGAACTGATCTTCATTTCCTTGCACTTTTCCCGGTCAAACGTCTCCGCCTGCACGACAATCAGCCGTTGCCCTTCCGCCGAGCTGGGGAGTTCGGTCGTCTTGGGGGTCCATTGCGGATCGGTGCAGAGCGCAAAGGCATTGAAGTTGATTCCTCCGCCCTTCCGGTTCGTCCATCGCAAGACGTGCTTGCCGGCGGTCAGTGAGAGGGTTGCGCAGTTCCGCCAGGCGAACCGGCTCCAGTCGCCGGTATTGGGCAGATTCGTCAACGGCACATCGTCTCCTCCGTCAACTTGAACCGCGGTCTGGCCATCCATATCGTCCCGCCCAAATGGCTTCATGTGTTGTCCGTAGTAGAACCATAGGCTGAACCGGCCGTCTTCGGGCACGGTGACGTCCCACTCCAGCCAGTCTGCCGGCGTGTGGATGTTGGCCACCGCCGTTTCCCAACCGGTCTTCCTCGGGTCACTTGAACGAGCGAAGAGCCATCCGCCGGTACGGGGTTTCTCCGGCTCAAAGTTGGGGTGCCGGGCCAGCCGCCTCATGGTGCTGTTGACTCGCAGCTGGCGGAAGCCCTCCCTGGCCAGATCGACGTCTCCGGCCGGCGCGGCCCAAAGGCCGCCGCCGCGGTCCTGCCATCCTGTGACTCGGCGGCCGCCGCTGATGATGGGGATCTCCCCCGGGTAGGATCGGAACACAACAGGGCTCGCCGCGGTGCCGGAGTCCTCCGCGGTGAGATGCAGGGGCTCGGTCAGGAAGTACGTGCCCTCGCGCAGGACCGCCTCCCGGGGGTGTTGCCTGTGGAGCGTCCGCAAGGCGTGTTGAGCACGGACGATGGACCTGAACGGTCCGTCTGTCGCCGTTGCGTTGGCCTGTGCCAGTGTACCGGACCAGTTGTCATTGCCGTCGGGTGAGACGAACACGCGTCCTGCTGCCGCCTCCATCGCCGCTCCTCCACTCCCTGCGATCGCCAAGGCCGTCGCCGTCCACCTCAGAAGTAGCTTCATCATATGCCGGAGTCCTTCTCACATCGTGTGATGGCTCTTGTGGGCGAGCGCCCCCTTCCGGGTGACGCCTGCCCAGTCTACCGCCACTCGTGTTCCCGTGCCAGGGAGGCGACGGTGTTCCTCGCGGTCGTGCGCGGGACTCGACCCATTCTGGACGTGTCCCGCCGCACACGGTACATTCGTGGTTGGCGTTCACCCCGGGAGCGTCGCGGCCGAAACGATCGGCCACCTATGGTCCCATTCAGCCACAGGCGAACTCACAGACCATGCGGATTCTGGTTGCAGACGACGATGCCGTGACCTGTCGGATTCTCGAGAGGACCCTCACCGAATGGGGGCACACTGTTGTGCTTGCTCACGACGGTCCCGAAGCCTTGACCTGCTTGCGGGCCAACGATCCCCCACGCCTCGCGCTTCTTGACTGGATCATGCCGACGACGACCGGCGTGGAGGTCTGTCAGACGATCCGGGCAGAGCGTCAGGAACCCTACATTTACACCATTCTTCTCACGGCAAAGAGCTCAATGGACGATGTCATCGAGGGGCTGGAGGCGGGGGCTGACGATTACCTCATCAAGCCCGTCGATCTCGGGGCTCTGAGGGCGCGCCTGCGGCCCGGCCTACGCATCGTCGAGCTGCATGATGAGCTGGTGAAGGCACGGGAGGACTTGCGTTACCAGGCAGACCACGATCCGTTGACCGGCCTCTGGAACAGAAGAGCCTTGCTGAGTCAACTCCGCAAGGAGTTTTCCAGAGGCATTCGAGCCGGGCGCCCCCTGGGGGTGTGCATGGTTGATATCGATCATTTCAAGGTGATCAACGACACGCATGGTCATGTCCTGGGAGACCAGATTCTCAAGGAAGTGGCCCGTCGCATGGCCAATGCCCTTCGCGTCTATGATGAGGTCGGCCGATACGGCGGCGAGGAGTTCATCGTCTCGGTGCCGAACAACACCGCTGCGAGTGCTGCTGTCATTGGGGAACGCATTCGGGAGTGCATCGGCGCGGCTCCCGTGGACACGGACAAAGGGCCGGTGCCCGTTCAGGTAAGTGTGGGGGTTGCCGGTTCCGACCTGGGTGATTTCACCCGAGTCCACGACCTCATTGCTGCTGCCGACGCTGCGTTGTATGAGGCCAAGCGCACAGGTCGTAACCGCGTATGCATGGCCTCCCCGCCACAGCAGTAACTACCGGGGCCGCTACTTCCCAAGCTCAGTTCCCACCATCTTCTCCAGGTCTTCAAGGACCGGATCCCCTGTCTCCCGGGCGAACGCCAAAAGGAGTCGCCTCAGGCGCTTGAGGTCGTTTTCGTAGGCGGGGTCGTTGAGCGCGTTGACGATTTCATGGGGGTCTTTTGCGTGGTCGAACAGCCAGCCCTTTCCGCCGGGGCGGTAGACGAAACGACCGTCCCACACCGCGCGCCACCAGCCCATCGTTTTCGTGGCCGCGGCTTCTGTCCGTACCGTTCCCCGAGGTCCACTCCCCTCGCTCACATACACTCGCAGCTCGTTACTCTTGTCGCCCACGGACTTTGCTGCGTGCACCCGGAGTATCGCCTTCGCCCGGCAGTCCAGAACGAACGTCGGCGGGTTGTGTCGTTCCCCACTCGCGTACAGATGGGGGCGCAAGCCTTCAGCGTTGGTGGTGGTGCCATCCGAGCGGACGTGGAATTCGTTCTCCCCGGTTGGCTTGAAGACGAGGGCCTTGTTTGTCGGGATCTGGAAGCGGGGCATTCGGTCAACGTAGTCGTGCAACGTGTAAGTGACCTCGATTCTGCCCCGGCCTGCTGCCTCGGCCATGACGCGATGCCGTCCCGGCTGGAGAACCACGTCCAGGGTCTCGTCGTAGGTGCAGTCCCAATTCCCCGAGCGTTCCATCAGTTTGGCTTCTGCCCCCAGCGCGGGACCAGCCGGCAAGGGCTTGCGGTGGATGAGGCGCATCCCCGGTGGCGCATGCTGACGCCGCGAGGGACGGATGGCCTCAGGAGGAACGGGCGTGTTTGACCCGATCTGGAGGTAGACGGCTTCGCTGTGATGGCCTGTCCGTCCCCGGCACCATTCGGCCTTGCTGTGCCCTTGCATGTCACCCGGGACAGGCAGGCCTGCCAGGGCGAGCACGGTGGGGGCCAGGTCCACGCTGCTCACAAGCTCATTTGACACGTGTCGGGAGGGGACTTTCCCCGGCCACTTGACCAGAAGTGGAATCCGGAACGCTGCAGCTTTCGGAGTGCCCTTGCCGCGGAGCCGTCCGTTCGCCCCTGCTTTGCTGCCGAGGTAATCGCCATGGTCACTCGTGTAGAGCACGATCGTGTTTTCCGCGACTCCCAGTTTCCCCAGACCGGCCATCAGCCGTCCGACCTCATGATCTACCGCCGTCACCTGGGCGTAGTACATCTTCAGATCGGTCCGCAACTCGGCCTCGCGCGACTTGGGCAGGCGTTTCCGAACATCCGGAGGCAAGGTGAAACTGGCCGGATCATACATGTCGAGGAACCGTTGCGGACATTGCTTCGGCAGATGGGGTGGGCCGTAGGCGACATAGTACAGCCACGGTCTTCCCGTCTGACTGTGTCGACGAGCGAATGCAAGGGCCACGTCTGTCTGCCATGTGGGTTCCCAGTTGTACTCGGCCACCCGCTCCTTCCTGCCCTCAGGATCGTACTGCCAGACCTCGAAGAACTCGTGCGACTTCTCGTAGCCCTGCCACTCTTGCCAGCCCTGTCGCCGCGCCGGGGGAACGAAACCGCCAACGGATTTGGGCTTCACGCCCTTGCCGCCCTCAACCTTCGGCCAGCCGCCATCCAGGTGCCACTTGCCGATGTAACCCGTGGCATAGCCCGCTTCGGCGAACACTTCTGCGAATGTCCGGAGCTCGGGAGCCATGCGTATGTTGTTGATGACCACCCCGTGACGGTGCGGGTACAGGCCTGTCTGAAAGGAACCGCGGAACGGTGAGCAGACCGGACTGGCGCTCGCGCAGTTTGTGAACCGGGCCCCACTCGTCGCAAACTCGTCCAGATGCGGAGTGATGGCATCAGTGTCCCCTGCGCAGCCCATGACTGTGCCACGGTGCTGGTCGGGTTGGATGATCAGCACGTTGGGACTCTTTGCTTTGGGGGCGGCTACTGCTCGGGTCGACCCGGTTGCCAGCAGAGCCAGGCTGCCTGCCCTGGAAACGGTGTCGAGGAACTCACGGCGACTGTACAGGTTTCGGCGCATGAGGTTCGGGCCTCTTGTGTGTGTGGGCGTGGTGCCGTGAGACGTAAGCTGAACGGCATCGGTCCAATCTGCAAGCCGCCCTGCCTGCTCCCGGTGGGGCGCCCCTCTTCATGGCGACACTCCTCGTTGAATAGTAGTAACAGCAGTATTGTCACCCTGAAACGAGAAGATGCCTACGCTACTGTTATCACAAATGCAATGTATCGTGTGTGTCCTTTTGCCCACCAGA
Organism: Lentisphaerota bacterium; assembly: GCA_018676675.1. Taxonomy (GTDB): domain Bacteria; phylum Verrucomicrobiota; class Lentisphaeria; order Oligosphaerales; family JABHEG01; genus JABHEG01. The sequence goes on from JABHEG010000390.1 coordinate 60,666, forward strand.
AACCTGCGGAGAAGTATCCCGTGCAAGCCAAAGCGTTGATCTGTGACAGCAAGCAAGCGTTCACCTTTCAGGATGTCGTTCTTCCGGAGACGGGGCCTGATCGAGTACTCGTCCGTGCCCTCAAGACAGGAGTCAGCATCGGCACGGAGTTCGCTCTGATCCGGAACAAAATTTCCTGGGGGCCCTATCCACTTTGCGTGGGCTACCAGGGGGTCGGTGTTATTGAAGAGGCAGGTGAGAATGTCGAGGGTTTTGCGGTCGGCGACAGGGTCTATTACCGAGACGGAAAGTGGATGGAGTTGACTGACGGGACCAAGGTCTCCTGCGTTGCCGGGACGCACTGTTCACACGCGATGATCGACCCCAAGACCACCCACGGGATTGCTCATCTCCCCAAAGAGGTTCCCGATGAGGCCGGATCGCTGTTTGTGATGCCATCCGTGGCCCTCTACGGGGTGGACATGGCGAACGTCCGGATGGGCACTGTGGCTGTGGTATACGGTTGTGGGCAGATTGGCCTGGGCGTTGTGGCCTTCTGCAGCCTTCGCGGCGCGGTCACGATCGCCGTTGACGTGCGGGATGATCGGTTGGAGGTGGCCAAGGCTCTCGGGGCGGATCATGTCATCAACGGCTCAGCCCAGGACGTTCAGGCGGAAGTCAAGAAGATCGCTCCTCCGGGAGCCGATGCCGTGTTCGAGTCAACGGGGATTCCTGCCTGCGTCGATCAAGCCATACCTCTGGCTCGCACATTCGGGACGTTTGTCATGCAGGGCAACTACGGGGCCGCCCCCATCTCCTTCAATTTCCTTCCTGCACACGGTCGTCGCCTCACCTGGCACTTCCCCTGTGACGACGGAATGGCGCCTTGTCGCCGCGGCGTCATGAAGAACATGGCGATTGGGGCTCTGGATTGGGGGAAAGTGATTACGCATCGCGTCCAGGCTACCGAAGCGCCCGCGCTCTACGACGCGATCAACAAGGGGGAAGCCGATGATGTAATCGGCGCCGTGATCAACTGGGAATAGCCGACATCGACCTGGATAGCGGGAGAACAGACATGGCACGAGTACTCGTAACCGGAACAAGCGGTTTCGTCGGCGGGGCACTGGCCCGTTCGTTGGCGGCAAGTGGGCAGCACGAGGTGTTCTGCATCTCGCGCAAACCCAGTCAAGTGGAGGGAGCGACATGCCATCGTGGCTTGTTCCATTCCTTCGAGGATTTGCGCGTCTTCGATGACGTTGATATGGATGTGGTCGTGCACCTGGCTGCGGTCACAGGGGGATGCAGAGAAGAAGACGGCATTTGCGTGAACGTGGAAGGTACGCGCAAACTCATACGGTACTTCATCGACCGTGGGTGCCGCAAGTTCGTGAATGCCAGCTCTATCGCGGCAGTCGGCTTCCAGAACCCCGCGTTCCGGCCGTTGCAGATCCCTCTGCCTGACGAGCATCCCTGCCTGGACCGAGACGGCTACGGGGTGTCCAAATACCTCATGGAGGAAATCACCAGGTACTTGGCTCTGCAGAACGCGGACATCGACGCGATCAACCTGCGCCTGTCAACGGTCATCCCGGATGAGAGCAAGGGCAACGTTGGGGGGCTGCGACCGTTGGGGCAATGGTGCCTCGGAGGCATCACCATGATGCTCTTGACGGATGCCGTTCGGGCCTTCACGCTGGCGACTGAAGCGCCACTCAAACCCGGCGTGCGGATTCTCAACACCGCCGGACCAAAGGTCTGGGCATCGGCCCCGACCGCAGAGATTCTTCGGAATTGGTGGGGAGATGACGTCGACGTGTCGTTCTTTGATCAGCCCGGAAATGAGTTCGCCGGTGTCTACGATGTGAGCCGCGTGCGTGACGAGATCGGGTTCGAAGCCATCTGCCTCCCCGAGTTCTAGAATCGCGAAGCTCCGGCGCGGGTTCCTTGCTGTCCCTCCGGTGTCCGGAACGCTGCCCTGGCGGGGGGGGGGCAAGCTATTGACTTTCTCTGGAGACAGTCGCGGCATGGCAGCCCCTCCCACTCTCGAGAAGCACACAATGTGCGAGGCGGTGCCACCCGGCGACTCTTCGGCCAGACACGGGGGGCAGAGAAAGCCAATAGCGTTGGGGGGCGGTCGGTCACACCATTGGGGTGAGCATTCCGTCGTCGCCGTCGTGTCTGCGGCACTGGGG
>JABHEG010000145.1 GCA_018676675.1 Lentisphaerota bacterium
CATCGGTGAAGGACTCACCGAACGCCGGCCTGGACGCAGCTTTCCGAGGAAAAAAACACCAACGAAGCACCGTCACGTCATGAACCGCAAAAGGATCTGAGGCCGTCGCGCCGCCCGGACGCTTAGGTTGACGGCATTGGGTCCGGGGGAGCCGCTGCTCCCCCGGCGGGGTATCGGGGCAGCGCCCCGACTCCTCTGCCGCAGGAGGTTACGGGTTAGCCTGACGCGTATGCGAAAGTCGCGGCTCTGACGGACAGTCCGAAGTCGCGACAGGCGCATCCATCGGGAGCACCGTCAGACCGGCTCACTCACCACTCACATCCAGGCATTTCAGCTGCTTCTGATCCCGCACAAGCAGCTTCCCTTCGGACAAAGCCAGCGGCGCCCAGCAACGTTGCGTCCCCAACACCTTGGCTTCCGCCAGTTGGCGGTACCCTTTGGGGGTAGCTTCGACCAGACGCAGGTAGCCTGCCTTCCCATCGATAGCCAGCAACAGACCGTCCGCCAGAATCATGCCGCCCTTGTCGAATGCCGGTTCTCGCCCGGTCTTCCACTTCACATTCCCGGCCAGATCCATGCAGACCAGGCCATCCTGACGTCCCGTGTTATTGGTGCATTGGCCATACAGGTGCCCTTCACGCAGAATAGGCGGGTGTATGTGGGTGCCGAAAGCCTGTGTCTTAAGCAGTTCCTCAACGGTGTAGCCACCGCCCCCCGCGGTCACACGAATCATGACCGAACCGGCTTCATAGGCACCGGTCAGGAACAGGCGGTCCTCACCGACGGAAACAACACGTGGGATAGGGGTCATGCACTGCCAGCCCTTGTACTCCCAGAGGATCTTCCCCGTTCTTGGGTCCAACCCCATCACTACGCCCTGGGCGCCCGGAGGAATGGGTGGCGGAAGACGCCGAACTGCAGCCTTGGCGCCACCTGACGCTTTCGCTTTCCTGCCGCGCCGACGGAAAAGGTCGAGTCGCGGGGGGCCGGCACTGGCCATCACAATTTGGTCTTCGCCGGCTACAGAGAGGACAGTCGGGGATGCATAACCAAAACGCCCGGGCAGCGCAGGCGTCTGCCAACGGAGAGCCCCGGTCTCCTTGTCCAGCGCAACCACACCGACCGACTCCGTCTGGGGAGCAATGACCAGCAAGCCCTCCCATACCGCCGGGTTCTGACACAGAGCCCATCGGGGCAGCTTCTCCGCGCCGCCGAAGTCAGACCAGTAGTTCTTACGCCACACCACCTTGTGCGTCGTGCGGTCAATGCAGACCAGATCACCGAATGTGCCGGCTACGAACACGTGATCGCCATCCACCAGGGGGACACACCGCGCGCCCGGATAACTTCCCCCGCCAGGCTCCCCCGCATAACCACATGACCATTTGGTTGCCCCCGAGTCGAGATCCAGACAAAGCAGTGTCTCAGTCCCATCCTTCTGACGATCATGGGCGAACACGCCCCCGCCCTGCACAGCCGCCCCGCTGAATCCCGGGCCCAAAGCCACCGTCCAAAGCTCGGGTGGCCCTCCCTCCGGCCACGAACGCGCAATCCCTGTCTCTTCGCTGACCGCGTCCCCGTTGGCCCCCAGGAAACATGGCCAGTCTCCTCCCTGCACACTGAAGCAAGCCCACAGAAGTAACGAAGCCAACCGTATGACGCTCTTCATGGTGCGAGATCCCTTTCACGTTCACGAGAGTGGTCTGGTCTTGGCCCCCCGGGAAAAGCCCACAGTACGCCACGGCAAGATGGAACGCAACTCCGCCGCAACGGACAACACGGTTTCCCCTGTGCGCCCGGAGACGGTCGTGCTCGGAGATTCGTGCTCGGAGCTGGGGCATCGCTTGCCGATGAAGCGACCATGCCGACGGGGACACGGAGATTGGCTGCGGGATGAACCGGCTCAACGCTCAGCTGAAGACGGGGCACGACGTTTCCACCCATCGACGGAGACCCAGCGGGTTGAGCCGAGTTCCCCGGTCGACAGGCAAACCGTGCTTGATGCCCTGTCATCTCAGTCGAACTGTGGGCATTCTCGGCATCGGCGGTGCCATGCGGCGCTTGAGGGGCTCGATGCGCTTGTCAATACGGTCGGCGGCAACGATGGCCTGGGTGGCGAAGTGGCTGTTGGGAGAATCCTTGATGATCTTCTTGTAATCACGGATCGCGCTTTGGTGCTCTGCCAGCGTCCCAGCCAGCATTTCCCGGCGCAAAGCACGTTTGAAGTCTCTCTCGGCCCGGGCCTCCCGTTTGACGTCTTTCCTACCTTCCAGCTCCGCCATTCTCTGCACGATTTGTCGACGGGTCCGCTTGGGGCAGGCCAGGAAGTAAGGGTTCCCGCTGATGTCTTTGAGCGCTCGGTACATAGCCAGATCGTCGTTGAGTCCATCCATGTAGCGCCCCCATTCCGTCAGCCACTCCTTTGCTTTGGGGCGAGGGTCGGTCACGGACCGCCGCACGTGCACATCCAACCAGGCTCGGAGGCGTGGAGCCTGGGGATCAAGAGCATGTCCGCGCCCCGCGTATTCCTCCCAGGTCACCAGCGCATCCGACCGCTCCAGTATCTGGGCTGCCCACTGAGCGCAGGAGTTGTTGGCATCGGTTTCGCCGGCGCCCAGGTAAACGGGCTTCCCCTCAACCCCGGCGATTTGTGCCTTACGGCTCGATGGGTGGCGCCCGGCCAGGAGAATGATCGCGCCCGCCCAGCCCTTCAGGCCACCGTCAGTGAAGCCCATCACATGCCAGCCTCCTTTGCTGACCCCGGCGAGGAACATGCGGTCCTCATCCACGCTTGCGTGTTTCATCAGGAAGGTTCGGGCCTGGCCAAGCTGTCGGACCTCAGATCGGAGATAGATCATCTGTTGTTTTGGCGTACGCTCCCACTCGCCCCGCTGAGTATACGTCATTCCCACCAGGATGACGTCCTCCCCGTCGGTGAGCTGCCGGAGCAGCTCGGTGGTCGGCTTGCCACTCAACCCGTGATAGAAAAAAACAACGGGCCAGGAGGTCTCCGTGTCGTAGTTCGCGGGCAGATACACACGAATCGCTCCCTCAACCGGCTTCCAGTCGACCACCGTCTCCCGACCTGCCACCAACGCAATCGTCCCCTCTCCCCCCTCAACTGCGCCTGCCGCGATCAACAGCAAGAGCAGCACGCCAATCCCGGCTCGGTTTGGTTGCATCCGTCGGCCTCCGTATCCTGTCCCGCACAGGGGGTTGGGCGACTCTACACCTGACGAAGGGCCAAAGCAACATCCTGATCCCTCGCCCCAGGGCTGTCAGAACAGAAACAGCCCTACCCTCGTCCCCGGAAGCTCTGGAACCTGCCGCGACAGCACGTATCTTCTACACCTGCCGAATACCAGACCACATGCAGGAGAGCAGATGAGCATTCCCCAGACAGCTGCACGGGCAGCGATCTTTCTCGATCGCGACGGAACGATCATTGAAGATGGTGGGTTCCTCACCAGTCCGGAAGAGGTCGTGTTCATTCCGGGAGCGGCCACTGCACTCCTCAGGTTGCAGGAGCAATTTGCCCTGTTCATCGTGACCCACCAAGTGGGGATGGCACGCGGGATCCAGACCGCAGAAGAGGTGGAACGGGTCAACCGGCACATCCTCGACGTCCTGGGCGAGGAAGGGGTCGTGATCACGGAAGTCTACTGCTGTCCGCACGAACGTTCAGAAGGCTGCCAGTGCATCAAGCCGAATCCGTTCTTCCCGAATGCAGCTGCTCGAGACTACGGTGTCACACTTGAAGGTAGCTTCTCAATCGGTGATCACCTGCCAGACGTGGAACTGGCTCAGAATGTCGGGGGAACGGGTATCTTTGTACTCACAGGACACGGAGACAAACACCGCGACGAAGTCCCTCCCGGGACGCCCCTTTTTGAAAACCTGACCGGCGCAGCGGACTGGATCCTCAACGGTGCAACGCCAGCGGCCTGAGTCGTCGCCCGAGAGGACCGCTCCCGCAAGTCATGCATGTGCGTTAAGCTAAGGGCAATCGGGGCGTGGCAGCCCTTCGGCCAGGCTCAAGGCCTTGAGCAAGTCCCACAGTCGTGGGACGCGTCGAAGCGGCCCCTCCCACGTTGGCTGCACCTGACCTCAATGTGGGAGGCGGTGCTGCCCGGCGACCTCTTACTGGATGCACTTTCTGCCGCTTCTCTGACGCATCACGCCCCGTAGACCTCATCGATCACTTCGCGCGTGATCTGCACCCAACGAGGCACTCGCGTCGGGTCTCCTCCAACCGTCTCAACATCCTTCAGAGTGATGTCAACGTAGGCATCGTTGGCTTTGCAGATCTCCAGATCACGGCGCAAAATCCTGCGGATGCGTTCGGGGTTGAAGTCGTAGCTGACCATGTCGGCCGGACTGGGTCGATAGCTCAGAACGTAGTCCGTGCCGATCTGTTCAGCACAGGTTGCCACATCGGCCATCGGGGAGACGGCGATCCGACGGATGTTCGGGTAGTTCTTGAGCAACGGGATGATCATGCCGAGGTCTTCACAGCAGCCGTAAGCCACCAGACCGAAGTGTTTGAAGATCGAGGCCTGGTACTGGAGGATAAACTCCTGGAACAGCTCAGGTCCAACCATGGCAAACTCCTGTGATGCGCAGAAGCACCAGAGATCACCGCGCGAGACCGGCATGTCAATCGGGGATGGGTCGTCCAGTTCCTCGGCATAGCTCATCGCCTGGTTTTGATGGTTCGAGAGTTGCCAGTCTCCAGCCGCTTCGGCGGCCTCGTGAGCGGCCAGAATGGCATCGCGCATGAACGTGACAACTCCATGCAACCAGTCCGGCCGGTCCATCATGTCCCACATGACCTGATCCAGACCACGCAACTGGGCCAGACGAGTGGAAATGTCCGCCTCCCAGACCGAGTACCGTGGGCTCCGGTCAACCGCGATGGCGATCAGGTCGCCAACCGCTTCCTGCAGCCGCTCGAGGTTCGCCTGCGTCGCTTCCTCGTCCACGGCATGAACGGTTGCCACCATCCTGTCGGCATCTTCCGGCAGCTTTATCGAAGGGTCCATCTGCCGGGCGCCGCGAGGATCGTCGCTGGCGATCCAGCGGATAGGCACTCCCCACGCTCCACCGGGAGGCGTCGGCCGGGAAGCGCCCAGAACAAGCCACGGCTCAAAGATTGAGTCATCCTCACAGGAAACCCAATAGAGTTTCTGCCGCAGTTGGTTCTCGTAGCTCCGCAGCAGCGGGTCCTCGCAGGAACACGCTGATTGCGGCACCTCGCGCCAGGCGAAGGCCCGGGTGTAGATCGGGACCCGCGTGCGAGTCAGACTGTTGTGCTGTCGCCACAGGTCCCGGCAGACGCCCTGCTCAGGACGATTGCAGCATTCCATGTACTCCCGGACCAACTCGCGAACAATGTCTCTATCCCTGGAACTCATGCGTTTCTCCAGCCACAGGTGGGCGTCTCTCTCAGCGTATATCCCGACGTCTGCATCGTCACGATCGGCGCGCTTCCCCAGAAGCATAGAACGTGTTGGTACATCGGTCAATCCGTGCATCGGTCCCGGTTGACAATCCGCCATGATACTACCATGTTAACCCGCTACCCGACAGGCTCCCCCGCCTTACTCAGCTGAGCCGCCTCGGAGAGATGCAAACTGGGCAGGAAGCGGGGATCACCGATGTTCTCCACCGTCGCGCCCGGGTTCGCAACGATGGAGGCGCACGATGACGCGGATTGAGCCTGACATTCCTCGCAGCAGCAAAACGATGCCACTGTCGGCAACACTCGCCTGCAGCGCAGATGGAAAGCTGGTATGAGCAGAATCCTCGGTTACAACGACATCCTTCGCGTGATCTCGGCCCGCCCCCCTCTCCTGATGGTGGATCGCATCGAGCTGGCGGAAGACGGCACTTCGGCCAAGGCTACCAAGTGTGTGTCCATGGATGAGCAGTTTTTCCAGGGACATTTCCCTGGCGGCCCGATCATGCCTGGTGTGCTGCAGATCGCCGCGATGTACCAGACGGCCTGTGCCCTCATCCGCGAGGAGCACCTGGACGCTTCCGATGCCAGATTCCCACGCCTGTGCTCCATGAATCGAATCAAGTTCCGGAAACCGGTTTTCCCGGGGGATCTGCTTCAGTTGGAGGTCGCTATCACGCCCTGCGATGGCGGGTTCTCAGTCAAGGCAAAGGGCGAAGTCGATGGCCAAACAGTCAGCCAGGGAAACCTGGGGATTGAGGTCGTTGACTCCGACGACGCCTGCATCTGCCCGGACGCACTGGTTGCCCCCCCCAAGTACTTCGCCGACGCGAAGCCCGAGACCGTGATGGGAACCCTGGGCGTCATGCAGATCATCCCGCACCGCTACCCCTTTCTTCTCATCGACAAGGTCATAAAGATCAGCGATGACCTCACCGGACCGGGCCCGCATCTGGTCGGCCTCAAGAATGTAACCGGCAACGAGCCGTTCATGAGATCCATGACTCCCCCTGCCCTGCCTGGCTATCTGCAGGTCGAAGCAGCGGCCCAGGCCGCCTGCGTGACCGCACTCTCGAAGCCCGGGAACGAGGATCTCATCGGCTACTTCATGTCCATCGACTCAGCGTCCTTCGAACACCCGATTGTGCCCGGCGACCAGCTGGTGATGGAGATGATCCTCACCGACCGAGGACGTTTCGGAATCGCTGAAGGGACCTTATTCGTTGGTGGCCGTCGCGTCAGCCATTCCGTGCTCAAATTCGCACTCGTCGAGCGTGAGCAGGAGACAGAGTGATGGCGTCTGCGATTCACCCAACTGCCATCATTGCTCCGGAAGCGACGATCGGTGATGACTGCCGCATCGGCCCGTATTGCGTCGTCGGCCCCAACGTCACCCTCGGCGCCGAAACGTGCCTCCATGAACACGTCTCCATTGATGGCCACACAACCCTCGGCGAGCGGTGTGAGATCTTCCCCTTCGCCTCCATCGGCAAGCAGACCCAGGACCTCAAGTACGATGGTGGAACGGCCTACGTGGAGATTGGCCACGACACGACGCTACGGGAATACGTTACAGTCAACGCCGCAACGGCCACGGGCGAACGCACGGCCATTGGGAACCACTGCCACGTGCTGGCCTACTGCCACATCGCGCACGAGTGCATCCTCGGCGACCACGTGATCATGAGCAACGCAACGCAGCTCGCCGGGCATGTCATCGTTGAAGACCATGTCGTATTCGGGGGAATGGGAGGCGTGCACCAGTTCGTGCGTATCGGCACCATGGTCATGGTCAGTGCAACCGCCAAAGTGGTGCAGGACGTGCTGCCGTTCTGCCTCGTCGACGGTAATCCCGCCGTTCCCGTAACCATCAACAAAGTCGGTTTGGAGCGCAACGGGAAATCACCCGAGACCATCGACGCCATACAGAAGGCGTACCGAACCGTTTTCCGCGCGAATCTCACAGTTGACGCAGCCGTCAACCAGCTGCGTGAGGCCTACCCCGGTGTGGAGGAGGTGGAGCGAATTGCCCACTTTGCCGAGACGTCCGAGCGAGGCCTGAGCCGTCCCAAGTCCGGACGCCGCTGAGCTCCGGGCGCCGCGACAGCCCACACACACAGAGGCCCCCGACGCAAAGAAACCCATCCTGGCTGACCGTACGCCCGCAAAGCGCAACCCGGCCGGCTCTCTTTTTGAGGCATGAACCCAGGAAACAGCGGGGCTAGCTCAACCACCCTCCGCTGCAACAGGTGAAACCATGATTGACATCCGTATTCTCCGAGACGATCCCCAACGAGTCAAGGCCAACTGCAAGCGCCGCAGCTGTACTGTCGACATCGATGAGCTGGTGGCGAAGGACCAGGAATACCTGGCACTCACCCGTGACATTGAGGATAAACGCGCCCTGCGCAACTCTCTGAGCAAACAATGCAGAGACAATCCGGAAGCCCGCGAACAGGTCAAAGCCCTGAAGGGTGAGTTGGCCGATGTGGAACAGCGCCAGGGCGTGCTCCAAACCGCTGTCAACGACATGCTGGCCTGGCTCCCGAATTTCCTCGCGGATGATGTTCCGGATGGCCGCGGCGATGACGACAATGCCCCCCTCCGGTTCGTTGGCGACAAGCCTGAGTTCGATTTCGAGCCAAAGGACCATCAGGAACTGGGGGAACTGCACGGCATTATCGATACGGCCCGCGGAGCAAAAGTGGCCCAGCGCGGCTTCTACTTCTGGGTGGGAGCGGGCGCGCAACTGACCCAGGGCCTCTTCTTCTGGGCCCAGCAGGAACTCGTCAAACGCGGTTTCACACTCTTCATGAGCCCCTGTGCTGCCAAGGGAGAAACGCTCTTCGGAACTGGCTATCTGCCCTTCTTTGCGGACCAGACCTACCAGCTCGAAGGCGAGGATCTGGCCCTGATCGGCACCTCTGAACAGACACTGATCGGCTACCGGGCCGACGAGGTTATCAACGCCGACCAACTGCCGCTCTGCTACACGGCGTACACCCCCTGTTTCCGCACCGAAGCCGGCAGCTGGGGCAAGGCCACCCGTGGCATTTTCCGAGTGCACCAGTTCCACAAGGTAGAACAGATCGTGCTCTGCCTGCCCGAAGAGTCCCCCAAGTACCACGACATGTGCCAGGAGAACGAAGAGTACCTTCTCAAACAGCTCGGACTCCCCTACCGGGTAGTCAATGTGTGCGTGGGTGATATGGGCGCTCCCGGCTACAAGAAGTACGACGTGGAAGCCTGGTTCGCGGGCTACAGTGGATACCGTGAAGTCACCTCCAACACCAACCTGACTGACTTCCAATCACGCCGGCTCAAGATCCGCTACAAGGCGGACAAGAAGCGGGGGTTCGTGCACACGATCTCAGCCACCGGGGTCACGGACCGAGTCGTCTGCGCCATCCTGGAGAACTTCCAGCAAGCAGACGGAACGGTCATCATCCCTGAGGTGTTGCGTCCCTTCACCGGCTTCGACCGCCTCGTGCCACCGGCAAAGTAGACTGCTCGCGTTCGCCATCTTCTGGAGGGCCGATGTCCACAGCGGCCGAAGTACGGTCGCCGAGGACGCCGCCCTTCCAGGACGTTCGCCACGGCGACAGATTCCCTTGGAGCTCCGGTCGTCCCGACCGGTTTTCTGCGCTGGCCGCTTTGGCAAAAGCGGACCTCCAGAAGCAGGCGGCCAAGCCCTCCCCCGGGACCACCGAACTCCGCCTCGACATCTTCTTTTCCTGCCCTCGGAGCAGCGAAGCCGAGATGGTCCGGCTACCATCGAGACCAGGGCCGCTCCCGATATGTGGGCCGGTGTCCCCAACGAGTCATCCTCACTTGCCCTTGACATACCCCGGGTATTCGGATAGCTTCGGCTCCACGACGTTGGAACCGGCGTAACAGGGGGTTTGCATGAAGCAAGTTCCGGTGATCTCCGCCGCAAAAGCGGCCAGCATGATTCCCGACGGGGCAACCGTGGCCACCGGTGGCTTCGTGGGCTGCACACATCCTGAAGCTCTCACCGCGGCTGTTGGGAAGCGATTCCTTGCCGAAGCACACCCGCGCGACGTAACTCTCGTTTACGCGGCCGGCCAAGGAGATGGCAAAGACCGTGGCCTGAACCACTTCGGCCACGAAGGCCTGCTCAAACGGGTGATCGGTGGGCACTGGAATCTGGCTCCGAAGATGGGAGCCCTGGCCGTCGCCAACAAAATCGAGGCCTACAACCTCCCTCAAGGGGTCATCAGCCACCTGTTCCGGGAAATCGCGGCCGGCAACCCGGGACGCATCACACATGTCGGGCTCGGGACATTTGTAGATCCGCGCCTCGACGGTGGAAAGCTCAATGAATGCACCACCGAGGATCTGGTGGAGCTCATCACGCTGGACGGCCGGGAATGGCTGCGCTACAAGCCCTTCCCCATCACCTTCGGCCTCGTCCGCGGCACGGCAGCCGACTCCTTCGGCAACATCTCCTTTGAGCGCGAAGTCATCACAGCCGAAGCCCTGTCCATTGCCCAGGCCGTGAAGAACTGTGGAGGCACAGTTGTTGCTCAGGTGGAGCAGATCGTGCCCGACTACTCCCGCGACCCAAAGCTGATCACCATCCCCGGCCTCCTCGTCGATGCCGTTGTCGTTGCTCCGCCCGAGCAACACATGCAGACCTACGCCGAGCCCTTCAACGCGAACTACACAACTCAGGGAGATATCACCACCCTCGCCCTCTCCCCCCTGGCCCCGGGCCCCCGGCGCTGGATCTGCGCCCGCGCACTCCACGAAATCGCCCGTGGTGATACAGTCAATCTGGGTATCGGCATGCCCGAAGGGATTGCCTTGATCGCCAAAGAAGAGAAAAGCCTGGACGACATGACATTGACCGTCGAGTCCGGTCCCGTAGGCGGAGTGCCCGCCGGGGGCCTGTCTTTCGGAGCAGCCAACTTCCCCCACGCCATTATCGACCAACCCTACATGTTCGACTTCTACGATGGTGGAGGACTCGATGTCGCCTTTCTGGGGATGGCCCAGGCCGACCGTCACGGCAACGCGAATGTCAGCAAGTTCGGCGGCCGGGTCGCTGGCATCGGCGGCTTCATGAACATCACTCAGAATGCCAAGACAGTCGTGTTCACCGGGACCTTCACCGCCAGCGGAATGGACGCCGTCTTCGAGCATGGAGCCATGCAGATCCGGCGCGAGGGAGCGGTACGCAAGTTTGTTGCCGACGTGGAACACATCACCTACAGCGGGCACGTGGGGCTCGAGAAGGGGCAGACAACGCTGTTCATCACCGAACGAGCGGTATTCCGGCTCACGCCCGGTGGTCTTGCGTTGACCGAAATCGCTCCCGGTATCGATCTCCAGCGCGACATCCTGCAACAGATGGAGTTTCCACCAACCATCAGCCCTGAGCTGGTCACCATGCCTGAAGCCTGTTTCACCTGAAGGTCACGCCGTACGCAGATACTCAAACCAAGGACCACGCCATGCGCGACATCCTGATCTCTGGAGCCATCCGCACACCAATCGGCTCCCTCGGTGGCGGGTTCGCCGACCTCAGCGCGATTGAGTTGGGCAAGACAGCCGCACGAGCGGCCCTGATGCGGGCAGGAGTGGAGCCACAGGCAGTCGATGAGACCATCTTCGGCAACGTTCTTCAGGCCGGATTGGGGCAAAATCCGGCACGCCAGATCGCCTTGGGTGTAGGCGCCCCGGAAACGGTGCCTGGATTCACCGTGAACAAAGTCTGTGCCTCAGGAATGAAGGCGATCGAACTGGGCTGCCAGACGATTCAGTTGGGCCATGCAGACGTTGTGCTCGCGGGGGGCATCGAGAACATGAGTCAAGCCCCTTACCTTCTGCCTGCACTGCGGCAGGGCGCACGCCTTGGCGATGCGACCGCCATTGACTCACTCGTGGCCGATGGACTTAGCGACGTGTTCAATGCGTACCACATGGGCCTGACCGCCGAAAATGTGGCGGAGCAATTCGCCCTGACTCGTCACGAGCAGGACATGTTCGCCATCGAGAGCCAGGAGAAATGTGCGAAGGCAATCGGTGAAGGGCTCTTCCACGACGAAATCGTGCCCGTCGCGGTGCCTTCACGCAAGGGGAGCACCACCATCGACGCCGATGAACACCCACGACCGGGATGCACCATGGAAGACTTGGCAAAGCTCAGGACAGTGTTCAGGAAAGACGGAACAGTGACTCCCGGAAATGCCTCGGGTATCAACGATGGTGCGGCGGCCGTCGTCGTTGCCGCGGCTGACAGCCCGGAAGCACGCCACTTCGAACCAAGCAGAACGGTCCGTTTCGGAGGATCTGCTACAGCTGGATGCAGTCCCGCGACGATGGGACTGGGGCCAATCTACGCGGTCCGCAAACTCCTGGCCCAGAGGAAACTGCAGACCTGCGATATCGACCTCTGGGAGCTGAATGAGGCTTTCGCCGCTCAAGCTCTGGCCGTGTTACGAGAGCTCCAACTGACCGGGGAGAACGTCAATGTGAACGGCGGAGCCATCGCTCTCGGACACCCGATCGGTGCAACCGGAGCACGCATCATCGTGACGCTCATCCACGAAATGGCACGGCGGGGGGCGCGGCGCGGCATCGCCGCGCTCTGTATAGGTGGTGGAATGGGCATGGCCGTGCTTCTGGAGGAAAGGTAACCAAATGGAGTTTCACACCACGGCAGTCATCGGGGCCGGTCTCATGGGCGGCGGAATCGCCCAGTTTTTCGCCGAAGCAGGCGTTCCTGTTCTGCTCAACGATATGAACGAGGCTCTCGTCGAGACCGGTATTGATGCCATCCGGGAACGCCTCACGAAGAGTGTTGCCAGGGGCAAAATACCCTCACGCCGGGCCGCCGAAGTGATGGCCCTCATTACCCCTGTCGACAACCTGTCCGGCCTCTCAGAGGCCGATTTCGTGATCGAGGCCATCGTGGAGGATCAGGCCAAAAAGGCGGATTTGTTTGGCAAGCTCTCGCATCACATCCGTCCCGACGCCGTGCTGGCAACCAACACCAGTTCTCTCAGCGTGACCGCCTTGTCCGAAGCAACTACACAGCCGGAACGCTTCCTGGGCATCCATTTCTTCAATCCACCGACCAAGCTGGAACTGGTCGAAGTCGTGCCAACGCCACACACTGCCAAGCACGTCGTTGACAGCGCGTGCACGGCCCTTGCCGCCTGCGGCAAGACGCCCGTGCAGGTCAAAGACTCCCCGGGATTCATCGTCAACCGTTTGCTCCTGCTGCTGATCAACGAAGCGGCAAGAATGGTGGATGAAGGAGTGGCAAGTGCCGAGGATATTGACACCGCTATGCGACTCGCCGCCCTTCATCCGGCCGGCCCCCTGACCATAGCCGACCTGATCGGTCTGGACACAGTGACCAAGATTCTCGACACCCTGGGCGAGCGGATGGACGCCACCAAGTATGCCCCGGCGAGCTCTCTCACCACTGCCGTCAACCACGGGGATCTGGGCCGAAAATCCGGCAAAGGCTTCTACGACTACACCCCCTGAGCCCAAGAAAGAGAAGCGCCGCGATGGATATCGAGAAAGCTGTCTGTGTGATTACGGGGGCCGGACGCGGAATCGGGGCTGTTCTGGCCACCCGATTGGCCAGCCAGGGAGCCATCGTCTATGCCGCAGACATCGACACGTCAACATGCCCTGATGACACGCATCCGGTCACGTGCGATGTCAGCGACGAAGGCGCTGTAGCAGCGCTTTTCGCCCAAGTCGTGGCTGACCAGGGGCGGCTGGACATCCTCGTCAATAACGCGGGAATTGTCCGCGATGGGTTGCTGGTAAAGGCCAGGGACGGCCAACTGACCAAGATGCCCCTGGCCGAATTCCGTCAGGTGATCGATGTAAACGTGATCGGGACCTTTCTCTGCGCTCGCGAGGCCGCCGCTCTCATGATCCGTAGCGATGGTGGCGTAATCGTCAACGTCTCGTCGGTCTCACGGGCAGGAAACGTCGGCCAGACGAACTACTCTGCCTCCAAAGCAGGGGTTGACGCGATGACAGTCACCTGGAGCAAAGAGCTCTCCCGCCACGGTATTCGTGTGGCCGCGGTGGCGCCCGGCTACACGAACACGGAGATGGTGGCGGCCGTCCCGGAGGCAATCCTGGACAAGATCACCGCCCGGGTGCCGCTCGGACGGCTTGCGGCTGCAGAGGAGATCGTCGATGCCATTGAGTTCATCATCGGCAACGACTTCTTCACCGGGCGAGTCCTCGAAATCGATGGGGGACTGCGGCTCTGATGGTCCGACGACGTTGCCAGGCAATCGCTCTCGCGGTATCCCTTCCTCTGCTCCTGGGAGCGGACGAGAAGGGACTCGTTGTCGACCCGATGACAGCTCGGAGTTCCTGGCAGGTTGGCGGAAGCCGGATCAACTACACACTCGGGGAGAGCGCCCTGGGCCCGTCCGACGAGCAGGTACGCGAGGGTGCTGACTCGGCCCTGAAGCTGACCTATGACTTCCGTGATGCAAGGCGCTCTTTCATCTCCGCCTATTGGACTGGTTCTCCCATCCCCGGCACATGCCGAGCGTTCAGCTTCTGGCTCTATGGCGATACATCCAACCGACCGTTGCGCGTCGCGCTCGAAGATGCTGATGGAGTGTGGTTTCGCAAGCGCATCGGCCCCGTGGGCTGGGACGGCTGGCGCCAAGTGACCGTGGAAGTCGCCGACAGCTCCGGTTGGACGATGGTCCAGCAAGTTGGGCAACAGGCAACGCCAATGAGACACCCGATCACACTGCGCCAGATCTCATTGTTGCGGTCTCCCCAGTCCCCGGCGACCGGCGCAGTGTACCTTCACGAACTGACGGCTCACGTAGACGCCATCCCCATTGATGCCGTGACCATCAGTACGCAGTTCGAGCGTCAGCCGGCCCTGTTTTACCTTGACGAGGCGATTCAGCTGAGTGTCCGCCTGCAGAACAGCGGTCCTGTGCCTGTCACAGGCGCTCTCGTCCTCACTGAGAAGGACTTTGAGGGTGTTCGATCCCCGCTCCACCGCGTCAACATCGCCATCCCGGCACACGGCGCGATCAGCCTGACCCACACGTGGAACGCCCAGCGTCTGGGAGCCTTCGAGACCAACATTTCGCTGACTTGCGGGGATCGCACACGGACCTGGCGAATCCCCTACGCGATCAGCCGCCCCGGCAAGGCCCTGCCCCACGATCACGACGCCGTGTTCGGGTGTTGTGCATCGGTACGCGGATTCCCGCCGGAGCAACTCGGCACGGTCTTCCGGCTGAACCATGACGCGGGGATCCGCTGGACGCGCTTCGGTTTCCGCTGGGCAGAGCTTGAGCCCGAACCGAACGCGTTTGCCTGGAATCCTGCTCAGACAGCGCCCGGACGTGCAGGACGCGCGCTCGACTGCCGCGGAGGAGCCGCCCCACTCGAAGTGCCGGCATGTGATGCGCTGGCCTGCCAAGACGGACTCACAATCGCCGCCTGGCTGCGGGCCCGGGGCCCCAACGCAACGTGGCAATCCCCGGTGGTCCGCTCCCTCGGGACCTCCGGTCGCAGCTATGGGCTCTACTTGGACCGAAGGGGCGGAAAGCTCCGTTTCACGGGCAGCTTCAAAGAACACACCGGCAGACCGTTCTCCGATGCAGGAATCAATCGTTCACTGTGGGACAACCAATGGCACCACATCGCGGTAACCTACGCCCCATCCAGCGGAGACATGGTGTTCTACGTGGATGGTGAGCACGTAGGTGCCGAGCACCTCGCCGGTGGCCGTTTGCGTGATGACGGTGCCTCGCTTCGCTTCGGCCACTGCTATGATGGGTTGCTGGACGACGTTGCGCTCTATGGACGGGAGCTCCCTCAAGAGCAAATCCGAGCGCTGATGGGCGGGAAGCCTGCCGCGGAGGGGCTGGTCGGCCACTGGACGTTTGATTCCGTCGACGCCCCCGAACGAGACAGCAGCGGGCACGGACGTCACGCCGTCTGCGGGGAGCCCTCCTGTATCGCAGTAGCACGCCGAGCCAGGAAACACGGTATCCGCACATTGGGCATCCTCGGCTTCCCACCACGCTGGGCATCCACTGCACCGCCGGATGCGGAGCGCCCCTGGGTGTACAAGCCGGACCTCGAAGCACTGAGTCGTTTCGTCGAAGCGGTCACCCGCCATTGCCGAGGGCTGGTTGACCACTGGGAGATCTGGAACGAGCCGAACATTCCCGTGTTCTGGATGCCCGAGCCGGATCCGGAAGCGTACTTTGATGTGGTCAAGGTGGCGTACGCGGCCGCCAAGCGTGGGAACCCGGACTGCACGGTGATCGCCCCCGGACTGGCGGGCCCCGGCCATAGCCCCACAGCCATGGCGTACCTCGACCGCCTCATCGAATTGGGCCTCCCGAACTACTGTGACGCGATCTCAGTCCATCCATACCGCCATCGCACCACGCCCGAAGCGAGCGACCTGGAAGGTGACCTGCGGCACATTGCGGAGTTCTCGGCCCAACACGGTCCGCAACGACAGCTCTGGGTGACCGAGCTCTGCTGGGCAACCCATCTCGGGGTGGGCGTCACCGAAGCACGCGCCGCGCGAATGCTCGGGCGAGGCGTCCCGATCGCCCTCGGCACAGGACTTATGGATCGGATCATCTGGTTCCGTTTCCACGATCCCGGGCTGGATCGGTTCTATCTGGAGCACAACTGCGCGCTCTGCCGGAACGATCTGCTTCCCAAGCCCGAGTATTTCGCCTACCGAACGTGTTCCACTCTCCTTGAGGGCAGTCGCCCTCTACCCACGCCCACAACCAGCCGTCCCGTCTGGACGCGCCTCTTCGCCGTTCCCACGGGCACGGTTCAGGCGCTGTGGACAACCGAAGGGAGCCGACTAGTCGCAGTGGACGTCGGCAAACAGACCGCCACGTTGGTCGATCTCATGGGCAACGAGACGACCTGCAGCGCCCGCGATGGGACCGTGCTGATCGAAGCCTGCGAAACAACCTGCTTTCTGAGGCTCCCTCCGGGGCTTCGGCCAACGGCGGCCCAGACTGTTGTTGCGCTAACACCTGAGCAACACCACGGCTTCGGGACGCGGTTGGTCCTTCCGAGCACTCTGACCAACCCTTTCGACACTCCCGAAACGCTCTCCCTGCGCCTCTCCGACATGAGCGGCGCTCACGTGGCCTCCGAGTCCCGTACCGTGCCCCCGCACAGCACGGTCGCCGTTGCTCTTGAGGTCGAAGGCGGGGGGGTGCTTCCCTTGGGACGGCACCGGTTCACCTGTGATGTTCGCATCGGGACCACTTCCTGCCGTCAAACTGTCTCGTTTGTCACAACAGGCGTGAAGAGGAACACACTGCCGTTGGCCCACTGGACGTTCGATACGGCGGGGGGCGATGCCTCTGGAAACGGGCACGACGCCGTTCTCCAGAACATAGGCCTCGCTCCCGGGCGCTCCGGAAACGCGCTGCGCTGCACAGGACGTGGAATGGCGGTTGTGCCTGATTCCCGTCAACTCGACCTCCCGGAAGAGGTCACCATCTGCCTGTGGTTCAAGCTCAAGGGCTCAACCGGAACGTGGCAGTCCCTGGTCACCAAATTCCTGGGGAACCAGTCAAGGAACTACGGGATCTACCTTTGCCCCGACGCGACCGGACCGGGATTCTCAACGTCCTTTGAAAACGCCGACTACCCTCACACCGACTGCACCGCCAAGACGCCCCTCCTGGACGGAGCCTGGCACCATCTTGCGGTCAGCGTGTCAGCTCTGGATCAGAACGTTGTTCTGTACGTCGACGGTGAACTCGCAGTGAAACGCGCCGTCGCCCTGGGGCTTCTCAAGACCAATGACGAACCGATTCTCATCGGACAGGGGGTGCGCGGCCTTATCGACGATGTCCGAATCTACGGCTGGGCCCTTCCTCAGGCAACGATTCGTGATGTGATGGGCGGCAGCGAATGATTCCCCCCCCCCGGGGCTGCCGATGGTCCGGCGTGACATATCAGAGACCGTAGCTGCTCCCGAACGTATGGAGGAGCCGGTTCTCCCGCGTGCGGTCGCGTTCCGCGTCCTGACGCGGTCACGGGACGCAACCAGCCTGGCCGCATGGAGTGTAGGGGGCGATTCGCGGGGCTGCCCTCCCCCCCTTGCCCATGCAAGGCAGTTCTCTCCCCACGCCATTTTGCTTCCCCGCGCACGCCACTAAAGTGCCAACTGACAAACCGGGGGCTTTCCTCGGACCGATATATCACCCAGCTCCATCGAGAGACAAAAACAGCCATGGTCACTGATCAAGAGACGCCGGATAGCCGGCCCCCGCTCCCCGGCGCGGATCTGCACATCCACCTGCGCGGCGGAATGACGGTCGAGAAAGCCGTTGCCCGGCAATGCGCGACAGGACTCCAAATCGGCGTTCTCAAGAACCTCGGCAGAGGCTGGCCCATCGAGACAGACGACCAACTCGCTGCCTTCCTCGACAGCGTTTCGGGGCATCCCGTCTTCGCCGGTGTGCAGGTCAATGACCGCGACTGGTTCATCAAACGCTCGGCAGAACTGCTCGGGCGCCTGGACTTCGTTCTCGCCGACACCATGATCATGGCCATGCCGGACAACGACAGCACACCGGTCAAGCTCTGGATGCCCGAACTCTACAGCATCCCGGATCCCGAGGCATGGATGGAGCGTTACATGACGCACAACCTGCGCATCCTCGCCGAGCCAATCTCCATTCTCGCCAACCCCACCTACCTTCCCCCGGCGGTGGCAGAGCACTACGAGACGCTCTGGACTGATGCCCGGATGGAACAGGTCATACAGGCCGCCCTGGATAGCCAGGTAGCGCTTGAAATCCAGGCCCGAAGCCAGTACCCCAGTGACCACTTCATCCGGATGGCCAAGAGCATGGGGGCCGTGTTCTCCTTTGGCTCCAACAACTTCCACGACAACCCCATCGACATGTCGCGTTGTGTCAGCGCAGTGGAGACGTTCAGCCTGACTCCAGGTGATCTGTACGTTCCCGCTCGCCCCCTCCTCACATAAATGGAACAGGGAGAGACGCGTGTCGGCGCCTCTCCCTGTGGTTTGAGTCCGGAATGATCGCGAGCCCTACTCGGCCGTTTCGACCACTTCTTCTTCCAGCTCTTCCAGCTCGAAATCGTCCTCGAAATCATCGTCCTCAACCGGCTCTTCGGGTGGATTGACGATGTTCTGCTCGCGGCCGGACAGCCGATGTTCCTGAATCCGCTCAAGATGCTTCCGCAGTTGCCGTTCCAGCTTATCGATCACACTATCTACAGAAGCAGCGAAGTCTCGGCTCTTCGCCGTTGCATCGAGGGTCAGGTGTTTCCCGTGGATGTGGGCTTCCACAACGCGCCAGCTTCTCTCAAACTCGAGCACTACTCGCGCCGTCGTCAGCTTGGGATATTCATCCTCCAAGCGGGCGAGCTTCTCCTGGATGTACTCCCGGAGAGCGTCATCGATGTCCAGATGTCTGCCACTGATGATGACTTCCATGATGGCTCCTTCTATGCTATGGGATCGCTCCTCTTGAACGAACCCGTCCAACACCTCCGGCACGCTTCGGGATGAAGCCCGCCGGCACACTCACGCAGTGAATCGCGGTCCCAGATAGACGCGCTTCGCCTGCTCATCATTAATGAGGAAATCACGTGTACCTGAACAGAGGATCTTGCCTTCGCAGATCAGGTAGGCACGCTGCACAATCGCGAGGGTTTCCCGGACGCTGTGATCGGTGATCAGGACACCAAGGCCACGATCCCGGAGGTGGGCCACAATCTTCTGGACCTCATAGACGTTGATCGGGTCCACGCCGCTGAATGGCTCATCCAGGAGGATGAATGAGGGATTGGTGGCGAGGGCTCGGGTAATCTCGAGACGTCGCCTCTCACCCCCGCTGAGGGTTATCGCCTTCTGCTTGGCAAGCGCGGTCAACTGCAGTTCGTTCAGCAGGTCCTTCAGGCGGTTGTCCCGTTCATGTCGATCGAGATCAAGGGTTTCGAGAATAGCCATGATGTTGTCCGCGACGGTCAGCTTCCGGAAGATAGACGGCTCCTGGGAAAGGTAGCCCATACCAAGGCGAGCTCGTTGATACATGGCGAGTTTGGAGACATCCTGCCCCATGAAGACGATCTGTCCCTCCTCAGGCTTGATCAGGCCGACGATCATGTAGAACGACGTCGTCTTGCCAGCGCCATTGGGCCCCAGCAGACCGACCACTTCCCGGGCATTGACCGTCAGCGAAACGCCGTCGACCACGCGTCGACCGCCGTATGACTTCGCCAGACTGTGTGTCTGTAGCAGCAGTGCTGATTCTGTACTCATTCGACTCCCGCGCCCCTCAGTTCCCAGGGGTGCTTTCCTTACGTGGCGCAAGGAAAGAAGGCATGAGGCTCTTCTTGCCCTTCTTGGTCTTCACATGGAAAACCGGACGGCCCTCAAAACGAAACTTGTCTGAGTTCCTGAAGTAGGTGATCGTGTCGGCCTCGGTCACGGTGTTCTCACCATCGACGATCGTCGGCGTATCAGTCAAAATCACGGTCCCTTCAATCACGTCATAGATGGCTTTCCCGGCCGTCGCCTGTCTCGCGCTGGCGGGCTCGTGTATAACCACGTTACCCGTAGCCACAATTTTCTTGAGGTCGTCCTCGTCGGTCAGGTAGACGTCCATATGATCGGCCTTCAGGGTCATTTTGGAGTCAGAAACTTCGACATTGCCGACGAACACGGCCATCTTCTTCACGAAGTCCATATCGAGCGTATCTGCGGTAACTGACAGGTTGTCGGTCTCCTCAGTTCCCGCGGCCTCGCCAGTCGCGACCTTGTCCGCCCCCTGTTCGCCACCTTTCTCCTGCGCCCGGGAGTCCCCTGCCCCAAAAACACACGCCCCGCAAAAGAGCAGCCCAACGGTCCATGTTGCGGTCGGCCTTAGCCAATCACAACCCGAAGCTCTCCGGTCACTATCGTCGTTCATCGGTGTCATCACTCACTCCTGCTTGGCCGGTCCAGGAGATGTCTCCTGCCGGCGAGAAGATCGGTCGAACGGGAGCAGCTCTTTCGCTCTGCTGCCCGCTTTCTTGATCGTCATCCGTACGCTACTGCGGACGTGTAGTTTCTTCGAGTCAACGAAAACATCGTACCCCACGCCATCCAGCGTGAATCCCTTGGCGCGTACATGGATCGGCGCCACACTGCGCCCCACGCGCGTTGCTTCGCTGAAGGCACACTTGGGCGACGTGATCTGAACGCGACTGCCACTCCCCTGCAGAAAGGTCAGGTCCAGCTTGTCCATATCGGCGATTCCACCCCGAATCACGCATTTTCCGCCACGCAATTCCCAAGCTGTTTGGCCATCCTCACGGGCCCCACGTGTCTTGAAAGAGGAAAGTCGCATGTTTCCCGCCCCGCTGAAGTCCAGAGCGGGGAGAGGAAGACAGAGCAGCAAGACAGCCGTTGCGCACGCACGCCAAGCCGGGCAGCGCCGTCGCGCCGCCGTCGCTCGGTCAGATTGCCCTTGACATCTTCCCATACTCTCCTCATCAACCCTACGCGCACTCCGAGGCGAGGGCGCAGGTACCCGCACCGCTCCCCCAGCGAACCCGATGGATGCTCTTGACGGTCGCTAACACGTCGCGAACGTCGCTCAGGGGCAGCGCGTTTGGCCCATCGCACAGCGCTTCCGCCGGGCGGGGGTGGACCTCCATGAAGAGTCCCTGAATCCCGACCGCCACGGCAGCTCTCGTCAGCGGGAACGCAAACTCGCGCTGGCCTCCTGATGTCCCTCCCTGCCCACTCGGAAGCTGTACCGAATGGGTCGCATCAAACACAACGGGTACACCGGCCTGAGCCATAATCACCAGACCACGCATGTCCACCACAAGGTTGTGGTAGCCAAAGGCCGTGCCACGCTCGGTGACCATCACGCGATCGTTCCCCGTGGAACGCACTTTGTCAACGGCCCGTTCCATATCTTCCGGGGCCATGAACTGCCCCTTCTTGACGTTGACCGGCTTGCCTGCCTCACCTGCGGCAACCAGTAGATCGGTCTGGCGCGAAAGGAAAGCGGGAATCTGCAGGGCGTCGCAGACTTCCGCGACCGGGGCGGCCTGCTCCGCCAGGTGGACATCGGTAAGAACAGGCAGGTCAAACTCACGTTTCACCTGCATGAGCATCTCAAGTCCGCGCTCAAGTCCCGGCCCCCGGAAAGACGTAACACTTGTCCGATTCGCCTTGTCAAACGACGCCTTGAAGATGTACGGCAGCTCCAGGTCAGCACATATCTTCTGCATCGCCCCGGCCACGTCGCGACAGATCTCCATGGACTCCGCGACGCAGGGCCCGGCTATCACCAACGGTCCGGCGCTGCCGCCGACCGACACACCGGGAGCGATCTCAAAAGAGGACCTCAGTTGCGTCACGATTCCTCCCTCTCCCGTAGAATGGCCTCAACGCGCTGGACGTCTTCCGGTACGTCTACGCCTGCTCCAAGATGCTGCGTGGTAACGACCATTATGCGTGCACCATTCTCAAGTGCCCGGAGCTGCTCAAGCATCTCACACGCCTCAAGACGGCCACGGGGCCAGCCCACAAATCGTTGGAGGAATTCCCTGCGGTAAGCGTACAGTCCCCAGTGAAGCAATGGTTCCACATCACGGGAACCGTCCCGATCGAAAGGAATGAGAGCTCGACTGAAATAGAGTGCATACCCCTCTGAATCAACCACCACCTTAACAGCATTCGGGTCGCCAGGGTCTCTACCAGTAAGACCGAAAGGCACAGCGACAGTTCCCATGTCGGCCTCACTGTTTTTCATAGCATCGACAAGCCCGTTCAGGACCTCGGCGGGGAGCAAGGGCTCGTCGCCCTGTACATTCAACACAATGTCTCCCGGACAGTCCGCGATCGCCTCGGCGATGCGGTCTGTTCCAGTCTGATGGTCGCAGGACGTCATCACGGCCTCCCCACCAAAGTCAGCCACTGCAGCAGCGATGCGGTCATCATCGGTTGCCACGACCACCTGATCGATCGCATCCGCCTCCCGGGCACACTCATAGACACGCTGAATCATGGGCTTCCCGGCGATGAGGGCCAAGGGCTTCCCAGGGAAACGGGAACTCCCATACCTGGCAGGTATCACGGCGATGACGCTGTTATTGCTCACGGCTGCACGCTCTCCCTTGATGGATCATCGTCGTGACACCGGACCTTCTGCCCGGCGTCGTGTCGACCAGTTCTGTCACGGCCAGTTGGCCAGATCGGCCGCGAGCTCATCAGCCGTCACCGCCGCCGTCCCAAGCTTGGCGACGACGAGCCCAGCGGCATGGTTGGCGAGCCCCGCCGCCGCTACCGGGGTCGCCCCGGCGGCCAAGGCCAAGGAGAAGGCCGCCACGACCGTGTCACCGGCCCCGGATACGTCAAAGACCTCTCTGGCCCTGGTTGGGATATGGACCGGTTCCTCTCCTCGGCAGAAGAGCGCCATCCCCTTTCCTCCCAGAGTAATCAACAGGAGCTCAACTCCCCACTGTTCAATGAGCCTGGCCCCGACACCAAGCAAGGGCGCATCCGCATGGATCGTGGGAGCGTTCGGCTGGTAGTAGACCCCCGCAAGTGCAAACGCCTCCGCGCGATTGGGAGTCAGAAGTCGAAGCCCTGGAGCGGCAAAGGGGTGCCCAGGATGCGGGTCCATCGCCACGATCAGGCCATGGCTATTGCCGATCTCAACCAGTTCTTCAGCGAATTCCTGAGTCAGGACGCCTTTGGCGTAATCCTGCAACAGGAGGACCTGGGCCTCATGCGTACGAATCCACTGCGTAAGCCGGGACTTGAGCTCATCCGCAACGCTCGCGGAGATCGGCTGAGTCGTCTCCCGATCGATCCGCACAACTTGCTGGGTTCCGGCAAGGACACGAGTCTTGACCGTTGTGTGGTGCTCGGCGGACTCTGTGATCCCGACCGTGTCGACGCCGCACTCCGAAAGGCATTGGCACAGACGCGCCCCGTGCTCATCACCCCCGATGACACCAAACAGGGCAGCCCGAGCCCCGAGCGAAACGAGGTTCCGCGACACGTTCGCGGCACCGCCTGGAGCCATCGTCTCACGCTCCACTCGGACCACAGGAACAGGAGCTTCCTGTGAGATCCGGGACGCCTTCCCCCAGATGTAACGGTCGAGCATGACGTCCCCGACCACGGCAACCGCACGCTCTGGAAATCTATCGATGTAGGACGCGAGTCCCGATCCGCTCGTTTCACTCACCACGGTGATTCCTTCGCCCCTGATCCAGGGGGCCTTGACTGACGTCTGGCCAACACTGCGTTCCTGCATCGGCCCTCAACGCGCTTCCCTGGCTTTCAACGCAGCCCGAACTCCAGCGTCCACATCCACAGCAGGCAGAGGACGGAACGCCGTCTTGTCCCGCAAGGCACAGATGATGATGTCATAGCTCTCCAAGTCATTGCCGACCTGTCCCCACTCCTCACGGGAGAGTCGCTGTTCGTTCTCCCGGAGATAACGGGCAAGCGTCCTGAGTTCCTCCGAAATCACTCGGACTGCTGCCTGCTCAAGTCCTTCCGTGAGCGCGAGTCCGCCAATCATTGCCCGAAGATGGTCGAGGCGAAGGATCGTGCGTTGCCTGGTTATCTCCTCTTGCAGACGAGAGGTGGCGCGCACCTGGCATGGCAACCACGCAGCGATGGTCACTTCCACCGCCAGGATAAGGGCAACAAGCACTTTTGCCACAAGCGACAGGAACCCGAAACGGCTCCCACGACCGGTCGTGGCGAAAAGGCGCTGTACTCGGAAGGTATACACGCCCACCCGAATTTCATCACCGCTCAGAAGGTCGTGCTCCGAACGTAACGGTCTGTCCCCCAAGCACATCTCCGCATCAGGTCTCGGGTGACAGACCATGTAGTTCGAGTCCGGAGAGGAGTGGACCTCGAAATGGACCTCCCGGAACACCGGATCGTCCAGCCGGCACTCGCACTCCATCCCACGCCCGACCCGAACTCGTTCGCCGTCGAACGTCCGGACATCGCCTTCCACGAATGCATCTTCAGACGCATCGATGTGCTGTCGGATGTGGAACTGAAACGCCAAAGACTAGTCCTTCTTGTCAGGTGCTTTCACACGCTTCTTTTTCTTCTTCGGGAGCTTCCGGGAGTGGAACACCAGGCAGTCGTCAGCCGGTTCCATGGTGACTTTCACACCGCCGGCGAAACGACCACGAAGGATCTCTTCAGCCAACGGGTCCTCGATGTACTTCTCGATTGCCCGACGAAGCTGCCGAGCACCGTATTCCGGTTTGTACCCGCGCTCAATGAGGAAATCACGAACGGGATCAGTCAGTTCGAGCCGGATATCTCGGCGACTGAGACGCTCTTGAACCTGGTTGACCTCCAAGTCCACAATCCCTGCCAGATCGTCGCGCTCCAGCTGCCGGAACACGACAATCTCATCAAGACGGTTGAGAAACTCGGGCTTGAACCGCCGTTTGGCTTCATCGGTCAGTTGCTCCCGCATGGCCTCATAGTCCCCCGCCGCCGTCTTGGCGGCCCCGAACCCCATGCTCGTGGGGCGCTGCAGCGAGGACGCGCCGACATTTGAGGTCATGACCACGATCGTGTTCCGGAAATTCACCGTGAAACCGACCGTATCAGTGATCTGCCCTTCCTCCAGGATCTGGAGAAGCATGTTCATCACATCCGGGTGGGCTTTCTCAACCTCGTCGAAGAGGACCACCGAATACGGACGACGGCGCACGCGCTCAGTCAGCTGCCCGCCTTCCCCATGGCCAACATAGCCGGGAGGGGACCCCACAAGGCGACTGACATTGAATTTCTCCATGTACTCGGACATGTCCAGGCGGATCAAGGCGTCAGGATCACCGAACATGAACTCCGCCAACGCCTTAGCAAGGTACGTCTTACCAACGCCAGATGGTCCAAGGAAGACAAAGGAACCAATCGGGCGGCGGGGATCCTTCAGTTCTGCCCGGGAACGACGCAGGGCCCGACTGATGGCGCCCACCGCGTCGTCCTGCCCAATCACGGTACAGCGGACCTCCTCTTCCATCCGCAGCAGACGCGCCGCCTCGCCCTCCTCGAGGCGCTGGAGCGGGACGCCACTCATACTGGAAACGACGTGACGGATGTCATCATCGTCGATTGTGACGACCTGCTCGTCACGATCCTGTTGCCAACTCTCCAACGTCTCGGCGAGCTTCGTCTTGAGCGACTTTTCCTGATCGCGCAGTGCCGCAGCCTTCTCGAACTGCTGGTCCTCCACGGCCTTCTCTTTGGCCTGCTGAAGCTCGGAAATCTCCTTCTCAAGATCACTCAGATCAGGAGGGCGAATCATGGAGGCAATCCGGGCTCGTGCCCCGGATTCGTCAATGACATCAATGGCCTTGTCAGGTAGGAAGCGCCCCGTGATATAACGGTCAGAAAGGCGGACGGCCGCCTCCATGGCACCATCAGTGTATTTGACGTGGTGGTGCTCCTCGTACTTGTACTCAATACCGCGGAGAATCTCGACAGCCTGTTCCAGGGTTGGGGCATTGACCATGATTGACTGGAAGCGGCGTTCGAGGGCAGCATCCTTCTCAATGTGCTTCCGGTACTCGTCCAGGGTGGTGGCCCCCACACACTGTATCTCGCCACGTGAAAGTGCCGGTTTCAGGATGTTGGAGGCGTCCATCGCGCCCTCGGCCCCGCCTGCGCCAACAATGGTGTGCAACTCATCAATGAAGAGGATCACCTTCTTGGAGCGCTTCACCTCGTCCATCACCGCCTTTATCCGCTCCTCAAACTGGCCCCGGTACTTGGTCCCAGCCACCATCAGCGGAAGATCCAGAGCCACGACCATCCGGTCGCGCAGAAGCTCCGGAACGTTGCGGCTGACAATCGATTGGGCAAGCCCCTCAACGATGGCTGTCTTGCCAACCCCGGCTTCGCCGATAAGAACGGGATTGTTCTTGGTTCTCCGGCACAACACCTGAATGAGCCGTTCGATCTCGGTGGCTCGGCCGATCACCGGATCCAGTTCACCGGCCTTGGCCAATGCGGTCAACTCGCGACCGAACGCGCGTAAAGCGGGCATCTTCTGCGAGCCCGGCTTATCCCCTTCCGTTTCGACCTGTTCCTCTTTCCCGTCGGACGGCAGGTAGTTCGGGTCAAGCGCTTTCATGACCTCGTTCCGAACCGCATCCGCGTCCACATTCAGGTTCCGCAGAATACGGGCCGCCACGCCATCCCCTTCACGCAGCAAGCCGAGAAGCAAGTGCTCCGTACCGATGTAGTTGTAGTTGAGGGCACGTGCTTCCTTGGCCGCGAGGGCAATCACCCGCTTGACGCGTGGCGTGACCGGAGGCGTACCTTCCTGCTGCGTATCATTGCTTGGGCCGGAGTGTTTCTCTACTTCGTACCGAACGGTCTCAAGGTCCAGCCCCATCGCCTGCAACGCCGCAACAGCAACACCTTGCCCGAGCTTGATAAGCCCCAGCAGAATGTGCTCAGTCCCAACGTAGTTATGGCCAAAACGACGGGCTTCACGCTTCGCCAAAGCGAGGACCTGCTGGGCCCGCGGCGTGAAATTGTTCATCGCGAAATCAAAATCTTCTTGCTCTGCCATCAGTGGCTTCTCCGCTAAGTTGGTCTCTTCGCCAAACGGGCTCTCCGGTTCAGCACAGCCGGTCCCGAACCATTCCGGCCCGAACACGATCGCGTTCCTCGGGGGCCAGTTCCTGGCCTAACCGCAACTGCATGTGTCCCGGTTGAACCGCTAACATCAAGTCTCGTATCTCGTCAACAGAAATCACGCTGATAAGTCCCATCTCAACCCCAAGCTGAAGCCCCGAAAGGTTGTCGAGGGCCTCTTTCGAGGAGAGCGAGTAGGCATGCCGAAGTATGCCGTAGCTGCGCCCCACGAAATCATAGAGCCGAGCTCGTTCCCGACGGGCCAGACGCATCCGGGCATTCTGTTCCTCAACCACGATCCTCCGAATGATGCTCTCGAGACGATCGATGATCTCCTCTTCCGACTCACCCAGGGTGGACTGGTTGGAGAGCTGAAACAAGCTCCCAATCGCCTCAGTACCTTCGCCGAGAATCCCGCGTACAGTCATCCCGAGCCGAAGCGACGCATTGGCGATGGGAGTGGTCATTCCCAGAATCGTGAGAGCCGGGAGATGCAACATCACCGAAGCCCTCAGGCCTGTGCCGACGTTGGTGGGACAGGCCGTAAGGAACCCGAGTCCTGAATCAAAGGCGAAATCCAGACACTCTGACAAGGCAGCGTCGAGCCGGGATGCCTGTTGCCAGGCCTGCCTGACGTCAAACCCGGCACACATCGCCTGCAGGCGAAGGTGGTCCTCTTCATTGATCATCACCGAAGGGCTCTCATTCCCGCAGACAGCAAGGCCACTGCCCTTCCCACATGAGCAAAGCTCGCGACTGACCAGATGCCGTTCCAGCAGAACGTCACGGTCTGCAGCGCTGAGAGCGTCCATCGTCACAACAAACTCAGGGTGAAAAGCCGTGCTTTTCGTGAGCTGTTCGAGGACGACGTTGAGGACGGCCTCACGGCTCACCTCGTCAGCCCGGTTGGGAAACGGGCATCCCGCCAGATTACGGGCCAGGCGAACGCGCGATGAAACCGCAATATGTTCACCCGAAGAGGATGCCTGCAGCCACGGTGTCGGCTGTTTGGCTAATTCGTTCAGCACATCCGCTCTCACGTGGTTACGTGCCCCCCCTGCGCTTTGAGCAGCGTCCGAATCTCGTCACGAAGGGCCGCTGCGCGCTCGTAGGCTTCCGAAGCGACGGCCCGATCCAGTTCTCGCTGCAGGGCGGGGAGGGAGCTCTCCGGAGCAAAGACAAACTCGGGGACATTGGGCTCGCCCGGTATCCGCCCCGTGTGTATCGCCCCCCTGTGCATGTTGACCAAGGTGGCCTGGAGTTCGTCTTCGAAGGCCGTGTAGCAGCTCGGGCAGCCAAGTCTCCCGGACTGCTGGAACTCGAGGTCAGTCAAGCCGCACACATCACAGCGCTGCAACACTTCTCTCTCCTCGGCCCCGTCTCCGGTTCCGTTCCCGGGGCCAAAAGCGTCCGCGGAAAGCTTCGAGAAGAGCCCGGGCAAGTCCAAACCCTCAGTGCCGGCCGGCAAAACGTGCTTTTGGGCCGCACACTGTGGACAGAGGTGGAGAGTCTGCTCGGACTGCCCAACAACCTTCTGTATGATAATGCTCGCCTGTGCCTGATGGCAAACGTCACAGTGCATTCCACGATTCCCACTTGTTCAATGCCAGTTGGCCGGAATCATGCTCCGACCGAAAAGAGACAACGCGTCCCGGACAAAACAGCGATCTCGGGCGCGTCACAACGCCGCCTATTGCTCCCGACCCCGCCGATCAACGGCGGCTCCCGTGCTTAAACACACGTACCGCAGGCCGAGCGAAGACGCATGCTCAGCAACCTGCCCAAACGACTTCTCCGGGCTCTTCATCGTCCCCCCTCCAGCGGCCTTAGAGAAGTGAAGCCACCCGTACCAGAAACGAGCGTCCGCCCGCCCCTTGGTCAAATCCCGAACACGGAACGGCGGCTCAGGCTCCCACGTTCGTGTCAACAACCGCTCGGTCCTGCCCGAAACGGACGATTGCATCACCGTCCCCAGCACTTCCTGCCCCTTTCCCACATTACCACTCAAGGCCAAAAAACCAGCCTTCATGAAGCACAACCGCGGAAAATATGGAACCAATGCCGCACTGTTGAGGCTGAGCCCCCGATCGACCACAGCAACGGCAGCGGTGAAATCTCCCTCCGAGAGAGCAGATGAAGCGAGGCAACAGATCACATCGAAACAGACCGTTCCGCTCAACGGAGAGGCGTCGACGGCAAGCGAATCCAACTCGTCGCAAACGATGGCGATGACGGCAGCGGCATCCGCATTGCCGGGGCTCCGCAACGCAGTGGACAGCGCGAGGCGCATGTACTGGGCCCGTAAGCGCTTGGCCGCGAAACGCGGAGCTCGCAGGCCATCTTCATCACCCAACTGGGTTCCCACGCCGTGAAGGAACGCCACACCTTGTTTCCTGAAGCCATACGCGGACGCCTTCACATCGTCGGAGGCGATCTCCTCAAGCAGTGCCTTGGCCTCGGAAACGTCACCACGCTCGATTCGCAGACTGAGTGTGTCGAGAACGAAACGCATGGGCTCCGGTGATCGCTCTTGGGCAAAGACCTCATCCCAAAAGATGGCCTCGTCGGCCTCTACCACCTGCCCGGATGCCGCAAGCGCATACTCGACCGCCATTGCGCCCACCTGTGAACGTACGTCGCGTTTCATCCGACGCGGACTCACAATCAACTCCTTGAACGCCTTCAGGACGGCATCCGAGTCCGTCTTGCGATCCTCGTAGCGATCCGCCAGCAATCCGTTCACAAGCCAAACAGCGCCCTGGAACCCGGGGGGGAGGTGTCTGACTGGATTCAGAGCGTCTTCTCCCAGCACCCCTCGAGCCTTGGCCCAATCACCTGCCAGGAACAGTGAAACGGCCTCAAACGCAGGCAATCCCAGCTTGGCCTCTCCCGGAAGTCGGCCAAGCTTCTGCAGTTCCTGGAACACCATGAGCGCACCGACGTCCAGAATAGGCTCCCCCGGGATCAGCCACAACCCGTTGAAAGCCCCCGTGGGGGAATCCGCCAAATTCTCAGTCCAGTTCCCGCGTGGAAATGCCTGCACGACACGATCGCGAATTCGGTCGATGCTGGTCCGCTCGGGGTAGTCGACACGACCGAACCGAACGACAGCCTGGCGCAGCATCTTCAGCGACGCCGCCGGATCAATCAGCTCCTGCTCCTGCGCATCCCGAACGAGCCGTCCGGCAACCTTCTCCGGGACATGCCCCTCACAGTCGCGAATCAACTCCTCGACCTGTTCACGGTGGCGGAACGCCACAGCAGTCCGACTGGCTTTGACCTGTCTCAGACACGCGAAGGCATTGACATACTCGGAGTTCTTGAGTAATGCCTGCCCACGCCGCCAAAGCTTGAGGGCCTCACCCTCGGCCTCTGCTGTCATCAGCTCGACCTTCAACCCCATCCACATGCGCTTTTCGGGGTTCTCAGGCACTCCGATCAAGGCTTCGTCCCACAGCTTGAATGAACGGGTCAGAAGCAGCAAGCCGAGGTAACTGCGCCGTTGCTCCAACGGCAAGGCCGCCCCTCCCAGCGCCGGCTTGGCCATGTAGATGAAGTAACGTGGATCATCGAGTTCCTCCCAGCGCACCTTGCGCAGCGCCATACCGTACTGGGTCTCCTTCTCCAACTGGATCTCTTCCGCAGTGAGGGCTTTGATCTTCCCTTCCTTGGCAAACTTACGTCCGGGGATGCGCTCGCCAATGAGCTCCCCTTTGTGCGACACCAAAGCAGCCGGAATATCGCTCACAGAAGGCAGGACGACATCAACGGCAAACGCCGCATGTTCATGCTCGGGAGACTCCTCAGCATACTTGATGAGCCACTCCCGGTAACGGCGCAGAAGGGGCTCGAAGTCCACGCCAACCTGATAGCGGAAAGCGGCCAACTCCGCAAGCAGGACGGTGTACTCATCCTTCATTGTCATTGGTCCGCCAGGCAGCGTGGCCGTGGCTTCTCCACCCCCGGTGCCCTCCCCGGGGGCGGCGGCATTCTCCAGGGAAGCAAGCCGTTGTTCCGGCGCCGGAGCGATGCCCCGCTCGTTGGTCAATGCGTTGACTTCCGCCACCACTGCCGTGGGATCGCGCGCGGGATTCCCTCCCGCGGCCGAAAGAGATCCGTCTGCTCCGCCGGATGTCTCATCATCCTCGACAGTGGCTGGCAAGTCGGCAGCAGCAGCAGCCTGTCGCCACTTCAGCGTGTCACGCCATCTTCCCAGGCTGTCAGTGTACGCAGCGGGGACGCTCTCGCCGTACCTCGCCCCAAAGGCCTCCAGCAACGCGACGGCCTCAGACGGGTCGCCGATCAGGGCCAACCGGTTGCTCAAGGTGGCCCACTCGGCCGCGGCTGCGGGCGAAACGACAATTCGGGGAGCCGCAGCGGGGTCAGTACTCGGGGGCGACCTCCGGTTCGCGGCAGCCCAGGCAAGCAGACAAAGCACGATAGTCGCCGACAGGCACAGCCCGAGCGCGAGCAAGATAGGCGGCCCGCCGCTTTGGCTCTTGGCCGGATGCCGCCCTGCATCGTGTACCTGCTGAACCTTCTCAGCAGCGACTCGGGCAGCCGCGTTTGCGGCCGGCGAGGCGGCGCGTTTGATGATCTTGCGGCCGCCGGCTTTCTTCAGCCCCCGCAAAGACTGCTTCACCGAATGCCAATCCGACGGCCGTCCATCCGGGAACTTGGCAAGAAGACCATCGACGTAGGCCGATAGGTCCTTCGGGATCGACGGCACCTGCTCGACTGCGGGAATAACGTCCTCGTTGAGGTGTCGCTGCATCACCTCATGCGCATTTTCACCGGGGAAAGGGGGAGCCCCGGTCAGCATGTGGTAGAGCGTGGCGCCGAAGGAGTAAATGTCCGCCCGGCAATCACCTTTGCCTCTCTGACCGCGGATCAACTCCGGAGCACCATAGAGCGGAGTCAGCATGATCTCTGAGCCGTCGAAATCATGCCCGGTGACTTTGGCCAGACCAAAGTCCGCCAGCTTGGTCTCTCCAAGCTTGTTCACCATGATGTTTTCGGGCTTTATATCGCCGTGGGTGAGCCGCTGCCGTTGCCAGCCGTAATCAAGTGCATCAGCGATGTCGACAGCGACGGCCAAGGCGTCCGTCGGGCGCATCTGGACTTCACGGGTGATTCGGTCATGGAGCGTTTCACCCTCGACGTACTCCATGGCGAAGTAGTAGGTGTCGTCATCAGCAACGCCCGCATCGTAGGCCTGTATAATGCTCGGGTGGGTGAGCTGAGCAGCAGCACGAGCTTCGTTGAAAAAACGAACAACAAACTCGTCGTTTTCGGCAAGTTCGGCGGCGAGAACCTTGAGGGCAACGGCGCGCTCAAGATTGAGCTGAATGGCGCGGTACACGACAGCCATCGCTCCGCGGCCCAGCTCGCCTTCTATGCGGTATCCGGAGACGATTGTCCCCGGCTCCAACCCGCTTGTTTCCTTATCTGTCATCGTATCGAAAAAGCAGCCCGTTCAGTCCTGCTCAAGAGGTTAAAGCGAGATCACAGCCCCGCAGTCCAAAATGTCCGGTTCTTTCACCAGCCCATTCTGTTGGTAGATATGACGCTCAAGACGTCTCATTTACTGGGGCTCCGGGAAGAAACCAGACTATTGCGCTTACTATACTGCTCCGACCCCGTATTTTCGCGTCAGTTCCTGCCTCGAACGGAGGCATTCCTGTAGGGGGCGGTCGGGAGCAGCATTGCGGAGCTTTCCGGTGAGTTCGCGGAGGAGAAGTTGGGCGCCTCCCCCTCCCCCTTCGTGCGTCAAGCGGGAAGGGATCGTTCAGGTGGCCTGTGCTGATCCCGTTCCGGGCTGCTCCGGCAGCTCCATGAAACGTCCTTCGCCACGAGCAAGCAGCGTGCCGTCTTGAGTGATCTCTGCCGCAGCCCGGACCAACGCGCCGTGCCGGGAAACAAGCTCGCCGCGAACGTGGAGAGACACGCCCGTGTGCACAGGCTTCCGGTACCGCACGCGCAGCTCACCTGTGACGACCGACAGCCCCGCAGACCTGCACGCGAACACCATCGCCTCGTCGAGCACGGTCGCCACAATTCCCCCGTGGGCGATGTCCCCCCACCCCGCATAGTCTGCAGCAAGAACAAATTCGGACTCGGAAGATGTGTCGTGGGCAGACGTGGAGAATTGCAGCTTCAAACCGACAGGGTTGTGGCTTCCGCAAGCAAAGCAGCGTCCACTCTGAGTAGAACTGTCGTCCACGACTTCACCTCGATCCCCCAGCGGGAACCACCCAACCGGCCGACATCACGCACGTCGCAACGCCGGTCGATTGGCAGCCCGTGTTTCCGGTCGGCTCGCTCGTGATCACGGAGTCAGAGCCGCCGACAAAATGCCCCGCCCAGACGACGGGGAGACACTCAGCGTTCCATAATCTCGACATCCCGTCCATCGGCCTCAGGGCCACGGGCCGTCAGCTCATCACGGGCCTCGGCCCAGAAATCAAGCACATCGGGAGGGATGCCGTCAGCATCCTGGAAGCGGGCACCCAGGAATGTGTCTGCCATCTCACAGCCGAGTTCAGGACTGACCACCAACTCACCCAGGCACAGGCAATTGGCGTCGTTCACGACCCGAATCATCTTGGCCGTCTGAACCGACTCACAACTCACGGCGCAGATACCCCCGAATTTGCCGGCCGCAATACTGGCTCCCGTTCCACTCCCGCAGCAGTTGATCGCCAACTCCGCCTCGCCCGACTGCAGGGCATGCGCGATCCGCTGGCCAACGGCAGGGAATTTGTAGAACTTCTCTGTGTCATAACAGCCCACGTCCACCACCTCGTGCCCCTGTCCCTCCAAATGGACTTTGATGGCTTCCTTCAGGGCAAACCCTTTCGCGACTGATCCCATGGCCACTTTCATCACACGCCTCCTCTATTCGCTTCAGAATGTCCAGCGGACGAATCCCGCCTCTCTACTTCGCGGCCGCCATCTCACGGCAGGCCGCGGCGATGTGCGCAGGCCCGAATCCATGCTTGTCGAACAGGTATTCCTCGGTCGCCACCTCACCAAATTGATCGGGGATTCCGAGGCGTTTGACCGGGGTTGGGAGCCCCTCGGAAAGCACTTCGCACACAGCGCCGCCCAGTCCACCGATGATGCTCTGGTTCTCTACCGTAACCACTCCACCGGTCTTGCGGGCGGAAGCAATCAGGGCGCTGGCATCAAACGGTTTGATCGAAGGGTAGTGAAGCAGTTCAACGCTTACCCCGTCCGCGGCCAAGGCTTCGGCAGTCTCGAGGGCGAACGAGGTCATGTACCCCGTGGACACCAGAGTCACATCGCCCCCCTCACGTACGCGAACAGCTTTCTCCGGATCGAAGGTATAGCTGTCATCAAAAAGCGGTGTGACCTTCGGGCGGACGAGCTGCATATAGGTTGGCTGGACATTTGTGGCCATATGGCGCATCATCGCCCGTAGCTCGTACACATCACACGGGCTGTACACATGCAAGTTCGGCATCACACGCATGGCCGCCAGATCCTGGAAGTCCATATGCGTGCCACCATTGGGACCCTGGGTGATCCCGGGAGACGTCGCAACAATCTTGACATTCATACCGGCGTAAGCAACGCTCAGATAGATTTGGTCATAGACGCGGCGAGAGGCAAAGCAACTGAAGGTTGCACAGAACGGGATCTTCCCCTCGATCGCCAACCCCGCACCAATCCCGATCATGTTGGCTTCAGCCACTCCGGCATTGACGAAGTGGTCCGGATGCGCTTCCAGAACGGCAGGGTTCGTCCCGGATGCCTTACTGAGGTCAGCCTCAAGACAAACCACGTTCGGGTTCGCCTCGATGAGTTCGTTCAGCGTCGCGGCGTACACCGCGCGCATTTCCTGATTGTGTAGATCACTCACGGCACTTATCTCCTCGTATCGTTTCTGGCGGAGTCTCGGCACTCGAGCAGCGCCCAAGCCCCCGTAGCTGATTCAGTCTAGTACGGCAGTGTGACGTCCTGTACGTCCAACGCCCCCATGAACCCATCGTAGGCTTCCTGATCAGGGACTTTGATATTGTGGCTTCCCGCCGTGTTCTCCACTTTGCAGCAGCCCTTGCCTTTGATGGTGTGGGCCAAAATCATGGCAGGCTTCCCCTCGACCGCTTTGGCCTTCTCGATCGTGCAGTTGATGTCATCCCAGTCATGACC
This sequence comes from Lentisphaerota bacterium, assembly GCA_018676675.1. Taxonomy (GTDB): domain Bacteria; phylum Verrucomicrobiota; class Lentisphaeria; order Oligosphaerales; family JABHEG01; genus JABHEG01. Next base: position 35,331 of record JABHEG010000145.1, read on the forward strand.
GTCCATCTCAAAGACTTCCCAGCCAAAGGCGCGCCACTTGTCGGCCAGAGGCTCCAGGCTCAGAACGTCGTCGGTAAAGCCGTCGATCTGGAGTTTGTTGTAGTCGGTGATGGCCACGAGGTTGTCGAGGTCGTTGTGAGCCGCGAACATACCAGCTTCCCAGTTCTGTCCCTCGTTCGTTTCTCCATCCCCGATGATGCAGAAGATGTGGTGCTCGCCCCCTCCCATCTTGGCAGCCGTTGCCATCCCACAAGCCACAGATAGGCCCTGCCCCAGCGACCCGGTAGTCGCATCGATGCCCGGAACGGTACGCGCGTCGGCATGGCTCGGCAATGTGGTTCCGTCGGCGTTCATCGTCCCCAACAGGTTGGCTGGAAAGAACCCCTTGTAGGCCAAGGCGACATAAAGGACGGGAGCAGCGTGGCCTTTGGAGAGCACCAGCCGGTCGCGTGTGGGATCAGCGGGGTTGTCCGGATCCACGTGCATGCTGCGGAAGTAGAGTGTGTGCATGACTTCGACCAGGCTCAGCGCCCCGCCGATGTGCCCGGATCCCGCCTGGCAGATCATGTCCGTGATGATGTATCGCCACTCCGCTGCCATACGGTCAGCTTCTTCTCTGTTGAACATGTCACTCATTCCATGCACCTCCTGTTCCTTGTACGCTCCCGTAAGGAGTCGTTCACCAACTCACGATTCCGAACAGCTTACCCATCACCACGATCGAGAGGGTCACACACGCCGATGAGGCCAGGGTCATCCACACGCCGGCCTTCGCCATGTCCTTGATCGTGAAGTACCCCGACGAATACGGGATGACGTTAGTCGGCGTTGACGTCACCAGCAGGAACGCCAGCGACGAGGTGATGCCGGCCGGGATGGCCAGCAACACCGGGTCAAGATCGATCTGTCGAGCCAAAGCAATCAGCAACGGCACCATGATGATCCCCGTCACCGTATTGCTCGAGAACATGACCTTCATGATCGACACGCCCAGCACAACCGCGAAAATGATCAGCACGGGGTGAAGGAGTCCGAGCTTGCTGAAGGCCACCTGAGCCATCCAGGCCGCCGCGCCGGTCTTGTAGATCGTCATCCCAATGGAAAGCCCGGTCACGATCAGGATGATCCCGCCCCAGCTGACCTCTTTCTCGGCTGTCTTCCAGTCGATCACATTGATCCCCGGGACAAAGAAGAGGCAGGCGCAGGCGATGGCAACAAACTTGATCCCCAAATAGTCAATCACCCCACCCGTCCAACTCTCGATCCACGTGCCACAGATCCACAAAACCACGGTCAGCCCGAAGATGAGCAGCGTCGCGATTTCATTGCGTTGAAGCCGGCCAAGCTCTGCGCGCTGTTTGACAAAGTCCTCTTCAGCAACGCCAAGATTGATCTCTTCAATCGGGAAAACGCGGATCAGGATCAGCCAGGCGCACGGGACCATCAGGATGGCCGCAGGGAAGCCAAGAAGCATCCAGTCAACGAAGGTGAAATCAATCTCGGCCAGATCCTTGAGAAAGGTCATAGTCAGTGGGTTCGGGCCGCAACCCGCCGGTGTCGCAACGCCCCCCACTAACGGTCCCCACGCGCAGGAAATCAGCAACGCTCGCCCGAAGTTACTCTTCAGCGGCTCTGCTTTGGCATCTCTCAGAATGGTGACCGCGATCGGCATGAGCATCGCAGCCACCGCCATGTCGGTGATCCAACCGGATAGTAGCGCACCCACAGCTATGAAACAGAAAATGATCGCTTTGGGTCTGTGCCCGAGCTTATAGAGCAGGACCGTGGTGACGCGTTTGAGCAGATTCGTCTGTGCGATCGCAGCCGAGAAGATCAGGACGCCGATGAAGAACAGAACGATCGAGTTGCCAAAGCCATCCTGGACCAATGGCTTGAGCTCGGCTGCCTTTGTCATCACCAACAGGACCAACCCGAGGCAGCCGGCAATGGGAAAGGGCATCGCTTCAGTGATCCAGAGGATGACCACCATCACCAACACGGCCAAAGCAGCTTTGCCCTGCACGGTCAGCGCAACAATGCCTTTGGCCGTCTCAATCTGCGGCGGCAGCGGGGCGGCCAGAATGGCGCCCATTGTCAGCAAGGCAAGGCAGAAAAAGACAAACCGCCTCTTCACCTGTGTGGAAGAGTCGCTCATGGGGCCCCCAGACCAAGGCGTGTCAACGTTTCCACCGTCGGTCGCCCGTTTGCGTCCCAGCCGCGAAGCACATAGTACTCATCCAGCAGTTCCGCGAGTTGTGCAGGGGGACAGACACGTCCCTCGGCCGGTCCGTCAGGGATCGGCTCATTCATACTCCGCCACGGCAACGTGTCCTGGTCACGTGCAGCGCCACGACGCACGTTGATCCGCCGTTCCAGGTTGTAGATACGCTCACCCACCGCTTCCAGTTCAGCCGAGGTCACTCCCCAGTCTGTCACCAGATTGACCAGCTCAGCCAGCTTGTCGTTGTTCTCTGAGCCGATGAGGCGCTCCTCAACGAATCGGCATAGCACGAGAGAATCGCCAAGCGCGGTGAAATTCTGGCTCCGCACACTGTAAGCGGGCTGCCCGGCAAAGCCGGGATCAGTCTCGGGGAAGAGGTATTTGGGTCGCGTGTCGTGGTGGCTTCCGCCTCGGGTTGATGTCGCGTATCCCAAGGCGAGCGATCGCAGTCCCCTCGCCGAGTGCCCGGCGATTTCAAGCCCTTTGACAGCATAGACAAAGCGATCGGCATCTTTGCCGAACCGTTCCGCCAACCGCACGGATCCCTCAGCCAGGAGATCACCTATTCCGTCTCGACGAGCCGTCTTCTGAACCGCCGTGATCAGGTCATCCGCATCGTCAAAGCCTATTCCCCCACCCAACGCTTCCTCAGTCACGACGCCACGCTCCAGACACTCGGCTACAAACGCCAGCGTCACGCCCATGGAAATGGTGTCCAACCCCAGGCGGTCACACAGCGCGTTGGCTTCGATAACCGGGGCGATGCTGGTCATGTCGAGCATCGTTCCCAACGCGTAGATCGTCTCGTACTCGGGCATCTTGGCGACGGTCTCTCCGTCGTCGCTCGGCGTCGCGACAGTTTTGCCACAGGCGATCGGGCAACCGGGACAAGCGGTGTTTCGCTGGATGTACGGTGCCATGGCGTCCGCTCCGAGGGCGGATGCAGAGGCAAAGGTCTCCACGGCAGCATTGTGGGTGCAAAGCAACCCTTTCTCGTTGATCATTTCCACCAGCACGGGTGTCCCATACGTGGTCAACGGAGTCGCCTTCTCCCGCACCAGTTCGACTTCGGCCCGCAGAAAGGCCTTCAGCCCGTCCGGAAACGCGACATCAGGCTTGTCCCCGCCGGAGGCAACCAGAGCTTTCAGTCGCTTGCTGCCCATAACCGCACCCAACCCGCCACGCCCGGCCGCCCCGGTCCGCGTGCCCCCACAGACGACGTTTGCGAACAACACACGGTTCTCGCCGGCCGGCCCAATGGACATGGCGACCGCACCCTTGCCTTCCCGTTCGGCCAGGGCCGTGTTCGTTTCTTCGGTGCTCAATCCCCAGAGATCGTCGGCTCGGACCAACTCCCCACCCTCCGGCGTGATCCGCAGACACACCGGTTCAGCGGAGTTCCCACGTATGGCTATCGCGTCAAACCCGGTCCGCTTCTGAGCCAGCCCGAACGCGCCACCATAGTTGGAGTCGGAGAAGAGGCCGGTCAGGGGCGAGATCGCTGCCATATGTCCCCTGCTCGTCCCCCAGATGGGAGTTCCGGTCAGCGGCCCTACGGCAAAGACAATCATGTTCTCTGCCGCGAACGGCTCGACATCCGGCCCTACATCACGGTCAATGAGGAAGGCAGCGAGACCGTTCCCGCCCCCAAACCGGCGCCGCGTGCCCTCCGGAAGTTCTTCCACCTGGATTAGCCCACGTCCCAAATCAACCTGCAGGATGCGACCGCTCAGCCCGTACATATTTGCCTCCCGCTCTCCATCGTTTCAGCTGCGTTCTTGCCGCCGGCTGAAGATGCCGGCGACACGGGGCAGTCCCGAACCACAATTATCCCCGCCGCTCCAGCGAGAATCAATCCCATCCCGAGAACCTGAACCGAACTCGGTCGGTCCCCAAACCAAGCCCATGCGGTCAGGGCCGCCACGACCGGTATCAGTAGGCAGACAAGGCGTACTTTCCATACGGGGATGCTGCGTAACGCCGTGTTGTAGCTGGCGAAAAACAAATAAGCCAGAACTCCCAGCATGACCAGAGCCGCCCAGGCCTCGGCAGTCACGTCCTGCCACACCTCGCGCGACTGACACGCCACCAGGATCACAAAAAACAGGCCGATCATGGTAGAGTTCACACAGCCGACCACCAAGCCGCTGACGCTCTGCACCGCTTTCTTAATAGCGTAGGCATTCAGTGCTACACCAAAGGCACTTGCCAGAATCAGATAGTCACCTGGATTGCCAACCTCCAATGGGTGCAGCAGGAAGCCTGTCAGCAGCCCAATTCCGCCCAGCATAACGGGTACGAAGAACCAGGCCCGCCGGCCAATGGGCTCACCAAACACCCACGCGGACAGCACGAGAGAGAACAGCGCATCGGCCCGGGCCAACGTGGCTACGTTCACCACTCGTGTCAACTTCACCGCCCACAGCCCCAGGACGTTCACGGTGATCCCGACGACGCCAACCAGGAGCATCGTTCGAATGGGCAAGCGAGCCCTCTGCCCGGATCCCGGCGCTTTGGGCATACGCTCGCCGCGACCGAACACGCGACGGCCCGCCAGGGTCAACCCGAGAAGCACTGCGGAGATAGAGAACATCACCGCTCCCGTCCCGCAAAAGCCGACGGCCGCGGTAGCCCGCTTCATCAGGGGATACTCAACGCCCCAGCAGACGACCGCAACCAACAGACAGCTGTAGGCGCGCAGAACCGAAGTCGTTTGCACGGGTGCGGTCATTGCACCTCGTCCAAGGCCACGCGGCGCCCCTCATCGCTGGACGTGAGGCAGGCAACCGTGAGTAGCAAGGAGTTGAGTCCGTCCCGGAAGGTGGCGGCTTCAGACGGTGTCCCCTCGCGAACCTGAGCGCAAAAGGCCCGCTGGAGTTCGGCGTCTGCGTTCGCTCCCTGTGGGAGTTCCAACTCAACAGCCTGCTTGTCACCAGCGCTGTCGTTGCGCCCGAAGCGGACAGCCTTGACCTCCCCGTTTCGGGCAACAGTCACATTCCCCAACGCTCCGGCAATGTCGAATTTGGAGCCAATCTCAGCCGCCCCAATTGACGAAACAGCCGTAGCGCTGCGACCATCGCCGAAGTCGACCAGAGCGCTGATCGTGTCGGTCGCTCCGGTGTCTTCCGTAAACGTGTTCCGCCGCACCACCGCCGTGACCCCGGTTGGGTTGCGCCCCATGAGCCAGGCCAGCTGATCAAAGTCGTGGGCACAGCAGTCCATGATGCCGCAAAATGTGCTCGGGTTCAGAAAGTGGTCTCTCATCATGCCTCGCGACCGTCCGAAGAAGATCTGCACGGGGTCCATCTCCTCTGCGACCCGCTTGGTAGCAAGCTGCTTTGGCATGAAACGCAATTGGAAGTTGACGTAAGTGACCAGATCCGACGCTTCTGCGCACCGAACCATCTCGCGCGCCAGCATGACATCATCTCCGAATGGCTTCTCGCAGATGATGTGCTTGCCGGCTGCCAGGGCATCCCGCACGATCGGGAGATGATTCTGCACATCTGTCACAATGAGCACGGCCTCGATCTCGGGGTCATCCAGAATGTGGCGGTAATCCGCAACGGCCTCCACGTCCCAGTCCAGAGCCGCTTTCTCAACTCGCTCAGGACGAATGTCACACGCGTATTTCAGAGACAGGGCACCAGAGACCTGAACTCCTTTGGCATGCCCGTAGGACCTGGGTCCACACCCGATGATCGCAACTCGCAGCGGTTCCATCGTCTCACTCCTCTGTGCTTCTCTACAGCAGATTCCCAGGACAGGCCAACGTATCCCGGTCCGTGAACACAACCACATCCCGCCCTCTCACATGGGTCACGGGGTAGTCATCTCCGGGCGTTCCGAACAACGCCAGACGCAACACGGTGTTCGCCCAGTCAAACTCGCAGCCATTGCGGCAGAACAGACGAATCCGCCGGGCGCCGAGAATCTCGGCCATGCCAAGCGTGTAGGCCTGGCGTGGGAAACACTCCAGGTTGCCTCCAACTCCGGCCCGCACGGCGTTAATCGTGACCGTGAAGTCATTCAGTTCTACCTTCCGGGGCCCCATTGCGGACACGCCCGGCTCAGGCTCGTTGAATGCCACATGCCCATGTATGCCGATGCCTCCGTAACACGTATCGATCCCACCCGCATCGCGAATGCGCGCGGCAAGACTGCCGATGTTGTCCTGATTGGGAAACACACAGCGATCGGCAGAGAGCCCAAGTGCGGGATCGAGCACGGAAAGTAGCTTCTCCTCCGCGATCGCTCGGAAACTCAACGGGTGAGAGACGCCAACGGCCCGGCCGGCCGCGTCGCAATACTCATCCATGAAGAAGAATGAGGCATCGTTGAGTGACAGGCCTTCAGCGTTCGCGATCTCCGCAAAGAAAGGGTATTGCCCGACGGGCCCAACCGGGAGGATGAGCCGCGTTGGCAGCCCCTGGACATTGCGCTCGCGAATCTCAGCCGCCATCTCCTCGGCAAAGCGCCGGTGCATGGCATCGAGGTCTGTACACACGACCAGCTGACTCCCGGCCCGAGAGACGACCTCCGGCGGGGGCAGCTTGAGCAGGTTGTGGATCTCAGTTCTGCGATCCATGGCTATTCCTCTCCGAGCAGCCTGAGAATCGTGCCTGAAAGACAACCCGCACGTGTCTCTTCGTCGATCTTCAGGTTATCAAAACGCGCCAGATCCTGATCCAGCACGATTTGCAGCTTGGTGTAGTGAACATCAGTCCCGAAAATGACCTTCTTGAATGCATCAGGCCACCACAGCCAGGTGTCCATGCCAAAGCGATCTGCCCGATCTCGCCATCCTCCCGGTTCGCCGGTCAAGTCCACGTACAAATTGGGGCGCATGCGAGCCAACTCAGCCGCATCCTGGTTCCAGTTGACTCCGAGGTGAGCCACGATGACCGGCAGGTCCGGGAACTCCCTCGTGATGTGCTCAATCCGCATTGGATGCATATGCCAGGATGAGATTCCCTCACCGCGCCCCTCAACGAAAGGAGCGATGATTCCTGTGTGGAAAAGTACCGGCATGTTCCGCGCCAGCGCCCGTTCCCACAGCGGATAAAGGCTGGGGTCATCGTAGGGAACGCGGGGAACGGTGATCTTCACCATCCGGAATCCCTCATCTGCCCCCCGGTCGATCAACTCCGATCCATCCACGCCGGGGCGAACGAAAATCTGCCCGATCAAGCGATCCGGATGAGCGGTGAACGCTTTGCGGACGTCCTCGTTCTCCGCAAAGCCGAACAGCTTTCCCAACCCGCTCAAGCAACACTTGTCGATCCCGCACGCGTCCATCCCACGCAGGAAATGCTCAGTGTAGTTCGGCTCATCCAGCAAGTGATTGTGTGCATCGATGATCATGGCTACGGATGCTCCCTTTCCAAGGGTCACTCAGCGTCGTGACCGTCAACCAGTAACGCCTCAAAATACGGCTCTGCGAACGCGTCTGCAGCACGCAAGGCTGCTCCAACGTCAGCTTTCAGTACAACCGGACTCCCGAAAACGAGCTCGGGAACATCAATCCCGAGAGGAGTGAGCTCATCGCCCAGGGCGGCCTCCAGAGCCGGTCCCATGCCCCCGGCATACGCATTGTAAATCCCATTGAGGATCACCAGCGGAGGGTGATAGACCTTCAGCAGGTTGGCGAGTCCGACTCCCAGCCAGCGAGCACGCTCAACAAGCTGGCCATCCCAGATATCACCAGAGCGCGCATCTTCGGGTGGGAGTGTACGCCCCGACGCAAAGACATCGAGACACCCTTTGCCGCCGCAGATGCAGCGTGGTCCGTGCGGGTCCAGGCGCATGTGCCCAAGCTCGCCCGTGAAGGATTGCTCACCAACGATCAGCTCACCATGGGCGTACACAGCCGCACCAATGCCGTACCGAACCAGAAGCGCAATGAACGATCCATGCCCCCGAGCCAACCCCAGGCGCCGCTCGTACTCCGAAACACAGATGACGTTGTTGGCAGCCGAGATCGGGAGCCCGAAACTGCCCAGCGCACTACCGACAGCGACGTCAACCCAACGACCGGGGGGAAGGTATGCGTGGAAACGAACACTGTCACGAGAGACCAATCCCGGCAGGCCAACCCCGAGCCCGATGACCTTCCGAGCCGGAACACCGGACCCGGCCAGGACCTCCTCGATCGCCTCAATCCATGTGCACACGATCCGATCCATCGACCACTCAGCACCGACTGGGCGATCGGTACTGGCAACAACCGTCTTGGTGCAGTCAATCAGACAGGCGCGCACCCCCATGCCCTCAATGTCCCCACCAAGGATGTAGCCAAGGTCAGGACGGACAGCCAACGCTGAGGTCCGACGCCCCGGGCCGCCCGAGACAACCAGCCCCGACTCGTGAATAAACCCACGTGAAAGTAAACCGGCCGTAGCACGAGAGAGAGAGGCCTTGCTCAACCCCAGACGCTGAGCCAACTCAGCTCGAGTTGGAGCGCCACTACGCACCATCTCGGCGAGAACGCGAGCTTCTGTCCCGAACTGACTCACAATGCCCGACCCCGTGTCGTTGAACCTGTACTTTGGACACATTAGTTCCTCCTGCAACTATTGGCAAGAGGCCACGCAAAAAGCGCTCAGGGCTCTTGCAAAAGACCCCCACTGACGTATTAAAGTAGGCAGCCGATACACGCCGACGACCCACCTGGGACGCCGAAAGCAACACATGAAGACGAACGGATTACTTGGAGACGAATGATGGCAGACAAGGTGAGAGTCGGTTTCGTGGGCTGTGGCGGCATCGCCAACTTCCACTTTGGGCACATGGAGAAGATCGAGGCAGTCGACGTGACCGCTGTATGTGATCTCGTGGACGAACGGGTCAAGAAGGCGTCCGAACGTTTTGACGCAACGCCCTACGAAGACTACCGCGTAATGCTTGAGAAAGAGGAACTCGATGCGGTCTACGTATGCGTCGAGCCGAGCGCCCACGACGGTATGGAGCTGCTGGCCATCGAGAAGGGTTGCCATCTGTTTGTCGAGAAACCGGTTGCCTTGAGCATGGACTACGCAAACAAGGTCAACGCCGGTTTGAAAGCCAAGGGCCTGATCAATGGAGCCGGATTCCAGGATCGGTACCTCGATTTCGTCCCGCGCATGAAAGCCTGGCTCGACATGCAGGACATCGGCTTCTTCAACGGCTACTGGGTCGGTGGAATGCCCGGGGTCTGGTGGTGGCGCCGGCGTGAGACCTGCGGGGGACAGGCTGTGGAACAGACAATCCATACCTTTGATATGGCCCGCTATCTCTTCGGCGAAGTGGTCGCCGTCCAGGCCATGGGGCGCCGCGGTATCATGGACGATGTCGAGAACTACGACACAGAAGACGCATCAGCCGTGACCATGACCTTCGAAAGCGGCCTGATCGGGACGATCTACAGCGGCTGCTTCTCCGGCTGCGGCGGCAAGAATGGGATCGATGTGTTCTGCAAGAACGGACGCCTTGAGTACACCGAAAGAGGCGGGTTCAAGATCACCGAGAAGAACATGACCATCGAGGCCAAGACCGGCAATGATTACGGTCAGGAAGAGGACGATGTTTTTATCGAAGCCATCCTCAGTGGCGATCCGTCCGACATCATCTCAACCTACGACGAAGCCGTAAAGAACCTAGAAGTCGTCCTCGCAGCCAACCAGTCCATGGATAGCGGCGGCGAACTTGTGCGCCTGCGCTAAGAATGCCGTACGTGGCGCACGCTCAAGGCTCAAGGACGAGTCGGACGGGGTCAGGCCCAGGACTTCTGACAGTTGGCGAGCCCATCACCACCGGATAGGCCACGCATCGCCAACGCCAAGTGTCAAAGTACGGACCTGCCCCCAAGATGGCGGAGACGGAACCACCACGGCAATGCTCGCGCTTCAGAGACCGAGAGCAGCCAGCCTTGCTCACAGAAACACCAAGCGCCGGGACGGCTTATCCCCGTCTCGGCGTTTTCCTATGCCTACGTGACACGACGCTCCACGGCCAGGTAGCGACGGAACGGTCGAAGTCCGGGATTTGGGAAAGCAGCGCGACGCATGGTGAACCGGTCCTTACATGGTCCACTTAGCGCGCAGGCGGCGCATCCGCCTGGCAAGGACAAGCGGCAAGGTCAGTCCGTCAGCCAGTTCCCGGTTGATCCACCTCCCCAAGCCCGGGCTGTAGTACCGGTAGCCCGACATATGCATTCTCGACTCCCCGGAATGCCTCTTTCGGGGTCGAGACTTTTTGGGGTAGTTCAGCTTCCAGCCGAACGGTCGATAGGTTGACGTCGTCGCGGGTGGTTGATGTGTTTCGAGGCTGAGCATGCGGCGGCGTTCTTCCGAGTCCTGCTGTCCCTGCTTCACAGTAGGGGCGCACGCGTAGGTGGTCAAGAGACCGGCACAGGCCACCAACCCGTAGTCGACTCGGACGGGGCACCGACAGCAGTTGCCAAGTTCGTCAATACGAGATTCGGGGATTGCCCCTCTCACCCCCATGGGCTATCCTCCTCACTTCTTGGGCTCCACAGTGCTTCCGTCCATGAGGAGGTACACGAGCTCCATCCGGGGCCATTCGTCTTGATCTTGAAGCGCCATGAGATCCTGCTGGAAACTGGCTACGTAGTACCAGCGATCCGGGACCAATCCGGACGTGATCCTGCTGAGGGCGATGGACTGCAACACGAGCTGACCAGTCTTCCGTTTTCGCTTCCTCAGGGCTTGCCAAGCAAGGGATACTGCCCGTTCAACGCTCAGAGGAGGCGCACCTTTGCCGTCCCAGCGTGGCGTAGCTCTCACAGCTGCTGTTGCCACAACATAAGACGTCGGTCCATTACCAGCATCAATCACAGTTAGCAGGATCTGTCTGGACGGATCGTACTGCAACAGCTGCGCCACAGCAGCTCCCTCATCGTGCATCTGTCCTACGAGCACGCCCGGTGTCAGAAGCCAGGAACCAAGGACAAGAGCGTACCCGAGGCGTTTTGTCCGCGTTACCTTCATACCACCTCATCTCCTCTGCCATTCGTCTTCATCTCACGTCCACTGATGGAGTCGAGCTCTGCGTGCAAATGTGGCCTGTGGAACTCCCAGGGGGGGGGGGGAAGACCGAGCCGACGCACAAAAATCGGATTTCAATGCCACATCCAAGAGGGAGGCCCTAGATTCTTGCATTTGGGGATCACATAGGGAGCGATGTTGAGGAGCTCAGGATAGCCTATAATGCGGTCTCCCTTGATGGTCTTCTGCTTCTTGATGAACCTGGCGACGAGCCAGTAGTTCCTTTTCTGAACTTCCTCGGTTATCGCAGAGACCTTGTGGCATTTGCAGTCCAGCCACACCCAAACATCAAGCGTGCATGTTCGACGACGTGTGACCAGCACGCGTTTCTTCCTCAGCTCTGTCCAGACCTTCTTACGTTTCCACTGGCAATGAGCCGCGCACACTCCCTTAAAGCAGATTGCGCCTACGACTCCGACGAAAACCGGAGCTCCGTGCCACGTCACCTGTTCGGTCTTGGGAATGGGTACCCACGGCAGATGCTCGATCGTTGTAGTCCAAGGACTGCACCTGTAGTCGGGGAAAGGGCACATGCCCGACATGCCCAGGAGATCGACGGCCCCCGCGGAGAAGTTGCCGAGAAGAGCATAGAGCCCCATTCCTCCTTCCTCCCCAATCGGGTCCCGGTTCGCCCATCTCCCCAGGCTCGGACTGTAGTACCGGTAGCCGACACATGCATTCGCGACTCCCCGGAATGCCTCTTTCGAGGACGAGGCTTTTTCGGGTAGGTCGTCCTCCAGCCGAACGGTCGATAGGTTGACGTCGTCGTGGATAGTTGATGTGTTCCGAGGCCGAGCATGCGGTTGTCTTCCTCCGAGTCCTGCTGTCCGTTCCTCACAGTAGGTGAGCAGGCGTAAGTGGTCAAGGGAAGTGGCCCCGGTCACCCATGGGAAGGGCAAACGTCCAGGCTTGGTTGGCCTCGAGGCCTCTAGGGACAGCGTGGATTACGCCTTGACTTCCCTCGCCGCAAGTGACCAGCTGGCATTGCCATCACCTCACGGTGCTTGCGGAGCACCCATTGGGATGCTGTTGACTCTCATTTCTCTCTTGACAACTTGTCCCCGTTCCACGTGCAAAACGACCTCGCGTTCGTGCAGCGTTCCGTGAGGGCCTTCATGCTCCAACGGTTCCCCCAGAGGAATCACCAAGACTCCGCTGTACCAGGAGGCCAAAACGCGTCCTCTCACCACTTTGCCTGGGAAGAGCTGTCCCAAAGTAAGGTGTTGCCATCTAGGGCCGAGATGCTTCCCGTTCTCTATCATCGCTGGCTCCAGCGGAAGAGGGACATACGAATCAACAGCTTTCAGGAACAGTGTCGAGTCGGCAATCTCCCACAGTGCAACATACCCTTTTCCGTTGGACGTGTCCTTCCTCCCAGGAGCTACCCAGAAGTCCGGCCGTTGCCCATCGGGCCATGCGTAGAACTCTAGAGGCTCTGAGGATAGCCGTAGCAGACGCGTCTCCAAGACGACATAGTCAGGGCTCTGTTCAGTGGCGGAGGCGTTGCACCAACATAGGAGCAGTACGAGGAGGAGCGAGAAATCGGTCTTCACGAGCGTAGTCCTTATTCTTGAGGTCGAAGCGGGGAGGCATGGGAAGAACCTGTCCACCCACTGCGGAGGAGCAGCGGCTCAAGGGCCGCCGTGCGGTGACAACGCGCACCACAGGGCTTCTGGGACGTTCACTCGTCTATTTGCCCTGTCCATGTGTTGTCTTCGGAGTCATCTACCGGCACTTTTCGCCAACCCGTACGGCTGCAGCCACAACTCGATCCCAGCTTCGGTCCCGAGCTGCCTCACGCAGGCTGAGTCTATTCTCAAAGTGGCGTAGCCGATTCCGGGGAGCATCCTCGACATCGAGAGCTCCGTCTATCACATCGTAGTTCTTCGTCTGCCATGTTGACATGCTATTAGCGTAATCGATCTTCGCATTTAGGCACTCATACTCGAGGCATTGCCCAGCCAGGGCGTCCCAAAGGGCCGCGATGGAAACGTTGCACGAATCCCAGTCAGCGATATGGCGAAGCTCGTGTTCCAGCGCCGTGCGGCCGGAGTGAAGCCTCCTGGTCATCGCGGCAGGGTTCCGGTAATGCTGCTGGGCTTTGCAGGTACGGCGGGCAGTAATCGTGAGCTTCACTAGGTCGCAATCCTTGCAGTCTTCTGTCTTATATTTCGGTCCTAGGTTGGAGTCCAGGGTGGTGTAAGCTTTCGGCATGCTGCGGAGACCAGGGAGCGCACGAGGGACGGAGCACATCGCCTGACCCAAGTAGTCATAGGACGCAACGCTGTCGTTGCGCACAAAAGCGTAGATGTTCACCCCCCCGTCTTCAGAGATAGGGTCCCGGTTCGCCCACCTCCCCAGGCTCGGGCTGTAGTACCGGTGGCCCGACACTTGCATCCGCGACTCCCCGGAATGCCCTTTTTGGCCTGCAGACTTTTTCGGGTAGGTCGTCCTCCAGCCGAACGGTCGAGCGGTGTGCGTCGTCGCGGACAGTTGATGTGTTCCGAGGCTGAGCATGCGGCGGTCTTCTTCCGAGTCCTTCTATCCGTGCTTCACAGTAAGGGCGTACGTGTAGACGGTCAAGGAACGCAGGTCGAGGACCTGCTACTCCCGGGGAGGCATGCCCCGAAGTGCTCAGTCCCGTCTGTTGAGGGTTGAGGTCTGGTCCCGTTCCCCTCCCTTCCCCTTACGCGCGGGCGGTGACCTCAGACGCCAGTGCATGCCCTCCATCTCCTTGTACTCCCGGACACGGGTACGGTACGATTTCAGGCGGGTATCGACATTTGAGTGGTCAACCATCTGCACGGAGATCCACGCGTCCGAACGGATTTGCTCAAGAGTGTTGTCTTCCACGCGGTAGGAGACGTCTGCGAGCCTAGAGCGTACCTCACGGACAGTATCCCGATGGTCTGCTCGCCACCTAGGGAGTCCGACACAGAGGGACAGACGTCTCTCCCGGATGAGCTTGACCATGCCTTCATCATCCCAGTCAGGCCAACCGGAAGGCCAATAGACGACCAAATCGGTACGTTCCTTCCTCTGCCATAGCGGCAGCTCGGCCACCATAGTCGGAGCGCCAGACAAGCTCACTATGACATCGACTCGGGGTGATCTATCAATGGCTTCCATCAGCAACACGTTGTAGTATGAGACCCGGTCGGTAGGCAATTCCGCATGGCCTGGGGGCCGAGTGTGCGTCTCCCAATCGTAGACGGCAAACTCCAGGCGCCCATCGACGCCGGTGCGGAAGGCCCGGACGTAGTCCTTGAGGCCCCCCGTCTGTCCCAGCAGACCGACTATCAGCAGGCAACGCCCCCCCGCATACCGCGTGGCCACATAGTCTCCTACGTAGGCCACAGGCACGGTCATCATACCATCTCCTATAGCGGAGCATTGGCTCCCTGTGGAGACTCCCGTGGACCGTATGGAGTGGTGCCGAAGCAGCGATAGGGTGCCCGCCGCGGTGCCCACGATGGCCAGAGAAACAGCGGCCCGTAGGGATGCTCGCCTCATCGGACGTCTCCTCTTCGGCGAAGACCTCCGGGTGGAGGAGGGAGAGGGGGATTCACATTCCGCCAGAGGTCAATAATCGGAGGGAAAGGGCGGAGAATCGACTCCCAGAATGAATCGTCGTTCTGACACGGCCCGTCAAGGGCGTTCGCTTCGTCGAAGTTCCATAGAGACGCCTGCTCGGTGGCATAGGTGCACGCAGCGATTCTACAATCTCTGGACGTACCGCCAGCCATCCTGCAACTGACAAAATCTGCACGTGCTTCAGTTCTGAAGACCTCTCTATAGTTGAGGTGATCCCCCGGACGGCTGTCAGAAGTTCGTCCCATGCAGGCGTCAAAGGCATGCACCAACTCGTGCACCATTACCCGGCGCATATCTCCCCTGCTCACGCCGCCTTCCGCGTTGCTTCGGCAGATCTTGATTCTGTGGAGAGCTTGGCTATAGGACCCTCCATCTTTTCCGGGGCAGCAGTCGTGACAGACAATCGGCGGGAGACGACAGAGCTGCCGTTCGCGACTTCCACGCCACAACCATCTGTAACGATAGTGCATGCTCTGGAACTGACGCCATATCCAGCGGGCAACGGGATCGTCCACAACTAGGGCGTAGGTCGGACAGTAGAGGCCCGAACTGGAAGTAGACCTCCTACCAACCGCATCAATGCGTCCACAAGGAGAGTTGCGCACGAAGACGTGGACGTTGACTCCGCCTGCTTCCTCAATCGGGTCTCTTCGTGTCCACCTCCCCAAGCTCGGGCTGTAGTACCGGTAGCCCGAGACATGCATTCCCAACTCCTCAAGTACCCCTTTTCGGGGTCGAGACTTTTTGGGGTAGGTCGTCTTCCAGCCGAGCGGTCGATAGGTTGACGTCGACGTGGGTAGTTGATGTGTTTCGGAGCTGAGCATGCGGTGGTCTTCTTCCGGGTCCGGCTATCCCTGCCTCACAGTAGGGGGGGGGCGCGTAGGTGGTCAAGGAACCGAAACGTGGCGTGGGTGGGGGGCAGAATGGCCGTAGGCGCTCAATCGCGTCTGTTGGCCGTTGAGGTCCGGCCTCAGACGTCGCTCCAATTGTTGATGGCCAAGCTGTAACCGTGGGGCAAAGAAAGATGTTCTGATCCCGTCTTGTACATCTCAACGGTTACCTGACCCGCTCTCCCGCGCTCCCCTAAGCAGTAGCCGCACTCTCTCGGATCCGCTGGGATGGGCAACACACCAGTGCTCCAATGCCTCACAGATGACTTGGTCCGTCTCTGTGTCGCACTCCTTGCGCGAGTCAGCTCCAGCGGACGCTCGCAGACGGACCAACGCTTGGGTGAGGGCGTTAACATCACCCAGCCCGTAACGGCGCGGTTCTTGGCGCACATAGGCGGAGAAAAGCCGTGCGTGTTCGAAGAGCCGCCGCTGGATGAAGGACTCCTTTTCGGCCAGTCTCGTTGGGTTCTCAGTCTCGCCGAGAGCCATCAGGGCCAGATTACAGTAGAAGACCCCCGTACGATGCTCTACCGCGAGTAGCTCGTGGTTGGGAACACGAGTGACGATCGCCCAGACAATCGCGGAGGCGACCGACAAGACAGTTAGAAGCGTTGCCACAATGAGGGCTCCCGAGCCTTGACTGCGCGTGAACATCTTTGATCTCTGCTCTTTCACCACCAGCACCAGATCCGCGGAATGCCTGTGTCGGACATCAGGGCCCCCGGTTGGGTCAGGGGAGGCTTGTGCGCGTTGGGCCACCCCGTATATGCGAACGCAGGTGTTGGGGCAACTAGGCCGCCAAACAGGTATACCAGGAAGTCACCAGGGACGATAGGAGGCCACGTCCCTGGAATGCCACCATTCCAGACCAGACCGGTCGTGGCCCCCGTCGCCCCGCCATCCACATGGGCGGCATAGCCCCGCACAAACGTCCTCTTGGCCCAAGATACCTTCTTGCAGCACACGCACTTGTACCTGTGAACAATCGTTCGCTTGTAGACGAGCTCTGCGCCATCTGACGTCCCTCCGCCAGTACTTCCACCACCAACAAATGAGGAGTCTGGAACTATGCTCATGAACCCCCAGCCTGAATCTGAGAGCAACCCCACTTTGGAGCAGTTCCGGTAACCTGGCCAAAGCCCAAACCTGTCCGTAGCATCCTGTGGACGGTTTCGGCAGAAAGCGTGCAAGTTGTTGCCGCCCTTCTCGCTGATCGGATCCCGGTTCGCCCACCGCCCCAAGCTCGGGCTGTAGTACCGGTAGCCCGAGACATGCATTCTCGACTCCCCAAGTACCCCTTTTCGGGGTCGCTCTTTTTTCACGTATCGCGTGTTCCAGCCGAAGGGCTTGCGCGCGTAACGGGTTCTGGGAGTCAGACTTGTCAAAGATACAAGCATCCCGGATCGCACCTTCTTCCTGAGTGGATTACCCACTACTGAGAATAGCACGAGATACGATCGGAGTCAATGGGGGATGCAGGCGGGAACGGAGGCAAGGTATAGGGGGCTGTGCGGCCCCCTTGAGGAACGTTGGGCAAGCGGATGGGGCGAAGGGGTAAAGCTCGCTGTCCGGGTTACACTGCAAACTCGTCCAGGCTCTTGACCAGGATGGCCAGTCGATGCAGTTCTCTGAGCCTCTTGGCGTCATCAATATGGTTGATGGCTTCGGCGAGCGTGTATGGCACTTCACCGAACCGCGCCTCCAGGGCATCAAGGACGGCTTCGCGATGGCCTTTCAACTGGCCTTCGCGCTCTGCGAGTCGCTCTGTATCTGTGACATACGGCATGCTGAGTTCTCCTTCGATGGACTCAACTTCTTTGTGATACTCTATCGCCAGATCGTCCGGAAGTCGCATGAGAAAGCCCAGGAACCTGTAGAGCCGAAGAATCTGCTCGCGATCGAAGCCGTGGCGGTACAGCGGACGTGTCAGGCCGATTCTCGCAGCAAGGCGCTTCTGGGGATCAGTGCCGGCCTCCAAGTGGTCCAACTGCATCCGAGTGACAAGAGCGAACGGGTTGTCGGATGCGTCGAGACCAGCACCGGCGAGGTCCTTGAGTTTGACTACCGGGAACCTGAATACTTGAGAGCACCCGAACATCTCCCGGCGGTACTCGGTCGGCCGGAAGTCCGGATCGTTGTCCGTCAGCACGGCCAGACTGATTACGTCCCGGTGGTACTTGTCGAACGTGCGGTAGTTGTAGATATACATGCGCTCGGCAAAGGTCGGGTCAGGATACCCCTGGACTTCCACATGGACCAGCAACCACTTGACCGTGCCGTCCTTCAGTCGGACTTCGATCAGCCTGTCGGCTTCTCGTCCACCGGACTCGCTCTCGACGGTGATCTCACGCAGTACCGAATCCAGGAACTTCGGCATGATCGAGAAATCAATGGCGGCGTGAACGTCGGGGAAGTAGAACCGGAAAAAGTCCTCGGTAAAATCCTCGATAATGTCTTTCCATCCGCCATCGGCATCTGATCTGGGCGTTTGTTCGTCAGTCGTCACAACTGCGTTCCTCTCCGTTGGTCCTGCGGCAGTCCCCTGTAGTGTAGAGCGTCCGGAAGCGCCCCGCAATCAGCTCTCATCCGGCTGTGTGTCGTTCGGATCTATCCCCTCTTCGCCCTGTCGGCGCCGTTCGTCCTGTTCTCTTGGATGAGTCTCCCGGTGGGTGCGCTGGATGTCGGCGATGTTCAGCTTCACGTAGTGCTTCAAGGTCTCCAACGACTCATGCCCGAGCATACGGCTGACGTGGTAGAGGTTGGCATTGCCGCGTACGAGTTCGCTGGTGCAGCTCCTTCGGAACACGTGCGCCGTCAACGGTTCTTTGAGACCGGCGTCCTTGCCGATTCTCTGCACAATCCGGCGCAGCGTGTGGTACGGCATTCGGTTCCCATTCTTGTCCAGGAACAGGGCCGGTTCGGTGTTGCCGCGTCCCAGCAGGGAACGAACACCTCTGAGATAGCTCTCCAAGAATCGCAGGGCAGTCTCGCCAACCGGCACGATACGTTCCTTGCGTCCTTTGCCCATGACCCGAACGGCCCCGGCAGAGAAGTCGATGTCATCCTGGTTGAGCCCCAACAGCTCTGCGGCCCGCAATCCGCTGCTGTACAGCAACTCAAGCATGGTCCGGTCGCGATAGCCCTCCGGTGTCGATGTGTCGAGACGGGAGAACAGTCCCTTTACCTGACGGTGCGTCAACGCCTTCGGCAGCAGATCAGGGACCTTGACATACTGCAGGGCGTTGATCATGTGGGTTGGTACATGACCGGCTTCGTTCAAGTCGGTCAGGAACCCGCGGACGCACTCAATGCGCTTGTTGATCGAGCGGGGCCTCAGAGGAAGACCATGGCACGTACGATGGCGGGATAGCGCTTTCTGCCAGGACCGCAGGTGGGCAACGTTCAGGTGGTGGGGCGCAACCACACCGTAGCGCTCCGCCACCCAGGCCAGAAACGCACGAACATTGTAAACACGCGAACGGATCGTCGTGGGGCTGAAGTTGAGTGCTTCGAGACGGGTGAGGTGCTCCGCCAACAGGTTGCTGAGTTTGATGTCCATGGTATCAGGCTCCCGGCAGGCTCTTGCGATGCATGGCGTGGAGATCGGTGATGGTCAGCTGCAGGTATTGGCTCAGATGGCAGAGAGAGGAGTGTCCGAGGATCTGCTGGATCACCACCGGATTGGCGCCGTTCTGCAGCATGTGCGTAGCCATGGCCCGACGCAGAGCGTGAGGGGCGATCCCCGGGATGATGCCGGCGCTGACGCTGCACTTGCGCAGGAGGCAGTCGACGGCCTCCCGTCCAAGCCTGTTCCCCCGATAGCTGATCCACAGTGCATCGTGCGGCGAGAACAGACTCAGCAGTTCAGACCGGGCGCCGGACAGGTAGCGATCGATCCACTGCCGAGCCGGGCGACTGAGCGGGATGATGCGTTCCCTGGCTCCCTTGCCTCGGATGCGGACCGTTCCAGCGACCAGGTCCAGGTCCCTCACATTGACCCCGACCGCTTCTGCCAGTCGGGCCCCGGAACCGTAGAAGAACTCCAACAGCGCGCGATTGCGGATACCGAGCGGCGTCTCCGTATCGGGCTGCTGGAGGAGACGAAGAACCTGTTCCCGGCTGGGAACACGCAGCACGACCTTGTCTCTGCGAGGCATGGGAACTCCTGCTGCCGGGTTCTCGAACAGCTCCCCACGGCTCACAAGCCAAGCCAACAGCTGCCGGGTGGAGCGCAGGTAGCAGGAGATGGTGTTGTCACTCAACTCCCGGGCACGCAGCTCGTGGGCGTAGCTGAGGAGTGACCCGGACGTCAGCTCCTGCAGCCGCTCAATGCCATGCCGTTCCATGAACTCGGAAAATCGCCTCAAACCATCGCGACGAGTCCGGAGTGTGGCTGGGCTTTGTCCACGGGTTTCAAGCGCACCAAGAAACGCATTGAGTACAGCTATCAACCTTCGCCTATCCGTATCACTTTGTCCGTTGGTTGCGCTCTCTGAAATCCTGATGGTGGTCATATAATGGTCTCCAGATCAACTGTTTGCGTTCTGATTATCCGGCCGAACGGTCCCCGAATGGTCGTGAGGGTCGGACAGTTCCGCCAGTTCACGTTCTATCTGCTCGATATTCTTGAGTCCCAGGCCTGAACGGCCGGCTTCTGCTCCTCCGCCATCGTGGGCCAGTCGGTAGCGATGACAGACGCCACTGCGGCTCGATTCCACCAGCACATACTGCAGTTCAGCCAACTCTCCGAGATACGTATGCACGCGGTAGTTGCTCCATCCGCAGTGCTCACGGAGATCCCGGCGGGTGAACGTGACCGATGAACGCGGAATGGGAGGCGTGCCCAGCTCCTGACTGCGTTCAGAAACAAATCGTTCGATGGCCAGCAGCAGGTCCCTGGCCGGACTGCTGAGTTCATCCACGCCCTTTCCCAGTGTTGCGGTCATCAGGGCGTTGGCGGCTCTGACATCCTCCAGGTCGACTTCGACATACTCAAACGGCTCTTCGCCCTCGACCGACCACGTCTTGATGGGTTTGGACATCTGACGCAGAAAGGCGATGGCTCTGATCAAGCCCAGGTATTTGGGCTGATCCCGTCGGGACTGGAGCCGAGACGTGCCATACGTGAGAAGCGGGGCCAACAGGTTGACCACACGGAGCGGACGCAACAGCCGCTGGAAGTTCCGGTGAACGGTACGGATGGCGTCGACATCGTTGTCTCTGCCGGAGACGACGGCCGCCTCCCGTGAACGCTGCCACGCCAGGATGCTGGCCGTCTGCTCGCAGGATTCATCGATCCCAAGCACAAAGAACCGGCTTCGGGTCTCAGGATCGACCGTCGGCTTGGTGGTGGTACAGAACACGGCAGTTGGGCCCTCCACCCGGTTCTCGGTAGTGGTCAAACGTCCGGTGGTTCGATCGCGAACCGTGGTGGAGATGACCAGTTCGCCGGCGCTGATCAGACTGCGGATCGCATACGCCGCCTCACCGGCACCGGCGACTTCCTCGAGGGCAAGCACCTTGTGGCGCAGACTCCCCTGATCCTGATAGAACAGGGCCCGACCGGTCAGGCTGGTGAGTTTGACCACATCTTCCGGGGGACAGAGAGAGAGTGTGACGTTCTGAAGGGCGCTCTTGCCGGCGCCCGAGCTGGACAGGATCAGAACACTCAACGGTTCGGTCAGTTTGCGGCTGACTGCTGCCAGGTAACACAGCAGCTTGCTGTCCGTCTCACCAACGAGGCCGCAATGCTCGCAGTCCTGTCGGATCCGGTCCAGAAGATCCGGTGATCGCCCAAGAGATTCAGCCTGTTCGCGTTCCTCGGGGGACATCGGCGGAGGACCTGCTGAAGCAACGGATGCCTGTTGTTCAGGCTCGTGCTGTTCGCAGGCAATGATCAGCTTCGCGATTTCAGAGTCGATCAACTCAGGGGGTTGGTCAAAGGCTCGAACGAGATCGGCACAAAGGGCTTTGCGTACACTGGCGCGATACAGGTTGAGCGTGTCCACATGAAGTCTCCCCGCGAACTCCGCACGGATCGTGGCGCGCAGGACATTGGGCCCGCGTTTGAGCGCCAACACCCGATAGGTACGGGGCCCAAGCGTCAGGCACAGACCATCGCTCTCCGACATGGACTCGGCTGCACTGGACTCGACTCCGGAATCACGCAACGCAACCGCAACGGCATCAGAGAGTGCCTGTTTGCCTTCTTGGGCGAGTAGCGCGATGGGACGAATGCAGTCAGGCAGGGAGATATGGGGGCAGGGAATCGCCGTATCGGGATCACGTTCGGCAACGAGGGCCGTCACTCGGCCCACGCCCTCCCCATGGAGCATGGAGACGCTGTCCAACCAGGAATCCCGTGGAGCCGCAACGGTATTCTCAATCCCGGACGCAAACAGGGCCAGGGCATCCAGAACCGACCCTGTGAGGAGCAGATCAGTGTGTCGTCTGGCAGCGGCGCGGTTCCATACTTGCACCGCGTCCACCGGCACGGTGAGCATGTCCGAGCTGTCGAGATCCGGACGTTCCGCCATGATCCCGGACGTGTTACCGTTGGCATCCAGCACGGGAAAGGTGATGTGCCCCGTGAGCCTTTCGACCAATTTCCGGCCTTTGCGCCCCAGGATCCCCAGGGCCTCAAGTTCACTGCGGAGTGTGCCTCTGACAGGAATCGTCTTCAGCAGTGTTCCATTGGAGTAGCCCGCTTTGAACGCCTCGAGCACGGAAGCGTCCCCGAGCCCCAGATCTGCGAGACGGGCCCGAATGTCAGCATGTTCACAGAGCGTGATCGAGTAAAGGGACGCAACCCGATCCAGGAGCTGTGCGGCCCGATCGGGTGTGGGATGGTTCTGTGCCGGCGTGTTGGTCACGGTGATGTCGCTCCGCATCATGGGATCGAACGGTCTCGGGCGAGTTCACATCGCCCCAGTTGCTTCTCCCATTTCGGTACACCCTGAGCAGCCGGTTTCTAGCGGGATCTTGTAACGCAACACCCTCCAAATGATGCACAAGTGCCGTAGCCACAACGTGCTGTGACAAAGCGATATCTTGTAACGCAGGAAGGATGGCCTCAACGGCCTCGGTCGGTGAGCTCGGCTCCACGTCCCCCAGCAGGCTCAACAGGTCTACAGAACCCACCTCAATCGGCACGACACCAAGCGGTTGTGAGAAAGCGATCTCTTGTAACGCACGCTTGCGCCGCTTCCGCTGTTTCCGGCTTTCGTAGCCAGTCCGCCAGTAGCCGGCGTTCTCCAGGCGCCATCCCCGAACCCGATCGCAGTTGTGCGGTCCCCGGAAATAGCTCCGGTTCTTCGCCAGCCATTTCTTCTGGCTCGCCGCCTTGCTCGCCTTGCGGCACTTCTTCTTTTCTGTGCAGTATTTCTGTCGGTGTGCGTTGTACCGATCCGGCGTGAACCACTCCTTGCAGCTGGGACACCTGTGCTCTCCTCGGGATGCCATGGTCAATACCCTCCAAATGTCTGCGGCTGAGCACATAATCTGCCACGGAAGGACGGAGGAGGGCAAGGGGAAAGGTGAGAGACAGGGGGAAGACGTAGTAGGGCGAGCGGGGGAAGAGGGAGGGAAGCCCGGAACACAGACTTCTGGGGCCACGAGGCGGAGAGGCAGGGATATCAAGTGTCAGAGCCTGGTCCAGAATACTCAGCTCTGCCTGCTGTCAGTTGAGGTCTGGCCTTGTCTGCTAAGGCGTTGATGCGAAATCAGAGGACTGACACGGGCATCCGTCAGTCAAGAGGAACGACAATCCGGAAGCCGGTGTTCGCGAGCGAGGGTGTCAGTCCAATTTGCCCCGGCTCCCGGTACGTCGTTGTGTAGACCAGTAGATTCGGCACACGCCCCCTTAGTACGTGGGCTTTCCCAGGGAACGACTGGAGGGAGCCGACGCTGGAGACCACCGGCAGCTGTTCCTCCCGCGGTCCTTGTGGATCGTGCGTGTCATCCGGGAGGTACCGGACTCCATAGAAGTCCGAGCACCATTCGCCAACGATCGCATCAATCATACCAATGACACCAGTCGGCGTTGAGTTGCCTGGATACGCGTGAACTGGAGCACCATCGGGTGCCGCAGACGTCCACTCCCGGGTGCTATCATGCCCCCACGGGAACCTCCTCATCTCGGGACCACGGGCCACGAACTCCCACTCCGCTTCGGTAGGGAGCCGGACTTCCCGACGAACTCGTTCCCCGAGCCATCTGCAGAAGGCGACAGCACCTTCCCACGGCACACAGTTGACTGCATGATCGGCCAGATTGTCTTCTGGCTCGTACTTCCCGTCATTTAGTCGTAGACGGGAGAACTCCCCCAGCGAAACGAATGGTCCTCCATGGGGTGCTGTGTTGAGGAATACGCAGAACTGCTGACAGCTGACCTTGTACCGACCGATGAAGAACCCCTTCGAGATCTGGACTGTTCGAAGAGGGAACTCGTCCATGGTCTCGGTTGCCTCCCAGAACACCTCGGCTAGACGTCTCATCAGCTTGTTAGGCGGTCGCCGTCCCATCCTGAACTGACCCGGCTCAACGCGGACAAGATCGACTGTGAAGTCATCCAAAACGAGAGGGGCAGGTGCGATTGGTTCTCCTGAAGGGGACGCATCGACGGTTCGACAACGCCCGGCGGCGAGGGTGAACAGGAGGAGGCCGAGGAACACTCGCTCCCAAGCAGACTGCGTAACTCTCATGAAGCTCACCTCAGCGTTCGCGTCGCCGTCGGTTCCAGCCTATCCGGTGCACGGAGCAGATGGTCACCTCCACCATGGCCGCCATGGCCACGGCAACTGGATTCCCGGCCCGTTGGGCCAGGGAGGCAGAGGAGAGGGGAGATCGGCTCGTCTTCCCCAGCGACGAGTAGGCGGGCCGTCCGGTGTGCTGGGACCAATCCCGTTGTCTGTACAACACTGAGCGCATGTTCGCGTCTCACATCTATGCCCGCACTGTCGCCCGGTCGCATTGTCGGCGTAATCAGAAGCCTGGTTTGCACTGTTGCATGCGTTCTGCAGTTGCTGCAGAAGGGCTCGCCCGGGCCCGGAGCGCGCGAGTCGCCCATAGCAACCGTCGCGTACCAGTCCGTCTCGGATATCGCACATATCGTTGTCCAACTGCTCTTTGAGGTCAGACATCGTCCGGGCAAAAATCTCGCCGGCCGTTCCGCCGCCGAGGGATTTCCGCATCCGGCAATTCCAGAAGCAGTGGCGGTATGGCATTGTACCGGTCGTAGTCGTGAAAGGGGCACCGGGAAGGTTGTTTCGAGCAGTGTGGTAAGCTCGGTAAGCTGCGGCAATCGTGCGGAGACTGCATTTTCCTAGGACATCGACTTGGTCGGCAACACGATTGGCCAAGAAAGCAAACAGACTTACTCCGCCCCACTCCTCGGCCGGGTCCCGGTTCGCCCATCTCCCCAAGCCCGGGCTGTAGTACCGGTAGCCCGACACTTGCATTCCCGACTCCCCAGAATGCCGTTTTCGAGGTGCAGACTTTTTCGGGTAGGTCGTCTTCCAGCCGAACAGCGGATAGGTGTGCGTCGTCGCGGATAGTTGATGTGTTTTGAGGCTGAGCATGCGGGTCGTCTTCTTCCGAGTCCTACTATCCCTTCCTCACAGTAGGCGTTCCTGCGTAGGTGGTCAAGGGGCGAGGCAAGGGCAGCCTGCTCGCCGAAGGAAGAAACAGCGTCCCCCTATTCATCCGGGGGCAGCAGGTCCTCAGCCATGCTGGCCGGTCGAAGCCCATCCGCTTCGGGAAGCCTTGCCGGGAGTTCCGGGAAGTTCGGCTGGATCCCCAGACGGGCGTAGATCTCCCTCACCTCGGGTACCCCCCAGACTCGTGCGTAGTCTGCTGCGTTCATGCCCCCCGCGTCCTTCACCTGCGGCTTTGCCCCTTTGGAGAGGATAAGCTCTGTAAGGCTAACCGACCAGTAGGCAGCATGAAGCGGAAGCCCGTCCCAGGCGGACGAGAAGTCGACTCGCGCCCCATGGCGAATCAACAGTTCCGCCAGACGTCTGTGACGCGACCGAACAGCCAAGTGGACAGCAGTGTGCCCCTCTGCTGCCCCGACGCCATCTTTGCTCTCCAAGTCGCAACCGTGGGACACGAGGATGGCCCCGATCGCCCAGATTACCCGCTGCCTCTTCTCCAAGGGGGCTGCCTGCAGGGAAGGGTCTCCGTCCGGCACTGAGCCGTTGTTTGCCTCCCGCTGCCAATCCAACGGACAGCGAGGGGCCATGGCCAAAGCCAAGAGGGGGGTGAAGTTGTGGGCGCCGGATGGTACGCCGCCTCCAGCGAACTCACTCGGGAACAGCTCTATGTTCGCCTCACCAAAACGGGCATTGATGCTTGCTCCCCGCCGCAGTGCACCGACAACGCCGTCAAGATCAACTTGATGGCAGGCCACAATCAGGTCCTGGTGCATCGAGAGCTCCTGAGCACTCGAAGGGAAGGCAAGAACAGCGGCAATCAACAGGGATAGGCTTCCTCGCCACTGCCATTCTGGTGAGTTGTTCATGATGGAGTCACAGCTTCAGATGTTTCGGGATTGGGTCGACGCCCACGCCCTCTTCATGTCCCTGTCTTGGGCGAGCGTCGTGTCGAGGTGATGCCAACATAGACAGCCATCAGGGATCCACGGGCCTAGGAGGCCAGGGCCAGTCCGTCGCCGGCCCGTCAAGCGTGGTGATGTGTCCGGTGTTTGTTCCAGGAAGGGGAGGGTGGAGCGCACCGTCGACAGGCTCTCCGGAGGGATGCCCGTGTCCGGCTTCCCTTGTCATGAAACGCTGGAATGCTCTTGTGGCCCGCCTAATCCGGGCATCAATGGCTTGCTGTTCAACCCCTGCCCCAGGACAACACTGGGCGTACTTAGCCTCCATGGCCTCAAGTACGGGTACAATCCTGTTGTGGATGAAATCGAGCTGATTGCGGGCATGCCTCTGTTCATGCCCGTACCTTCCCGGGATGTTCCGCGTCGGAGGCCTGTTGCTTACCGCAGCGGACATGGAAATGCTGACCGAGCAGGCAAGACCAAAGCGGGGGGCGATGATGGCCTCCTCTTCGCTGGTGGCCAACGAGACGCATTCGCACTGAATCATGTTCCTGACGCTCGCGATCTGCCCACGGAGATCGAAGCGTCCATTGATCATGGTGTATCCCTCAGAAGCCATATTCCGTCCCGGCTCACCGGGGTAGTGCTGGTACACAACCACCGGCAGGTCCAGCGCAGACGTTGGCCGCATGCCGGACAGATCAACCAAGCCCAAGTAATCGCTTGATGTCGAGGGGGCATTTCTCACGAAGCCGTAAGCGTTGACTCCCCCAGCTTCCCCAATCGGGTCCCTCCTCGTCCACCGTCCCAAGCTCGGGCTGTAGTACCGGTGGCCCGAGACTTGCATCCGCGACTCCCCGGATACCCCTTTTCGGACTGCAGACTTTTTCGGATAGTTCGTCTTCCAGCCGAACGGTGGGTAGGTGAATCTCCTTGCAGAGGAACTAGCTGTGTTCAGCACGAACATCCTGTTCCCTCCCGAATGCCCCCCATCGCCTTGGCCACAAGCACGGAGCCTTGTCTGACGTGAACTTGCCCCTATCGGCCAGTATCGGCTTTGGTTGCTGTGCTCCCTGAGATGCGGTGAGCCATCGCCCTTGAGCTCAGATCGCTGACGCTCGTGTCCGTCCACAGGCTGCGTTGCCAGTCCGTGTAATCGAATGGCTCACGCAGCATTAGGGCCACGAATCGCTCTGCCTCCACGTGCCCAAGGGCCTTGCTCAGGGCTCTCAGTCCATCCGTTCTGAGTTCTGTGTCTGTGATCATGGCCTTGGTTCCAGTACAAATTGGATCGGGTTACAGCCCCTGATCTCCGGTACTGCCGAGAGCTTCTTCAGAAGCCGGTCGTCCGTGGAGAGGAAGACGTCACATCCTGCCGCCATGGCACACGAAACGTGCAGTGCGTCTTTGGGTGCGATTCCACGCGCCACCAGTTGCTCTGCACAGCGAAGAACGTCGGGTGTCTGTTCGATATCCGCCGCCGCCTGGCCACGCCACCAAGCGATCTCTTCCCGACGTTCTGGGAATGGGTTCGCCCCGTTCTCGAAGTCCAGCATGTAGGACCATGCGAGATCAAGCCCCTTGGCAAGTATGCGACTCTGGATCTCCAACTTTGCCTCGGTCTCCAGCCTTACGCGGAGCTGGTCTTGATCGTCAAACGGTCTGTTGAAGCAACAGTTGTCCAGATAGACTGTCATCGCGATGGCGCTGTCCGTTCACTGTCCCGAATGGCCTGCAAGTCCCTCCTAAGATACGTCGGTGCTAGAAAGGTATCAACATGGAGGGACTTCCCGGGGAACGGTCTGCCGAGTCCCTTGAACGGACACCTTCAGCTGTCCCGTCCCTCAGCCAAAGCAGCAGATAACTCAACGTCCACGTGTGTAGTTGATTTGTGTTCACCGCGCAGGCAGTTCGGATTTCCGAGGCACGCTACTCGCCACTCACGATAGGGAATGGGACAAGAGGCCCCCAGCAGAAGGGCCGCGTGTTGATCAGTAACCCCAGGTGAGGTCGCGATCGCCCAACGGCCTCAGCCCACGAACCACTCACCGTCTTTCACATGGTCATTCCGCGCGCACGATATTCTGTGAATCAGACGAGAATCTCCACCTATTATTGCCATCCCAACCCTCAAGTGTGTAGGTTCCGCGAGCCATCGGCTGGTAATCCAGCGGGACGACTGCAGTTGTTTTCAGCAGGAATCGCCGGAACGCCTCAGGCGTCGGTAGGTCTCCCGTTCGAGCTCGGGAATCGTCGATCCACTCCGACGCTGCGACAAACTCCTGGGAGATAGTTCTCGTGGGCTTTGGCGAAACGGTTCCCGTAGCTAACAGACCAGCCCACAAAGCCATGCACATAGCGCCGACCGCAAGAGCGCCACTGGCCTTGCGAATCCCAAGAGAACGTAAAGCCCTTTGTGCAGACACCCTCACGGGCATCTCCCGCCGCTGCGTACCCAGTCCCATTCAATACGGAAGGGGCGACCGATAAACGGCACACCGACTAGAGCCAGTTTGGCGAAAGTCGAGAAGTCGTAAATGTCATATGCTTTGAACTCGATCCGGTATCGTATGCAGCACCGTGAATCGACCGTCCATTTGGCCTTGTAACTGAGCGTGTAGCGATTGATTGCCAGGAAAAGGTCGGGATCATGCCAAGGAAGAACGTAACCGGTGATGGTCGCCGATCTTGTGTAGGCAGCGGGTTCACAGCAGGACCTCTTTCTGATGAAGTTGACCGAGCCGAGCACGGATTGAATGGCGGCAAGCTGGAAGCTCGCCGAAGCAGGTGTCGCCCTGATGCGGCTGTTGAACTCTGAACCGGGAGGATAGTAGAGGGTGTGACCACTCCGTCCGAGGTAATGAACAGGGAATACTCCAGGAGGGATTGGGAAAGTCCCGAAAGCCGTAAGCCCAAAAGGGTCTACTAACCCTATCGGAGCGTTCCGCACGAAAGCCAGTAGGCACTCGCCCCCCTTCTCCTCAATCGGGTCCCGGTTCGCCCATCGTCCCAAGCTCGGGCTGTAGTACCGGTAGCCCGATACATGCATTCCCGATTCCCCAAGCACCCCTTTTCGGGGTCGCTCTTTTTTCACGTATCGCGTGTTCCAGCCGAAGGGCTTGCGCGCGTAACGGGTTCTGGGAGTCAGACTTGTCAAAGATACAAGCATCCCGGATCGCACCTTCTTCCTGAGTGGTTACCCACTACTGAGAATAGCACGAGAAACGGGGGGAGTCAATGGCAGGATGCAAGCGGGAACGGAGGCAAGGTATAGGGGGCTGTGGGGCCCCCTTGAGGAACGTCGGGCAAGCAGATGGACGGAAGGAAAAGTGTACCCCGGTTGGGTTACACCGTGAACTTGTCCAGGCGCTCTACAGTTATCGCCAGCCGATGGAGCTTCCTGAGCTCGGATTCCGTGCTGACATGGTTGATCGCCTCACAGAGCGTGTACGGAATGTCACCAAAGCGGATCTCAAGGGCCTCGATCACGTCTTCACGGCGGCTCTCCAACTGGCCTTCTTCTTTGGCGAGTCTCTCAATACTGGTTACGTATGGCATCTGGAGCTCTCCTTCCATGGATTCGAGCTTCTGTCTATACTGTATCGCCAATGGCTTCGGAAGTCGCATGACGAAGTCGAGGAAGCGGAAGACCCGAAGGACCTTCTCGTGATCATAGCCGCTGTGTACTAACTCATGCGTTAGAGCAACTTTCCGATCAAACCGTCTGCGATCGTCACGGCGGGCCTCAAGATAAGCAAGCTGGACGCGAGTGATGAGGGCGAAAACACTGTCCGAGTCTTCAAGTGTCTCCGTGGAGTAGTCAATGAGCTTGACGATAGGGAACGAGAACGTCTGGCAACACCCGAGCTTCTCTCGGCGGTACTCACTGGGGCGGAAACTCGGGTCGTTGTCGGTCAACACGGCCAAACTGACAACGTCCCGGTGATACTTATCAAAGATCCTGTAGTTGTAGATGAACATGCGCTCTGCGAACCCCGGATCGGGGTAGCCCTGTACTTCGACATGGACCAGCAACCACTCGGTCGTGCCGTCCTTCAGCCGGGCCTCGATGAGTCTGTCCGCCTCTCGCCCTGCTGCTTCGGCATCGACGACCAGTTCCCGCAGCTGGGTGTCCAAGAACCGCGGGCTGACGGTGAAGTCGATTGCGGCATGGACCTTTGGGAAGTAGAACTCGAAGAACTCCTCGGTGAAGTCCTCGATGACGTCCTTCCAACCTCCGTCAGCATCAGCTCTTTGTGTTTGTTCGTCTGTCGTCACAACTGCGTTCCTCTCCGTTGGTGGTGCGGCAGTCCTCTGTAGTGTAGAGCGTCCCAAAGCACCCCGCAATCAGCTCTCATCCGGTTGGGTGTCGCCTGGATCTGTCTCCTCACCTAATCGGCGCTGTTCATCCTGCTCTCTGGGATGGGTCTCGCGGTGGGTGCGCTGGATGTCGGTGATGTTCAGCTTGACGTAGTGCTTGAGTGTTTCAAGCGACTCATGCCCGAGCATGCGACTGACGTGGTAGAGATTGGCATTGCCGCGTACGAGTTCGCTGGTGCAGCTCCTTCGGAACACGTGCGCCGTCAACGGCTCTTTGAGTCCGGCGTCCTTGCCGATCCTCTGCACAATCCGGCGCAGCGTGTGGTACGGCATCCGGTTCCCGTTCTTGTCGAGGAACACAGCCAACTCGGTGTTGCCGCGTCCCAGCAGAGACCGAACACCTCGCAGATAGCTCTCCAGGAATCGCAAGGCGGTCTCACCGACCGGAACGACACGCTCCTTGCGTCCTTTGCCCATGACCCGAACCGCCCCGGCGGAGAAGTCGATGTCATCCTGGCTGAGGCCCAACAGCTCTGCAGCCCGCAATCCGCTGCTGTAAAGCAACTCAAGCATGGCCCGATCACGATGGCCTTCGGGTGTCGATGTGTCGAGCCGGGAGAGCAGGTCCTTTACCTGACGGTGCATCAACGCCTTGGGCAGCAGATCAGGGACCTTGACATACTGCAGAGCGTTAATCATTTGGTTTGGTACATGGCCGGCTTCGTGCAGGTCGGTCAGGAATCCGCGGACGCACTCGATGAACTTGTTGACCGACCGGGGTTTGAGAGGAAGACCGTGGGACGTGCGATGGCGGGATAGCGCTCTCTGCCAGGACCGCAGATGGGCGACGTTCAGGTGGTGGGGCGCAGTGACACCATAGCGCTCCTCTACCCAGGCCAGGAACGCACGGACGTTGTAGACACGCGACCGGATCGTCGTAGGGCTGAAGTTGAGTGCTTCGAGACGGCTGACGTGTTCGGCCAACAGGTTTCTGAGTTTGATGTCCATGGTATCAGGCTCCCGGCCGACTCTTGCGATGCATGGCGTGGAGATCAGTGATGGTAAGCTGCAGGTACTGACTCAGGTGGCAGAGAGAGGCATGCCCGAGGATCTGCTGGATCACCACCGGATTGGCACCATTCTGCAGCATGTGAGTGGCCATGGCCCGACGCAGAGCATGAGGAGCTATCCCCGGGGAAATACCAGCGTCAACGCTGCACTTGTGCAGGACGCGCTCCACTGCTTCCCTCCCAAGCCTGTTTCCCCGGTAGCTGATCCACAGTGCATCATGTGGCGAAAACAGGCTCAGTAGTTTCCCCCGGCTGCCCGACAGGTAGCGCTCTATCCACTGCCGAGCCGGGCGACTGAGCGGGATGACACGTTCCTTTGCCCCTTTGCCTCGGATGCGGACCGTTCCAGCCGTCAGATCCAGATCCCCCACATTGACCCCGACCGCTTCCGCCAGCCTGGCACCGGAACCATAGAAGAGTTCCAGAAGCGCACGATTACGGACACCAAGAGGCGTCTGCGTGTCCGGTTGCTGGAGGAGGCGAAGGACCTGTTCCCGGCTGGGTACGCGCGGAATGACCTTGTCTCTGCGGGGCACCGGGATCCCCGACGCCGGGTTCTCGAACAGCTCCCCACGGCTCACAAGCCAGGCCAACAGCTGCCGGGCGGACCGCAGATAGCAGGAGATGGTGTTATCACTCAACTCCCGGGAGCGCAGCTCGTGAGCATAGCTGATGAGCGACTCGGACGTCAGCTCCTGCAACCGCTCAATGCCATGCCCTTCCATGAACTCGGCAAATCGCTTCAAGCCATCGCGACGAGTCCGGAGTGTGGCCGGGCTCTGTCCACGGGTCTCAAGCGCACAAAGAAACGCGTTGAGTACGCTTATCAATGTCTGCCTATCCGTATCACTTTGCTCGTCGGTTGCGCTCTCTGAGATCCTGATGGTGGTCATTTAATGGTCTCCCTATCAACTGGTTGCGCTATGATTCTTCGGCCGAACGGTCCCCGAATAGTCGTGGGGGTCGGGCAGTTCAGCCAGTTCACGTTCTAGCTGCTCGACGCTTTTGAGTCCCAGGCCAAGACCGTCGACTTCTGCCCCTCCGCCATCATGGGCCAGTCGGTAACGATGGCAGACCCCACTGCGGCTCGATTCCGCCAGCACATACTGCAGTTCAGCCAGCTCTCCGAGATACGTGTGCACGCGGTAGTTACTCCATCCGCAGTGCTCACGGAGATCCCGGCGGGTGAACGTGACTGAAGCACGAGGAATGGGAGGCGTGTCCAGCTCCCGGCTGCGTTCGTGAACAAAGCGCTCGATGGTCAGCAGCAGGTCCCTGGCCGGACTGCTGAGCTCATCCAGGCCCCCTCCCAACGTTGCGGTCATCAGGGCATTGGCGGCTCTGACGTCGTCCAGGTCGGCCTCGACATATTCGAACGGCTCTTCACCCTCGACGGACCACGTCTTGATGGGTTTGGACATCTGACGCAGGAAGGCGATCGCTCTTATCAGGCCCAGGTACTTGGGCTGGTCGCGTCGGGCCTGAAGACGAGACGTCCCGTACGTGAGAAGCGGGGCCAACGGGTTGACCACACGGATCGGACGAAGTAGCCGCTGGAAATTCCGGTGGACGGCCCGGATGTCGTCGACGTCGGTGCTCCCGGTGGAAGCAACAACGGCTTCCCGTGCGCGTTGCCAGGCCAGAATGCTGGCCGTCTGTTCACAGGATTCATCGATCCCAAGCACGAAAAACCGACTTCGCGTCTCAGGATCGACAGTCGGCTTGGTCGTGGTGCAGAACACCGCAGTTGGGCCCTCTACCCGATTCTCAGTGGTGGTCAAGCGCCCCGTAGTTCGATCACGAACCGTGGTGGAGATGACCAGTTCGCCGGCGCTGATCAGGTTGCGAATCGCATACGCCGCTTCACCGGCACCGGCGACTTCCTCGAGAGCAAGCACCTTATGTCGCAGACTGCCCTGGTCTTGGTAGAACAGTGCTCGACCGGTCAGACTGGTGAGTTTGACCACATCTTCAGGCGGACACAGGGAGAGTGTGACGTTCTGCAGGGCGCTCTTGCCGGCGCCCGAGCTGGACAGGATCAGAACACTCAACGGTTCGGGTAGCTTGCGGCTGACCGCTGCCAGGTAGCACAGCAGTTTGCCATCCGTCTCACCGACGAGGCCGCAATGCTCGCAGTCCTGGCGGATCCGGTCCAGGAGGTCCGATGATCGCCCAAGAGCTTCAGCACGTTCACGTTCCTCAGGGGACACTGGCGGAGGGCCAACTGAAGCAACCGATGCCTGTTCTTCAGGCTCGTGCTGCTCGCAGGCGATGATGAGCTTCGCGATCTCAGAGTCGATCAACTCAGGGGGTTGGTCAAAGGCTCGAACGAGATCGGCGCAAAGGGCTTTGCGTACACTGGCGCGATACAGGTTGAGCGTGTCCACATGAAGACGCCCCGCGAACTCCGCGCGGATCGTAGCACGCAGGACATTGGGTCCGCGCTTGAGGGCCAGCACACGGTATGCACGAGGCCCAAGCGTCAGGCACAGACCATCGCTCCCCGACATGGACTTGGCCGCACTGGATTCGACTCCGGAGTCGCGCAACGCAACCGCAACCGCGTCACAGAGAGCCTGTTTCCCGTTCTGCGCGAGCAGAGCGACCGGACGGATGCAGTTGGGCAAGGAGATCTGCGGACCGGGAACTGGCGTATCGGGATCAGCTTCGGTGACGAGGGCCGTCACTCGGCCGACGCCCTCCCCATGGAGCATGGAGACGCTGTCCAACCAGGAATCCCGTGGAGCAGCAACGGTGTTCTCCACCCCGGATACGAACAGGGCCAGGGCATCCAGGACCGATCCCGTGAGGAGCAGATCCGTGTGTCGTCTCGCGGCGGCGCGATTCCATATGTGCAAACCCTCCGCCGGCACGGTGAGCATGTCTGCTGCGTCCAGATCCGGACGTTCCGCCATGATCCCGGACGTGTTACCGTTGGCATCCAGTACGGGGAAGGTGATGTGACCGGTGAACTCCTCGACCAACTTCCGGCCTTTGCGCCCCAGGATACCCAAAGCCCCGAGTTCACTGCGAAGTGTACCTCTGGCAGGGATCGTGTTCAGTAGTGTTCCGTTGGAGTAGCCCGCGTTGAACGCGTCGAGCACGCAAGCGTCCTCGAGCCCCAGATTTGCGAGCCGGGACCGAATGTCAGCATGTTCACAAAGGGTGATCGAGTAGAGGGACGCAACCCGATCCAGGAGCTGTGCTGCCCGATCGGGAGTGGGATGGTCTTGTGCCGGCGTGTTGCTCACAGTGGTCTCGCTCCGCATCAGGGGATCGAACAGTCTCGGGCGAGCTCACATCGCCCCAGTTGCTTCTCCCATTTCGGTACACCCTGAGCAGCCGGTTTCTAGCGGGATCTTGTAACGCAACACCCTCCAGATGATGCACAAGTGCCGTAGCCACAACGTGCTGTGACAAAGCGATATCTTGTAACGCAGGAAGGATGGCCTCGACGGCCTCAGTCGGTGAGCTCGGATCGATGTCGGCCAGTTGGCTCAACAGGTCTACAGAATCCACCTCAATGGCCGCGGAACCAAGCGGTTGTGAAAAAGCGATATCTTGTAACGCACGCTTGCGCCGTTTTTGCTGTTTCCGGCATTCGTAGCCAGTACGCCAGTAATCGGGGTGCTCCAGGCGCCATCCCCGAACCCGATCGCAGTTGTGCGGTCCCCGGAAGTAGCTCGGGTTCTTTGCCAGCCATTTCTTCTGGCTGGCCGCCTTACTCGCCTTGCGGCACTTCTTCTTTTCTGTGCAGTACTTCTGTCGGTGTGCGTTGTACCGATCCGGCGTGAACCACTCCTTGCAGCTGGGACACCTGTGCTCTCCTCGGGATGCCATGGTCAGTGCCCTCCAAATGTCTGCGGCTGAGCACATAATCTGCCACAAGAGGGTGGAGGAAGGAAGCCAGAAGATGGGTGCGAGAGCGAAGCGGAATCCGCTCAAGGGCTTTGGAGGGGAGAGGCCAAGAGTTCAGCGCTGAGGAAGGGAGTCTCCGGCCGGCACTGTGTCACGTTTCCCAGTGACAGCACGCACTCGGTGCGGCGTTGGTGTCGGGCACTGTCTGCCTTCCTTGAACCACTTCAGGTGTCTGAGTTCGCCCACCTCATCGTAGGCAGCGAATGGTCCATGGGGACGCTGAGCATGGTCGAAGAACCCGTAGGAAGTCAGCAATCCCGTTCGGGAGAAAGCCAGGCTCGGGCCGTGGCGCCGCCCCGCAGAGTAGAACTCGATGCCATAGTAGTGCAACTCGAAATCGGCCTCAAGATGCCTGATTGAGGAACCCGACGAGCGCAGTGCTGGCTGCGGCCCGTGCCTCTGCGTTGTATTGAGCCCGATCATCCTGAGTCAACTTCCCTGCGTGTGTTGCCCGCCAGTGAGAATAGTCCCGGTGTAGGTGGCGGCCAGGACAGGGCACGCTTAGCCAGCCGGCCGCATCCCCCAGAAGGAAGAGCCCACTGGTTCTCACAAGATGTGGCAGCCGTCACTGCGGCGAATGACCTCAGTTGCCTGTTTTGGTGCACCTCTGGTGATCTTCTGTATTTCCGCGGTTGGGCCGATAGAAGACACCGTCACCAACGGGCGCAGGAAGCGATGGCTCGAAGAGCGTCTTCAGTATCCATAGTCTTGGCCAACTCGGCTGCCACGATGTCTCTGTAGCCTGCCTCGTAAATCGCTTTGAATATCATCGTGTAGTTCAGTTCCCCCGTCCCAGGCTCATGACGGCCGGGATTGTCCCCAAAATGGAAATGCCCAATCTCGTTGATGTAGGCCTGAATATTTCGGCTCACGTCCCCTTCGCTGATCTGCTGATGGTAGACATCGAACAGGATCTTGACGTTCGGACTGCCGGTCCGGCGAACGACGTCAGCAGCGTCATCCGACGTCACCAGCGCGTAGCCCCCGTGGTTCACCTTCACGTTCAACGGCTCCCACACCAGCATGATCCCAGCGTCCTCAAGCATGGGAGACACTCGCTTCCCAGCCTGGACGAGTGCATCCATCTGGACCTCCTTGGCAACACCTTCCCTGAACTGTCCGGCCAGGCCCACGACTTTCTTCGCCCCCAGGGCAAGCGCATGCTCTATGTTGGTCCGGAGTTGCTCCTCAAACGTGGCATGGTAATCGGGATTCACCGGCCCATCCTTGACGATCGTCCCACCGCCTCGGACCGCGCTGACCGAAACACCAAGCTCTTCACACTTGGCCCGAACAGCGTCCTTCTCTTCCCACTCCACAGCCCCGAGAGCCTCGAATGCCGTGAAGCCGTGTGCGGCGACCTGCTCAACCATCTCGACGTGTGTGCCTCTGAACCACCCGGCAGGGACACCGATTTTCGTTCGCAAGCCAGCCCCGAGGGGCGCCATCATGGCGTCTGTCACGTTTTTCTCTCCTACAACTGCTCATACGTCACCAAGCCCGGTGGCCTGCCGATCACGCAAACCACGCGCCCGAAGCGACCCTCTTCCACCTCTGATCAGGCCCGTCCAGATAAGAATGTAGTCAGCAAAACCGTGTACCAAAGCGCAGAGCGGCCGAAAACGGCCTATATTGTTCGGTCCAGAATGGGGGCCTGTGCCCACCAACGTGCGAGCGATAGCAGAGCAGACGACGTGATCACCTATGACGGGCCAATCCAGTGCGTGCACATTCTCGGGCATCCCGACCGCCCGTTGAACCTGGCACGCTTTCCTGGAGACGCTCAAGTCTTCAACTGCCTCAATCTCTGCAAGCTCCTCTCCCTCGCCAAGGCGCCATTCATCTACTACGGCCTTCCGGGATCTCACGTTCCCAGCGGAGGCCGGTTCGTTGACCTCGGGCACCCATCCGAGCCGTGGAAGCATCGCAACGAGCGCCACCAGGAATACACTCTGCAGATGGACCGGGCCTTGCGTAAGGAACTCGAGCAGCACGGCGACTGCCCTCAGCTCGTCGCCTCGATGTATGGCTGCGCTCAGGGAGACATTGAGGCGCCCAATGAGTTCGGGGCGCCGATCGTCGAGGCCATGGTCGGCTACGATCACTGCTGGGCTCCCTATCGCGTCTTCCCTTCCTACTCACACCAAAGCGTTCTCTACACCGATACCTCGGAACGTGTCCAGGAGTCTATCTGGTTCGACACAGTCATTCCGCACTTTGTCGACAAGCACGACTACTGGCTGGCCGACAGGATTGGCGACTATGCGTTGTTTATGGGGCGGGATACGGCTGACAAGGGCTGCCACGTTGCGGAGGAAATCTGCGGCCGGGCCGACGTGCCGCTACGGATCGTCCACGGCGGCGTCGGTGGAGCAGAGAAAACTGACTTGATCAGTCGAGCCGTTGCAGTCTTCATGCCCACCATTTATGTTGAACCCTTTGGCTACGTTGCAGTTGAGGCACAGATGTGCGGCGTCCCCGCAATCACAACGGACTGGGGCGCCTTCTCAGAAACCGTTGAGCAAGGCAAAACCGGCTTCCGCTGCCGTTCTGCCGCCGAATTTACGTTCGCTTTGGAGCATGCTCCTGAACTTGACCGGAAATACATCCGGGACCGGGCTGTACGTCTGTACAGCATTGAGGCCGCCATGCCGGCGTACCTGGCCTACTTCGACTACGTCTGGGAAACCCACCACTCAGGTGGTTTCTATGCGGAGAAGGGCCTGCGACACGCGTTCCAGAACTGGCGTGGCAGCAAGTAATCGGTGTACTCATCCGCCAAACGCGCGGGACCGACACGAGAGCAGATGGAGAGTTAGTTCGATGGCCAGGAAAAGTGGCGACAACGATTCTTTCTCAGAGATGATGGGAGCCGGTGGTTCCGAGCGCCGCCGACGCAGACCGGCAGCGCCGCAAGGCCAGGGACGCGGTCCCTCGGGCCCCAGCGGTCCCTCCGGTCCCAGTGGTCCTTCCGGCCCCAGCGGCCCCAACGCTCCCGGCCGCCGCGGCCGCCGTGGGCGCGCCGGCGGAGGCTCTGACGAGCTTATGCGCCGACTCTATGGCTGATCACCTTCGTGCCCGTCGACCTGCTGGGTCGACGGGCACTGTTCCTCTCCCAACCGCCTTCGGTGTCCTGCACCCGTGCGGACGATTCACAGGCGGAAGTACCTTCTCTCTGTCCCTTCCACTATCGTGCCTTCTCATCAGTCCGGC
This sequence comes from Lentisphaerota bacterium, assembly GCA_018676675.1. Lineage (GTDB taxonomy): Bacteria > Verrucomicrobiota > Lentisphaeria > Oligosphaerales > JABHEG01 > JABHEG01. The sequence continues at coordinate 74,153 of JABHEG010000145.1, forward strand.
ACGAGTCCCCCGATGCCCAGAAGCCCGTAGAACGTGTATTCAAGATCAGCCGCTTCCGCGCTCTCCATCGCCACGAACCCACCACTCTCGTCCCACAGCCCTTCGATGAAGTCGATCAGCTGCCCGGCATCGGCGAGCGTTTCTCCACCCGTTCTCCGCAAGGCATACAAAGCCGTCGCGGTGGAGAGCAGGTCCGCAAAGGGGGCGCGGGATGCGGCGCGAAACGCTCCCTGCTCATCGCGCCGGCTCAGCAGGATATCAGTCAGTGGCCCGACACGTCCCCGAACACGAGCTGCTTGCGCCAACATCATCGCCGCAGCCAGGACGGACGTCGCCTCCGCTTCCCAGCCCTGTTCCACCCCCAGGAGTCGCTTTACTCCGGAACGGTATGAAAGGACGTGAGGAACGCGCCTCCCGAGAGCGTCGTATGCCAGCCCCCCGAGGAACGTCTCGTAGACACTCCCGGTTCCGGCTCCGGGGACAGCCGAGTATCCACCCCCGTCGGCGGCTCGAAACCGCTCGACGTGACTCAGCATGCCGTCTCGATCAGCAACAGGAAGCCGGTTGGTGTCCTGGAACAGCCCCCAGCAGCGTGCCAAACAGGCCGAGTGGACGAGGTCAAGGTCCGGGCCGCCGTGGAAAGAGGCAATGAACGTGTGAGCTCTCTCGATGAGACCGGGAAGGCCGAGAGCGGCAGCGCACTCCAATCCGAAGAGGGTGTAGTAGAGGTCACTCTCCATCGTCCGCCCCCGGAAGCCACCATCCGGATTCTGTCGGGAAGCAATGAAGCGAGCGATGGTATCCCGGCCCGCCGGCATGAGAAACTCACCCGCCGCAGCCAGAGCAGCACGCATGTGGACAGTCTGTGAGACAGCCTTCCTGCCGAGCTTCATGCGTCACAATCCCCACTGAGCTGCATCACGGCCTCACTCTCATCGCGTCCGAACACCACGGGGATTCCGGCAGGCGTCAAGGGCGGGCCTGGTTGCCACCGAGGATACGCCACGTGACCCGGTGGAGCAGCACTCTAAGTTCGAGCGAATCAATCACGCGCAAGGCCGCAAGTGCCTCGTCCCGGTGGTCATCCAGGAGCTGCCGAGCTCGAGGCACAGCACCACTGTCCCCCAAACACTCACGCAGCAACCGGGCCGCCTCTCGGCAGTCCCCTGCTCTCCAGGCATGCTCGATGCGACGTTTGGTGCCTTCCTGCGCCCCCTCGTAGGCCAGTGCCAGGAGAAGCGAGGGCCTCATGGCGACATCGTCCGGCGCTTCAGCGTCGTCCCCAAAATCTTCGAGATCGTCGCGGATCTGGTAGGCAACTCCCAAAGCCTGACTGAAGTCATGCAACGCGCCGCACAAATCACCATTGGTCCCTGCTGCCACGGCCCCAAGACGAAGGGCGACCTCGAATGCGGGAGCCGTTTTCCGGCGGAATATCCGCAGGACAGCGTCCGCCGTCAGTGGTTGGGGAGCCGCAACCCAGCACAGTTCCTCGCCCTGTCCCAGACACAAGTCCCGGTGCCCTTCGGCAGCAATTGCCAACATTCGAACGGCCTGTTCGGGGGCCGCGCAGCACCTCGCGATCAGCCGGTAACCCTCGCCCAGAAGGAAGTCACCGGCATTCAACGCCACCGGCACGCCGTGCTGCACGTGAAGCGTGGGTGCCCCATAGCGAACAGGGTCACGATCCTCAATATCATCGTGGATCAAAGATGCCTTGTGGAAACACTCGACGGCCACCGCCAGCTCGCGCGTGGCGTCTGTGCCCTCTTCGCCGGTGATTGCCTGATAGACGGCCGCCAACAGCAGGGGACGCCAGCGTTTTCCTTCACCCTTCAGCCACGTCAGGGCAATCCGATCAGTCTGTCCCCCCTCCCAGTGGAGAACACGTTCGAGGGCCTGTTCCTCGAACCACGCTGCGACCCTGGCGCGCATCGAATCTACATCGGGGCAGCCACGCCAGGTATCAGTACGCGAAAGATGGATGGCGTCGAGCACCCAATCAACGTCCACTCCGGTAGCGTCACACCCGTCCCGCAAAAGAGGAATCGCGATCCCCGGGATCGCGTTTCCCGCAACCGCAGGGAACGAGCGTTCCAAGGCCTCCAGGCAGCCAACCCCAATCACCGCATCGACCTTCCCCGTTTCCAAGAGCGTCGTGACCACCGTTGTCCCCTCGGCGACGAGAACAACGTACCCTCTTTCCTCTGCCTCCTGCTGCAACAGCCCGATCGGGCACCGCCCGCAGCTCTGACACAGCAATCCGACGTCGTCCACTTCCGCGGGACATGTTTCGCGCCCCCTCAGACACTGCGGCAGCAACAACACACGACGCCCGAAAGGGACCCGAGCGACGGTCTCCCGCCAGGTTGCGTTCCCGAGCATGACTGCGATGAATCCGGCGTACTCAGGTCCAACTCCCGCCGCACTGCGGACAGGCTCCACGTGCTCCGAAATCTCCACCATGGTCATGGGCGGACGCAGAGCGTGCTCAGCCACATGCGCTTCCGCCGCTCGGCGAACCCGCTCGCGCAACTGCCTGCTCGAGGGAATCCCTGCCGAGCAGGGCTCCTCCAATCCCCGCGCACGCTCCATTTGCTCGTCAATCTGTCTTGTCACAGTCTCAGTGCCTGCATTCTCACGATAACGCCGCCTGTGCACGAATCCGCAACATACGCTCTCTAGCGTGTTGCTGCCCGCTCCGGCGCGCCGAAACGCACCTGCCTCATCGGCGAACGGGGGGCCGCCCACTCGAAACGCTCAACCATAGGCTCCAAAGCCAAAGAACCAGTGCTTCTTGGCAAACCGGTACAGCCAGTGCTTCTCAGGGATCTCCTGACCAGGCTGATGATGTCCGGGACAGGTGCACATTGCGGCCAGTTCCCCAGTTCCACACGCTCGTCCAGATGTGTCGTCGGCCTCAGCTGACTCAACAAAGGTCTGCAGATCTCCTGGGCAATCCATGAGCACACACCCGCGGGTTGACTCCCGGGAGAACTGACGGAACCGCTCCAGGAAACTGGATTCCCGCACGATACGGCCAAACTCACTGCCGTCGCCGATGTTGTCGGAGGCGAACTGAAGCGGTGGGCAGGGCTCGATATACCCAGTTGGGCTGACATGGTGACTGATTCCCACTGCAGCTGGGCACAGCGCGTTGCCTTCATGATCCCAGTACGCATCAAGAACCGCGATCGGTTCCCGGCACCGGGCCTCCACGATGAAGCGCCGCAAAGCCAGAATCTGCTCGCCGTCAAGGGCCAGTTCGGGCGTCGGCCGGGGACCGACTGCCCGGTAGATGTAATACCACATGTAATGCACGCCACGATCAACCAGGAAGTGAAGAAAATCGCGGCTGACCAAGTCATCGAAGTTGGACCGGCACACACTGGTTGCGACACCGGTCACCAAACGCTGCTCCCGGCAGTAGGCCAGCCCATCGAGAGCGCCCTGGAAGACGCCGGCTCCACCACGCCGTTCATCACTGACCTGCTCCATTCCCTCGATACTGATGAGAGGGGTAACGTTACCCAACCGCCGCATCTCCCGAGCGTGCTCCGCTGTCAACACGGTTCCGTTAGTAAGGATCTGGAAGTAACAGCTGGGGTAACGGGCGATGACGTCGAACAACCGGGGGTAAAGGAACGGCTCGCCCCCCAACAGCCCGAAGAACACGGCTCCCTCCCGGCGACACTCATCGATGACGTTGCACAGGACTTCCTCCGGCATGTCCACCGGAGGAGACGTCTGCTCAACCCAACAGCCCTGACAGGACAGGTTGCACCGGTTGGTTACAGAGACAAACGTCACGGCGGGGAAGTAGATGCCCTTGCGGACACGCGCCTTGAATGCATTCATCGCCCGCATGCCCCGCCAGCCGAAATTCAAAGCAAATTTCGTGAGTAGACGGGGATGCACCTCAGTGACCATTCTCGTACCAAGCCGTAATATCATGAGGGATGAGGACTCCGCGGTGGTAACGTTGTGGTTGAGGTCAGCTCTCGCGTTCCGGCCTCCGCTTGTCGCGGTCTTTGCAGGCCTTGCGCTCAGCCATGGCCCGGAGAAGACTCTCCCGGTCCACAATCCGCCCTTTCGGCCGCGCTTCAGCCCGTTTCCGGAGTGCAGCAAGCGGATCGTCTCCGAGGATCTTCTTCACATCGACCTGGACTCGTGCCCGAGCACCCGCCTCATCATCCACCGCAGCCCCATTCAGAGGAGCCTCGCTCAGCTTCGGGAAGATGATTGCCACCTCCGGGCAGATCCGGGCACAGGCAGGGCAATTCGTCTTGCAGCCCTGTGGATTGGTCACGGTAACACGGCCATCGTCACTGGTCGCATAAACACCGAAGAGACAAAAACTGTGACACTGCCCGCAAGACACGCAACGGTCGTAATCAATGACAGGGAACCACGGCACCCAATCGCCCTGTTCAGCCAGCTCTGAGACGTGGCCTTTGGCCGCCGTGTCTTCAGGTAGCTCGTCATGCTCGAAAGGAGGGGATGACGCGTTCCTGAGGTCGAAGTAGTGCACCTCGCGCACCTCATGGGCCATTCCGGCGGCCTCTGTCAAAGAGCGCAAGGCCCGTTCGTGACATGCCGCGACGCCGAGGGGCTCCGTGCCGGTCAGGCACTCCGGCATGCTTCCCGGGGTGGCAGCCAGTCGGCACAGATCGGGGACCACGGTCACTTGGACACCGGCGTCCTTCAGGACGTCGATTGCGTCCTCGACCACTGCTTCCGAGAGGACGCGAGCTTGGCTGCAACGACACACGAGCACGTGACTGGGAATTCGAGCCATGGTCGCCTCCGTAAGAAACCGGCACCAGAAACGGGGTCACTCAGAAACGTCGACCGCAACCATGTCTCCCCGACTGTTGCGGCAATAGATGTATCCATTGCAGAGCACGGGCGCCGTCCAGCACTTCGCCCCTTTGGAAGGGAGAGCCAGACACTGGGAGAGCTCCTTGTACCCTGTAGGAACAGCATCAGCGATGAAGAGTTGCCCACGTTCGTTGAGCACGATCAGCCTGCGCCCAGCCAACATGAGAGCGCCAAATCCGAGCTTCTGTTCCCAGACGACCTTTCCCGTGCTGAACTCCACACACTTCAGGCTTCCTTTTCCCGTGTTGCCATCTATGCCATAGAGATATCCCTCCAGGAGAACACAGGTCCCGAAGTGGCACCGCATGTTCTTGTTCTCCCAGAGCTTCTTGGCGCCCGCCGGCCCCATTTCCAGCAGTGTGCCTCCCCGGTTGTACCCTGAGGAGATGAAGACTCGGTCCCCTGAGACGATCGGGTCAGCGGCGTTCACGTCGTAGCTGGTCTCCCACCCAACTGACCACAACAGCTTGCCACTCCCGGCATCCACTGCATAAAGCGCCTTGGCTCCGAACATGGCAGCGATACGCTGGCCGCCATGGTCAAAAAGGACCGGAGTGGCATAGCCACATGTGTCCGAAGGACTGGCCCACACCTTCTTGCCGTCCTTTTTGTTGACCGCGACGCCATACCGACCAACGTTGACAAGTACGACATCACCATCGATATAGGGCGAGCTGGCGAACCCCCAACGCACCGCCTTGGCACCGAACTCGTCCCGGACATTGCGCTCCCAAATGACCTTGCCATCGTCAGCTCCAAGGCACAGCAGTTGCCCATCCCGCCCGAGTGTGTAGACGTTCCCGCCATCCAGAACAGGGGTTGCGCGCGGCCCCGGATACGAGCCCGGTTTGCAGGCGTAGGAATGTTCCCAAACCGGCGTCCCTGTACGCGCGGCCAGGCAGGAGATGGTGTCACGCTTCTGCCTGTTACCCATGGTGAACAGGCGACCGGAATCGACGCTCACTGCAGAATACCCCTGCCCCACGTTCTTCTTCCAGGCGATTTTCGCCCCACCGTCAATCGCCGCGGGATTCCAGTTCGTCTCGTCTGCAATACCGTTCCGGGCCGGCCCACGCCAGATGGACCAATCGGCCGCTTCAAGGCCCCCACTCAGGAAGACGCAGAACACGCCGATGGCGATCTGCCTCGAAACTCGCCGATCATTCGACAATCCGTTCAGAGAGAGTGACATCCCAAACATCCTTTCCATGTAGCGCTCTCAGCCATCGTCTGACACGACCCCGCAGCCTCAGGCTGCGACGCCCCATCATCCAACTCCGCCTCCGACCGCCGGGGCGACTCGGAGTGTGCACCCATGGTTACTTTCAGAGGTCATGGTGCCGGAACGCCCGGCAAGACAACAGCTCTGGAGGGCGGAGCATGATGGCTCCATGAAACGTTCACGCCAGCGGGAAAAGGACGGTGCCCATCCCGGAAGACGCGCGGAAGATCAATACCAGGGAGGACCGTAGTGGAACTGCGAACGAAGGTAGCCGACGGCTCGGTTCCAATCGACGTGGCCGTCAAGATAGGACGCATTCGCGCCCAGTTGGTGCCTTGTTGAGATCTTGGGATCGCTCAGATTGTACCCGTTGGGGCTGGCGCCGCGCATGTTCCAAGGGCCACAATTCCCGCCGTCGGTGCGGTGGTTGTAGGGATTGGTGTGCGTGTCGATGAAGGCGATGTACTCAGCATGCTCCGTGATGGTGGCATCGAGTCTCCCTGAGAGCCACGCATCGGTGTACATGTAACTCGTGCCATCCCATCCGTCATTCTCTGGATCACGCGGAATCGGCTCCTCCGGGCACGTAAAGATCGGCCAACTCCCCGCGTACGGGTGCAAGAGGCGCCAGAAACGCCGAGTGCCATTCCCGTAGTGCTGCAGCACCCAGAAATCGTAGTCATCCACGTACATACGAGCTGCGAGCCCAACCTGCTTCAGGTTCGAAGCGCACGTGATCGTGTGCGCTTTACTTTTGGCCTGCTGCAGGGCAGGCAACAGCATCGCTGCCAGGATCGCGATGATCGCTATCACGACCAACAACTCGATGAGGGTAAAGGTCCGTCGTGGAGGGGATGAGGGAGGGGTATGAGCAGCCATAAGTCGTATCTCCTTCGCTCAAGCACAGAGTGGATTCAGCCAAAAGGCTCTTGTTTCGCCCGGTACTATACAGCCTGAACGCGCTCGCCGCGAAGATGGGGCCGGCGCCGTCAGTAGCTGCTGAGTTGCGTAGGATGTACTCGGCGGGGGATGCCCAGGCTACCGTCACGCCCCCGGGGGAACGCGTTTGGGGCACGCAAGTGAGGAACGCCAGCGGTATCCGCGTGCGCCCGATCACAGGCGCGAGAAGAGCACGAAGGCCGGGCGAAATCACCCACCCCGCGTCGCCCGGTGGGCAGTCAGCGCTTGATCAACGTGGGCCGGTGTGCGACATCCCACAAGCACGCTGGTGACGCCACTCCGGCTGAAAGCCCAGCGCAGGGCCAGCTGGACCATGGAGATACCAGTCTCCACAGACTCATCGTGAAGCTCAGCCAGGACACGCCATCCGTGGGGACTGAAGTAGATTGGTTGGTGTCCGGGTTTGATGTCAAAGCGTGTACCGGGCGGAATGGGGCCGCCCAGCTGATACTTCCCGGTCAGGAACCCGGCCCCCAGCGGGGAATAGGTCATCACGCCAATCTCTTCCTCGACACACAGCGGTAACAGGCCGCTCTCCAGCTCACGGTGAACGAGATTATAGATAGGCTGGACCGATTCCATTCGTCCTCCGAGACCTGTCTGGATCTCCAGAGCCGTCTCCAGCTGCGGGAGCGTGACATTGCTGCATCCCAACGCACGAGCTTTCCCCGCTTGGACAACCTCATCGAGAGCCCCAAGCCACTCCCCCGCGTCATTCGTTTCATCCCATGCGTGGATCTGCAGCAAATCAATCCGGTCCGTCTTCAGGTGCATGAGGCTCTCGTCCACCGAGTCCAAGACACCATCTCGTGTCAAGGGAGGCGTGATCTTGGTGCACAGGACGACTTCATCACGCATGCCACGGTCGCGCAGCCATCGGCCCAGCACTCGCTCCGAGGCGCGCTCCTCGCCATATGCCGATGCCGTATCAAGAAGGGTCAGTCCCTGCTCAAATGCATGATCCAGAACGCCCCGCGATGTGGGCTCGTCAATCTCACGCCCGAATGTGACGCACCCCAGCCCGATGCTGCTCACGACCAAGCCACTACGTCCCAAGGATCTGTACTCACACATCACGCACGGTTCTCCTGACAGTAGAGTCGGTAAGGAGCTGAAACATCGCGTACCCGAGGAAGGAAAAAGGCGCCGTCGCAAGCTTCAGAAGATGCCCAGATCATTGAGATGGCCACCGTATTGTCGGTCCTCAGTGAGCAGGTGAGTAACCCACTCATGCAAGAACTCTGTGAAACTGGCATCCACTCCTCCGGGCTCGGACTGTGAGCACAGTTCGGTCAGCGTCTGCAGTAATTTCGCATGCTTCCGTCCATGCTTCTCCACCCCGGCAAAGTCGTGCTCCAGCATCAGGGCTGTTTCCTCGGCAAAGTGCTTCTGAGTGTGGGTGATCAGCGCTGCCGCAACCCTCCTCACCTTTCCCGCACTTCCGCTGCCCAACAAGATCGCGTCCCGCAGTCTCTCGGCGAGGCCAAAAATCTCACGATGCTGGGCATCCATCGCTCTGACGTTTGTTCCGTATTCATCGCGCCACCTGAACATCGCTCCCGCGACCAGTTGCTGGTCGACCAGCGTCCGCGTCCGACGCTCGTGCACCTCGTAGAGCTTCCAACGGACCACCGGTATCCCGAGCAACGCCTCCCGAGGCACTTTGTACACCTCGCCGCCCCCTTCCCCCGCCCGAACACGGTAGAGTGCGGCGGAATCGTGCAGGACACTGCCTTCCCCATAGAACTCACCAGGCCCCAGGATTTCCAGCACACCATCGGCGATCAGCTCGAGCGTTCCTGACACCACTATGGAGATGCCCGCGTCCCGCCCGACAACGACCTGACTCTCGGGTGCCAGTTCCTCGAGCTGCATGGTCTGGGCAAGCCGGTTCTGAACAGGATAGGAAATCGCCTCCCCAAAAAGCCATGTCTGCTGCAGAAAATCGCGTTTCTGCTTGAGCCTTTTCGTCGTCGGATAGAGGCCATTTCGGCGGATGAAACGTATGTAAGACGGACGGGGCAGACGCAGAGCCTGAACGAATCCCACTGCCCGGTACGTACGACTGGCAGCAACGCCCCCAAACGTCGAGCTCTCACCCACAAATCCACCGGCGGAAATGACCCGACGGCGATCGCTGCCCCGGTGCACCGCCTCAACATCACCGGTCAACACCAGATACATGTCGCGATGCTTCTCACGCGCACGCAACAGAGTCTCCTCCGGCTTGAAGGTGACAAGAGGATTGTTGAGTAACGTCTGCAACTGATGGGCAGGAGCACCCGGGAAGTAGGACTCAAGGTAGGAGAACGCATACTCCCACACATAGTCGCGGTGGGAAGGGATCAGTACATCAACCGCCCCGAAGGGCACCCCGGAACCAATCTCCTTCTGCGCCGCGGTCAACGGCGCATGCGTGTGCGACAAGACAATCTTCTGGGAGCTGTCCGCACGGAAGTCCTCGGCATTTCCGTGGATCATGCCGCCGCCGACGTCAATCTTCTTCAGATCTGCCTTCAGCAAGTAATCACGCTTCACACAGTCAAAGGTGGCAGCGCTGACCCCGGGCCGCGTGGGGTCAGGTTCGACCATCTTGGCCAGCACGCCGAGGTCGATGATGTCTGCAAAGTGAGCGTAGGTCCTGTAACCGGATTCGCCGGCCGCACGGAACACCATGATGGTGGTCTCGACGGGATGGGGAGAAAAGACAGGTTTCACCTGCAAGGTCTCAATGTCATTCCAGCTTCCGGCCCCGAGCAAATGGATGTCCATGAAGTCCGCAATCTCGTCTTCCTCCATAGACAGCAATGCGGCCAGCTTCTTCATCACCGAAGAACAGACCAACGGTGTCGCGAAGTACTTGATGCGATGGTCGGACCGCATCAGGGCAGTCAGGCCGGAGAAGTGGTCATCGTGAGCGTGGGTATGGAAAATCCCCTCAATCTCATTGACACCGATTCCCAGAGCACCAAGGGTGTTGATGATGTTAGGTTCGGCATCAATCAGGTAGACCTTCCCCTGGAACATCAGAATGCTTGACATGGCCGGCCGACTTACGTCCCAGCCATCGCCGTTCCCGGAATGGACGACGGCAAAGTACTCGCGCCCGACACGGCAGTTCCCCAGCGGGTAAGGAGATCTGTACCGCTCGTTCGCCGACAGGTTGAGATCAACCGTCACCGATTCGCCGTCGTGCGAAAATTCAAACACATTCACGGCCAGCCGACGAATCATCACACCGGAACGGATCTCAATGGGTTCTCCGCGTACGACAACGCTGTCGAGCAGCTCTCCGGTAGGGCGAATCGTCCCGAATGCGAAGCGGAGCTTGAGTCGCATCTGCTCGGCAGCTTCTGCCTGGGTGGCCCCCGCAGCCATGAGCTCTTCTTCACAAGCCAGCCCGTAGTTGCCGCGGTAAATGTATTCCAGTTGGGCCCTGACCTGCTCCTCAGACCCGACCAGAAGAGGCCTGCGCCCCGTGTTGTTGGGGTGGTTCGGCAACAGCATGCCCTGGAAGTAGAGCATCTGAAGCACAGGGAACTCCGCCAAATTTGCGAAGCCGCCGTTCTGCAACAACACGTCAGACAGCAGAATCGCGTTAGCCCAGGTCTCAAAGGTGACCCCGGACTCCTCTTTGGTCTGAATGAGGCCCTGTTTGCGGAGGTGTTTGATGCTGTCCGAAGGACAGGCACACAGTACGCGCAGATCCGCCTCCGGAATGGCGATCCAGTAGATCCCTTCGCTGACTTGGGTTTTGTGAATTCCCGACATCAACACATCCTTCGGAACAGACGTTCCTCGAGGCAGGCGTCCTCAGAAGACGTTCGCCCTGACACGCTACTGGGAAGCCAGCCAAATCTAGAGAGAGGAGCGGCAAAAGGCAAACGTCCACACAAACAACGCGATGGAAGAGCGCCCAGGGGAGAAACCAGAGGCGCTGGCCTCGAGTGGTGTCGGAATGAAGCCTGTGGGGAGCTGAGAGAGCGCCGTCCCACAGACGGACATGGGAAGAGGAGGCAACACCGGGCCTCGAAATCGGATATCCCAGTCACCTTCCCCTATCCCGCACAGCCCCCGCATCACGAGTGGTGGCGCGCCCCCTCTCCCCTGCCCGGGTTGCCCGGGCCAGTTGCCCGCAGGCAGCATCAATGCCTCGCCCAAGGGATCTCCGACGCGTCACCCAAATTCCCGCCTGTTTGAGCTCCTCCTCGAACATCACAAAGGCCTTCTCTTCGCTCCCCTGGAGTCCGTCCTCCCTACCAAGCGGGTTGTACTCGATCAAATTGACCCAGGCTGGGAGCCCCCGAACGAACGCCATCAGAGCGCCAAGCGACTCCTGGGTGTCGTTCACGCCGGCCAACATGGCATACTCCAGCATGGTGTCCTGCCCCTGGATACGCCCGGCTTCCAGGATCGCTTCTCGGAGATCCGCCAGAGAATGTCGAGCTGCCACCGGCATCAGCCGTGCCCGAATCTCCTGACGGGCCGAGTGCAGACTGAGGGCAAGGCGAACCTGAGGATGCGCCTGAGCGAATGACACAAAGGTGTCGGGAATTCCGAATGTCGAGATCAGGAGTCGACGTGGAGACATCGCGAAGCAAGCAGGAGACAGCATGACCGCGATGGCCTCCTCGACGGCGTCAAGATTGTGGAAGGGCTCACCCATCCCCATGAACATGACGTTCCTCAGGCGCCGCCCTTCAGCCGCCAGAAGCCGATTCGCCAGAGCCAGCTGATCCAGGATCTCAGATGCCTCTAGGTTGCGCCGGAGCCCCAGTTTCCCCGTGGCACAGAACACGCAGCCTGCCGCGCACCCTATCTGCGTGGACAGACACAGCGACGTCCGACCAGAGCTCATCCGCAAAACCACAGTCTCAACCAGTTCACCGTCCCCCGTGCTGAGCACAAGCTTGGTCGTGCCATCCTGACGTGACTCCTGACATTCAGCCAGCGTCAGAGGGTGGAAGGGGAACGTCAGCCGGAAAGGCGCACGCCACTCCTCCGGCAGGCGCTGGACAGCGATATGACAGTCAAGGTGCTTCTTGTAGAAGTCGTTGCGCAGTCCGCGCAGAAGGTCCCGTTCAATGCGACGTTCCCGGAAGAACATCTCGACCTCGTCCATATCGTGAATGGTTGCCACGCGACGGGATTCCTCTCTACTCCGACTCAGGAAGGCCTGCGACCGGGAAACCGAGACCGGCTGACGATCATCCTCCAGGCGCTGCTAAACCCAGCGTTCAGGGCCTCGCTGCCACGAGAGGCGGGTTGGGCGCGAAAAAACACCAATGTGGCATCATGTTATGGGTTGCTCCAGCCACTCCCGCAGACAATGGGAGATCAGAGAGCCAAGTGAGAAGGTCCAGTCCGTCACCGGGATGCCCATGATAGAGCGTTGTCCACACTGTCAGGAAGACGTCGTCTTCAGCCGTAATATCTGCCCCGCTTGCGGCGAGGTGTCCATTTCCGACCAACGCACGGAAGCGACCCTGATTGACCGGGAGAAGGCATCTTCCCGCTATCCGGTCTACATGGCGCCACTGGAAGAGGAGCTGAGCCTGACACAGCGACGTGGGCGCCTGTTGCTCTGTCTCGCGACCGGCATCCTTCTAGCTCCGGACATCACGTACTTCCTCGTCGGTCTGAGCTGGATTTCGCTACGGGGATGGGCACTGCTCAGACTGATCACCACGGGCTGGCTCCTGCTCAGACTGTGGGAGGGGAAACGTTGGAGTCGCCGGCTGCTCTCCACCTGCGCACTGGTCGTTGGGGTCGGCGCTATTCTCCGAGGTATTCTGGACCACACCAAGAGTCCGCCAGCCCTGCTTCTCTTCTGCTTCGTTTTCGGCCCGCTCTTTGTGGCTGTGGCCTGGACCCTGACATTCTCAGAGGAAACACGCGACTTTCTTCGCCTGCGACGAGGCCGTGTCGCCCCAGGCCCGGCGGACGCTCCCCGAGCATCGATCACGCCGGAAGACGCCGACCCAACCGCGGAGAGTGCTGAACCGGACGCCTGAGCAGGTCCTGCCTGCCGTCGGAAAGGCGGGAACGCCTCCCCATCTCGCCCCCGAACGACGGGCGCCTCCGGTCACGGCATTGTCGGAGGCGAGGGAAAATCCAGTGGCTCAACCCGGTCAGCAACGCCCCAGCGGCGGCTGAACGGCCACCAGACCAAGAACGCTCGTCCCACCAGATTCGTCCGCGGAACGGTCCCCCAAAAACGGCTGTCCTTGCTGTTCTCGCTATTGTCCCCAAGCATGAAGTACTGCCCTTCAGGCACGACAAAGGTGTCGGTGTCAGTGACGAGGTGCTGGGCACCGTGGTGATGGGAATAGCCCCGGTAATTGCCCGTAAAGCTGGCCAGGCGACGGAAAGCGGGCGCGTACGACTCGTCAACAAGCTCGAACTCGCTCCCGCCCGGTTCCTTCACATACAGGCGATGGTCCGTAATCCTCAGTTCATCGCCCGGCAAACCGACCAGCCGCTTGATGTAATAGCGTCCGCCCAGGCTGCCTCCGCCAGAGTCCCGGATGCCATCGGTGAGGAAGACGGTGATATCCCCTCGCTCAGGTTCAGTGAAGTGGAAACGGGTCCGGTCCACGAAGAGATGGTCGCCCAACTCGAAGTAACCACGGGCCAACACTTCCCCTTCCGCGAAGAAGATGGGGGGCGGTCTACCACCCCGCGTGTTGCGGAGCGCCTCAAGCTTCGGGAGCTGTCGCATGATGCTGTCAAAGTCGGCAGGGATGCGGTACTCCACCCCGGCGATCTGAGCAACCGTCACGGGAAAAAGGGGAATGGACGGTTTGGCTTTGGCAAGGCTCTCCAGGTAACCGGCACGGGTAACGGGCAGATCAACGTAACGGCGCGAGTGGTGGACGTACTCAAAAAAGCGTTTCGCCACACCCAAAGCGGGAGCGCTCTCCAGCTCCTCATAGTGAATCCCGTAGAGCGTCGGCTGCATGCTCCCGGTAGGAATCTTGAACGGCTGTAGGAAGAGACCTCGCACCCCGAAAGCGAGGGACAGAGCCACAACAAAAATCTCAAGGTACTCCCTGATCCAGGCATGCTTGCGTGTCGGCAGGGCATCCATGTAAGCGCCATCCTGGAAGCGCTGGAGACAGGCCTCAGCGGCCGGCGTATCTCCTGAACTCCTGACTTCCTTCAGCTCGCCCAGAGCCGTCTGAATCGCGACCAGGGCCTCGTCCGGCACCACGTCCCGGTCACGCGCCAAGAGGTGCTTAAGGTGGCGTTGGTAGTCTTTCAGCCGGGCCCGTACCCGGAGGGGATGCGGGTACAAACGCCGAAGCAACGCGTGCCCGAAGAGGAGGTACAGGATAAACAGATCAAATAGAATAATGGCGATTCGCATCACAAGCTCTTCATCTGTGGGCGGTCAATCGGTGGCCTTCAAGACGGCAACGAACGCTTCCTGCGGGATATTGACCTTGCCGATCTGCTTCATCCGCTTTTTGCCCTCTTTCTGCTTCTCTAGCAGCTTGCGCTTGCGGGTGATATCCCCGCCATAGCACTTGGCCGTCACGTTCTTACGGAGGGCTCGCACGTTCTCTCGAGCAACGATCTGCCCCCCGACTGCCCCCTGAATGGCGATCTTGAACATCTGCGGAGGAATCACATCCTTCAGCCGCTGGGCCAGCAACTTCGCTCGCGGGGCCGCCAGGTCACGATGCACAATCGATGCAAAGGCGTCAACCGGCTCAGCATTGACGAGCATCTCCAGTTTGACCAGCACGCCCTGTCTGTAGCCACAGGGCTCATAGTCCATACTGCCATAGCCACGGGTCACTGTTTTCAGCTTATCGTAGAAATCGAGAACGATCTCATGTAGCGGCAGGTCGGCGGTCATCATCACATGCTGCTGGTCCACGTTCTCAGTTGTTTTGCACTCACCACGCTTGACCATGATCAAGTTCATGATACTGCCGATGTACTCAGTGGGAGAGATGATCTGGGCCCGGATGAAGGGCTCCTCGATCCGATCGATTTCCGCCGGATCAGGCAAGTGCATGGGATTGTCCAGAGCGATCATCTTGCCACTCCTCATGTAGACATGGTAGATGACACTGGGGTAGGTCAGAATGATGTCCATGCCGTACTCGCGCTGCAAGCGTTCCTGGACAATCTCCATGTGGAGCAAGCCAAGGAACCCGCAACGGAACCCCGCCCCAAGAGCAATGCAGCTCTCCGGCTGAGCCACGAAGGCCGCATCGTTCAGACGCAATTTGGCAATGCTCAGCTTGAGTCCCTCATAGTCGCGGGTGTCGATCGGGTAGATCCCGCTGAACACCATCGGTTGCACGTCCTGGAATCCTGGCAAAGCCTCCCGACAGGGCTTCAACGTTCCGGTGATCGTGTCACCGATCCGGATTTCCGAAGGGTCTTTGATCGCTGTGATGACATACCCGACCTCTCCAGACCGCAGGCAGTCGACCTCAGACATCTCAGGGGTGAAAACGCCGACTTCTTTGATCTCGGAGGATTCCTCCGTGCTGAACAACCTGATGCTGTCCCCTCGTCCCATGGAACCACTGACCACGCGAATGTAGGTAACGACGCCGCGATAGACGTCGTAGACCGAGTCAAAGACCAACGCACGGAGTTCGTCCATCCCGGGATCGGCAGGAGCCGGAAGGCGCTCAACGACCGCATGGAGGACCTCTTTGATCCCGATGTCCTCCTTGGCGCTGACCGCGAACATCTCCTCGCTCGGAATCGCGAGAATGTCCTCCAGCTGCGTTTTACAGAGGTCCAGGTTCGCAGCCGGAAGGTCAATCTTGTTGATCACCGGGACTAAGGCCAGGTTCTGTCGCATCGCCAGGTTGACGTTCGCGACCGTCTGAGCCTGAACGCCCTGAGAAGCGTCGATGACAAGGATAGCTCCCTCACAGGCAGCTAGGCTCCGGCTGACCTCATAGGAGAAGTCGACATGGCCTGGCGTATCGATGAGGTTCAGTTGGTACTCACGACCATCGGGCATCTGGTGACGCATCCGAACGGGGTGCGATTTGATCGTGATCCCACGTTCCCGCTCCAGATCCATCGCGTCCAGCATCTGGTCCTGGAAGCGCCGCGCATCGATGCTGCCGGTGTGCATCAGAAAGCGATCAGCGAGGGTCGACTTACCGTGGTCAATGTGGGCGATGATGGCAAAATTGCGGATGTGGTCAAGCGTGTCGGACATGTGTTCCTGTCGTGAGTCAGCGCCGTGCCATGGCGGACAGGGCCCATAGCCCCCCCGCCTGGTAAATGATGTTGGGCAGCCAGACGAGGACCTCCGGATGGAGGCCGGATTGGTGCTTCAAACCATCGGCAAGCATGAGAAAAGTGTAGAAACCAACTGCCAGCACCAGGCACAGCAGTAAGCCAACTGAGGCCTCCGACCGCTTGGCCCGTATGCCGAACGGAATCCCCAGCAGCAGGAAAGCAAAAGGCGAAAGGGCCATCGACATGCGGGAGTGCAGCTCCACGTAATGAGACGTGGTATCCATCCCCCGCGCTCTGTCGATATAGATCCGCCCGAAAATCATCTTCATATCCATATACTTCACCCGACGGGACAGCCCTTTCCGATCCAGTTCGCCCCCGTAGTCCAGAGGAAACACGATTCGCTCGGAGGCAATGCGAGGAGCCGTCTTGCTGCCCCCGTCGTCGCCCCCCATATCGAACGTCGTGAAGCAGGCGTGGTCCAGATCGAGCTCGATCACCCGCTTCGCCTCGTCCACGGTCACCCGACCTCGCCGTGCGGTGATGTCCGTAGCCACCATACCATCGTCGTCGAGCTGGTAGATGTGGATGTCCTCCAGGTCGTTGCCTTCCCGTTTCCCCACGCGGATGACGTAGCCGGGGATCTCAACGAAACGGCCGGGCTCAATGACAACCATGGGGTTCCGAGCCCCTTCACTCTTGCGTAGCAGGTAGGCCCGGTAACGCAATGACGGTCCCAGTGACGTGTGCAACCAGAAACACAGGGCACTGAGGGCGATGCTCAACAACAGACCGGGAGAGATGATCTGCCAGAGGCTAACCCCACTGGCGCGCATCGCCATTATCTCGTTGTCAGCCGAGAAGCGACTGAACACGAGTACGGCAGCCACCAGCAGAGACATAGGGATGGTGAACGTGAGAGCATTCGGCATCTCGTACAGAAGAAAACGGCCCAACACCCCGAGGGAGACGCCCCGGGCCAGAAGCTCGAACCCCTTGATCAGATGCGCGGAAACCATGACGAACGTCAACACAGCAACGGCAATGCATGTGGTCAGTAGCAGGTGCCGGCCGATGTAAACGTTGAGCGTCTTCATTACGCTAGAACGTCGTCCCCAGATTGAAGTGCAGCCGTCCTCCTGAATCGAGGTCCTCCTGCTTGGTGACAACCCGCCAACCGTAGTCCAGGCGAATCGGCCCAATCGGGAGATTCAGCAGTATGCCAACCCCAACGCCGACGTTGACGTCAGCCGGGTCCAGATCCCCGATCTCCGGCCAGACATTTCCAAAATCACAGAAGACGCTCCCGATAATGTGCTGGAACAACGGTCGGCTGAGCTCAACTGATCCCAGGAAGCGAGAGAGACCGCCAATCGGGTTTTCGTAAACGTCCAGTGGGCTGATTGAACGACGCTTGAACCCCCTGACAGAATAGGCGCCCCCTGAGAAGTACCGATCGAACACGGGGATGTCCTCCCCGTCTTCGGAAATCCCCTCGGCAAGAGAAAACTCGCTGGAAAGGCGCAGTGTCGATTTCTTGAAAACCGGGAAGTACTTCCGCCCTTCGAGGTCTACACGCACGACATCCGCATAGCTGCCCAACGCTTCAGTGGTGAGTTCAGTAGTCAGCCCCAGGCGCGATCCCCGGCTTGGGTTGACGATCCGGTTGCGCGTATCACGGGTAAGCCGCAGGACGAGGCGATTGGCCGTGTATGAGCCTTCCTCCACGACAAAGGTCGTTCCCCCCAAGAAGCCATAGCCGGCGTCGACATCATCGATCTTGATGCGCTCAGCGCGAAACCCGATCGCTTGCCGCCAGAACGTGCGCCACCGTTTGGTCAGCATCGCACCGCCACCGGTCGTCAGTTGATCATATTCGTCCTCATACCGGCTGCGATTGTAGAGATCCATGTCCAGCCGAAGAGGACGATCAAGCCACCAAGGCTCGGTGAACGACAAGGTAAAATCAGTCCGTTCAGTTCCCAACTGGGCCCGCAGACGCAGACGTTGGCCTCCCCCTCTGAAGGTCGGCCAGTTGCGCCAGTCGAAGTTGCTCTGGGCGACCTCAACGAACCCAAGAGCAGAGTCTTCACTAGAGATACCTGCGCCGAGCATCAGCTGCCCAGTGCGCTTCTCCTCAACCTTGATCTGCAGATCCTTCTCGTCCTCTCGAGGAGTCGAAACGGGGGTCATATCGACCGTCTCGAAGTACCCCAGATTTTCAAGGCGTCGTTGACTCGTCCGAACCTTCCCTGCATCACCGAGGTCACCGGGATGGATCGCCAACTCACGGCGAATCACCTCATCCTGGGTTACCTGATTGCCCACGATGTGCACATCACGGATCCGACTGGGCTTCCCCTCACGAATGGTGTAGACCACAGCAACACGGTGGCCTGCGCTGTCCGTTGCGTGTACCGGGTAACAGGCGAGATCCAGATAGCCGAGCTTCTCGTACTTCCGCCTCAGACGCTCCACGTCGGACCGCTCCGTGGCCGAATCAAACGTCTCGCCTTTGCTGAGTTTGACGAGCCCCACAAGTTCATCGTCGCCGAAACGCTCATTGCCTGCAATCCGAACGTCGCTGACAACGTAGCTCGGCCCCTCATTGATGCTGTACGTCAGCGATACCCATTTCCGCGATGACGTGTATTGCCGCGTCACATCCACCTGAAAATCGAGGAATCCCTTCCCTCCATACAGCTCCTGCAACGCATCCCGGTCGGACTCAAGCTTGGCTTCATCAAAGTACCCTCCGAACCGAAACACGTACTGCCACCAGGAGCGCCGCGTCGCAACCGTCTTGCGCAACGTCTTCGCTTTGAACGCCGAATTCCCTTTGAATAACACGCGCTTGACCTTCGCCCGTTCCTCCTCGGTGATGCGGAATACCAAGTTGACGTCGTTGGTGTTTGGGATTTCCTGAATGATCGTCTCGATCTCAGCCTGGTAGTAACCGGAACCACGATAGCGTTTCCTGACCGCATTGGTGTCCGCCGACACCACCGAGGCGTTCAAGGGAACATCGACCTGATGCTCGAGAAGAGCGCGCAACCGGCGTGTCTTCACCTTAGTGTTCCCCTCAAATAGGATGCGGCGAACCGTTGGGCGCGGCACAACGGTAACGGCGATCGCCACCTTGTCCCCGGGCATCTCAGTCACCTCAGTCCGGACATCATCGAAGCTGCCGGTCTTGATCAACCGCTTGATGTCTTCGGACAAAACAGCGGGCTGGAACACCTGCCCGGGACGACTCGCCATGTTCCCCAGGACAAGCGCTTCCGGGGCCGCCCCTGCGACCCCCGACTTCACCGTGATCTTATCAATCACAGCAGCGCGCGCCCCCAAAAGGCCCGTCCCTACCAAAACCAACAGCAACAGCCAAGAGATACCGGAACGCTTCGCTTTCGTCATCGCCTGCTCCCTCTGATCATCGTGCTCGTGTCTGTCACATCAAAGGCGCCTCTTGCGCGCCACATCCTCTACCACTCGGTGCCACATCAGATATCCGCTATATCACGAACGTCCTCGTCCGTGTACCGGGAACGACTCTCAAAACGCGTGTAGGTGGGCAGGAACGTCAACGGCACGATCCCGGTTGGGCCGTTCCGGTGCTTTGCGATGATCAGTTCGGCATCCATGCCTTCCTGAATCACGTTCGCCTCACCCTCCATCTGGGCCTCGCGCTCACGGTGCAGCAGGGCGACGACGTCGGCATCCTGCTCGATCGCCCCGGACTCACGCAAGTGCGACAACTTCGGCCGCTGGCCGGCTTGCTCAGCCTGTCGGTTTAGCTGAGCCAACACGACAATTGGCACTTCCAGTTCCTTTGACAGCGCTTTGATCCCACCGGAAATCCGCGAGACCTCATTTTCCCGCGTTGCATTCTTGCCGACGTTGGCCCGAAGCAACTGCAGATAGTCGATAAAGATAATGCCAATATCCCAGTCGCGCTTCATGCGCCGCGCACGGGACCGCATTTCCATGATATCCAGCCCCCCCGTGTCATCGATGTAAATCTGAGACTCACGGAGCATCTGCCCCGCCTCAGTGATCTGCTGCCACTTAGCCTGCGACACAGCGCCGTCGCGAATGTCGCCCAAACCAACCCGTGCATGGCTGCAGAGCAAACGCAGGACGAGCAGTTCGGCACTCATCTCGAGGCTGAAGAAGCCGACGGGAACGGGATTCTCACGAACTGCCATGTTGAGCGCGAAATTGAGGGCCATCGCCGTCTTCCCAATAGAAGGACGTGCGGCCAGCACAGTCATTTCACCGGGCCTCAACCCGGTAATCATGTTGTCCAAATCCTCATACCCGGTCTGGATCCCCATCACCTCAAGATCCCCGGAATGCAGCTTATCAAGATGATCAATGGCGGGGAGCATCAGGTCTGCAACGGCCTTTGCGCCACTGCCTTCCGAGAGCCCGGTAACCGACAGGATCTCGGCCTCGATCGCGTCCAGAAGCTCATCAAGGTCGTCCTGGGGGTCGAAGCACCGGTTGAGAATATCCGCGCTGGTTCTGATCAGGCGCCGCAATACGGCGTTCTTGTGGACGATGTCAGCGTATCGCTCGATATTCGCTGCAGTGGGAACGCTGACAAGCAATTGGCTCAGGTAAGCTCGTCCCCCACACTCATCAAGCTTCCCCCGCCGGTCCAGTGCCTCAGTCAGGGTAATCAGATCGATGCCGGTCCGGGGAGAGTCATTCGCCAGGTCCACCAGCGCACCAAAGACTTCCTGGTGGGCCGGGTTGTGGAAGGCGTCGTCGAAGTTCAGCTTCGAGGCGGCAGGATCAATGGCGTTCGCGGGATCCAGGAGCATCGCCCCAAGAACCGCGATTTCAGCTTCGCTGTTATGCGGAAGCGGACGGTCTCCCGCACCAAGCGGAAACGCGGGATTCGGCAATTCGGAGTCAGGCATATTCAGTACTCAATCTGTGCTCCCGACTCTTCGGCGAACGGTGACGGCCATGCCGTTACCGCAAACAGACGGCAGTAACCCCAACGGCACACGGGGAGAGCGCGCTATCTGGACAAGCTCCGAAGCCGCAACACAGCCCCGGGGCCTCCCGGACGTCCCTCCCCCCGTCCCTTGACGGCGGATGGAGGGCATATCGGATGAGCCATCCGAAACGGACGGCAGGACAAACAAAGACGCAAGCCCAATGACAGAATGGCAGCACCATCCATCATTGGGCCGTCTGCAGATTCAACTTCCGGGAAGGGCAGCCTACTTCCGCACCACCCAGACCTTGAGCGCAGCCTGCACCTCAGTGTGCAAGTGGATGTCTACAGTGTAAACCCCCAACTCGCGAATGGGTTCCTCGAGGAGGACCTCTTCTCGGTCCAGCTGGATGCCTTCAGCTGCAAGAGCCTCAACCACCTGCACCGGACCAACCGAACCATACAGTTTGTCATTCTCGGCGGCCTCAACCGGGACAGTGATCGAGAGACGCCCGATCTTCTCTGCCACGGCCTGAGCAACCGTTATCCGCTCCTCATGCTCCTGCTGAAGCTGAATCTTCCGCGCCTCAAGGCGGCGCAGGTTGGCTGGCGTCACCACGCAAGCCTTGTGCTTCGGAAGCAGGTAGTTCCGCGCGTGCCCTTCAGCCACTCGGACCTGGTCGCCAAGGTTACCCAGCCCGTCAACATCCTCAAGTAGAATCAGTTCTACTGCCATTTCAGAAAACTCCCAGCTCTACCGGTGGATCGCTAGAGGACCAGTGACAGATTGCGGGCACGCTTGATGCGGGCCGACAGCATCTTCTGATGCTTTGCACAGTTCCCCGTGATCCGGCGAGGAAGAATCTTGCCCTTCTCCGTCTGGTAACGACGCAGAAGCTCAACGTCTTTGAAATCGATCGCGACAACGCGATTCTCGCAAAGCCGACAAACCTTCTTGCGGACAACTTTGCGTTTTCGTTTGCGCGTGGGGGCTGGTCGTGGCATGGATATCTCCTGATCACACCTATGTTGTTCTGACAGAAAACGGTCAACCCTATAGGGTTGGAGGGCATCCGCTCAGCGACTCCGCCGAGCGACTGCCGTCTCAGAAAGGAATGTCATCATCGGTCCCGTTGACCTCCTCGAACGGAGGCATTGGGGCCGTATTGGGATTCTGTTGCGGTTGCGGAGGGCCACCGACAGGCGGGGCCTGTCCCTGTCCGGCAAAGGACTCTCCTCCGGTAGGAGCATGGCTCTGGGCGCCCTGCGGCGCAGGCCCGGGTTGCTGCTGTGGGCGTGCCCCATAGGGAGCACCAGCGGGAGGCGTTGGAGCCGGCTGCCCACCGGCGTGCCCCTGTTGCGGCCCGGTGTTCGCCGTGTCGACCCCGAATTCACCCCGAGGTGCTCCGACAAACTGGACCCGTTCGGCGGACACCCGCAGGCGGCTCCGCTTCTGGCCAGTTTCCCGGTCGTCCCACTGGTCAAGGCGGAGTCGGCCTTCGATCAAGGCCGGCGATCCTTTCCGCAAGTAGTTGTTGCAGCTTTCGGCCTGCTTCCCCCATGTCTCGATGTCCACAAAGCAAACTTCCTCCCGGTCCTCCCCGCGCGCCGTTGTGTAGCGTCGGTTCATCGCCAGCCCAAAGGCGCACACTGCCGAGCCACCGGTCGTGTAGCGCAACTCCGGATCCCGCGTCAGATTTCCGAGAAGAAAAACCTTGTTCAATGATGCCATCGATTCACGCCTCCAAACGCCCCGGTCTCAACCGCGCCAATCAATACCGCTCAGAACGCTCCGAACGGCCGCCCCGGTCAGAGCGATCCCGGTCTCCACGTCCCTGGTCACGGTACTCACGTCGCGGAGCACGACTCAACTCAGCTGGAGAGAGCTGGGACGCTTCGTCATAGTCCAGCACTTCCACTCGCAACACGCGCTCATTCAGGCGGTAGTGTTCCTTAAACGGTGCTACCTGAGCCGGATCGAGGTCAAGCACAAAATCCCAGTAAACGCCAGCTTTCAGCTTACGGATCGGGCTGGCAAACTGCCGACGGCCCATGGAAATCCGTTGCTTCACCTGACCACCGAGGCTCTTCGCATGCTTGGCTATGCCACGCGCGAACGCGTCGCCGTCATCCTCGAGCTTGCGACTGTCGAGGATAAAAACAGCTTCGTAGGTCCTCAATTCACACTCTCCTTAAGTATTCTCACCCGATGTGTCCGATTCTGACACGGGCGACCACGCGTTAAACGCGTTCATCGCCACCGGCACGCCGCGCCGGATCGCGAGGAGCAGCGCATCAACGGAGACGCCAATCACCTCCTGCACTAGGGGCAACTCATCGGTGTCCCAACCGGACAGAACGTAGTCGATAACCGCTCGATCCGGTCGACCGATACCCACGCGCAAGCGGGGAAACTGGTCGGTTCCCAGTCTCTCTATGATTGACTCGACGCCTCGCTGTCCGCCGCTGCTTCCTTTTTGGCGAAGGCGGATTCGACCGAGCGGCAAGTCCATACAGTCATGTACCACAAGAACCTCGTCCGTAGCAAGATCAAGCGCCCGAACGAGTTTTTCCACAGCGTTCCCGCTGCTGTTCATAAATGTCATCGGCTTAAGCAGCCGAAGTGGCTGCCCGGCAAACCGAGTCGAGCAGAACACGCCGCCATACTTGTTCTGCCACTCGGTAGCGGTCCGAACCCGGGCTGCCAATGCTTCCAAGACGTCAAAGCCGACATTGTGCCGCGTGCCGGCATATTCGGTTCCGGGATTGCCCAGCCCAACGATCAATCGCGGCGATACATCCATAGCTTAACCAGGCCGGCTCCCTTTTCAGGCCAACAGGGCCGGCCACTTCGCGTCAATATGAGGAGACGAACGTTACTCGGCGGCCTCGGTTTCAGCCTCGCCTTCACCCTCGGTGGCCTCGCCTTCCTCGCCTTCTTCGCCTTCTTCGCCTTCGACTTCTTCTTCTTCTTCGGCATCAATATTGGCCATGCGCACCTGGAAGACAGAAAGATCCAGGTCCGAAGTGGGGTCAACGCCCTCCGGCCAAGGCAACTCATTGGCATGCATCGTCGAATCAAGCTCAATGTCGCTTACATCAACAACCAGCGTGTCAATCATGTCAGCTGGCAGACAGCGGACCTCGATTTCGTGGACCATCTGCTCCAACTGGCCACCTGTCTGAGTCCCGACAGGTTCGCCATGGGGCTCAATCGTGACCATCGTGAGAACAACCTGGTCTGCTCGAACTTCCTGGAGATCCAGATGGAGAGTTCGGCCGCTGACCGGATGACGCTGGACTTCTTTGAGGATCACCGAAGCCGTGCGATCGCCCGCGATGTCAACCGAAATCATCCCTGAATGCGAGAGTACGCTCAAGCATGTCTCGTCAGTCAAGGCCACGGACACGGCCGGCGCACCAAATCCGTAAAGGACAGAGGGCACTTTTCCCTCGCGACGAAGGGCCCGGTTGGCGCCCTTCCCAAGGGATTCGCGCTTCTCTACGGTGATCGTGAAATCTTTGTTCTTACTCATTGTTCCGGCTATCCTCACTCACGGTTGGGCATCGCGGCCGCTCCTGGCAGCGCTGCTTCAGTCGACGTCTGGAGCTGACTTCAGTCTGAAGAGCGACGAGACGGAGCGTCGTTTGTGGATACGTTTGATGGCCTCGGCAAGCAGACCTGCCACCGAAAGCACTTTGAGCTTACTGTCGCCGGCTCGACAGGGATCCAAAGGTACACTGTCAGTTGTAACCAGTTCCGTTATGCAGCTGTCCCTCAGCGTCTGGAACCCTTTATCGGTCAGGCAACAATGCGACACGGCGGCAAACACCCGGTTAGCACCGTTCTCCTTCAGTTTCTCGGCAGCGGCAGCCAGTGTGCCCGCCGTCGTAGTCAAGTCATCGACCAGAACGCAGTCCCGCCCGGCAACGTCACCGACCAAATGCGATGACTCCACCCGCTCAGCATCGATCCGCCGCTTGGCGACGAGTGCGAAACCGCAGTCCAGCATGTCTGCATAGGCGTGGGCCATCTTGACGCCACCCGAGTCCGGAGCGACGACGACCACTTCGGAGTCCATCGCCTCGATCAGGTAGCGCACCAACACAGGCGCCGCATACAAATGATCGACAGGCACATCAAAGAAGCCCTGGATCTGTTGCGCATGCAAATCCATGGTCAACACGCGCTGTGCTCCGGCCGTCACCAGCAGATTGGCCACCAATTTGGCCGATATCGGGACCCGGGGCCTGTCCTTGCGGTCCTGCCGCGCATATCCGTAGAACGGCAGAACGGCAGTGATCTGTTTGGCGGAGGCCCTGCGAGCCGCATCCAGCAGGATCAGCAACTCCATCAGGTTCTCATTCGGCGGCGCGCAGGTCGGCTGGATGATGTAAACGTCAGCCCCGCGGATGTTATCCGTGTACTGGACATGCACTTCGCCTTCAGGGAAGCGGCTGATCTCTACCTTGCCGAGGGGCTTGCCCAGCTCGTCGGCAATGCGGCTGGACAGGTCAGGATTAGCAGTGCCTGAAAAAAGCCTGATGCCCATAGTTCCGTTTCCGCTGCTTCTACCTGACTACGCTGTCGCCCCCCGTACAACGATAACCCGCCGCCGCACATCGTTCCCTGAGAGTTGGGACGCGTGACGTTCGGGGGGAGCCCGACGGAGGCCAATCATTCGCGAACAAAGAGCCTAATATACACGCGCGAGCTCGCCTGTCCAACGTGGCTGGTGCAACCTTCAGCTCCTGCAACGGATCAGTCGCGAGAGAGCGTGCTCAGCCAAGATTGGTCAAGCCACCTCAACCGTCCTCGGGCAACGCACTCCTCGGCACGAAATCGGAGAACGCGGGCATTCTTGCCCGGCGATTGCCCGCGCGGAACTACGCCGTTGCCGGCCTCCTTCCCGCCAATCCGTCGTGGCGGTCGAAAATGCCGGGCAGACAGGCTATGTTCCGGGCCACCGCAATAGGTAGACCGCGAGGCAAAAACGACTACTGAATGCCCCCGGGAACGCTCGAATGCCCTCAATCCGCGTCATCTCCGGCCCGCTCCAAGGCAAAAAGATCAAGATCGGCGACGATGCCGTGATTGGTCGGGATGTCGGCGCCGACATCTGCTTGGCCTCTCCGGAAATATCGCGCCGGCACTGCCGAATATTCGGCAATGGCAACGGCTACTCGGTTGAAGATTTGGGGAGCCGGAACGGGACCGTCGTCGATGGGGTATTTCAGCGACGGGCCACCCTCAGACACGGAACGCGCTTCCGCCTCGGGAAAGTTGAGATCGAGTTCGCCTCGGAGTCTGCCACGCCAGGCGCCCCCGCTTCCGACGGGATCAACTCGGATGATGAGGGCCTCGACATCTCAGTCGTTCTGGATGCTTCTGAAGCCCTTCCGAGCATTCAGACACTCTCGCCCTCCGAGATTGCAGCCCGTCTCCAGACGTTCATGAAAGTGGGACAGACGCTTGCGGCTCACACGGAAGAGGCCCGAATCGTTCCCGACATACTCCAATGCCTTCTAGACATTTTCACCCAGGCAAGCCGGGCGTTCGTGCTTATGGGCGATACGGCTGACAGCCTGGTGGAAAAGGGGCGTCTGAGTCGAAGTCAACGCAGCGACACCGGCCAACGTGGGGTCAGCCGGACAATTCTGTGCACCGTCATGGACCGCCGGGAGGCCGTCCTCTCCCTCGATGCGGCCAGAGACGAACGCTTCTCCCTTGGCGAGAGCATCATCCAGCAGAACATCCACAGCATGATGTGTGCCCCACTCATCGCCCACCAGGAGATTCTGGGAGCGATAGAGGTGGATTCTCTCACCGTGTCTGACCCCTTCGCCAAGCAGGACTTGGACCTACTCGTAGGCGTGGCATCGCAGATGGCGCTCTACCTGCGCAACCTCAACCTGGCTGAACGTGCCGCCAGAGATCGGGCACAGCGCCGACAGTTGGAGCGATTCTTCTCACCAGCCGTGGCTCGCCAAGTCATCGACGGGGACCTGAGCCTCGGCGGGGACTCCAAGACCGGCGTTGTCATGTTCTGCGATATCATTGGCTTCACCGCAATGAGTGAGCGCACAGCTCCGGCTGAACTCGTCAGACGTCTTAACCTATACCTCAGCCGAATGGTCGGCTTGGTGCTTGAGAATGAGGGAACGGTAGACAAGTTCGGCGGGGATGCCATTCTGGCAGTCTGGGGAGCTCCCACAGCGATCGATAACGACGCAAACCAGGCGCTCAATGCTGCGCTGTGCATGCAAAACGACATGCTCGAGTTCAACTGGCGCCTGCAGCAGATGGGCGTGGAACCAATCTCTATGGGGATCGGCCTCCATGCGGGTGAGTTCATTGCCGGCAACATCGGCTCCGAGGACCGCATGGAGTATACGGTGATCGGCAACGATGTGAACATCGCCAAACGCATCGAGTCGCTGGCCACTCAGGGCATGGTCATGGTGTCGGAAGAGTTCTGTGACCGGGTCGATGGACAAGTCATCGGCTCCCGCTTCCCGGATATCCAGCTCCGAGGCTCTTCCCTGCCCCGTCCCGTTGTTTGTGTCAGAGGGCTTCGCCGGGGCGAGCAAGTAGTCACAAGCGTGGATTTCCGTCTGCGGAACAGTCCGGGAGGCAAGCTGGTCGGCACAAACACTGCGGGAACCTGTCTGGAAATTCTGACCGGGGCCGAGCTCACCCAAGGCACTGAAATCGTCTTGCTGTGCCTGCTCCCCGAGAGCGACAACGAGGAATTCCGAGCCGTTGTGGGCAAACGCAGTGAGACGAAACGCTTCCACTGGGAGATCAACTGCCCCAAACCGCCGCAGTTTCTGAAGACGTTCCTGGAAGAGGGAATTGTTGACGCTCGAACGGAAGCGATCCCGTGGAACCGCCAGACGGCGTGACAGTCCTCCAGCCACGTCCCAGCCACCGACCATGGCGAGATCTTCCGGAAGGGAGCAGCGCGGTCAAAGGCACCGGGAATGGCCCAACCCCGATGAGCACGGGAAGTGGCGATGGCAGACAGGACACGCCCAGACCGCTTCAGCCCTTGGAGACGTACATCCCGCTTGTCCACTCGTCGATCGTCCGACGCTGACACTCGACGAACCCAAGCCCTTCGTAACACACCTTGACCTCCTCGTACTGGTCGGTCAGAATCCCGGACAGGATCAGACGGGCGCCCGGACAGCTGCGATCCACGAACCCGGCAACGCATTCCGCGTATCCCAACAGAACAACGGCCAGGATGTTGGCCACGACCACGGCGTAGCCCGGCCCCGGATCAAACTCCGCAATCTCGGCACACGTCAGGACAACGTCGTCAACGCCTTGAGCTCCGAGGTTGCTCCGGGCAACACGAACAGCATCCGGGTCATGGTCAAATCCGGTGACGGCTCCGAAGCCGAGCTTGCGGGCTGCCAGAGACAAGATCCCCGAGCCGCACCCGGCCTCCAGAAACGCCTCCCCTTGACGCGCGTCTGCAAGGGAATCAAGGAACTCCAGGCAAGCACGCGTTGTGCCGTGGTAGCCAGTACCGAAGCACATCCCCGGATCCAGTTCGACCACCACTTCCCCGCTGGCCGGAGTGTACTCCTCCCAACTCGGGGAGACGACAAGCCGGTCGGTCACGCTGAATGTCTTGAAGAACGCCTTCCAGCACTCGGCCCACTCCTCTCGCTGGATCGTGGTGAGCTGAACCTCAGGGGGGACACCATGCAGGAAGCTCTGCCAGGACGCCAGTAAATCCTCAACGATGACGGCTCTTTCAACGGCCTCTTCGTATAGCGATGAAAAGAGTCGAATCGTGCTCAGTGGCCGTCCCGGAAGACGCCAGGATGCAAACGGCAGTTCCATAGCGGCCAAGGCTTCTTCCACGACGGGGGAATCGTCCACAGAGAGCGAAACTTCGACGACGTGTAGCACCTCCCCTCCAGCTGGCTCACACGCATCCATCGCATCACCTCTTTCTCACGCCCCACTGAAGGAGCAGGCCGGGGGAAACTGCCAGCCAGAGCCGCCGCGAAAAGGGCGTCGCGTCGGGGTTCACGGTTAGCAGGTTCACCGTTCAACGGTTGGGAACAGGCAATTGGACCCAATTTGGAGGACAAACCGTCTTGGTCATGAACCGCTGAACCTGGAACCCCCTCCGCGGGCTTTTCGCAGAGGGTCTAGCCCGTCACACACGGGATCCTGCCGTTGTCCATGCGCGTGGCCGTTCTGAACGGGTGACACGCCAGCGTGGGAGCCCCGGGAACCGTGAAAGGGCCGCACCCACAAGGGTAGTCCGTTGCCGAGAATCCCATGGCATCACCGAGAGACTTCCACATATCAAAACTCTCGGTCGAGAGCGAGACAGGAACAGCTTCATTCCATCGCCGGATCTCCCGCAGGTGCGTCTCATAGATCCGTTGCCGGGCAATCGGAGGGAATGGACGAGTTGTCACTTTCCCAATGGTGTCTTTGGCCTCCTCAGCAGCAGCCAGGAACGCCGGGTCGAGGTGCTCCACGGGCAGTCGCCGTTTGAGATCATCGATATCCATCCACATGAAGGAGCAGAGACTGATCACATCGGGATCGGTCCTCTCAAACATGAGCTTCGCCGTGAACGCCGCGTCCTCCTCCCACCCCTTCACCGGGATGATCGGTTTGAACTTGTAGCGAATCTGATACCCCGCCTCTTGGGCGATCCGGGCGGCCTCGATTCGTTCTTCAGTCGTCCCCGTCCTGGGCTCGATAAAACGACTCTGATTCGGCCCGGAAACGCTCCAGACGATGATTGTGTTGCCGTTGTGTCTGAGCTCACGCATCCACTCCGTGTTCCACTCCGTGTTCCACGTCTTGGTGTGGATGATCAGGTAGCGGTTCTCCAGTGTCCCGAAGAACTCGATAAGCTCCCCAAGACAGCCAAGTTCAGGTTCGAGTCCCGGCGGATCGCCGTCGTCGTCAAGGAGATAGGTCAACTGCCAGGGATGCATCTCGATCAGCTTGCCCAACCAATGGCAGTACTCCTCAACATTCACCCCGGCGATCAGCAACCCGCCAAGGCCGCAGTAATGACAGCGGTGCACACAGCCGTTCTGTTGGTGGATTCGCCAGCAGGGACGGCAGACCTTGTGCCCGCGGTTGGGATCGCCCTCCTGATTGTAGTTGGCCCAACGGAATGCCTGATGGCCGAGGAGATTGGTGAGACTACCCGTCTGCGTCACCCCCATCTCGACCAATCGCGCAATCCGTTCTGAAGCCTGGTCATCGAAGCGGAAGGTGTTGAACAGAAGGGACGGGTCGCGGATCTCGTCCAGCGTTCCCATTGAGCCGCGCTTCGCCATCAGTCCATTGCTGATCATCTCCGGCAAGTCCACATCCGCATATACAGTGGGCACCACCGGCTTCTCAAGGGCCGCGATGACACGATTCACACGCCCCATGTAGAGCTCATTCCCGGCAACCGTTTCGTGAACGTATACATTCTCGGGCTGAAGAGGATACATGTGTTCTTTTCCTGCCGCCGTGGGCGGGTCCCTTTCTGTCTCTCTGTGGCGTCCCGGCGAACGGCCATCGGCGTTCTCAGGTCGGCTTCACCGCCGACAGCGCTCCAGGCCAAGCCGTGCCGTCCGCATCCGCTCTATAGTGCTCCCCTCAGCCACTGCAAGCCCAATCCCAGCAGAAAGGGAAGGCCGAGAACGTGCACCAACACGCTCCCGGCCTGTGATGAGTGGTCCTTTCGGGGCCGTCTACTCCTGGTCGTACGCTCCCAGGGGGCGGTACCAGATATTCCGGAAGCGAACCGGATTCTTGTGATCCTGCAGTTCAAGCGGCCCTGCTGACGCGTGCGGGACGTATTCGCCCACCTTCTTGTGCGTCGTGGCCCCAATCAGCTCCTTGTCATGGTGCAGCAAGACGCCATTCAGGAACACCGTAACCCGGGCCGGACTGACCACCTTGCCATCCTCAAAACGCGGAGCAATCCAGATGATGTCATAAACCTGCCACTCGCCTGGCTTCCGGCAGCTGTTCGCCAACGGCGGGCACTGACCGTAAATCCCCCCGGTTGTTCCGTCAGGGTAAGTCGGGTTCTCGAAGCAGTCCAAAACCTGAATCTCATACTTCCCCATGAGAAACACGCCACTGTTGCCGCGCCCCTGGCTATCCCCCTCAACCACCACAGGTGACGCCCACTCGACGTGTAGCTGGCAATCCCCGAACTCGGCCACACTCTTGATGTTGCCGGCCTTGGGGGCAACTTCCATATAGCCGTTCTCAACCTTCCATTTGGCCTCGTTTCCGTCCTTGTCAACCCACCCTGAGAGGTCGGTCCCGTCGAACAGCACAACGGCGTCCGAAGGCGCAGCCCCGGCAGCCTCCTGAGTGCTCTCCGTACCCGGCGTGACCACACGCGGCTGCGGCCGGTCGCAGTCGTGGACACGGTACTTGGAGTTGGGAATCAAAGGAGTGTCGCTGTAGCCCGGTTTTGCCTGCTCTGCCACGGTTCTCATTCCTCTCTTATCAAGGGTCAATACGGAATGCACGGACATGACCGTGCTCATCGACATTCAACAGCCCGCCCAGTTCCCGTCGGAAGCGGCATTCCGGCGACAACCTCTCGCCAGAATCTCAGCGCCTCATTAGAGACACAACGCCAGGGACGTCAGTCGACCGGCCGCCGTCCAGCGAACTGCGGCTTTCATCCAGCCGATAATGTAACGCAGGGACAGGCGATTCGAAACGCCCGACAACAGTTCATGCCCAGCCGGTCAGCGGCAGCCCAGGAAGACTACTGATCCGGCCATAAACAGTGTTGCAGATCGGGGTGTCAGGTTTCAGTGTTCAGGTGTCAGGGCTCGAGCCTGACACACCAGACACCTGAATCCTGTTCTGGCCCAACGCACCATTGAATGTCCCCGGATCAGTAGTACCAAGCGGTCAATCGTGCTGAAGTCGCCAGGCCAGCCGTGTACAGCGCATCATTGGTCGATCGTTCCTGACCGCGATCGCCAGAGCACGACGCGTCCCGATCATGATCAGCAGCTTCTTGGCCCGAGTCATGGCCGTATACACCAGATTCCGTTGCAGCATCATGTAGTGCTGAGTCAGCAAAGGGACCACAACACATGGGAACTCACTCCCCTGGGATTTGTGAACAGTCACCGCGTAAGCGAGGCGAATCTGGTCGGCCTCATGCCATTCGTATTCAACGGCCGCACTGTCAAATGCCACCTGGAATGTCTTGGCCGCCCGATCAACTCCGGCAATCCTCCCAAGCTCGCCATTGAAGACACCTTTGTCATAGTTGTTCACGGTCTGCATCACGCGGTCGCCTGCCCGGAACCGTCTGTCCCCGAACGAAAATTCCGGTTTCGGCCCCGGATTGAGCGCGCTCTGCAGCCTCTCGTTGAGTGACACGGCCCCGCAGTTCCCGCGGTTCATTGGAGCGAGCACCTGGATATCGCGCATGGGGTTCAAACCGAAACGTTTGGGGATTCGCTCCGTGAGCATGCGTGCAATCAACTCGGACACATGCTCGGGCTCATCCTGCTCAAGCCAATAGAAATCGGCAAGCATCGAGGTGGGGACGGGGTGCAGATCCGGCATATCTCCACGATTAACGGCATGGGCATTGCTGACAATTCGGCTGTTCTCGTCCTGCCTGTAGATCTCGGTCAGATGTGTCACCGGTATTCGGCCGCTGGCAATCAGATCATGCAGCACCGCCCCCGGTCCCACGGAGGGGAGCTGGTCCTGATCGCCCACGAGAAGGACGCGCGTCCCTGGCTCAATAGCGCAGAAGAGGTCGTTCGCCAGGCTCACATCAAGCATTGACACCTCATCCAGAATCAGGAAGTGGCAATGAAGCGGACGTTCCTGGTTGTGCTGGAACGAGCCGCTCGCCGGATCCCAACGCAAGAGGCGGTGCACCGTCTTGGCCTCCAACTGAGTGGCCTCACTCATGCGCTTGGCCGCCCGACCGGTCGGTGCGGCAAGAAGAACGTGTGCTCCCATCTTGCGAGCCGTACCAACAATCTCCCCGACCACGGTCGTCTTACCTACACCAGGGCCACCGGTGATGATGCTGAGACCGGACTGAAACGCGGCGAAAAGCGCCTGCCGCTGAGTCTCGTTCAGCCGTTGGAACCCACCCCCCAACGCGTTGCGCGGGACCTGCACGGCTTCGCTCCCCCCCCTGAGAAGTGCCCTGACAGCAGCGGCAAGTTCCCGTTCAGCTGCCCAGAGCCGACGCAAGTAGATCAGAGGGTCGCCGCCCTCCGCAGCCGGCACTTCTGCGACCACACTCCCGTTCAGCAGCGCCCGTTCGAGCCCTTCCGCAACATGCTCGGGAGCAACATCCAGAATCTCAGCGGCCTCCTCAAGCAACGACTCGCGGGGGTAGCAGGTATGGCCACGGTCTGCCAGACGCTCCTGGACATACACGATTCCCGCAGCCAACCGTTTGATGTCTTCGGCCTCGATTCCCAGTCGACGAGCGATGCGATCGGCCGTGAGAAACGCGATTCCGTGGACCTCTTCAGCCAGTTGGTATGGATTCCGGCGCACAACTTCCGCGGACGCCACGCCGTACCGGGCAATGATCCGCGCGCAGTAAGCCGGCGTCAACCCCAGCCCCTGAAGGAAAACCATGATGTCGCGCTGATCGGACTGTTTCTCCCAGGCTGACCGGATCTCGGCGATCCGCTTCTTCCCGATCCCCGGGACCTCTCTGAGGCGCTCGGAGTAGTTGTCGAGAACAGTCAACGTCTCCACCCCGAAATGAGCAACGATCCGCTCGGCATACTTGGGCCCTATCCCGTGAATCAGCCCTGATGCCAGGTAACGCCGTATCCCTTCCTCCGTGGTCGGCAGTAAGGCCCTGAATTCGGACACGCGGAGCTGCCGACCATGGTCCTTATGCGTCTCCCATCGCCCCTTGGCCTCTATCTCCTGCCCCTCAAGAAGCCCCCCCAGAGCCCCGACCAGGGTGTGCTCAGCCAAGTCTCCAGAGCGTAGACGGACCACGACATACTCGCCGTCATCACTGGCAAAAACGACCCGCAGGATTTCCCCACGCAGTGACTGCTCCACCGGAGAGACATCGCCCTTTGCGGTGTCATTTCGCGGTCGATCTGCTCCATCCCAATTGAACAGTTGCTCACCCACGACCTCACCCCTGTCCAGCGGCGGGCTCACCGCGTTGTCGAACAGCCTCGTAGAGCATCACCGCGGACGCCGTGGCCACATTAAGGGAGTCCGCCTGGCCAAGCATCGGGATGCGAACACCGCAGTCAGACGCATCAAGCCACATATCACTGAGCCCGTACTGCTCGGTACCGACAACAACAGCAACGGGGCACGTCATGTCCACATCGCTGAAAACCGATGTGGCATGCGGAGTCGCAGCGAGTATCGCCACACCATTCTGCTTCAGCCAGGAGATGGTCTCCTCGCTCCCACCTTCCACCAGAGGGACGCTGAACAGGGCGCCGATGCTGGCCCGCACAACATTGGGGTTGAAGATGTCCGTACAACGCTCGCACACAATGAGTCCGGACACGCCGGTAGCATCTGCGCTCCGGAGCATCGTCCCCAGGTTTCCAGGCTTCTCAATCGCCTCGGCCACCAGATAGAGCGGGGGATTCACAGGATCCACGACCAAATCCGTGAGCGAGCGCCGAATCTGAGGAGCGACTCCCAGCAACCCCTCTGGACGGTCACGGTACGCCATCTTCCCGAAGACGTCCGGAGTCGCATGAAGCACAGTGGTCCCTCCGTCGCGCAGACGCTCAATCAGCGGCGTCTCGTTCTCTCCCTGAAACAGCTCCGGGCAAACAAACAGCTCGGTCACGGGATGACCATTCCGCGCAGCCGAAAGCAGGGCCCGGTACCCCTCGATCACGGTCTGCTGCTCACGATCACGGTCGCGACGGTCGCGGAGCCGGACCACGTGCTTCACGCGAGGGTTCTGGAGACTGCTGATAATCATCTTTGTCATTCCAGGAAGGGCGGAATTGAGGGCAAGGGCGCCTCGACTGATCAGCAAAGCTTCAGAAAACACAGAAGACGCCCTGCCTGTTCGGAGACGCCCCGCAACACGCACACGGCCCCGACGGCCACGTAGTATACATCGAGCAACCCCCTCATGCTTCCCGGTGTCCAAGGCCCGGAACACCAGGGCCTGAGCATCAAAGACCAATGGCTGGCAGTCGTGAGGGACACACTTGCGGTGAGGGAGGGAGGGAGATACTGTGAAGTCGGCGGTAGCCCCAGCGGAGATCTTCCTCGTCGGGAACAAGCGCGTGTGCTGAGTACCGTCCCCCAATGCCGAGAGACAACGCCATGACCAAGCCAGGGCACAAGCGGAAGCTCACCGAGACGGCCCGGATTCGCATTCCACTGCAATTCCGCAAAAAGGCAGAGCAGTCTCGCATCATCGGCCTCGACGAACCGCCCCCACCTGCCATTTCCTCCCTGGAACACGCCACCGGTGATGTCCTGACGACCGATCCCGTGGCCCGATTGATCCTGGACAATATCTACGACGGACTCATTGTCACGGATATGGCAGGGAAGATCATTGACACGAATCTCAGGACCCTGGGTCTGTTCAGTTGCCCAAGAGAAGAGCTTGTCGGCAGACAGGTCACCGAGTTCATCGATGGCGGCGACAACATGCTCATCTCCGAAATCATGAGCAACTTCGACCATGGCAAGTTCACTCTCCTGGAGTGCTTCTGTCTTCGAGGCGACGGCAAGGAGTTCCCCGCGGAAATCACCGCCAACATCCTTGAGCTCGGGAACCGTGACACCCTGTGCTTCTTCATCCGTGATATCACCAAGCGAATGCAGCTG
Organism: Lentisphaerota bacterium; assembly: GCA_018676675.1. Classification (GTDB taxonomy): domain Bacteria; phylum Verrucomicrobiota; class Lentisphaeria; order Oligosphaerales; family JABHEG01; genus JABHEG01. The sequence continues at coordinate 110,228 of JABHEG010000145.1, forward strand.
GAAATCGATCTTCTCCGCCTCAGCAAGGCAGCCGAAAGCGCCGGAGATGCCATCAGCATCTTCGACGGCAGTGGGGACAATGTGTACCAGAACCCAGCCTTCACCGAGCTCTTCGGCTACGACGCAGGTGGCCTTCGCGAGGTAGGGGGACTGGCAGGACTCTACACGACAAGAGGCGTGCACGTCAGCATCATGAAGGCGGTGACCACTGAGGGAGCGTGGAGCGGGGAACTGACCGTTCTCAGACGACAGGGAGGAGAGGTGCCCGTCTTCGTGAGAGCCAATGCCATTCGCGATGAAGATGGGGATGTGATCGGTCTGATCTGTGTGCACGCCGACATGACGGAACGCAAACGGGCCCAGATCCGCCTGCGCCGGGCTCATGATGAACTGGAACGACGCGTCGAAGAACGCACAACCGAGCTGCGCAAGTCCAACAAGCGGCTCCAGAAAGAGGTCCTGGAGCGCAAACGTGCGGAGGAGGAACTCCAACGCAACGCAGCCGAACTCAAACGCAGCAACCTGGATCTCCAGCAGTTCGCGAACGTGACCTCACATGATCTGCAGGAGCCGTTGCGGGCCATCGTCAGCTACCTGCAACTGCTCGACCGACGCTACCATGACCAGCTCGGTCCGGATGCAGCCAAGTTCATAGACCGAGCTGTAGCGGCCGGGAAACGCATGCAGACACTGATCGGAGACCTTCTCCAATACGCTCGTGTGGGAACACAGGGCGAACCCTTCGGACAGACCGATTGCCAGACCGCCATGGACACCGTCCTTGAGGACTTGAACGTTGCCATCAAAGAGAGCAAGGCGGAGATCACACACGGGCAACTGCCCACCGTAACGGCTGATCCGGGCCAGTTCGAGCAACTCCTGCAGAACCTCGTCGCCAACGCGATCAAATTCCACGGTGATGATCCCCCGAAGATTGAGGTCTCCGCGATCCGCCTTGAGGAGGTCGGCTATCGTCTCGACCGCAGCTCAAGGACCCTCGATGACCTCAAGGTCGAACACGGTTGGCTGTTCGTTGTTGAAGACAACGGCATCGGCATTGAGGAGGAGTTCCGGGAACGCGTGTTCCGCATCTTCCAGCGGCTGCACACCATCCGCGAGTATCCCGGGACGGGAATCGGGCTGGCTCTGTGCCGGAAGATCGTTGAAAGGCATCAGGGAGATATCTGGGTCGACTCCACCCCCAAGGTGGGGTCCACGTTCTATTTCACCATCCCCGACCGCGAAGAAGAGTAGACGTGAGCGATTTGCTTGAGCATTGAGCACACTCGCCGGAGAGACACCATGCTGCCGAGAGGAACAAATGCCGTCCGAAGAGTTCTGCTCGTGGAAGATGGCCCGGATGATGTCGACCTGACCCTGGAAGCCCTCAAGGAAGCTGGACTCGAACTGAGTCTGGCGGTGGCGGAGAATGGCGTGGAGGCAGTGGCCTACCTGCGGGGCCAGGGACAGCACGCCGACGCCCCGCGCCCCGATCTGGTGCTGCTTGACCTCAACCTCCCGCGGATGGACGGTCGGGAGGTCCTCCAGGAAGTGAAACAGGATCCCCTCCTCCGCCGGATTCCCATTATCGTGCTGACCACTTCAGATGCCAGAGAAGACATCACCCAGGCTTACGATCTGCACGCCAACTGCTGCATCACCAAACCGATCGATTTTGACCGATGGATACAGCTCTTTCAGCTCATCGAGGCATTCTGGTTTGACATGGTCCAGCTCGCCTGACCACCACCCCACAGTCCCAGCGGACCCCAACGTGCCCCCTGCTCTCGCCCCCAAACCGGACCCCGGCCCAGGCCGGGGAGTCACGTTGATTTACCCGCCCCTCCAGCTATCTTCCTGGCCATCATGGAAGAGCTTTACATCGGCCTTGACTGCAGCACAACGTCGGCGAAAGCAATCGCCTGGACGACGGCAGGACATGCCGTCGCGGAAGGGCGTGCCGGCATTCGGTGCGACACCCCGGCTCCCGGATTCGCTGAGCAGGATCCTCGAGCTTGGTGGGCAGCATCGGCGCGAGCAATAGCAGAATGCGTGGCGCAAGTTCACCGTTCCGCCGTGCAGGCAATCGGCATCACCGTGCAACGCGAAACGTTTGCCCTGCTCGATCGGGACGGACGTCCTCTCCGTCCCGCAATCCTCTGGTACGATGCGCGAGCCGTTACACAGCTGGAAGAACTCCTGACGGAGGTGTCCCCTGATGCTTATCACCACACGACCGGCAAACAACTCGACATAACCTCCGCTATCCCCAAAATGCACTGGCTTCGGGACCACGAGAAAGGGATCCTGAACGGATCAGAGACCTTCGTCGATGTCCTGGCTTACCTCTCGTTGGCGCTCACCGGCCACGCCGCCACGTCGTCCGCGGGCGTCGACACAACCGGACTTGTGGAACTGAAGACGGGCGAATGGCTCGAGGAACATGTCGCGTTGGCAGAGCTGAGTATTGCTCAGATGCCTGAGATCGTGCCCCCCTGTACCCAACTCGGAACGGTGACTCCGGCAGCCGCGGAGACATGCGGACTTCCCCCGGGGACGCCCGTGATTGGAGCTGGGGGAGACGGACACTGCTTCAGCATGGGGGCAGCCGCTTACCGAGACAACGCGGCCACATTCACCATCGGCACGAGCGCCGTGCTGGGGGTACACGACACGCAACCGCGAATCAGCAGCGCGTTCCGGACCCTGCGGGCGTGCATGGAGGACCTCTATTTGTGCGAGAGCGTAATCCAGTGCGGCAGCGCAACCATCAGCTGGTTTGACGACGCTTTCGGGGCGGCAATCGAGCCTGCGGCAGGACCATCTAAGCTCGATCAAGCTTGTGAACGCATTCCTCCGGGAAGCCAGGGGTTGCTGGCTCTTCCTCACTGGCGAGGAGTGCGAACGCCCCACAACGACGCGAAGGCTCGAGGCGTCGTTGTGGGATGGTCGGATCTTCACGGCCCGGCCCATTTCCGGCGCGCCATCCTGGAAGGAGTAGCCTTCGAAGCAGACCTCCTGCTCCGCCTTATCACCCCGGACACAACCTGTCCTCCTGAGTCAGTCGTCCTCGGCGGCGGCGGCGGCGGCAGTGATCTCTGGTGCCAGATTATCGCCGATGTGACCGGCCTTCCGGCCTGCAGGCCCGAGACTGTCGAGCTGTCCTCCCTGGGAGCAGCCCTGGCTGCCATGGCAACCTGCCGCAATGCCTCGCTTCCGAGCATCCTGATAAATGCCTCCGGACCTGCGGCTGAATTCACCCCAATCCCCTGTAACGTATCCGTCTACACCGCTCTCCGGGAAGCCTATACACAAGTCTACGAAAGCACCAAGGCCATTTCGCATATCCTCACACGTCAGCAGGTAAACACCCAAGAGACGACTGACGACGATCCACAGATTCAGCAACGGAGAAGCACCTGTGCAGACAGCTCTACTGGGAAGCTCTGATATTGAAGTAACCAAGCTCTGCCTCGGCACCTGGAACATGGCCAAAGGCGGCGGATGGGGCCCCGACGATGACGAGAAGGCCATCGCCCTGATCCGCCATGCACTCGACACAGGCTGCACCTTCCTCGACACGGCGAGGGGCTACGGAGGCGGACATGCCGAGAGGCTCGTTGGGCAGGCAGTCGCCGGTCGGCGGGAAGAGGTCGTCATTGCCACCAAGGCAGTCCAATGTCCACCTGAACAGCTCGGCAACGAAATCGAGGCAAGTCTTGATGGGCTGCAAACAGACTATGTCGACCTCTATATCTGCCATTGGCCACGCCCAAGCCTACCCCTCGAACCGTTCCTGGCAGAAATGGTCCGACAGCGCGAGCTTGGGAAGATACGGGCGATCGGTGCATCCAACTTCAATCTTGAGCAAATGAGCATCGCAAGCGAATTCGGCGTGGTCAGCCTGCAGCCGCCCCTTTCCATCCTCTGGCGAATCCCAGACCCCATTCTGGACTTCTGTCGCCAGCAGAACATTGCACTGACGTCCTACTCTTCACTCGCTCAGGGACTGCTCACTGGCCGATACACGCAGGGGACAGGCGAAATCAGCGGTGTCCGCAGCAAGAACGCGCTCTTCTCAGACGACATCATGCCACAAGCCCTCAAGGTAGCCGAGAGAGTCGACAGCATCGCCGATCGCCTCGGGTGCGCCTCCAGCCAGGTTGCCCTGGCCTGGCTCCTCCGGACCTCTGGGGTGTCGTCAGTAATCGTCGGAGCCAGCCGCCCTGAACAGTGGGACGAAAACCTCGGGGCATTCGACGTCTCGCTGAGCGACCAAGACTATGAGGAACTCGATCGCGCAGGGCGGGAAGTATGGGGAAAAGTGGCTCCAGATGCCGCCATGTGGGGCTGGAAACCCGAATAGCCCGGGCCAGAGAAAAAAGAGAGCCGGAAACAGTGATTGTTCCCGGCTCTATAGAAATGGTGGCAAGGGCCAGAATCGAACTGGCGACACAAGGATTTTCAGTCCTCTGCTCTACCTACTGAGCTACCCCGCCACTTGGATTTTATGGCATACCTGCAGGGACTCGAACCCCGAACCTTCTGGTCCGTAGCCAGACGCTCTATCCAATTGAGCTACAGGTACACGTTTTTCTCCGCGTGAGCACATAAAATAGCACCAAATCGTCCCCCTTCAAGAGCGAAACAGAGCAAAATTCCTCGTCAGAAACGCCTCGCTCGTGTATGGTTCCGGGACAGCAACAGGAGACGTCTCCCGTGGAAAACCCGACCGTCCCCCAAAAGACCACTCGCAAGCGCTGGGCCATGATTGGTCTTGTATGCCTTGTCGTCGCTTTGGGGTGGTATCTACTCCGAGCCCTCCGTGAAGCGCAGTCAGCCGTCCCAAGCGTCGTCCCTCAAGCAGCAGAGATGACCGCGCTAGAGTTCAACGACGCAGAGAAGACGTACATCGCCTCACTGAAGACTGGCGGCGAGCGCGAGGCTTTTGAGAAGGGGAAAGTGCTGTTCGCGACAAAATCCAAGACGTGGGGGCAGGACACACGAAACATGGGTGAGTCGGTCTACGCTGAGAGTCAGGGGTTCTCACGTCGAGAAGCTGAGGCCTTTGCCATGGGGCTTCACTTTGCCCACGGGCAGGCTCAACACGCCGTTGCTCAGTGATGCCTGCTCTCGGAGGCCTTCTCAACGGCCAACCGCACTGCCGGATGCGTGTCTCCTGCCGCCAGACGCAGCACGCCGTGCTCCCCCGGAATCTCCGCCAGGGCATCAACGGCAGCCTTACGCACGTACCAATGCTCATCTGAGGTGATGAGTTCCTCCAGAATCTGCCGAGCCCTCGTGCTGCCTTCCCGCCCAAGTGCCCGTGCAAGCGCACCCCGAACTGTTACATCAGACTCCTCCCCAAGCAACCGGATCAACGGCTCTGCCGCAACAGGGGGGGAGCAAGCGCAAAGGACCATGACGGCGCGCCGCCGCACGAACGGGGAGGGATCACGCTCCGCGACCCCAAGGACACCATCAATCACGCTGGTTGCCCCCAGCCGGCCCAGGGAGTCCACGGCTCCGGAACGGGTGCCCACCCGTGGTGCAGTCTCCGCTGTTCGCAACAAACCGGCCGCCGCCCGGACATCCCCAATCTCCCCCAGAGCCCAGGCCGCATACTCCTGCAAGTCAGGCAGATCAAGCAGCTCCAGGAGCGCATCGACGGCTTCGGTCGCCTTCAGTGTTCCCAGGGCCCGAACGGCCTCTCGCCGGACCGTCACAGTATCCCCCGAGGCCACACGCACGAGGACCTTTACAGCATGTGGGCCGCCAGTCTGCCCCAAGGCCAGTGCGGCAGCGCAGCGGACATCGGCCGAGGGATCGGCCTCAACCAGGCAGATCAGGACCGGTGCAGCACCGTCTCCCCCCGTGCCTCCAAGTGCACGGACCGCCGCCGCTCTGAGCGTCACCGTCGATGCCTCACGAATCATCTGGACGAGCCGTGGCGTAGCTTGTCCAAAGCCGATTTCCCCGAGAGCCCCGACAGCGGCAATCAAGATATCCGGGGCCTCCTCCCGGTCCAGAAGCGCCAGTAGGCCTTCAGCAGCGGCAGGATCCTGCATTCGCCGTAAGGCAAACACCGTCCACTTCCTGGCCTTCGGGTACTGCAGGGCATCGACAAGACAGGGGGTCGACACCCGCCCCATTGCCAGCAAGGCCCGAGCCGCTTCCTCACCGGGGGTGTCGCCTTTGAAGTGCCACCAGCGCAGCTCATCGTCGACCAGCAATTCGGCTAGAAACGGAAGAGCCGGGAGGGCCTCGTCGCCGAGCTTGCCCAAGGCAAAGGCGGCGTCACAGCGCACGTTCACGTCCGTGGAGTACAGACTCTCGACGTGCCTTCGCACCGTCTCAGTCGCGTCGGAAGGAATCGTGTCCCGGGGCCGCGTGGGCTGGGCCGAAGCGGTGGCTGCAGCGAAGACTGTCAGGGCAATTGACATGACCACGAACCGGAGCGGCAGAGGAAGGAGGTCGTCTGGATCACGCGCAGCCGTCCCCCAACGCGCAGAAGCGGGAAGAAAGCTCAGCATAGAATGAGCCGGGCTATTCATTGGGCCAGATATAGAGGTGCCCCCAGGCGAACTCAAGCTGCGGCTTGTAGGTCCCGCTCGCGAAGTCCCCTCGCCGCAGCAAGTCTACATGGCCATCGAAAAGCAACGTCTGGGCCGCGTTCTTGTGGCGGACATGGACGCGTTGCCAGCAGCCAAAGCCCTCGTGAGCGAAAAACCAGATCTGCTTGAACGGGTGACTGCCACTGACCCGCACGGAGTCCACCAGAAGAATCACGTTCTCGGGGCTCGCACCAGCATCAATCGTCGTGCGGTCAAATGTGGCGTAGTGAGTCGGGTTCCGGATGAAGCTACCGTAGACATGCCCCGGTTCGTAACGCTCCGGGGCGGCTGAGGGACAGTAGGTGATCTGGGGATCGGAGATGTAGTTGGATCGCTGGATCAGCATCCGGTCCCAACTACGCTCCGGGCAAACACCGTACGGTCCCCAAACGTACTCATTGGGCGGAAGGTACCCGTCGAAATCCTGCACATAGGCGACCTCGGCGATGTAACACTCCCGCAGATTGTTGATGCAAGTGGCTTTCCTGCCCTTCTCTCGTGCCGAACTCAGCGACCCCAGCAGCAACGCCGCGAGAACGGCGATAATCCCGATCACGACCAGCAGTTGCAGGAGCGTGAATCCTGATTGCCGTCGCCCCGGTCTCACACGGTCTGAGTTCTGACAGCGTTGAGAGTTCCTCATACAGTGTTCTCCTTGGCACGATCAAATATAGGGGCAGCCGGCGTTGCCGCAACACCCTGCCTCCTGGGAAGCGTGGGTTCCCCTGCTCACGGACACCGAGCTTCCTCATGAAACGAGAAGGCAACAACGGGGAGAGAAACAGCCTGCCCCACTGTGATCCCGATTGAGCGGCATTGAGGCCGGCTGGACCCGGCCCTGAAAGGGGTGAACAACCGCGGATAACGCGGATTTCGAAACGAGTTCGAGCTTGTTCTGCCGGGGAATGCCCGACGTTTTCGTCGATTTATCCGTGCCGTTCGTGTCATCCGCGGTCAAAATTGCTTTCCGGACACCCTCCGGCTAGTGCCGGCCCAGCCCACCCTCGCGACACCATTACGGTCCAAGGTTGACAAGACGGTCACTCACCATCACGTTCCAACGCCTCCGGGACTTCCGGAAAGACGGCGATCAGGCCCTGCCGGGAAGGCCCGCGATGCGGAGTCGATGTACGGCCAGGAATCCCCGCATCCAGAACCATGCCTCACAGGAGCAGAGCGGACGACATGCGCGAACATCTCGTTGAATTGCTGGAAAAACTCCTTATCACCCACTCACCGGGTGGGCAGGAAGAGGAAATCGATAGCATTATTCGCGAAGCCCTCCCCCCGGGGATCGGCGAGCTCGTCCAAGATCCCCACGGCAACCTCTATGTCCATATCCCCGGTCAACAATCCGGGCCGCTGTCGGTTGTAGCAGCTCATAAGGACGAGCTGTCCGTGGTCGTCAGAAAGATCGATCCGGATGGAAAAATGTGGATTGAGCCGGTGGGCGGCATGCTGCCGGGCAAGTTCGGCGAAGGCCCGTTCGACCTGATCACGCGCACGGGAGTGATCGAAGGCGTCCTGTGCATGGGCTCGACCCACTCGTCCTCCCTGTCCGGCCGAGTCCACCAGATAAAAACGGGAGCCATTTCATGGGACATCGTTTACCTGGACTGCAAGCTCACAGGGGATGAACTCCGGGACCAAGGCGTTCTGGTCGGTGATCGAGCAGTCGTTGGTCGACGGCGCAAGCCCCCTCTCTTCCTGCCCAATGACCACGTAGCCGGGCACGCCCTGGATGACAAGGCTGCGGTTGCCGTCCTTCTGCTGCTCGCTCGGGAACTCCTGCAAACTCCGCCGATCCACGACCTCTGCCTCGCTTTCACAGCGGCCGAGGAAGGCGGGGTGTCCGGGGGAGCTTATCTGAGCCGCCAGCTCAATCCGCATGATCTGATCGCGGTTGAAGTCGCCCCCATCGCGGAAGAGTACCCAATCACGATGAGCTCGGCCCCCGTACTCCTTTTCAAAGACGCAATCTACCACTACAGCACCCCGCTGACCCACGAACTGCTGGATGCAGGACAGCGTGTCGGGCTGAGCTGCCAGACCGCAGTGGTCCGCAGCTTCGGCAGCGACGCCAGCATCAGCACCAAAGCCGGACTGGTCGGACGGGCGGCATGCCTTTGCTTCCCAACCGAAAACACGCATGGCTACGAGATAACGATGCTTCCGGCTTTGGAGAACTGTGTCCGCCTCCTCGCCAGTCACCTGACCAGCTCAAACAACAACTGACCCCGCGCCATGTCCCGAACTTACCACAACTGCACGTGGGGCCTTCACCGCACCGCACCCGGAACCGTTCCCGGGATTGCTCTGGTTGCCACACTCCTGGTCCTGGGCGTCCGACCAAACACCGAAGCTCGTCCTCCAGTCCCGCCGGGATACGTCCGCAGTGTCGTCAAGACACACACCGAGGAAACGGCCTTCGGGGACCTCGACGGCGACGGGCGTCAGGATCTCATCACACTGCGCGGGAACGATATCCGCTGGCACCTACAGGAACCTGGCGGGGCGTTCCCGGAGTCCCCCGACACCAAAATCGGTACAGACCTCGGAGCAGGAGTCGTTGCCACGGCACCCATGCCGAACCGGAAAGGTGTCGAGATTCTGATCGCCACCGCAGACGGACTTGTCCGCGTCCGCAATGGCGAGAAGCCCGGTCCCGCACTCCTGAGACGCGCTACTGTTCTACCGGCGAGATCTCCCACCCCCAGGCTGCGGTTCAGCCCGTTTGTAGTCGCCGGCCCCGGGCAAAGCAGAAGCGTCTTGTTGCCGACCATTCAAGGCTTGGAGGTGTGGACTGATGGCAGTGGAAAATGGGAGCTCGCAAGCACGATACAGAACGCCCTGAAAGCCCTGTGTACCGGCCCGGAAGGGAACGTCGCTTTCACCCGCCGTTATCTCGTCGACTTCACCCAACAGGACACGAACCACGACGGACTGGCCGACCTGCTCATCGGCCTTCCCGCAGAGACCGGGATGGTTGCTGTGGGCGTGTTCCGCCAGAAGAAAGCAGGCGGCTTCGGAAGCACCCCCGACCTCCGATTGACATGGCCGGCTGAGAAGGGCGTCTACGCGCAACTGGAGGATATCAATCAGGACGGGCGGCCCGACGTCGTTCTCAACACCCCCGACCGGGCGCCCTGGATCATCCCGGGGACGTTCTCAGGCAAGGTTCTGGTCCGCGTCTACCTGTCGGGGCCGGACGGACAGCTCCGAGGCACCCCTGACTTCCTCTTCCGCCGAAATGACTGGTCAACAGCATCCTCCCTGGTCGACGTCAATGCCGATGGTCACCCTGACTTCATCCTCGGATACTTGAGGATCAATGGTGTCGATGACATGATCCGGCTGGCTCGAGAGAAGCGGATTCCTCTGGAACTCCGCACGTTCCTCTATGGCGAGGGGGGCTACACACGGGAACCGACCTTCACGCGAGACATCGAGCTCTGCCTGAACCGGGTCCACCTTCAGTTCGATTTCGAGCTCATGCCCACCGTCGTGGGGCGGTTCCTGTGCCTCAATGGTGATTTCAACGGAGACGGATGTCAAGACTTGGTCGTCAAACGGAGTACGGAGGAGATTGCCGTCCACTTCCTGCGCCCATCGAAGCCAGGCTTCAGCTCACGTCCAGACCTCACCTTCGCCGTCGCCAACACCCACCGCCTTGACGCCCGGGACCTGAATGGGGATGGGCGCAGTGATCTGATTGTTGACCTGGACAGACGGACGAAGATACTGTTCATCAGCAGAGACAGAAACACCCCCTCAGCTGGAGACAGGGAATAGTGGCGTCGGGCGCGAATAGCGAGCCCACCCCCGGGCCAGTCTTCGATGAGGCTTCGTCCGGGCCGGCAAAAGGCGATGCCGAGTATCGTCGTTGGCGGCCCGGGCGGAGAATCGCGAAGAATGGTCCGCCCGCAAGGGTTGCCAGGAAACAGAAAGGCCTCATTCGTCGAATGATGAACGCCGAGCGAAGAAACAGTGCCCGGCCTACGGCTTGCCGATCCCTGGCGCGGGAGCATTCCGGCCTCCTCGGTACGTACGTCTGTACGGACCAAGGTGCCCGAAACACTTCCACATCCAGGCATCAGCAAGGGGCGGGCCCGCTATTCACGCCCGCCGCCACAAGGATGCGCCTTAGGCCTACAGAAGCAATTCTGCTCCTCGTGATGCTCTGCCGTGGCTCCGTCGCGTCCAGCGGCGGGTTCGCCCGACACGACGTGCTACCACCCGAAGGCCACCGGTTCAGCGCCGACTGGCGCATCGTCTGGAGCAAGCAGAACGACGACGAACTGACCGACCTGATCGCCCTCTCACCAGACAACGCCTTCCACCTGTACAGGCAGACGCCGGAGGGGTTTCCCTCAGCCCCCAGCATCACCCTAAATCTGGCGCCTTCGGCAGTCTGGTTCGCCCTGGCGGATGTCTGCCCTGACAACCACTTGGAGCTCGTGTATGGCGCAGAGGGAGGCATCTATGCTGTTCCACTCATTGCCGGAGCGCCTCCGCAACAGCCGAAACTCCTGGCCCCCGCCCCTCAGGTAATCGACGGGAGCGCAGCCGGCGCCCCCCCCGTCTATCTTGAAAACGCCTCGTACGGCCTCGGTCTGCCATCCGGGGTGGATGCCTTTCCCATCCTGGAGACTGACGCCGTACGTTTCTGGATGCCACCACACGGCGCCCTACCGGCCGCCATCCCGCTCACCCACAGGGCCGCCCTGCCCGCTGAGGGCGCACTGGCACCGTGGGGAACTGCCGCCGGGCCTGCTCACAGAATGGCCACGATGGAGTGGGGAAACCTGCCGGAGCGCCCCGCCGCTGTCAACCAGTGGCCAGACGACGTCCGGGAACGTCTGCCAGGCCTGCGCAAACGCTACAAAGAGTCCAAAGGATCCCTCTACTTTTCCCTCAACGATGCCGGCGGCGACACACAGGAGGACCTGATCGTGTACAGTTACCGATGGGGCCTCGACCCAAAGACGATGATCATCGCGTTTGTGCGTGACGCTGAGGGTGCCCTGCCTGAGACACCAACCTATGTCCTCCGCAGTCGCGGCATACCCATTGAGTGGAACTTCTCGAAACGGAAAGGCTTCAAGTCACCGTTCTACGATGTGAACGGAGATGGTCTCAAAGACATCGTGATGATCGAGATGAAGAACAAGCCAGTGGCCAGCAGGAGCTTCGTTGAGGCACTCCTTACCGAGGGCGTCGACTGGAACGTCACGGTCAGACTGCGACAGCCCGGGCACCCTTTCCGAAGCCGACCGGATGTGAAGTTCCCTATCGTGGGACTGCCGCCGGCCTTTGACGAGGACGGCGCCATGGCTATTGTGGGAAGCGACTTCACCGGAGACGGACGACCGGACTTGCTCATCCGCCGAACACTGTCCAAGATGCAGCTCTACGGGAGTCGATCAGACAGGCTGCTGTTCGACCGCAAACCACAGCTGACCGTTGAGGTCCCCGCTCACGGCCCGAAGTTCGTGACCGACCTGAACGGCGACCGAGTCGCAGACCTTTATCTGACCGACACGGCCAACGGGCAGATCATTCTTTACTTGAGTCGCTAACCGCCCCAGAGACACCACCAGCCAAGCCATGCCAACGCATTCCCCAGCACTGACACTGACCGGGCTGACGAAGACATTCGGACGGCACCGGGCCGTGGATGATGTCACCCTCGATGTGAACCAGGGAGAGATGGTCGGCTTCCTCGGTCCCAATGGGGCCGGCAAGAGCACGACCCTCTACATGATCACCCGGCTGGTTCGACCGACAGCCGGGAGCATACACGTCTTTGGGCACGATGTACGGCGCTCCCCGGTGGAAGCCCTCCGACACATCGGCGCGCTGGTTGAGACCCCCTCGTTCTACGGATACCTCTCCGGACGCAGGAACCTGGAATTGGTCGCCCGCGTGTACGGTATTCGAGACCGAACCGCCGTCGACGAGATCCTCGCACAGATCGGCTTGACTGAACGGCAGAAAGATCCGGTTCAGAACTACTCCCAGGGGATGAAGCAACGCCTCGGCCTCGGCGCTGCACTGCTGGGATCGCCGCGACTTCTCCTACTGGATGAGCCGACCAACGGCCTGGACCCCGAAGCCATGCGCGAGATCCTGGGACTGGTGCGGAACAAGGTCAGGCAAGACGGCCTGGCCGTTTTCATCTCCAGCCATCTCCTGGGAGAAGTCGAGGAATACTGCGACCGCGTGGCGATCATGAACGGAGGTAAACTGGCGTGTGAAGGGCACGTGGATGAGATTCTAGCCCAGGCCGATCCCGTCGTTCGCGTCACCTTCTCCGGCGATCGCCCCGCCCCGGACACCTTCCGGACACTGGAAGGCATCGAAACCGTGGTCGAGGCACCCGGGGGCGCTCTTGAGTTCCTCCTTACGGGGCAGGACTCAGCCTGGCTCAACCGGCAACTCCTCGAACGGGGATTCCCGGTTGCCACAATCGCCCCTAAGCAACGCACACTGAGGGAGTTCTTCCTCGCCCTGACCGGGACGCCTCCCGACTCGCCACCCACTGCCCCGCACACGCCGAGGGAGGTCTGACATGCTCAGACGGACGCTGACCCTCCTCCGCAACGAACTGACCAAGACACTCCGCACCCGCTTCCTGTGGGCCAGCGTCGCCGCCGTCGGCTTCGTCTGCGTGGTCATGTTCCTGACGATCCGCCGCGATGATATCGGCGAGATCAACGGCTGGGTCTACGTGGGCCTGGTAATGCAGGGTGTGTTCGCGGAAGTGGGATTGATCCTCATCGCAGCGTTCAGCGCCATGCTCATGGCCGAAGAAACAGCCACCGGCACAATCCGAACGGCCCTGACAGCCCCGATCAGGAGAAGGGAACTCTACCTTGCCAAAGCGGGTAGTGGGCTGCTTTACATGATCCTCGTCTCGGCCTTCGCTCTCCTGCTGTCCCTGGCCCTGGCAGGGCTCAAGTACACATTCGGGCCTATCAGCGACTCGGCTGGAGTGATCTATAGTACCAGCGAGGTCGTGAGAAACCTGGTCTGGGCCTACGCACTGAGCTGGATCCCGTTGGGAACGCTTGTCCTGTTCGGGCTCTGCATGTCAGCGCTGACAACCCGATCAGGTCCCGCGATCAGCCTGACTGTAGGCAGTATCATTCTGGTCGAATCCCTCAAGCACTTCGTTGAGATCGGCCCCTTCCTGTTCACCCAGTATATCGGGGCTCCGTGGGTCGTGTTCCATGAGGTCGCCCAGGGCGTTGACTACCAATGGCTGCCGGGCATGTGGCGGGTAGGAGCTGTCTGCGGAGTCTACTCGGTCGCCTGCTTCTGCCTCGGCCTCTGGCGGTTCTGCCGGAGAGACATGAACCTCTGAGTCTCTCTTCGCCCGGACTACTGGCCTGTAGGAAGCTCCACGAACTCACACACGATCCCCGGGAAACCGGTGCGAACGCGTTCCATCAGAGCTTGGACGCCGAATACCTCTGTACGGTAATGGCCCGCAGCAATGACATTCACACCGTACTCACGGGCTGGGTGAACATGCATGTGCCCCAGCTCCCCGGTCACGAGGGTGTCGATCCCCCGTTCTGAACACTCTGCCACCATGTCCGCCGCCCCTCCGGAGACGACTCCGACGCGCCGGACCGTTTCAGGGCCTGCAGGGAGCACCGTGGCCGCAGCGCCCAGTGTCAGGTTAACACGCTCCGCAAACCCGGTCCGGGTCTCGGGTTCAGCCAGCTCGGCCTCCCAACCGATCTCAATCCCTCCATAGCGGGCGAAGGCCCGGGGAGAAACCAACCCCATCTTTGCGGCGATAACCGCATTGTTACCCACCTCAGGGTGCGCGTCGAGGGGAAGATGGGAAGCATAGAGCGATGTACCGTTGGCGAACAGCACACGCAGTCGATCTGCGATCTGCCCCGTGAAGTACCGAATCCCCGGCCCCCAACTCAAACCGTGGTGAACAACCACGAAGTCAGCATCGCGTTCAACGGCCTCAAGGAAAAGCCCCAGACAGGCATCCACCCCGAAGACAATCCGCTTGACTTCGTCGGCCCCCGTTACTTGAAGGCCATTGTTCGAACTGTCCTGACACGCCCCTTCGGGAGCCAGGAGAGCATCCAGCCAGCTGACCAAATCATCACGTCGTGTCATCGTCTCGTCTCCTCTCAGAAACACCCCCCGAGGCAGGCATCCGGCTTGCCCGCCTTCGGGAAAAATACAGCCCAGCCATCAAAACGCTGGCTGTGAACAGGGTTCCGGCAAGCATCCAGAAAGCGCGGCATGGGGTCGCCCCTACAAATACAGGGCCAAGGACCGGTGAGGCCACCATGCACCCAACGGACCCACATGCGACGGTAAGGCCGATCGCAGCCCCCGAGACACTCGATTCCGTATGGGTGGCAACAGCTCCCACGAGCAGCGGCCACGTCCCCGCGAAAGCCAGGCCGGTGCAACCGAACAGGACAACGCTCCACGCCCAGGACGTCACCAGGCCCTGCAGTAAGTGGCACACGCCCCCCGCGAAAAGCAGAGCCGCAATCGCGATCTCGTAGGCCCCGCCTTCCGGAAGACAGGCGCATGCCAGCCGTCCAACGACCATCGCCCCCCAGAAGATCGAGATCGCGTAGATCGCCCACCCCTCCGTGCTTCCCAGGCACTGCTCCAAATAAACCGTAATGAACGTGACCGACCCCATCTCCGCGAACACGTAGAGGAAGATGACCACACAGGAAACCAGCACGAACGGTCGCAGAACAGCCGGCCTGCGGCTCGAAATCTCCCTACGGAGGACCTGAGGAGTCTCCGGGAAACGCGAGGCACTGAATAGCACGAGGAGCGCCATCCCACAGACACTCGTCCCAAAGAAGAACGACCGCCAGGAAACACCCAGCGGAAGAAGCTGCCCCATCAACGCCGGCCCGCCGATCGCTCCCAGGCAATAGGCCACTTGCGAGAGGTTGAGAAAGAACTTCTTCCGGTCAGGAAAGAGATCGGTAAGAAGTGCCGAACTCATGCTCTCCAGAATCCCCCCACCCACTCCCATCACGAATCCCGCAACAAACGTCAGAGAGACACGAGGCGACAACCCCCAACACGCGGCGCCGACGGACAGGAACACAGCCCCTGCCTGAAGCACCAGCTTTTTTCCGAAACGGTCAGCCAACACCCCGCCGATGATGCTGGAAAGAAAGAACCCAGTGAACTGGCACGCCGAGACATTGGCCATGACGTCGGGAGTCACTCCGAACTCCCGGGCCGCTCGCAGCAACGCGGCAAACACAATATTCGCGGAAACCGCAAAGACAGTCAGAGCCGACAACGCCGCAACCGTCAGCCGCTTTGTCGTCGGTTGGGAGGAAGACATGGGCGCTCCAGACGCACGTGATCCCGGGGGCCAGGCGTCAGCGTATCTGCGTGATAACCCGATAGCCGGTCGCCGGGCCAATTTCGTCCGCGACCACCAGCGAAAGCTCCCTCAGCAACAGCTGGCCCGCCCGGCGTGACATGGGCACCATGAGATCAGCCAAAAGCGTCTCTGAGCCCGTGAGAACGAGATGAGAGGGTACGAGCGAAGGGTCCGGGTCGGCCTTGTGGACAGCAGAGCGCAGCGCCCCGAACACAAGAGCAAGGTCACGGCACAGCGAACGGAAAGCAGGGAGTATGGCCAGCTCCGTGAGAGGAGTGTCACCAAGCCCCTCACCAAAACAGGCAAGGTCGACAACCAGCCGCGCTCTGGGCAACACGACAGACACGGGGTGAAGGGATAGAACACCCGACTCGATATGCCTCTGAGCCAGGTCCGGCAACCCATTGGCAACACCCGACTCGTCAAGAATAAGCTCCGCAGCCCCCGACTCCCTCGCTGACCGGTGATGCATCACATGCGCCCCAAGCTGGCGAATCAGCTCGTCGCTCGCTTCCGAGAACTGAAGCTCCGCAAGCATTGATCGGACCTGTCGGGCCACAGCTGTACAGGACATCGCCGAAAGCGGCAGACTTGCTCCCAGAACCTGGGCAATCCGGTCGTCACCAACAGGAGAAAAACGTTCCCGAATGAGCTCAGCAGGATTCCCTTCCCTCAGCTGAATAAAACGAGCGGCCACATCTCCGTATCCCGACGCGACCAAAAGGGAAGCAACCAGTCCCTGGACTTCACCCTCGGTGAAAGAGGATGTCCCCGATTCGCGCTGCTCGGTGAGCTGCTCCTGCAGTATGAAAAGCACGTGATCAACGGGCCAGCTTTCAGCCACACCACAGTGCTCGAAGCAATGAACGAGCTCGCGGCGAAGCGTCTCCGCGTCGAAGCTGACGGTGGCGCCCCCGGGCGTCACAAGCATGGAATGGGCAGAAGACAGCTTGATCATATCGTCAAACACCGGGCACGCCCGATGCCACACTCACTTCGTTCTGGAATTAGGGCCTGTCTCGCGAACACGTCAGACAGCATCTTCTTCGCGACGCGTAGCCTGTCCTTCGGTCAGGTTCTGCACCTCATTGATGAACTGTCCTACATCCTTGAAGCTGCGGTAGACGGATGCGAAACGAACAAAAGCCACCTCGTCAATCTTCTGCAGCTCCGCCATGACCATCTCCCCCAAAACGCGTGTGTCAACTTCCCGCTGCAGAAGTTTGTCCAGCTGCCCCGATACGGTTTCGACCAAGGCATCAATCTCATCCTGTCCGACCGCTCGTTTCCAGCAGGCATGGTCGACGCCGGACCGGAGCTTTGCCGGGTCGAATTCCTCGCGGGTTCCATCGCGCTTGACAACCACGAATTCTGTCTGCACAACCGATTCCCGCGTCGTGAAACGGCCTGAACAGCTCAAGCACTCACGCCGACGACGAATCGCATCACCTTCCTTCGCGATCCGCGTGTCAACGACCTTGTCGTCAAGGCAGCCACAGTTCGGGCAACGCATACTTCACCACCCCACAATCAGTCCGCCTTACGTGCCAATTCAGCTTGACCATCTCTGGCCAAGAACCGATCGATAAGAGCACAAAACATAGCCACAATCGGCTAATTTTCAAATTGTTACAGACCCGCATGGAACGAGAATACAGCGCCAACAGACGGAATGATCTTCCCATCTTACCGGACGCCCTCCCCACCAAAAGGGCCTCGCAGCCATCGCCAGGAACGTGCTCGTGCCTCTTCCGGCGACCGGAGCTTCACGGAGTCTCATGGTAGTCGCGGGAAACCGCCTGAATGTCGACCGCACGTCCCGCCTCATCCACGGTCACGATCGCTCCATGCAGACGAATGTCGTCCTCTACAACTTTGAAACGCGTTGGCATGCCCGTTGAGAAGCGACGGACAACCGCTGAGACATCGCGTCCAAGCACTGAGTTCCGCGACCCGACCATACCCACATCGCACTGCACCGCCGTGCCCTGCGGGAGAATGCGCTGATCAGCAGTAGGCACATGCGTGTGTGTGCCCAGCACAGCCGAAGCGCGACCATCCAGGTACCACCCCATGGCATGCTTCTCGCTCGTGGCTTCCGCGTGCATGTCAACGATCACAACTTGAGCCTGACCCTCTATCTCCTGGAGAAAACGGTCAACTGCCATGAACGGACAGTCCGCAAAACCGTTCATGAAAACACGCCCAAGGACGGAAATCACCGCAACGGAAACACCATTGGGTGCTTTGAACACCCCCCAGCCCCGCCCGGGCTGCCCGGGGTTGAGGTTGGCAGGACGCAAGACGTTCGGATACAGACCTATCTCGTCATCGAAACCACGTTGGTCCCAGATGTGATCCCCGCCGGTCAGCACGTCGACCTCGGCACGCAACATCTGTTCGACACACTTCCGCGTCATTCCGCCGCCACCAGCCATGTTCTCGGCGTTCGCGATGCAGAACGAAATCCCGAACTCACGGCGCAGTTCCGGAACGAGGGCCTGGACGGCTTTGCGGCCGCCTTTCCCGACGATGTCACCGACAAAAAGGATCTTCATGGAATCTTCCAGAGAAGCTGCGGCATGTCTGTGGCTTCAGCAGTCGCAACAGACAGGCGGCAGAAGAAGTAGACGCGACCGGCCACTCCGAACAACGGCCGAGCAATCCCCTGCAGCGGGGTGATAGCCCATAATATAGCGGTCGGTGAGCCAATGGACACGCCGCCCCCCGGGCAGCAGCCGAATCACTCGTAGCGCAGAGCATCCACAGGGTTCTTGTTGGCAGCCTGGTAAGCGGGGTAGAGACCGAAAACCAGACCAGTGACCGTTGAGGCAACTACGGCAATCCCCAGCAACGGCATGGAGAAGACAACGGGGATCTCCAGGACCGTCCCAATTGAGAACACAGCAGCAAGTGCCAATGCCACACCGACGATCCCCCCTGTGATGGAAATGAGCATCGATTCCGAGAGGAACTGGTAGAGGATATCGGAGCGAGTGGCACCAACCGCCCGGCGTATACCTATCTCGCGGATGCGTTCCGTTACCGAGGCCAGCATGATGTTCATGATGCCGATGCCCCCCACAACAATCGAGATCGAGGAGATGCAGATTGTCAGAATATCAAGCAAACGCTGAGCCTGGTGCTTCTGCTTCAGCAGATCCATAGGGATAACAAGGTCGTAATCGCTCACGCCTTGGTGTGTGACCCCCAATACGCGCTTGATCGCACGTCCGGCAGTGTGCAGGAACTCCTCGCTCTCAAGCTGCAGTTGGATCTCATCGATTTCGCTACGGAGGTCAAGGTGAGCCGTCCGTGTCAGGAGTGTCTCCAGGGGGACAAGCAGGTCGTTGTTGGGGTCCGAGATGCTTGTGGCTTCCAGTTCCTCCAAATCGATGTTCTTGTCGGCCAACACACCGACGACTGTGTAAGGAGTCCCTCCCAGGAGCAACTTCTCACCGATCACACCTTCCTGATTGAGTTGGCCGGCTATGCCATGCCCGACCACCGCAACCTTCCGGCTGAGAAGCGTGTCATCGCGCTCGAAGTAACGTCCCGAAGACACCCGGAGATTGTTGACGTCCAGATACTCACCCGAGACGCCGAGAACGCGCGGGTTTATCCCCCGACCGCGGTGAAGAACATTGAGCTTGATCTCCCGAACACACGCCGCTCTCTCAATGGCCGGAATATTGGTTCTGAGCAATGCCAGATCCTCGCGACAAAGCCCGTTGGAGCCTGACATCCGAGCTTCGGTCAGGCGCTCGTTCTCCAGGCGTTTATCAATCACCCGGACCAAATTCGCCCCAAGCTCCCGAATCTGGTCCTCCTGCTTCTTCTTGCTGCC
Organism: Lentisphaerota bacterium; assembly: GCA_018676675.1. Taxonomy (GTDB): domain Bacteria; phylum Verrucomicrobiota; class Lentisphaeria; order Oligosphaerales; family JABHEG01; genus JABHEG01. The sequence continues at coordinate 130,092 of JABHEG010000145.1, forward strand.
AAGGGAAAACGATGACATAGCGATAACGGATGAGACGCCGATAATGATGCCCAGCATCGTCAGGAACGTCCGCATCCGATGGGCCATCAGACCTTCCCGCACGCCGATGCGAAGCAGGTCGAAGAACCCCAAACCGCCGCCCTCCCCGGTGTCCTCCGACGCTCCGCCACCAAGGGAAGCGGCGAGTTCACCGACAGCTGCCTGATCAATCGTCTTCCGCCCCGGGACATCGGACACGATCTGACCATCGCTCATGGTCACCTTCCGGGTCCCTTGCTCGGCCAGATCCGGATCGTGCGTGACCATGATAATGGTGTGTCCACGGTCGTGGAGTTCATGAAAGATCCCCATGATCTCACGGCTCGTCTTCGAGTCAAGGTTCCCGGTCGGCTCGTCCGCAAGGATGAGTCTTGGGTCATTCACAAGGGCCCGGGCAATCGCCGTCCGCTGCAGTTGTCCCCCGGACAGTTCGCTGGGCAGGTGGGTGAGTCGATCACCCAGCCCGAGCTCCGCTGCGCACGCTCGAGCACGCGTCCGGCGATCCTCCCCGCGCCGCCCGCAGTACACCTGCGACAAAGCGACATTCTCGGTGATAGTGAGATCATTGAGCAAGTTGAACTGCTGAAAAACGAAGCCGATGCTCCGATTCCGCATTCGGGATAGACGTCCGTCCCGACACTGCGCCATGTCGTCGCCATCGATCAGTAAGCAACCCGACGTCGGCTGATCGAGCAGGCCGATCAGGTGCATCAAGGTTGACTTGCCTGAACCGGAGCTCCCCACGACCATGATGAAGTCACCTGGGTGCACGTCAAAATCGACGCAGTCCAGTGCCTTCACCGTCGTGCCGCCCATCTGGTAGTGGCGGCAGAGCGTTCTGACTTTGATAATGGGTTCGTTCACATCACGCAAATCATATTGGGGCACCAGTCCCGTTTGGCAGGCAGGCCCTGCCTAACGCCCCGGGACGGACGTGCCGCGCTTCTCCTCGGGCTGTTCCAGCGCAATAGTGTCGCCTTCGGAAAGCCCCTTGGTGACCAGGAACTCCCTGTCGTTGAAGACCCGCCCTTCAATATCATGCCAGGAAAAGACCCGGCCTTTCTTCCTCCGTACACGGTGGCCAGACTCAAGCGTTTCGACGGCCCCACGGGGAATGAGCAACGCGGTCGTCACCTCTTTCACGACGATCTCGACCTCAGCCGACATGCCAGGATGAAACTGCGCTCCCTTACCTTCAAACGAAATCTCCGCATTGAACATCATGATGTCGGACTTCCCCCCGCCCTTGGCTGTCGGGTCGACCAGATTGCGGTCACGGCCAATTGCTCCCAATTGGTCAACTTTCCCACGGAACACCTTGCCTGGGAAAGCAGGCAAGGTGACACGAACAGCCATCCCCGCCGCCAGTCGGTGGAAGTCCGCCTCATTCACGACCATGTCGATCCTCATGACTGACGGATCGATCACATCGGCAATGATATCCTGTGCGTAACGCTCAACCCCGGCTCGGTACTCCCGGAGTTTGCCTCCGGAACGCCAATCCCTGTAGCGACGGACTTTCACAACCCCGTCCCGGGTCGCATGCGTGGCAGCCGACTGGGCCTCCCGACGATGGCGTTTCAGGTGGTCATGGTACCCGGCAATCTTCCTCTCGCTGGCCACGATCTGATGGCGCAACTCGCTCAGCTTCCGCTCCCGGGCACTCGCGGCTCGCCCCACCACCGCTTCCGCCCGCTCAACCGCCCGACGCAGCTCCACTCGACGCTCCTCGGTAATCCCCTTCTTCTTGACGGCGATCTTTATCTCGACCTCGCGCAGCCCGGCGCTGGCACTCTCAAGCCGCCGCTCAAACGGCTCAAGCGCTGCCGCCGAAATGAACTCCTTTTTGAAAAGCCGGTGCTGGCGATCGTGCTCTCCCTGAGCATCCGCCAGATTGAGTTCGGAAAGCTCCCGTTCAATGGCCAGCAATTGCAGTTCCTCGGGCGTGGGAGACACGAGCTCTACCTCTTCCTCCAGCCTTGCGTGCTCCAATTCGGCTTCCTTCACAGCCAGCTCCTGATCTTCCTGGAACGCGGTGAAGGCCTCACGCGCCCCAAGGCCTTTCAGAGCCAGTTCCTCCTGCTCAATTCGGGATTCGTTTTCCTCGGCTTCCTCAACGGACCGACTGTCATCCATCTGGAAAACCAGATCCCCCTTCTTGACCGGGGTGCCCTGCTTGACGATCTCGAGTATGTACCCCCGCGTTCGCACGATCGCCGGAGCAGCGTCGGCACTGCGCAGGATGCCCCGTTGGCGAATGCCGTCAACCCCGCTGTGGGGAGTGACCCGCCACTCGACAACCGTCCCTACGCCCTCGCGCCCGGAGCGAATGCGCCAGACCACAGCCCCAACACAGAAACAAACGCATAGAGCGATCAGGACCATCGCCCGTGCCCATCTGTTGTTTCCACGTGTCCGTGTCATATGCTTTCCGCACTCGGTGAGAGCCAGCGCCCTCGCGTTAGAATTGTCTGAACGGGAAGAAGACCTCCGCCACCGCACCGGGCTTCAGCTTCCTCTCTCCTGCATCCACTTGTATGCGCACCTTGAAAACCACCTCCCCCAACGGCTCGTGCGACGAATAGAGCCCAACCTGGCTGTCCTTCTTCTCTTTGTTCTCGAAGATGAAATCCAGACCCACCAGACGGGCCTGCAGCACCATTTCACCCAGAGACGGGATCTGTACCTCCAAAGACATCCCTTCAGACACCTGGCTGAAATACTTCTCCGGCACCTCAACGCTGACATACATCTGCGAGAGATCGGGGATGGAGAGGATGTTGAAGCGGGGCCCAACCTGACTGCCGACATTCACTTTGGAGATCGTGCCACTGTTCCAAATCTTGTTGTAACAGATCATCCCTGCTCCCGGCGAGGCAATCACATGGTTCGCTGCCTGCTTCTTCAGTTTGGCAAGGCGTTTCTCGTAGCGAACAAACGACAGTACTGCCTGCTCGTACTCAAAGCCCTGGCGAAGCTGGCTGTGACCCACTTCTTTCTCTGTCACCGACGTCTTCACCTCTTGTTTGAGCAACGCCAGCTTTGCAGCGCTCCGGGCAACAGGATCTGCCCCCGCAAGAACGCGCTTCTCCTTGATCCTGGCCTCCTCAAGCTTGAGCACCTGTCGACGCTTCTCCCGCCTCTGTTTCGCCAGCTCCACCGGCGAAACAGAAGCGACACGCTTCCCCTCCTCGCGCTCAAGTCGGCGGGTCACATCGTCGAGCCGAATCGTGGTCAACTCGCGTGTCAGCTCGGCCCCGAACAAAGCCTGGGCCGAAACACCGGAAAGCACACGATCAGCCTTCAACTGCTCAATGGCCAGGAGATTTCGCTCGGTGGCCAACTTGAATGTCCCTTCGCGCTTGCTGAGCTCCAGGCGTTTACTCAGCTCGTCCCGACGGCTCTTCGCTTCGTTCAGCCGGTTCTCCTCTTCGCGAATCCGGTTCTTGGTCTCCTTGGCATCAAGCTTGACAACGACATCTCCGGCCTTCACCTCCGTCTCCTCGTCAACCAGCCACGTCACTTTCGGCCAGGGCCACCGACCAATGTCCCGCACCATGACATCGATGGACTTCACCGGAAGAAGCTCACCGGAAACAGAGAACCGCTCGTCTTCCCTTCCTTCCGCCCCGTCCTCCATGGTCCCGGAGAAGCGTCCTCGCATTCCCACCGTCTTGCCGGTCCAGGTATCATCGTCGAGCACCAGAACGTCCTGCACAACCGTGCCTGTCGCCTCCTGAAAGATCCCATCAACAGCGAGGAAGTGGGTCCCATCCCGGGCCTTGGCGAATCGCAGAGGGACTGCCGGACCTTCCATCGCAGCCTGCGCCGTCGCTTCGGCTGCCCCAACCATCCCCGGCCTGATCCAGGGGCACGGGCCGTCCGTCGCGATGACAACGTCGAAGACCTTTACCCCAAACTCTCGCCCCACAGAGGACCAGCTTCCCTCCTCCTTCTCCGCCAGATCATGCGAGAGGGTGCTGATCGAGGCGATCCGCCCCTGGACGGGGTCATCCCCCCGCCCGCGCAACGTGACCAGAGCGGGATCGCCCACGGCAAAGTGTTTGCGCACAGACTCGCGCATCACGCCTCGGAACGCCAGCGTGGACATGTCCGGAATCTTGAGGAAATTGAAGTTCTCCCACATCTTGGCCCCGACTGCAATTTCCGTCTGCCAGTCCCCGCTGGTGCGGTTGTAGGTGACATACCCGTCGATTGGCGCTTGGACCGTGCTGCTGTCCAGGTCTTCCTGCTTTTCGGAAATGCGGATCTCAATGCGCTTCTTGCGTGTCTGGGCCCCCACTTTCTGAATCTCGGAGATCAACTTGTGCTCTGCCAACTCGTTGGTGAGTTTGTCGATCTCCAACTGCACGTTGGCAACCTCCAACTCGACCTCTTTCAGCGTCCCTGATGTCGCGGGGAGCTCGGCGTAGGCCAGTTCCTGTTCCGCGAAGCGACCTCGAGCCCCACTCTCCCGCCACGCGCGTTCCGCCTTGGACATTTCTCCCACTGAGATCATCTCTCGGGCTAAGCGATCCTTCGCCCGGGCCAAATCGACTTCCGCGGCCTCCGCATTCATCTTGGCAATGCGGTACTTGCCACGGGATATCTCAACCTCGTCTGCGACGGGGAGACTCCGCAAGCGTGCCTGCCTCGCCTCCAGGACCGCCAGCTTGTCCGCCAGCCCTTCCAGCCGCTCCGCCATCTGGGCTCCCTGGTTCTCAATCTCAGTCAAACGGTGAGCCAACTGGGCCTCAACGACCCCCAGTTCCCGTTTGAGAACACTCAGATCGAACGCCGTCTGCGTCGTGTCAAACGTTGTGATCACATCCCCCTTCTTGACCAGCGTCCCATCCTCAACAATGGTACTGATCGGGGTCCAGCTCACCGGGCAGGCGACCATCTCTGCTTTCTCGGTGAAAGCCTGGACCTTCATCGTGCAAACCGGTTTCAGTGAACGTCTCTCCACGCAACAGTACTCGTCTGTGGCCAGCGGGGCACCGAACACGGCGACCCCGCAGGCAAACACAGCAAGCATCTTTGTGCGGTGGAAGAAAGAATCCATCTCAACGGCCTCCTTGAAGGGCAGGAAGCGGTCAATATCCCGCAGCATCCCCACCTATGCAACCTACTGACGTCGGTCTTCAAAGAAGCCGGCCATGCCCTCTCCCAACCGCATAATCCCGCTTTCCACCCGCACCCCGTCGCAGTATATTCACGCTTTTTGTGCAACCGGCCCACTCACACGCGCGAAACGAAACTAAGGACGCAGCCGCATGCAGGAGTCATTGAAGGACCAGAGCCTGGAGTACCATCGCGATCCCATCCCCGGGAAAATCGCGCTCAAGGTAACCAAACCGTGCTCGGATCAGCAGGAACTCTCCCTTGCGTACACTCCGGGCGTGGCAGATCCCTGCCTGGCGATCAAGGATGATCCGGAGACCGTCTGGTCCTACACAGCCAAAGGGAACATGGTAGCGGTTGTGAGCGATGGTACGGCTGTGCTCGGACTGGGGAATATCGGCCCGGAAGCCGGCCTGCCTGTCATGGAGGGGAAAGCCGTTCTTTTCAAGAGCTTCGCGGACATCGACGCCTTCCCCATCTGTATCAAGAACGTGCTTGGGAACGATGGCAAGACCGATCCCGCGAAGGTGATCACGGTCACGGAAGCGCTGGAACCGACATTCGGAGGCATCAACCTCGAGGACATTGGAGCGCCGGCCTGCTTCGAAGTCGAGACACGGCTGAAGCAGACAATGGGCATCCCCGTGTTCCACGACGACCAGCACGGAACCGCGATCATCTCCCTGGCCGGTGTCCGCAACGCGCTCGAGATCGTGGGCAAGAAGCTCGCCGATGTCCGCATCGTTGTCAACGGAGCTGGAGCCGCCGGCATCGCCTGTATAGAATTCTACATCTCCGCCGGGGCCCGACGAGAGAACGTCGTGATGTGTGATTCACGAGGAGTCATCTACAGAGGCCGGACGGAAGGTATGACGCCGCAGAAGGATGCTCTGGCCGCGGAGACATCCGCTCGAACCCTGGCCGACGCTCTGGTCGGGGCAGATGTGTTCCTCGGTCTCTCCATCGGAGGAGCGATGGACAAGGCCATGGTCCGCAGCATGGCGCCCGGAGCGGTCATCCTCGCAATGGCCAATCCTACCCCCGAGATCTACCCGAGTGATGCCCTCGAGGCAGGGGCGGCAGTGGTCGGGACCGGCAGGACGGACTTCCCGAACCAAGTCAACAATGTCCTCGGTTTCCCCGGGATTTTCCGCGGCGCGCTGGACGTCCGCGCGACCGACATCAACGAAGCGATGAAAACAGGCGCGGCCCAAGCGCTGGCCGAAATCGCTCGTGAACGAGTCCCGACAGACATCATCCCACTCCTCACGAAGGCCTATCCCGAAGATGCCCGGAACGGGATGTTCGACGGTGAGTCGCCTCTGAAGCCGACATACGTCATCCCGAAGCCGTTCGACCCCCGGGTCGTTCCGCGAGTCGCGAGACGAGTTGCTCAAGCCGCTATGGAAACAGGCGTGAATCGGGTCGAAATCCCGGACCTGGACGCTTACGAGGCCGAGCTTCTGCAGCGACTGGGGCGGAATCTCCTCGGATAGACGAGGGGCGCTCTCAGCTGAAGGCTGGAAGGCAGGCAGGCCAGGCTGGTCTGCTTGCCTTTCGCGTTTTATGGCGAAGGAAAGACGAAGAGAACTGCCCCGTTACCCATTCAGGGTCACGGGGTTTCTTTCTGTCCCGGATCCGCCACGTCACCGTCGGAATCAGGTTCCGACACGGTGCCCTCCTCGGGAGCTTCAGCCGAGTCTTCCGCCTCAGACACTTCAGCTTCAACGGGTTCAGAAACTGACTCACCGTCGATGCCCGGAGGATCAGGAAGGGGCTCAAGGCCGAGCAACTCGCGGACCTCAGCTGCGTCCATCGTCTCCTGTTCCAGAAGAGTCTCCCCCAAGAGACGCAAATCGTCGATATGGCTGGTCAACAAATCGTGAACGCGAGCCTTTGCTTCGTCGATAATCCGCCGAATCTCCTGATCGATCTCACGGGCCGTATCTTCGCTGAAATCTTCGCTTCGCGTGATGTCTCGGCCGAGAAAAATGGGTTCCTCGCGGCCACCACTGTAACTCATGGTCCCCATGCGCTCGCTCATCCCCCACTGACAGACCATTTTCTTGGCGAGATCAGTCGCTTGGCGAATGTCCATTGCCGCCCCACTGGTGATATCATCGCAGACCAGCTCCTCGGCCACGCGCCCTCCCATCAAGACAGCCAACTCATCGAGGAACTCCCTTCTGCTCTGCGTATACCGGTCTTGCTCGGGCAGGTGCATTGTGGCCCCAAGATAGGCCACCCCCCTGGGGACGATCGTTATCTTGTGGAGTGGGGTCGCATGCTTACACAGCATCCCCACGAGAGCATGCCCAGCTTCGTGGAACGCGGTCACGCGCCGGTCACGCTCATCCACCTTCCGGCTCCGGCGCTCCTTCCCCCACCGCACCTTGTCCCGGGCTTCTTCCAGATCAGCCAGCTCGACGCCGGCCTTGTTAAGACGCGCAGCGAGAAGGGCGGCCTCATTGATCAGATTGGCCAAGTCAGCACCGCTGAACCCGGGCGTTCCCCGGGCAATGACCCCGAGGTCGACACCGTCAGCGACCTTGATCCGCTTGGCATGGAGGGACAAAATCCCGAACCGGCCTTTGAGATCCGGCAAGTCAACCGTAATCTGCCGATCGAATCGTCCCGGCCGAAGCAACGCAGGATCAAGGACATCAGGACGGTTCGTTGCGGCAATGACAATCGTGCTCGAGTTGGACTCAAACCCGTCCATCTCTACCAGCAGCGCGTTCAGAGTTTGCTCTCGCTCGTCATGCCCACCACCAATCCCCGAGAAGCGTGATCGCCCAACCGCGTCGATTTCATCGATAAAGATCAAGCAGGGAGAATGCCGTTTGCCTTCCTCAAACATGTCACGAACGCGGCTCGCCCCAACCCCCACAAACATCTCGACAAAATCTGATCCACTGATGGCAAAGAAAGGTACGTCCGCCTCTCCTGCAATCGCTCGGGCAAGCAGGGTTTTCCCGGTCCCGGGAGGACCGATCATCAACACGCCCTTGGGAATGCGCCCCCCAAGTTTCTGAAACCGTTCCGGATCACGCAGATAGTCGATGACCTCCTGGACCTCTTCCTTGGCTTCGTCAATGCCTGAAACGTCCTCGAAAGTCACCCGTTCCGAAGTCGGGCTCGTGAGCCGCGCACGGCTCTTGCCAAACTGCAGCGCACCACGTCCGGCAGCCTTGAGTTGGCGGGAGAAAAGCAAATAGATCAATCCGACGAGAATCAGGATGGGGAGCAGTGACACCAAGATCGTGCTGAGAAGGTTGGTGTCCGTCTTCGCGTCACGGTTCGGACAGTGAAGCCGAAGCATCTCGTCAAGGGCATCGGTGTAGACGACCTGCACACGGTACGCCGTGAGCCGGGAGCCCTCCCCCGCATCGTCGCTTCCCGCGTCAGCATCCCCACCCTCGTCCGGGCCGTATTTCCCCTCGATCAGTCGACTGCCGGTGGAGGGATCACTGACCACAGTGGCGGACCTGATCAGGTCTTTGATCAGGAAGTCCTCGAACTGCGATGCGGTCAAGACCTCGACATCGTCCCCGCTCTTCTTCTGCACCAACACCAGAGCCACCGGTAAGGCAAACAGAATGAGGAACCAAAACGCGAACGTCTGGAGAGGGGTACGGGGAATCTTGCCTTCGGGACGCCCACGCGGATCCTGCTCGCGCCCGCCGGATCCTCCGTCATGTTGACTCGAGCCATTCTCTGGCATGGAAGCGTTCTATCCTTTCAATGGGACAGCCCTTCGCTCCCGAAGCTCAACCGAACCTGAACCGACAGCCATGCCGTCAAAACAGCCCGGGTAACGCAGGAGAAGCGAGGAGGACGTCTTCGGATGTGAAGGCAGCCTTAGGCCGCCGTGCAGGTAAGCGTCAGAGGGACACAAGCTTGACCAGAAGGATCACGAGAGAGATCACAACCGCGGCCGCAAGCACCGCGATGACCGTCCCCATGATCATTAACACCTTCTTGTTCTCCGGCCCCCCGCGTTTGGCACCGAATGGCGAAAAATTCTGCATCTCCGGCACCGCCAACTCAGCGCCGTCCGCCTCTTCCAGATTGATCACGGTATGCGTGCTCGTCGCACCGTTCGCCCGAGTCTCCTCGCAGTCGAACAGCATCTCGACCCCACCAACCTGGAGAATGTCGCTGTTGACCAAGGCCTGCGCTTCATTCTCAATCCGGGCACCGTTCACGCGTGTCCCGTTCGTGCTCCCCTTGTCAACCACCTTGTAGCCGCCCTGTTCAAGCCGCACCAGAGAACAATGGTGGCTGCTGACCGTGGGGTCAGGGATGCAGATATCGCACTCTTCCACACGCCCGATGGTGTACTCTTGCTCCGTCAGCTCAAATGACTGTCCACGGAGATGCTCTGACAGAATGATAACTTTAGGATGTCCAGGCATATTCTCTCAAATCCCTTGATCTAACAGCCAGCTGAGAGATCCGCTCCGCGGCCTATCAGGATACGTCCGTCATTTGTCATTATACTCTAACGATACATTACGCGTTGCAGCCGGTTTCGCCAGTTTCTCGCCCGGCAAAAAGCGCCCTTGAACGTCACCGTGTGATCCCTCGTGCAACTCTTCTTCGCCGGGGCGGCCCCCGACGTCCCATGCCCCCCGACCCAGCAACTCGTTGCTCTTCTACTACTTACGCGCCCCTCACTCGAACTACGGCTTGGGCGCGTTGTCCGGCGTCACCGGGGCCGGCGCCTTCTCTTTGCCATCCCGCGCCATCAGCTCCAAGATGATCGGCTCGGTCCGCTTCTGTTCAGAGAATGACGGGAACCGCTTCCGGAGTTCGCGCCACGTCGTCGCCGCTTCGTCAAACTTCTCCTGAGCCACAAGCACTTCAACCGCAAGGAACATGGCTCGGGGGGTGTAGGTCGGATCATTGGACAAAACAAACGCGTTGACGGCGTAATGCAGAGCCTGCACCAGCCGTTTTTCGTCCTTGAGGATCTGCGCCAACCCCCACCGACAGCGCGTCACCGGTTCCTCAGCCAACCCCGCTCGGACAAGACACCGTTCGAACACACCCACGGCGCGATCACGCTCCCCAAGCAGAAGAAGCACTTCACCGAGCAAAGACTGGACCTCCTCCCGGGCAAATGGCCGGTCCGGGAGCGTCTTCTCAACATCAGTCAACTTGGTGAGCAGCTCCTCCAAGGTCGTTTTTGCTTCCTCCAAACGGCTCTGGGCCATCAGGATCTGGGCCAGGCGAACGGTGGCCCGGTAGAGGACTTCCCGGTCCTCCCGAGTCAACAGCCAGCGGCACACCGTCTCACTCACGTCATACTGGTTCTTGGCGTAGTAAAGCAGATCAATCCGGAACAGGAGGGGAACAGCAAAGGAAGGGCGTTCATCGACCGGAAGAGTGAGCAACTCAGCGAACAGGCGCAGGGCCTCCTCGTTCTTCCCCAGCTCCAGCAGCGATCCAGCAAGGAAGTACTTCGCGTTGACCGCAACCGCCCCAATGTCTTCCTGTTTGAGGGCCTCACGTAGATAGGTGACCGCACGGTCGTGGGCCTTCTGCTGATAGTGCAGGTAGCCCAGATAAAACAGGAGACGTGCCTTCTCAGGTGGGCGATCCCGGCTCAACAATTTCTCGAGCAACTGCACCGCCCTGCCATAATCGCCGCGCTGGGAATACAGCTCCCCAAGGTGAAGAACAGCACTCCTGGCTTCCTCTTCCGCATCCGGGAACTCATTGAGGAGCTTTTCGAAGTCCCCAACCGCGGCCGACAAATCCCCGCCTTTCCGCTCGCACTCACCAGCCTTCAGACGGAAGTATGCCTTCTGTTCAACGGTCGGGTGCTCACTGAGGGTGCGGTAGACACGAGCGGCCTCCCGGAACCGTCCCAACGTCTCCAGTGACTCTGTCAAGCGAAGCTGAGCATCACCGTAATAGGCCCACTGACCCACGTGACGAGACAGACCCCGGCGCAGTTCAGCAACCGCCTCTTCGTGGCGTTTGAGCTGAAAAAGGGCCTCACCGGCAAAATAGAGAGCATCGGCAATCTGAACAGCCTTCGAATAATCACTCACGAAAAGGGCAGCACGCTTGGCCGTCTCCTCGTAGTTCTCAAGCCGCAAAAGGCAGTAAAGCTCCTGGTAGCGAGCCAGCAGGGCGTACTCCTCGGGAACACGCTCGTCTCCCCCAAGACGAATGAAATAGGGCATGGACTCACGAAAGAAGCCGAGCCGAGTGAGCCCGGTACCGTGGACATAGTCCATCTCGTAATCAAACACATCACCATAGCGATCTCGCCAATCCTTGGCCAGCTCAACAGCTTTGGCGAAGTCATTCAGAGAAAAGTGGGCCCACGTCCGACGCTTCCGGGCCTCGCGACCGAAGGCTCCATCGGGATAGTCCACGAGCAGCAGCTCATAGAGCTCGATCGCCTCTTTGTAGGCTTGTTCCAAGAACATCGCCTCGGCGAGCCGATAAACGGCTTCCTCGCGGATCGCAGGCGGAACGTGCTTTTCATCCTTGAGCCGTGAGAACCCCTTCTTAGCGTCATCGAACTCGCCGTTGAGCTGGGCAGCACGAGCCAGCGAGAAGAGAGCGTAGGGCCGATACACATGCTTCTCGTCAAAAGGCTTGTCAGCAATCTTGGCGTACGTCTTCAGAGCAAGCGCATCCTTCTCCTGCTGCGCGTAGCACTGAGCAAGAAAATACAGCGATGCTTCCTGGGTGACCGAATCGTCACTGATGACAAGGCGCTTGAAACAGCTGGCGGCAGGCCCAAGCCTCTTCTCCCGGAGCAGCAATTCCCCCTTCCACAGGAAGAGCTTGGGGGCAAGCTCATGGTCGGGCCAGCGCGCCTGGAACTGGTTGATGTGGCTCAGTGTCGCGCTTGCCTTCGCCTGATTGCGCAAACACTCGATCAACCGAAACATGGCGTGGGGAGCCAACTCATGGTCGGCAAATTTCTCGACAAAGACGCGGAACTCCGGCTCGGCCATGTCGTAGAACTTGCGGCTAAGCAAGCCCTCGGCAAAGCGGAATTGGTCTTCAGGAGTGTGTGCTTCCCGCTTGAGCGGCTGCGCCTGAAGAAGAACAGACGCCGACAGGAGGATCAGGAAGCCCGAAAGGTGACACGGGCCCCTCCAGTTAGAAAGCGCCACAGCGGCGACGCGACCCGAACACGTTCTGGCTTCTCTCAAAGTGTCATCCCTTACTCGTCTTACTCGCCGTCCTTCTCCCCGGGAGCGATCGTCGCAAACGCGACATTCCAGATGTCCACCTCACGACAGACATCCAAGACGCCGATCACGGCCTCGTGACGCGTCTTGGCATCCGCCCGAATGATGATCGGCTGGTCGCCAAACGTCTCCGCAACCTGACTCAACAGCCCCTTAAGACGGTCGATGCTGATCTCAACATTGTTGACATACATGCGGCCTTCAGCGTCCAGATTGACAATGATCTCCCCAGGCGTCCGCTCCGCTCTCACGCCCGTGTCGGCGGTCGGAACGGTAATCCCGACTTTCGTTTCCCACTGGGCAAAAATCGTGGCCGCCATGAAGAAGATGAGCAGGAGGAACATGATGTCCACCATAGGCGCCATCTGGAAGCCGACCTGCGGATTGGAGAAACGTTTGCGGAAGTTCATGGGTATCCTCGACTGGTCCCGAACGGGCGTGTCGTTCTGGAAAAGCGTCCAAAGCTGTCCGGGCGTGACCGCCAATCATGGGGCCCAAATGCCCGGAAGCCCACCAAATCAGTACTTCCCAAACTGCTTCTTCAACATGTACTTGCGGAGCACGCGACTGCAAGCGGACTCAAGCCCGGCAATGAGCTTGTTTACCCGGCCACGGAAAATCGCGTAAAGTATCATCGCCAGAATCCCGACCACCAGACCGCCTGCGGTTGTGATCAGCGCTTTGGAGACGCCCTGAGCCAACATCTCAGGCTTAATCCCCACGCCGAGTTCCGTGCGCAGTCCGGCAAACGACTCAAGCATACCGAGAACAGTCCCCAGAAGCCCAACCATCGGTGCCACCACGGCGATGTCCTGGAGGTACTGAATACGCTGCCACAGGTTTCCGGCCTGACGAGCACCTTCATCCTCAATGGCGTCGCGGACAACCATGTAATCGACCCGCTGTTCGCCCGACATCTGCTCAACTGCCGCACCCACGATCTTCGAAGCCGGCGAATCGTTGTCGTGGCAGATCGCTTCCAGAGCTTCGGTGTCACCTTCATCAGCGGCGTCCAGGGCCTCCTGTACGAAGCGCTTGGGGAAGAGGGCGTTGGCCCGGATCGTGAAGAGAAACAAAATCACGAGAAATGTCATCACAACAGACAGCGCGAGAATGACCTGCATCGGCCAACCGCCAGCCTCGATGATGTCTTTAAACGTCGTGAGGTGCTTCTCGGCACCCTTCAGACGCTCAACCAACGCAGTGCCATCGGCTGCCGTCGATACGGACGGCATCGTGACAAGGCTAAAGGTCCACACGTAAAAGCACGCTCGTTTGACCCCACAACCCATGTACAGACTCCTCTCACAGGAATCGCCGCTCAAATGCACGACGAGCTCAGAACGCAGGCAAACCACGCACGCGTTGAGGCCACACGGCCCCCGGCGGGAAAGACCTGGACGATCAGCCGGCACCCGGCTTACCGAACGTGGCACAGCATGGCTCGCGCCGGCACACCCGACGCATGAACGACCTCTATCGAACGGCCATCCAACTACCGCCATAGAACACAAACGTCCCTAATATACCCGTCTGGGGAGGCTCTTGCAAAACCCCCATCGGCGTGGTTCTACACCGCGCCTTCGATGGACCAACTATACGTGCAGTGAAGCTCCTTGTCACGCCCCCCCCTTTTTTTTTGCAGGAAAAGCATGGAACAACCTCTTCCGCAACTAG
>JABHEG010000173.1 GCA_018676675.1 Lentisphaerota bacterium
CCCGCCTTCGCGGGCGGAGTTATGCCGGCTTTCCTCCTTGATTGCAGCGACCGACGCGGTATCCGCACGTCCGTAGCAACAACGAACATCAATCAGCCCTTTTCAGGGCTTCATTTTTTCATTCTGAACCTGCCACTTCCGACTGGCACCCGGGCGTGTCTTGCTTCACTGCGGTCCCGACTCACACTACTTGCGAGACAGCCTCGGAACGACACACCTCGACACACTTGCCGCAACCGGTGCATACAGACTCGTCGATGCACATCTTGTTCTGGTTACACTGCAGGTCCTCTGCCTTCATGACCCCACAGTATTTCACGCACTTGGCGCAGAGCTCCGAGGTGAACTTGCGGATCGCATGGTCTTCACACACACGCAGGCAGTCACAGCAGCCCGTGCACGTTGCCTGCTCGATCCTGAAGCGCTTGGCGGTCTCCACGAAACCTCTTCATGTTCAAGTGATCCCATGCGAGACGCCCTCTGCTCCCTCATTCCAGTGCGCCCCAACGTATCTCTGATATCCACCCGGTGCCAGGAAATGACGCCATCGTCACATCGATGCACGGCCTTCACACGTGCTTGTTTCTCGCATCCTCCGGGACGACTGCTATCTTCGTTGTCGTGTGGAGAGACCAGAGCTTCCAAGGCAGGAAAGGCACGCACATGAGACGCAGCGGCCCCCAGATGTATCTTTGCTTGAGCGGTGTCCTCGCCGTGGTGCTGGTGTCCGGTTGCGTGACTGGCCAGCGGGCGTACCAACACGGTGATTACGCGAAGGCCGTCCGCCAAGCTACGAAACGGTTGAGGAGTGATCCGGACAACCTGAAGGCATTGGATGTGCTCAAACGTGCATTTCCTGCGGCACAGAGCATGCTGCTGGAGACGATTGATCATGCCGTGCGCTCCTCCGCTCCGTTCAGATGGGAGCGAAGCGTCACGGCCTATGCCCAGCTCAATGGTCTGGCCTATGCCATCCGGACGACCCCCGCAGCCCACGGGCTTTTCCCTTCTCCGCGTATTTATCAGGACGAACTGGAACAGGCCAAGTTCCACGCTGCGGAGGCCCGCTACGCCGCGGGCAGAGAGCTCCTTGCGCGGGGCAACCGAGAGGATGCCCTGGGAGCGCTGAAGCACTTCAGTGTCGCTGATCAGCTTGTCCCCGATTTCAGGGATATCGCGGCACAGATGGCGATCGCCCAGGATTTGGCAACAGTGAAGGTCGTTGTCCAACCCGTAACCTGCGACAACCGGGACCTTGATGTCCGCTTCCTTGAGAATCGCCTCCATGCCTTCCTTGCGTCCTGCAGCACGAGTCAGTACATCCGTTTCTACACAGTGGAAGAGGCCGCCAGAGTGTCCCTGGCCCGGCCGGACCACAGGATCGAGCTGCACATCTGTGATTTTGGGACCGAGGAAACCCAGATCACCGAAACGCGTGAAACGCTTCGCAAGGAGGATGTCCTGATCGGCAGGACGAAGAGCAGGCCGCCTCAGGATGTCTTCGGCACCGTCAGAGCGTATGTCGTGACGTGGGAAAAGTCGATCGCCACTCATGGGCTGCTCGACTTGCGCATTGTTGAGGTCGGGACGACTCGGCCTCTCCTGCATGAGAAATTCCCGGGTGAGAGCGTATGGCGAGACTCCTGGGCGACCTTTCGGGGTGACGAACGCGCTCTCCCCGAGCCGATGGCACGAATGGTCAGAAAGCGGGAGTGTGCCGAGCCTACGAGGCAGTTCCTGTTCGAAGCCGTAACCGAGGGGCTGTTTAACACAGCCACAGAGCGTATCCGGACGTTCTACGCCGGACGTTGATTGCCTCGACAATTCCCGGAGTTCCCATGGCAGTTTGCCCAATCCGAAAGAGCCGGAGCGCGTTGGTGTCGATCTACTCATCGAGGGTGATGATCGGCGTTCTGCTTGCTGCTCTTGCGGTGTCCGCACAACCGTTGCCGCTCGGGTTCGACACGTTCGATGCTGATGTGCTTGACCAGCGCTGGCAGATTGACTCGGCGAAGGGGTGCCGGATTTCGCTCGAACGCGACCGGGGCGTGCTTTCCCTGGAGGGGGCGGAGCACTTCTACAATCACCTTGAGGCCACGCTTCCCGAGACGGTTGATCGTGTGCAGATTGATGTGTGCAGCGTCAACGACACGTCGGCGACGTGGTCACCAAGCCTGATCCTGTATTGGGATGAGGACAATTACATCCGACTCATGTTCAGTCTGCACTACTCGCTCAGGCTCGAGGCGCGTGCCAACGGTGCGTTGCTCGGTGAGGTGACGAACGTTCCGCTGGAAATGGGCTCGTGGTATCGTGCTGCCATATTGCTCACGGACGAGAGCATCGCGTTCCGGTTTGGGCCTGCGGGAGGTGAACTGAGCCCCGTTGGTGGGGTGCCGCGAGCGGAGGGCTGGCGCACTTCCCCGACTCTCGTTGTCGGTAAGGGCCACAGGAAGAAGGGGGGGCAGCCCGACTTTGACAACAACTACCGCCACGGGAAGGCCACCAAACGGGTCGAGTTCGATAACTTGGTTGTCGGGGACCCCGCTCCCTTCATCAAGGCCATGGCCAAAAGTGCGTTGCAGCGCATCGCCGACACTGAGCATGATCCGGCGTCACTCCAGGTTGCGTTCTGGCCAAATGCCACGAACCCGACAACGACCGACACGCTTTGGTTTGCTCCCGGCGTCTACCAACGCCTTTGCCTGATCTACAACAACGCCGACCCGCTGGCCTCGGCTCGCGATTTTGGGCTCGAACTTCGCCTGTGCGACGGCCTCTCACTGAGTGATGTCAGCTTCGGCAACATCCCCGTGGTGGTGGAGGAGATCTCGAAGGGGGGCTCTGCCCGGTACATCATTCGTCCCCAGGCCTATGCTGTCCCGGCCGATTTTCACGGGGTTGGGCGGAAGGACCAGGAGAACCCCGGCTGGTTCAAATGGCCGACCAGCCCGCGGACGCCACCCCTCTATGTTCACTGTGTTGCGGCGGCCGATGCTGAGGGCGGAACGGTCGCCGCACGAGCCCTGGCGCATTCGGGAGCCGGTCCCTGGCGCGAGATGACCGTGGCTGTGACGGCGCCGCTATCTGCTCTGCTTCCCACCCGGGAACGCGACCTTGGCCTCAGCCTGTGGCAGGGGCTGTTGGTGCATGGCAATCCGGATAGCCGTGAGCGAGTGACAGGCAGGATGATGGAGGTGTGCAAGAGGCTGGGGGTGCGACGAATCCATACCAATAAGCACAGTCAGGAGACGGTCGTGGCCGCTGCCAAAGCCAGCGGCATTCGCCCGTTCCTGGCGTCCTGGTGGCACTACTCCTGTCAGAACACCCCTGACATTTCTCCCACGCCTGAGGAGAAGGCCACAGGGTCTGCCGCTCCCGGGCGCAATGTGTGTCCCGTGGTCATTGCCGAGGGAACCGGCGTCTATGGGGCTTTTCTTGAAACGGTAACGGACAGAATGCGGGAGACCGGCTGCGAGGGGTTCATGCTCGACTACGAATGCCGGATGCCGCTCTGCTACTGCGAACGCTGCAAGAATGCCTTCGTCACGTTCACCGGGGCAGCGGACGTAGCCTGGCCCGATGATGTTGGCAAGGCCGGCCGGTACCGCGGGCAATGGATCGGTTTCCGGTGCCATCAGGGGGCCCTGTATGTGAAGTCCATTCGGGATGCGGCACGCAAGGCCGTGCCCGACTGCCCGATGCAGGCGTGGCTGGCGGGGTACGACTACAAGGGCACGATCGCCCGAGCGACCATCGACGTGTCCAAAGCCGCGGCATTCCTGACTGAACCGGAAACGCCTCACTACACACTCCCAGCTGATTACTCGGACATGTGGACGAAGGATGCAGGGATTGGCAGCATCGAAGCCGGGATCCAGACTGTCGAGGACACACTCCCGGCCGTCGAGAAGCCGATCATCTTCTGTTCCTCGATCATCTACCCTCTGGGTAACTCAACTCCCTGGAGCGACCCACAACTTCTTGACGTGCAGATTCAGACCATCATTGCCGCTGGTGCACGTGGAGTGTCCTTCTGGGGAGGGCACTTTTCCGGGGGGATCGACGGCCGTTACATGGAGAAGTTCGTCAAATGGCACAACCTCCTCGTCGCTGCCGGCGATCTCCTATGGGATGGGAAACGTGGGGATATACTCGCCGAGATTGAGGGCGGGGATCCCGCACTTCTGCGCCGATTTGTCTGGGTACATGGGGACCGCTGTCTGGTGGCGTTGACCAATCTGACGCAGGTGGACAGCGTCGTGACCGTGGGGGTGAAAGGGTACAACCCGAAGGCCAGATTACTGCTCAACGGTGTGCCTGTCGACTTGGGGCAGCCCCTCACCGTGCCGGCTCTTGACGGCGCCTTTCTCGTGCTCTCAAGGGAGGGAGCGCGGCAGTAGGGGCTTGGCCACGTTGTCCTGTCTCCCCGCCCCTAAGCTCCTACAAAGTTGGAGTCCCACCCCGTGACAACCCGAAGCCGATTGTTGGTCGTGATCGCCCTTGGCCTCACCCTTCAGGCGGTGTCCGCTGCGATGCCGGGCATTGTCCTGGTCGAGGCCGAGGGCTTTGGGGAGCCGGGGGGGTGGGTCGTTGACCAGCAGTTCATGGATCAGATGGGCTCGCCATTCCTGCTGGCTCATGGGCTTGGGCGACCCGTCGCAGACGCGACGACCAAAGTGACATTTCCTGAGGGGGGACGCTACCATGTGTGGGTCAGGACGCGAAACTGGGTGGGGCAGTGGGTAACCCAGCATGCCCCCGGGCGCTTCCAGTTGGCCGTTGGAGGGGAGCTTTTGCCCACCACATTCGGGATGTCGGGGAGCGAATGGGCGTGGCACCGAGGCGGCGAGATCCGGATCGACCGGGGGGCCACGGAGATCGCTCTCCATGATTTGACCGGGTTCGAAGGACGCTGTGACGCGGTCCTGTTCTCCCGAGACGGAGCGTTCGTCCCTCCGAATGATCTGGCTGAGGTGACGCTGTTCAGGCGTCGTGCGCTGGGCTTGGCGGACGAGCCCGATGATGAAGCCACGTTCGACCTGGTGGTGGTCGGAGGCGGCACAGCGGGGACGTGTGCGGCGATTGCCGGAACGCGCTCCGGACTGAGGGTCGCGCTTATTCAGGATCGGCCCGTTCTGGGGGGCAACAACAGCTCTGAAGTTCGCGTCTGGCTTCAGGGCGCGACCAATGGCCCGGCTTACCCGAAGATCGGCGATTTGGTGAACGAGTTGGAGCAGGCACGCAAGGCGCACTACGGCCCCGGGAACACTGCCGACATCTACGAGGACGAGAAGAAACTGGCTCTTGCTGCTGCAGAGCGGGGGTTAACGCTGTTGGTCAACCACCGGATGAATGAGGTGGATACCCGTGATGGGCGGATCCGGTCGGTGGTCGCTCAGAGCATCGTGACAGCTCGTCGGATCCGTTGCACGGGACGGTGGTTCGTGGATGCCACCGGTGATGGTTGCGTGGGCTTCCTGGCCGGGGCGGACTGGGATATGACGCGGAAGGGCCACATGGGGCGCTGCAATCTCTGGAATGTGGCTGACGCGGGCGTGCCGGTGACCTTCCCGCGTTGCCCCTGGGCCCTCGACCTGAGCGACAAGCAGTTTCCCGGGCGCGCGGGAAAAGGGGGAGTGAAGAGACTTGGTGGCTGGTACTGGGAGAGTGGTTTTGACCACGATCCGTTCACCAAGGGGGAGTACATACGGGATTGGAACTTCCGGGCGATGTACGGCGCCTGGGATTGTCTCAAGAACGTGGACAATGTGTATCCCAACCATCGGCTGAATTGGGCTGCCTACATTTCCGGCAAGCGCGAAAGCCGCAGGTTGTTGGGGGACGTCGTTCTGAACAAAGAGCACCTGATGGCGAAGCACGAGTTTGCGGACGGGTGCGTCGTGACCGGCTGGAAGATCGATCTGCACCTTCCCGATCCGCGCTACGAGAAGGGCTTCGAAGGGGATGCGTTCATCTCCAGGGCTCACTTCACCAGCTACCCGACGCCGTTCCACATCCCGTACCGCTGCTTCTATTCACGAAATATCGCGAATCTGTTCATGGCCGGGCGTTGCGTGAGTGTGACGCATGATGCGCTGGGGACCGTGAGAGTGATGAAAACCGGCGGATTGATGGGGGAGGTCGTTGGCATCGCCGCGGGGCTCTGTCAGCGCTACGACTGTTTGCCGCGAGACATCTACGCTGAGCATCTTGATGCGCTCCTGGCCCTCTTGCATACAGGCATCGGGAAGCCGCCGCGGATGGTCACCGAGGATGGCGAGGAGCTTCTGCTTGCCCCGGTTCCGTCCAGATGGGGGCGGAATGTCGCGGCTGAATCCGTGCTCGCCACGAACGGAAGCCGTGACGAAGTAAAGCACCCGCTGGCGCGCTGCATTGATGGTGTGATCGCACCATCGGATAACGCGGGCCGCTGGCTGAGCGCCGAGACGGTGCCGTCGTGGCTTGAGTTCCGCTGGACGTCAGCGCGATCCATCGGTGCCGCACGTGTGGTGTCCGGATTCCGCTCGGGTCGGAAGATTACGGCTCCCATTTGGGATTTCTCTCTGCAGGTCCCGCATCGCGGGGAGTGGCGGAACATCCCCGGCACGAAGGTCTCCGGCAATGGTGACGTGGATTGGCGATGCAGCTTCGCGCCTGTCACCACGGATCGAGTTAGGTTGCTGGTGACGAAAACGCAGGTGAATGTTGCCAGGATCCACGAGGTGGAGTTGTACGTTCCTGAAGGTGGGAGAACGACTGGCGGGAAATAGAGGGGAGGGACGTTGTCTAAGGGCATGCGTTTCTGGTTGTGTTGAATGTGAGACGGGGTTCTGTTCCGGGACTGTTTTACAGTGTCTTCCTCAATGTGGGAGGGGGCTCTGTCCCGCGACCTTTTTCCTGGGGGGGGCAGTCGCCGCACGGAGGCGATTCCCGCGCTTTCTCGTGCTCAAATCCCGTTCAACTCCGGCTCTATCTCGTTCATTTCGTACCGTTTATGTACCAACGCTCTAACTGTTTTCGGGCGGCGACACCATACCCGCCAAAGTACCCACGAACGTCGGGGCTTCAAGGCGTGTTGGTGCCATCCCCAGGCGCCCTGTCGACAGGATGCCCGGTTCGTGGCAGGGACGCCACAGGCCGGCCACGTCTCCTCAACTCGCGGCCTGAGAACCCTACAGTATATAGTTACGCCGATCCGCGGGGAATTCAGGTTTCCACAGACGCCGCCTGGGGATCACCCATGTCCGGCTCACGTTTCACTCTCCGTGCCGCATCCCCAACGTCCACGTATTGAGTTCCTCGGGTATAGTGGGCGCAGAGGAGGAGGCCCGTAGATGCAAGCCTCGCCCCTGTCGTCGAAGTCCCTGCTGTTCACGTCGGCTCTCAAGACGCTTCACGATCGGTCCAGGTACCAAGATGCGAATCCCAAAGAGAATACACATCCTGACTGCGTTAATGCTGGTAACCGCGGCGGCCATACCGTTCCGCTCTCGTGTGAGAAGGTGCTTTGTCAGCGCGGTTCAGGTGGTGAAAGGCAGAGCAACTGTTGCGGATCGCCTGCGGGAACACGGCGCGAAGGTAAGGGCACGGCTCGGGCCGAGCTTCGCAGCGGTGAACGTGTCGTACCCGCCAAAGCAGATCGTGTTCGTCGGACTCAAGGAAGAGAGGCCTCTCGCGAATCGGTTGGGGCACATGCGCTACCGGCCACGACCGCCGTCAACTCAGGGACCGATAGCCCTCAATGGGCTTTGAGTCCAGACAAACTGGTCTGGATGGAGGACGGCCTGGCCGGGGCCTGAGGGGGAACGGTGATCGCCGTTGGCCGTGAGGATCGTCTTTTGGGTGTGCGGGCATCTGGCGTCTGGACGCCATAGCAGAGCCGGACGACAAGCGTTCGGAGTTAAGGGAACGGCAGGCGACAGTTTTAGAGCTATAGTAGATTCGACCGACAGCTTTGGAGTCAAGGGAACGTCAGACGACAGTTTTGGAGCCATAGTAGATTCGGCGACAGCTTTGGAGTCAAGGGAATATCCGGCGACAGGGGTACCTACGTAGTAGGTGCCCTTCCTCTGGGACGGAGAGGTTATAGCTCTAAACGAAAAATAAGGAATCTCCAGGTACCTTTAGGTACCTATTGTCGGCGTCGGATGCTCTACGAGTAGATCGGCGTAACTCGGCTGATATTCGACGTGATTCGACGTGATTTCTTACTCTCCTCCTCCTCCTAAAACACACCAGGGCATACAAGTACTCTTACAGAGTATACTTTTGTATTTGTCCTGTTTCTCGGTCTGATTGTGTTCCTGGACAAGAGACGACGTCGCCCGACACAACGTCTCCGGCTGTCGTTGCCGAGACGCTCCGCCGTCAGACTTCCGCGCGACCTGTTGTCGTCCCAACGGCTTCCCGTCCGATGGTGTCGACAGCTTGAGGCCTCCAACTCCCCGACAGCCCCCAGCGCCGAAATGTACTCGTCCGGTGTCGGCCAGAATCTCGCCAGGCCTTCGTAGAGTGCCCCAAGAGGGCGTTCGTGGAGAAATGCGAGTGTGGGTTCAGACCGGGCAGAAAGAGGCCGTATACGCCAGATTACGAGCAACCGAAAGAGGCCTTCAGGGGAGCGTCCTCCCAAGGTGGTCGAACCTGAACAGCGGTGGCGACACAGTCGGTTGGTTTCCAGCTGGCGAACGTCCCAGCGGGCCCGTTTACGGCTGGTGTGGTCACCGATATCAGCCGGGGTGCGGAGCCCTGCAATTGTTGCAGTGGATACGACACTGAATGCCTACGGTGAAACACAGCTTAACGCCCGTGTTCGTTGTTCAGCTGACAATCACCAGTCGATCCCGTTCCCGGCAAAGACAAAGTGCCGCATAGTCAGTTCTACAAAGTTATCGTGAGCGCCAAGTCTGAACTGTACTGTTCTCGCCCGTTTTGAGGGGACCAGAACGGGCCATCGTGTTGGCCCCGGGGCCAAGCCGGCGAACGGTCATCACCGGGGGTCGACAGCTTCTTGTTGCCGGGCTCAAGCAACCACTCTTTCAGCGTGTCGTCCCAGTCGATGTTGTCCCAGTTCATAATCAGGGGGGTGGTCCCGTCCATCGTCACGCTGAACATCTTGTGCAAATCCATTGTCTCTTTACCTTTCATCATGCTTCTCTTTGCCGATACCCAGAATAGGCGTCGGCTACTCAAGTCTCGTCGTCGTCTTTCGGTATCCGTATGTCGTCGTGTGTGGCCACGTATGCCAGAACAGCAAGCACGGCCAGACACACAACCACACGAATCACTATGCTGGACATACCGAATCCTCCCGGGGCTGGGTGTACTTGACGGCCGTGAACGACCGTTCGTGCCGGCACACGTGGGGAATCACTTCGTAGTCTCTGATCAGGAACTGCTCCGGGAACAGCACCGAGCGGTGGACGTCGAAGGGATTGACCGGGTACTCCTTCTTGAAACTCCCCATCGGCATCTGCATCACCAACGCCACGCCTGCTCGCTCCTGGAGCCGAGGCAGCATAGGCCACAGCTCGTCCTCACTCATTGTCTGCGGCCCGTGCTGCCACACGATGAGATCAAACTCAGGAGGCAGCCCGTTCTCCACACAGGGGTCGGGATCTCCCAAGTAATCCCGGATAGTCATGTGAGCCACGGCCCCCAGCTCCAGCCGGCGGATGTGGTCGGCATTCGGTTCGTAGGCTTCGACGAACGCCACGGACACTCCTTCGTCTTTCAGAGCCTCGATCAGCGTCGTGTCGGAAGCGGGGCAAAGTCCTATCCACAAAACGTACTTCATTCGTGAATCCAGCAACGCCATATCGGCAACCAGCTGGGTTTGTGCATTCTGAAACTGCATTCGCGCCTCTCTTTCTCACTCAAGCCGAGTGGTGAAACGCAAAACCCCCGTGCGTACAAACACAAGAGTTAGCCTCCATGGTGTCCTAACATTCTAGGGAAGCATGGGGAATCTGTCCTCGTTGGGCCTTATGCCCTGGGCCGTGGGGGGTTCGCGTTGTTGTCTGCCCAAACCTGTAGAGCCTGGGTTGTCAGGAGTTGTCGGGAGTTGTCTGGTCCAGCTGTTTGAGCAGCTCCTCAGCGGTGATCGGGATAGGTGGTAGTATCCTAATGGGATCACCACTCATACGGCTGCCTGTGAATCTGTCCAGAGCTTCCTCCATCGCAATCCCTCGCTCGTAGTCCTCATCGCTGTATACTCCTCCGGGAGGAAACAAATCCAATAAGGCCTGGTTGTTGGCCTTAATCTCCAGTTCCTGCTCGATAGCTGTTCTCACAGACGCTTTCGTCACGAGCTCCTTGCAGTCTATGTTCCTGCATCGCCTACGTGTCGATCGGTCATTGAAGGCTATAGCTGCCCCGCAATGAGGGCAGGACACCACACACACACACATCCCTGGTCAGCCTTCACATGCTCCTCCTGTCCCGTCCAGTGGGTCTTGTAGTCTGTCCAGGTTTCCTTGGGCTTTGCCAGCACAGCCCACACAGGACAGCGCATTCACTCTTTGCTTCCCATCCGATACCGGGCCTGAGTGTCCTGTTGTACGCAAGACGTCCGACGTAGTTCGGAGGCCTGTCAAACTGTGGGTGTGTTCTGACGAGTTCGTCGAACATCTTCGGGTCCTCCTCGCGTAGGTGCTCTACGAAGCAGGGGGCCTGTTCGGATTGGTAGACTGGATCTCACCACCGAGGAGTGCCTGCGGACGATAATCCACCAACGTCCCGACTGTGTCGCTTGACCACTTCTCTCCCGGAATGGATGCACACCCACTCTGGAGTGCTTGAGCGTGTTGTATGAACGGAGCGCCCCGCACATGGCCATGTGAGCGTACGGGGGGTAGACGCAGTCTCGTACGTACACCATACGGACAAGGAGGCCGGGGCAAGACTAGGATCGCCTTGGTGCTTGTCTTGCTGCTCCGGCAGCCACAATCCGTACTTGCGGGCCCGTCGTGTGTGTCCTTCCTTTCTCGTCGAGTCGGCCGTGCGGCTCGCGCGCGCGAGTCCATAAAAAAACGTAACGCCTATAGAGTATCCAAAACAATCGGTTGTTGCCTACGGAGCTTGAGCTGATCCTCAGTCAACTCGAGCTGCCCATCGACAAGACGGCAGCCTTTGATGCGCAGTTGCAGGACGTGCAGTGAAAGAGCAAGCAACTGCTTGCGGCCGGTTCCGTAGAATGGTACCACTTTCTGTCACTTTGTTGGCCCCGGGGCCGATTTGGTTGGCGGGGGTCGGCCCGTCGCCGGAGTCGTGGACGGCACATCTTACACTGTACTTCCTCCCCCCGGCACGATGTGCCAGTCTCCTACTTCCGGCGCGCGGCCAGTCGCATCTAAACTGGTACACCTGAAGGACGCCGTACTGACCAGTTGCCGGCAGGGATACGGCATGCCCGGGTAGTTCATAATCCCGTCCCTTCGCTCGACAACAACCTAGGGGGGATTCGCCGCTGGACAGCCCCAAAGCGAGGGGAAGAAGGGCACGAGAGAGTTCTACTGCAAGACTTGCAGTAAAACTAACAGTTACTTACTGCATCTGTTGCAGTGCGGAGCGATCAGCTTCATCACCACCAACGAGTGGGGCGCAACAGACACCGTATGGCTAGCGGTGAACCGCAGCATCAATCCACTGTTCGAGAAGCGCGTGAGGATGGGGCTTTCCTTGCACCCCCGCACCCCTTCCTGTATCATTCATCAGCAGCCCGAGGGAGCTCCTGAGTGCTTTGAGGAAGAGCTGCTGATGCTGGTGGGGGGATGGGGGCTGCTCAGGATTACTGTTTGAGATGAGACGGGACTTAGGGCAGGAGCCGCCGTGATACGGGCTTGTGGTCCGGTGGTGGTGAGAGTTGGGGTGGGGACGCCTCCTCCGCTACTCGATTCGCTTGAGAGAATGATGAGAAGACTGACAACATCCGAGCGCTGCGCCGCCGTGTCGTGGATTCTGTTCCTCGTCTCCTGCGGCATGTTCGGCCTGTCGTCTCGTGCCTACAACAGCCTGCTGTGCTCGATCTACGGCAACGTGAATCATCCCGCTGCCACCGAGCTCTACCTGACCGCAATCAGCTGGTGCTGGGTACCACCAGGGCTGGCAGCCCTCGTGGTGTGGCTCCTCTGGAAGAGAACCCAGTTTGAGAAGACAGGGCCGTATGCCGCGGTCGGCATGCATTTCGCGTCAGTCGTTGTGCTGGCGTTCATGTTCTTTGCGGCCATTTTGCCGCTGCTAACGACCACGTGGCGATTGAGCCCATGAAGGACAGGCGAACGACTCAAGGCAGACCACGCCGCCACATGATCCACCATCCTGCTGAACAAGCCCGAGCAGGTGTTCTCTGTCCGCTTCCCGGTCATCTTGGGATTTTCCTCACTCCATGGGGCGGCCGTTCGCCAAGTTGACTCCTTTCCCTGTTCCCTGTATCATTGAGCAGAAGAAGCGAAGCAGCTCCTGAGTGATCTGAGGAAGAGCTGCTGATGCTGGTGGAGGGATGGATGCCGCTCAGGATTGTTGTTTGATGCGTGACGGGACTCAGGGCAGGAGCCGCCGCTATCCGGGCTTGTGGGCCGGTGGTGCGAGAGCTGGGCGGGGAAAGCCGCCTGGGTAGTCGATTCGGTGCCAGAGAGAGATCGCACATGACCGTCCGGAGAGACAATACGGAGAAGTTCTCGATCGACAAAGACAGTCTTCTCACGAACGTGCTCAAAGTGTTGAGACGTGGGCAGCGAGGATATCGTTACGTTGATACCGTTGTTAACGAGGACAGGACGCGCGTACAAACACGGGTGAAGCCGTGGCTATGGCCGTTGTTGTTGTCAACACCCATGACCCTTGAAGTTGCGGCCCAGGATGACGGCAGCTGCGACTTGACAGTCTCGACGCGCTCTCAGCTACCAATCCATGGCGATATCTTCGGGTGCTATGACCGGTACATCGCCAGTCTATTGCGATCAGTTCGCTCACTCAACTCAGCCACCGAACGAGTTTCGACAGCCCCCGCTGCCCCCTGATCCATCATCCTGCTGAACAACCCCGGGCAGCCACGAGCCGTCCGCGTCCCAATCATCATGGGATCTTCCTCACTCAATGGGCATCCCTCCCTCAAGTTGACTCCCTGCCCGGTCCCCTGTATCATTGAGCAGAAGACCGAGGGAGCCCATGAGTGCCTTGATGAAGAGCTGCTGATGCTGGTAGGGGGGGGGCTGCCGGACACGGACCCGATGATGCCGTCTTCAATGGCGGTTGGGTTCAACATGGACTATGAGGTGGTGCGGGGGCGTCTGATTGTGAGGACGTTGTCTACGACAAGATGGAAGACGAAACAACAAACCCAACGCCCTATCCGAACTGGCGCAAAGGTGTTCGGTGTGGCCTGATGGCCAGCCTGACCACTGGCGCCCTGCTGCTCTGTGCTGTCTTCCTCTGCCAACGTTCCGGACGAGAAGTTGCCGAGGCCATCAGAAGTGCTTGGCCTGTCTCCCTGTGGGGAGCCGCAATCGTGTTCGTCCTCACGGTGCCGCTTGGGGCGTGCAGACCGGCAAGACGAAGGAGATAAGGACTCACGATGGATCACACTGATCTCTGATCCATCATGCTGTTGAGCAACCCCGAGCATCCACAAGCTGTCCGCTTCCCAATCACCCTGGAATCTTCCTCACTCCATGGGGCGGCCGTCCCCCTCAAGTTGACTCTCGTCCCCGCTCCCTGTATCATTCACCAGCAGCCCGAGGGAGTTCCTGGTGATGATGAAGAGCTGCTGATGCTGGTGGAGGGATGGGTCTGCTTGGGGGCATCGATTGATGCGAGACTGAGCTCAGGGCAGGAGCCGCTGTGCTGCGGACTTGTGGTCCGGTGGTGGGAGAGCTGGGGCGGGGAGATCTGCCTGGGTACTTGATTCGGGATGGTAAGAAGGGACGATCGGGTATGACACGCAACCGTCAAATGAGAATCGGGGCCGCAGCATGCCTGGCTGCCGTCATCGGGGCGCTTGGATCTGGGACTGATCGTCTCTTGAGAGGCGGTAGCATCCCGGCAACTACTATTCCCTTCGTGTGTGCCGCTGCTCTTGCTGCTGTCGGCGTCAACCTGATGAGGCAGTCCTCCAAGCCGCAGGCAGACAGAATAGGAGCTCGGACCAGACGATGGTGTGGACACCGCTATCGCGCCGCCGCACACCTCCCCGTTAAGCACCGGATGACCTGAGAACCGGGAAAGAGAACCATCGTGGTCGAAGTCGTGTTTCTGACAACTGTCGATAGTGACGGGCGCGTGAACGTCATGACGGTGAATCCGCTGAATTACCTGGCGCAAGACCCGTATCTCGTCGGCGTCACCTTGCGTCCATCACGCCATTCACACGGTTGCGTGCAGGGAACGGGGCAGTTCGTCCTTAGCGTACCGTCCAGCCGGTTCGCCAAGCATCTCAACTATTGCGGCATTGTGTCCGGCAGGGACCGAGACAAGATTGAGGACCTGCAGCTTCCCACGATTCCGGCGGATGAAGTGCTTGTTCCCCGCATAGCTGACTGCATCGCGTACTTTGAATGCGAAGTAGACGAGATAAAGCGATACGGGAGCCATGACCTGTTCGTCGGCAAACGTGTCTGCTTCCACGAGCCCGCCTGGGTGAGGGGCGCCGACGGGGATCGGCTAGTGCGCAACGACACAGTGCCGGTGGCATCATACACAGGCTACGACTTCTGGTGCCTCGGCGCTAAACTGTGGGAGTACACGAGGGATCCGTCCCAATTGCTGAACCTGATCTGTGAGGAACGAAGCGCACAGGAAATGGATGCTCAATAGGTGCTGCCGACCTCACAGGCTCGGCGGCAGACCTCTGTGTAGCTGGTAAGCCTCAAGTGTGCCATAGCGTGCCTCCTATTTGAGTGTCGCAAGCCATACGGCTCTAGCCAATCACAGACCTCGCCTGGTCAACCCCACACACTCCCACACAAGTCTTGGCAACCCGCGCTCGAGGTCTCCCGCCGAACACGGTTCACCCCTGAAGTTGCGGGGCATTCGGGTCAGTCCCCTCCGTGCCTCGTTGTGTCGGACCGAATCGGGTATCCCTGAGCGTGCTCCTCGATGCCGTTTGACCGGCATCGACCTCCTATCATTGCGGCTGTTTCCGAGGGTTCGACACGTGCCCGGCATCTGTCTCAAGCACGGTCGCGGTCCCGCAAAGCATCTGCAGGCGGGCGCCGAGATACCGGAAGGCGCTCTGGTACGAACCCAGCCAGAGCCGATCGGCGGTCTCATGCGACCATAGTCGGTCCTTCCGCCCCCGCCAGCTCACTATGTGCTGGCCATTGACAGCGGCGCTGATGGACACGTCAGGACCGAGATACTCCACACGCACGAGGAGCCTGACCGATTTACCTGCAGTGATCGGCGTCTGTAGCTCTCTCATCGTGCCGTTGTTCCTTTTGTCATGCCCATCGATCCACTCGATGCCTATCGCTCGGTCCGCCAACTCGATGTGCGCATTGTACGTGCCGTCGATGTAAACGCCCAGGACGGCGGAGAGGGACTTGGGGCCACGCACAACAGTAGCCTCGAACTCATAGTCGCCTTCCGGCCTGACGGGCAGATGGAACGTCCGCATGTCCGAGCCATCGGGCAGCACGTGCAGCACGCCAGACTTGTCCATCATCCACGTCCCCTTTACCGCCGCCTTGGGCGACCGCACCAACGGAAGGAGTTCCACAGGCGCAGTGCTCCAGTCCTGGGCTGCCGTGGTCCACGGGGGCGTCGACTGCGCGGGGCTCGCCCCCCCACCTGCACTGCGTCCGGCTGCGCCCTCCTGGACCGAGGCAAAGGCAAGCAGACGCCCCTCACCGGGCGCTAGGTCCACACGGCACGTTACCCACTCGCCCTTCGCCGACACGGACACGGTGGCGCCGTCGAGTGCGTCTCGGAGCTGGTTGACCGGCAGTCGGCCGGGCCGGAACCTGATTCCGAGCTGCTGCGATGCCACCACATTCTGGCTGGCAACCATCAGGTAACTCGGTTTGCCCTGACTGTCGGCGTAGACACTGGCGAAGCCTCTGCCGTCCACATGAACGGGGAGATTGTCGTCTATTTCGTAGTCAAGCAGCACTGTCCCCATCTTCTTGAACCGATGCAGAGACGGTTTCATGGCCAGCAGAGCGGGCGTGGGCTCGTGGTTGCTGTCCCCCATGGGGAACATCATGGCCTTCGTCGTCCTGAAACGGCACGGATGCCCGAATTTCCAAAGGATGCATCCTCTGACTCCCTCGGCCAGGGTGGAGTAGAAAAGCCCGCTCCTCTCGGCACTGCTCGGCTCCCGCAGACCTCCTTCCCAGAAGTTCCCGGGCATCCAGGTCCACACCGGAAGTCCCGGCATCTCTCGCCGCGCATCCTTGCAGGCCTCTTTCCCAGTAGGTGCACCTTCGCCGCCCGAGAAGCAGACCGGATAGTGCAGCTCAGCACCTGGCGAGCCACGCGTTCGGTCCCAGAAGACGTAGGACCAGGCGTTTGCAGCGGGCACTGGTGCGGCCTCGTGGAACCGTTTCCATTCGTCGGCGTCCTCGTATACAGCCAGAAGCGGAATATCCGGATGCAACTCGTTCCAAACAGAGCCGAGCACACGCCAATTGCTCAACCACGTGTGCTTCACAGGGTCCGTATGCAGGAACGCGCCGATGATGTTGCTGTGCCGCCGACACAGAGCGTGGTAATCGGCCAGGGCCGCGTGGGCAGAGCTCGTGTCCAGACCTGGTGAATCCATTTCCTTGGCCAGCTCTCCTTGTATGATCACATGGAGTTCTGACCGCTCTGCCATCTCTATCATCTCGTCGGGCAGCTTGCCCGCAACTGTATTGAAGCCCAAGTTGCTGACAGTAGCGAGGAACCTACTGCGCCAGGCAGCGATCTGCGCATCGGACTGCCGGTCGCCCGGCGGACCGAACACGGTGGTATGAAGCGCTACCGGGAAGAGCCCTCTGTATCGGTATTCCACTGATGTCGAAGGCTTGACAGCGGGAGTCACCCCGGTCTCCCGGTCCCTCACCTGCGGAACCGCAGGAGGTGGCGGAACCGGGCGACGCGAACGCACGAGGAACAAGCCAGCCCCCAACAACCCCAACACGAGAAGCGAAATCCACAGCACGCCTGACCGTGATTTCGAAGCCGGCTTCCGACTTTGGGCGAGCTTGCGTTGAGCCGCCGCACTGGCATCGCGCAGCTCCGCGGATGTTGCCTTCTTCGATTCAGACCGGCTTTGGCCAGGCGCACCCCCTGCTGCAGAGCCCGGACCGGGGCCATCCTCACGCACCGACCGCGCGGCGATGGCGGCATCCACTCGATCAAGCTCGGCAAGCAGGTCGGCAACGGACTGGAATCTCTCTTCCGGGGCCTCTCTCAACGCGACCCGGACAAGCCCGTCCCATGCCCCTACAAGACGGGAGTCTATCTCGGAGGGCAACTCCATTCCAAGGGTGGTGTGCCCCGTGAGCAATCTGTAGGTCATTAACCCAACGGCATAGACATCACTGCGCGCGTCCGCCTCTTCGCCACGCTTCTGCTCGGGACTCATGTACTCGAACGTTCCCACTGGCGACGACGGACTGCTTCCGGCTGGTTCCGGGCTTGCGGTCGCCTCCTCGCCAATGCTCAGCGAATGCCGCGTCTGTTCATGTACCCACTTCTCCCCAACGAGCTTGACCAAGCCGAAGTCCGCAACCTTAACCAGCGTTTCCCCGCCTTCGTCGGTCACAAACAAGACATTGCCCGGTTTCATGTCACGGTGGATGGCACCGTGCTCGTGAGCATACCTCAGACCGTTCAGGACATGCCGCATCATCCCGGCAAGCAGGGCCTGATCGATTCTGCCGCCCTTGACGCGGGCGTAGTCCGCCAGCGATACCAGGTGTTCGCCTTCACGCTCGACTCCCGTCGCCAGCTCCATGCGCAGCCAATAGCGAGCGTCGGTCTCTCCAAAATCGTCCACCCTGATGAGATTGGGGTGCTCGAGGTTGGCCATCACCTGAGCCTCACGCTCGAAGCGCGTGAGTGCGTCGGGACGTGAAGCGAACTCT
The DNA here is from genome assembly GCA_018676675.1 of Lentisphaerota bacterium. Lineage (GTDB taxonomy): Bacteria > Verrucomicrobiota > Lentisphaeria > Oligosphaerales > JABHEG01 > JABHEG01. Next base: position 18,069 of record JABHEG010000173.1, read on the forward strand.
GATGGAAGCAGTTTCAAGGCAAATCGACGACGCAGAACGTCGTGTTCTACCTCGTATACCTCGCCCATCCCGCCACGGCCCAGCAGTCGCATGATACGGTAATGGCCAAGCTGCGTGCCGACGGGAAGCCCCGGGCCGTCGGCACCACCATTCCCGCCATCATACGTTCTCGCAGTATTCAGTGGATCGTTTGTGTCTGCCATGGACGTGCCTTCTTGCCTGCAATCGCAGTCTCGGTCCGTTTTGAGGCCGGCTCACACTAGCGCCCTTGCGTATGAACGGGATCAGCATTGAGACGATACG
>JABHEG010000105.1 GCA_018676675.1 Lentisphaerota bacterium
CATCGGTGAAGGACTCACCGAACGCCGGCCTGGACGCAGCTTTCCGAGGAAAAAAACACCAACGAAGCACCGTCACGTCATGAACCGCAAAAGGATCTGAGGCCGTCGCGCCGCCCGGACGCTTAGGTTGACGGCATTGGCTCCGTACCCGCCTCGCATTTCGACGAACACCCTGACTGGTTTCCTGAGCGCGGCGGCGTCCGCGTTCCCCCCTCCGGTCGCTACAAGCTCTGCACCACGAACCCGGGCCTCCTCCGCGCCTTTGCCGATGCCGCCATCGCTTACTTCGACAGCCACCCGCGGGCAACCTGCTTCTCTCTGTCCCCTTCAGACTCGGCCGGCTACTGCGAATGCGCAAAATGCGCCGCCCTGTACGAGATAGATCCCAATGGCGCACGCTCGGTTACCCCGGCCATCCTCACGTTCTACAATGGCGTCGCCAAACTCGTTGCCGAGAAGTACCCCGAAAAGACACTGGCCGGCTACGTCTACGCCGCATATGTCTTCCCGCCGCATACCCCGATCAAGCTGGAACCCAATGTCTCGCTCGTCTGGGCCCCCAGCTTTGACTACGGTTTCACCCTCTTCCGCCCTGCTCTGCAGACGCAATGGAAGGATCTCCTGGCGCAATGGGGAAAGGTGACCGAGAACGTCGCCTACTACGACCTGCCGGTCAACATCAGCACCGAAGCGGGCGCACTCAACCCACCGGGTCTGAAGATTCTGAAGTTCATCTATCCGCGCCTGAAGGCGGCGAACATCAAGGGTGTGTATGTCTATGGCATCGGTGCCTGGGGACGCGCCGCGCCGCTGAATTACCTACTCGCCAGGCTCGCCTGGAACCCGGACGCCGACGTGGAAGCTATTTTAGACGAGTACTGCGCCAAAGCCTATGGCAAAGGCGGACCAGAGATCAACCGCATGTTCCGCCTGCTCGACGCCGAAGTCGAACGCCATTTTCTCACCTTCCCGGACGCACGCTACCGCCTGACCACCGATATGATGAAGGACATCTATGTCAAGAACTGGGACGAGGTCGAACGCCTGGTGCGCACCGCCGAAGGCAAGGTGCAGGATCCCGATGCCAAAGCGCGCTTGGCAACCATCGGCATGAACCTGACCGTGATGCACTGGAACCTGCGTCAGTACAAACTCCTCGACGCCCCCAAGGCCTCATCCTTCTACCTGCCGGATCTGACGTTCTTCGAGTTCCTGAAAACCCATCGCGGCTCTCTGGCTCTGCACCCAACGAAAGCAAAGAACAAGACCAAGACGTTCCGGCAGAAATTGGCTCTGGCTCCAGCCAAAGACGTCCCCGCCACGGATCCTGTCACCCCGTTCAGACTGCGGGGCAACCAGCACATCGTCCTCTACCCAGTGGGCACCGGCAACATCGACGTGCAGTTCAGCTCTATCTCAGCACGCGGCAAGCTGGTGACCTATGCGGTCCACGGCGCGAATAGCGAGGAAGTGACCGCCGGTCTCATGAGTGCGGAAGTCCCCATCCACCTCGAAGCCGCAGGCTCCCCCTACTTCCATCTCACCATCTCCGCAGGGAGCGCCAGCTTCATGGTCAACGTCCGAGGCGGCGCCTGGGCCGTGAAACAGCCCAGCGACAGTCTGGACAGCAAGGGACTGCACCTGCTCAACAAAGTGACACCGATCTATTTCCACGTACCGGAACAGGTTGCCTCCTTCCATCTCTCACTGCAGGCCACCCCGCCCGGCGAGACCGCCATCGCCACGCTGTTCGCGCCGGACGGCCGTGCGGCCGCCACATACGACTGCAGCGAGCTTCCGGTCGACCGTAAGAACATCGAGGTGAACCCGCCGGATCGCGGCTGGTGGAAAATCGCCATCGCCCCGGCTCCGACCGGGGTTGTCGACGACGTCTGGGTCCAGGTGGGCGACGAACTGCCAGGCTGGTTCTCCCTCGTCCCTGAGCAGGCCCTGAGCGTTGCGCCCGTGGCACGGCCCTGACCTCCAGGAAGGACTGAACAATGCAACGAAACGCCTCCTGTCTCCGCGTGGCCGTCGTCGCGAGTCTTCTCTGCCTGGGAGCCTGGTCACAGATGGTCCCTAAGGAGACGCTGGTTTTCGTGGACGACGGACAAGCTAAAGGGGTAGTCTACCTGGACCAACCATGGCGGTCGGAAAGGGGCGCCTTGCGGGGCGCAGGAAATGATCAGTGGCTCATCGCCGAACGCGGTATCGAGGAGGGCGATTTCCACATCACGGCCAGGCTGACAATCCACGGATTGCGCAAGAGTGCCGCACGGTTCTCGTTTAACCAGCACCACTCGTTCGGTTTTGAGGGAAACCACGAACACGTCTACATCACCAACTACCTGACCGGCAAGCTCGGCTCCAGCCTGAAGCACAAAACTGCGGCCGAGATCGGTGTGCAGGACGGCAAGCCGTTCCTGTTCGAGGTCGTTCGCAAAGGGAACGCTATTGCGATCCGGATCGATGGCAAGGAAGTCTACCGCGTAGATGTGCCTGTCTACACGTTCGATACGTTCGGATTCGATCCCCGCCGCGCCGAGATCCAACTCGAACGCTTCTCCGCAACAGGGCACTTCTCACCGGACAAGATATCGCGAACCGATCTGGGGGTGTGGCATCATCCCAAAGCCCGGAAGCAGGACACCAAGTGGATGGGGCCCTTCGTGAACCTGCCGCAAGACGAGATTCTGACCGTGGTGAACGTGGACGGGGGCATCCGCGCGTTCGTCAGCCGCGATGACGGCGCAAACTGGCAACCGGCGGGACGCATCGTGAACGACCAGGTCCGCTTCGGCATCCGTGACGGCAATGCCGACACACTGCTTCTGCGCACAACGAAGGGCACTTTGCTGTGCGCCTTCCTCAACATCTTCGACGAGAAAATCTCCTGGAACCGTGAGCGCCAGGAACCAAACGACGACATGAAGCGCTACACCTGGCTCGCACGGAGCTTCGATGACGGACGGACCTGGTCCGAAGTGACGTTGATCCAGAAGGGCTTCTGCGGCGCGCTGCGTGATATGATCCAGCTCTCGACCGGCGAGCTGGTGCTGGTGGGACAGGATATGGTCCGCAACCCCGGACGAAACCTCTCCTTCACGTACACGTCCACCGACGATGGCGTGACCTGGACGCGAAGCAACAACATGGATATCGGCGGAAAAGGTGACCATGCCGGATCCATCGAGGGAACGCTGACTGAACGACGCGACGGCCGCCTCTGGATCCTGCTGCGCAGCTACCACGGGTTCTTCTACGAGTGCTTCTCGACCGACAAGGGGCTGACCTGGACCAAGCCCGTCCCCAGCACGATCAAGGCAAGCGGATCCCCCGGATTCCTGCAACGCCTGCAAAGCGGGCGTCTGTGCCTGCTGTGGAACCGCTTTGCCAAGGGCCGCCCGAAGCGCATTGGGCGTCGAGAGGAGCTGTCCATGGCCTTCTCAGAGGACGACGGCAAGACTTGGACTGAGCCAGAGATCATCTTGAGGAACAAAGGCAAGCGCCAATCCTATCCGAGGCTCTTCGAACGGCGGGCGGGCGAGCTCTGGATCAACGTCTGGCAGGGATTGACGTTCATCAAGCTCGGCGAGCAGGATTTCGTTGCGGCTCCGACTCCTGCAGCCCAGTAGCGACTCCGCCCTGCCGGACTGGGGGGCATCCAAATGAGGCGGAACTTAAGCACCTCGCTCCTGCGAGGCGGCTGCGTCAACGTGGGAGGCGGTGCCACCCGCCGATTGCTTAGTTTCTGGTCTGGAGACAAAGATCGGGGCGTGGCAGCCCCTCCCACCTTGAAAGGCTACTAAGTTTCGCCTCATTCAGATGCCTCCCACCACTCTAGAAGCCGCTGTGTTGCAGCTCACTAGTTCCCGGTCGACCTCAGATTCTCTTGAATTTCAGGGCATTCGGTGGCATCCGGATGCCCCGGATCATCAAGGCAGCCGGCCCTGGCAGGGCGGTTCATTCCCGGCCGCGCCGAAACCGGTCCCGGGGTAGCCGACGCAGGCCCTGCGTCGTGCTTTGGGGTGCGTGTGTAAGGAGCCAGGCGGACGGTATAGTAGCCACGCCGCAAAAGAACCAGTACCTACTACGCTCCTCCGAGGCCCTGTTCATGCGCAGAATGCTCCGTATGCTCCCTTCGATCCTCACCGTGGTGACGTGCCCCGTGTTTGCCGCGCCGACACTGTTCTTCGGTCCGGAGGACCTTCCTGCCCTTCGTGAACGAATCAAGGACCCGGCTCTGGCACCAGTCTGGGAGGCCATCCTGCAAAAGGCCGAAGACCGGTGCAACCCCAAACACAAGGACTACCTGGACCCGGAGAGCCCGTTCTCCGTGAAGGCCAAGGGAGAGCATGTGCCCGAGAGTCGCCACGCCGCCCTCATCGCCCACAGCATCGGACGCAAGCTCAACAACTGTATGGAAACTGTGGGTTTCGCCTACCAGATCACCGGGCGTAAGGAGTTCGGCCAACACGCGGCCGCCTTCCTGTACGCCATCGCCACGACGTACCCCATCACAAACAAGACCGTGTCCGGCGGCTTTGCGGGTGGACGTGGCGATCTCATGAGAGGGTTGGCCCTTGGTAACGACTGGGTGAGCGATGCGTTGACCGACGCACAGCGCCGGGAAGTGGCCGAGGTCGCTAAGGGATACGTCGAGCTGTTCCGCAAGGAGTTCGAGGATCCTAAGAAGTGGTGGTACAAAGTCCACAACTACAACGGAGTGAACGGCGGAGCAGCCGGTTGTCTCGCCCTGACCCTCCGGGAAGCGTACCCGGAGGAGTGCGGGAAGTGGGTCGCCGATGCCGTACGCATCATCGAACGCTGGTTGAGTACGGGGTTCGACGAAGACGGGGCCTACGTGGAGGGCGTAGGCTACTCCGGCTACGGGCTCTCCAACACCGTCCTCTTCGCTGACGCACTCCGTCGAGCAGGCAGCAAACAGGACCTCTACAGGCATCCTGTCTTTGCCCAGCTGGGGAGCTTTTACGCGCTATCCATCCTCCCGGGTGAACGGGCCTGCGATGCCCGAAACGACTCAAACTACGTGGGGCTCAGCGGCGTTCCCCTCGCCCTGGCCAAAGCCTTGAACAGTGGCCTGTACCGTTGGCTCTTTGATCATGTGGGCCGAGATCGGACGTTCCAGCGTATCCTGTGGGACAACAATGTGACTCCCGTGGATCCAGTCTCCGCGGGAATCCCCCTCGCCAAACACTTCCGGGGACGAGGGCTCTGCGTCTGGCGCACGGGCTGGACAAAGGACGATGTCATGTTCTCCGTCGAGGCCGGTCCCTACTATCCCATCACCCATAATCAGGCCGACAAAGGACACTTCAACCTCTACGGTCTCGGCAACCGTTGGGCAGTGGATACCGGCTACTCCAACGAACGATCGCCCAATGGCCGCGGGCAGGCCGCCGCCCACAGCTGCGTCCTGATCGAGGGCAAAGGACAGGCGATCTCCGGGGCGGGTCTTGGTACCGACGGGGAAGTCCTCGCCTACACCAACAGCGACCGCTGCGGCTATGCTCTCTTTGACTGCACCAAGGCATACCGGAAGAACAACCGCGACATGCCGGGTGTCGCTGTCGAGTTCGCACGCCGTCACACCTTCTTCGTCTACCCCAGAGGACAGGCCCCCGCCTATGCCGTCGCTCTGGACGATATCCGCAAAGACGACAAAGCCCATGCATTCACCTGGCAAATGATGATTTCCGGCGACATGGAGGCCATCATCGGCGAAGGTGAAGCGTTGCTCGCCCCGGCGGATGCCTCTGCGAACGCCTACGTGGATACCCCCTGGACGAGCAGCGACGATGCGGTTGCCAGCGTTGTCCCCGGAGCGCCGGTGCCCGGCGAACTCCATTTCGAACTCAGCGTGGAGAACGCCGGCACGTACACTGTCTGGGCAAGGGTGCGGACCCTGGCCGAGGAACGGGCCAAAGCAGACTCCTTCTTCGTGCGCATGGATGACGGCAGACAGGTCGACTGGCACATGCCCACCACCGGCAAGTGGCGGTGGGCCAAAGTAGCTGTCGGGGTCAAGCGCGATCCGGTAACCTACGAGCTGACGGCTGGAACACATCGTCTGGTCTTCCGTCGCCGCGAACCGGCTGCCCAGATCGACTGCCTGCTGGTGACGACCGAAACCAAAACGCCGCCGACATTGGAGGGAGTGCGAGACGCCCCCCTCTTCCGCGAGGCGGAGTCCGGCACGCTGGCCGCCCCGATGCGAGTGGTGCAGACAACGCCCCGTCCCACCCGCCTGCTCATACGCCTGGACGCGGTGGCACCCGTGTCTCTCAGAACGGACACCTGCAAGACGATGGACTACCATGGCCCGGGGGCCTATCCCCTTCTGCGAGCCGACACCTCTGCGATCAATCCCCGCTTCGCAGCCGTCCTCGTTCCCCTCCCCGCGGAGTGCCCCACGCCCGCAATCGCGTTCGCGAGAACGCAGGACACCCGAACCATCACGGTAACCTGGCCCGACCACGAAGACGTCATCACCTGGCCAGACCAGGCCCTCCAGCCTCCGAGTCTGCAGTAGCCCACCGGCCCGCAGCCATCCCGGCAACTGAAATTGACCGAACAGGGCCATGTCCCGGGGCCGAAATCGTTGGCGAGTTCACGTCCTGTTTCCGGTGTTCTGTCGGAGCAGGTGGGCTTCCGAAGGATCAACGTACACTAACATCGGCGTTGAGACGGCAACATTGCCTGGACGCAGTGCTCACGTAATCTATCAGTTACGTGAGGCGGCTCGACGGAGTCTCTCCCTCCATCGAACACAGATGGCCCAGAGAATCCCTGGAGGGAGAGACTCCGTCGAGCCATCTTGGAGTTCTCCCACACACGTAACTGAGGTATTGCGTGCCCACAGGGTCTTCGGTTTGACAACGGATGGCGTGAGCAGTACAATTGTACAAATGAAGATAGTAGCAGATACCAACACGTTCTTGGCGGTTGCACTGAACGAGCCTGAGAGAACGCAGATTGTGCGGGCGACGACAGGGCACGACTTGGTTGCTCCGGAGGTCCTGCCGTTTGAGATAGGCAATGCTCTGACTGCGATGCTCAAGAGGGGTGCCCTCTCGGCTGAAGAAGTTCCCCTTGCCTGGGATGCCGTTCAGGCCATCCCCGTTGATCTTCGGGGCTTGGACTTGCCTGCGGCATTGGCGTTGGCCGTTCGATTTGGTGTCTATGCCTACGATGCTTACTTCCTCGAATGTGCCTTGAGCCTGCGACTGCCGCTGTTGACGCTGGACCCAGGCATGAAGCACATTGCCCGTCAATTGAGCATCTCGATCGTGGAGTAACTGCGATGAAGGTTTTCACTTACTCACAGGCCCGTCAAGCTCTGGCGACCGTACTGGATACTGCCCGCAAGGAAGAGGTGCTTATCACCCGGCGGGGCGGGGATGCGTTTGCCGTGACCTACAAGACGACCTCCAAATCCCCATTTGATGTCCCCGGTATCAAGACGCGGGCAAAGACAGGCGACATCCTGGAGGCTATCAGAGAATCGAGATCGCGGGGAGCCGACTGATATGCGATGGCCTCTGCCAGAAGAAGCAGACACTACAGCGCCCGCCCATGAAAAATGCGGGTTAGCCCATTCGCGCTCTTCTCCTCGTCGCATGAAGTTCGTTTTCCACCAATCTGAACCATGTTTTGTGTGAGGGTTCCCAGAATGATCCTGTACCGCCCGGCTCTGACTGAATGCCTTCCCGTTTCCCTTCTGGTCGCCTGCACGGGTCTGTGCTCAGCCATGGCGGCGGAGCTCGACGTCATGGTCACGCCACGTACCACGGTCGTCGCACGCGACGGCATCACAGGGGGTGGGCATCCCGTTGGTGCGGGAGAACGCACGTTGCTCCTCTATGCGAACCACAAGGACGACTTCGGCGGATCGTTCGGGACGGCCTCTGCGTTCTCAACAGACGATGGCCTGACGTGGGAACAGGGCAGCGAGGAGTGGCCATTGCCGAAGATGATCGCCCTCTGGGTCGACCGACTGGCAAGCGGCGATCTGGTGGCGCTGGGGATCCACTGGGTGCCGGACCCTAAAAGGCGCCGCGAATCCCCGCCCCAAACCCCTCCTGCCGATGCCTATCAAATCGCCGTCTCGAAGGACCACGGTCTCAGCTGGACGGCGATGGAAATGGTGATCGATTGCCCGCCGGAAATCGGGGTCGTTGCACGTCCCCTGCCGCACATTCTCGAGACAAAGGACGGCGATTGGTTGATGCCCGCGTATGCGTGGTCCAAGCGAGGCAACAGCGCTGTGCTGCTTCAGAGCAAGGACCACGGCCGGCATTGGCGCGTGCGATCGGTTGTCACCACCCCCACCGCCATGGCCAAGATCGGAGCACGGGTCAGTACACCGTGGCTTGAGACAGCGATATCACCCACCAGCGACGGTGCCTTGCTGGCCATCGTGCGTACCGGCAGCAACGCCAAGTCCTCACTGGTCAGCGTGCGCTCCACCGACCACGGAAGGACATGGGGAGAGCCTGAGAAGCTGCCTTTCGCCGGCAAGTTCCCTGGTCTCAATCTGCTCCCCAATGGCATGCTCACGCTGGTCACCGCGCTCACCAAAAATCACTGCCGCCTCTACCTTTCCGAGGATGGCACGGGCCGCACCTGGAGCCCGGCACACGTCATCAGCAGCTTGACCGGCGGCAATATCGGCGTGACCATCGCCGGGCCAAACGAACTGCTCATCACCACTCCCGCGAACCGCCGTATCGATGCCTGGAGCGTGCGCATCGGCCCGCGAGCAGAGCCAGCGCCAGACTTGGCCCCGCCGACCAACATCGTGATGCGTAAAGGCATTCTCATCTGGACTGCGTCAGCGAACGCGACGGCGTATCGTGTCACCCCCATCCTCATCAAGCCGGGCCCACTCTACGAAGAGACGGAAATCCTCCCGTACGCCACTACCCAGACCCGAGATGCACAACCGCGACTCGAACTGCGACGTCAGCTTCTGCTGGGCAGTGTCTATGCCTTCGAGATCGCCGCTGTAGACGCCGCAGGACGCGTATCGCCGACCGCACGCAGTCAGGATATCCAGCGCTGAACGGGATCAACCGGACGCCCCCCTCCGTAGGGGGGAATGGCGTTGAGTTAGGCAGGGAGAACGGCACACCGCTGCGCTACGTGCCTTACTACAAACGGCGCGGTTTTGGTGACGGAATTCGTTCGTAGTGAGCCACATAGGCCTTGCCGGAGTGGCGTTCCTCCGTCCTGAACAACGGCGCGGCTCTGGTGACGGAATTCGTTCGTAGTGAGCCACGTAGGCCTTGCCGGAGTGGCGTTCCTCCGTCCTCACACACCGATTCACCTCTACGGCAGGCTGCGCTGTGGTGTTTGGGGGGCCTACTTCGCCAATCCTGCTGCCCTCGGGGGAGGCGCGATTTCCTCGGGCTTCAGCACGCGGGTATACAGCGCGAAGCGTCGCATCTTGCCCTTGAACTGGTATGCCGCCTCGTTTCTGGCCGAGTATTGCCCGAGGAAGAGCTCCTGGCCAGGGCTGGCTGGTGCCGCCGGGATCCGCGCCTGGGCCACCATTTCGCCATTCTGATACAGTCGGGCCGTGTCGCCGTCGTATATCCCCACCACCCTGACCCACTCACCCACGGGCACAATCCCCCCATCGCACGAGACACTTGACAGGTGGAAACGCCAGCGACCGCCGATTTTCTGCAGGAACCAACCCGCTCGGTTCCACTGCCCAAACCCCAGCAGTACGGGCATCTTCCCGGGCTCGTCGAAATACACGGTCACCACGAAGCTGAACGGTCCATCCATCACCCGTTCCTCAGTCGGCGTCAACGCCGCGAAGCCGCCCTTCGCCAAGTTGAGCGTGTCTCCCGCGATGCGCGCTCCTCCCGTGAGGCGAAGGCCCTCCGTTTCTCGGGCCAGAGCCAAAACCGGCTCCCTGCGCTCCGGGAGTGCCCGGGTCCTGACCCATGCCCCCTCGCGGGGCATACCGGCCGCCCGCCGTGGGGCGTTCGCGACGACCGTGTACTCGGTGTCCTTCCCGCCGTGAAAGGTCGCATCCATGAACCTAGTCGCCTTCAGCGGCGCGCGGTTCAGTTTCTCTGCAACGCGGTCAGGGTGGAGTCCCATCACATCGTAAGTGGTCAGCCCCGGAGTTCCGGCGGGTGCCCAGCGCAGAACGACGCGGCCGTCGCCCGGCTCAGCCAGCACCTCGCCGACGCTCAACGCGGGGAGCACGGCAGGCACATCCACCGCCGCGTACACAGGGGCACTGCGCTGCGGCAGAACATTGGAGAGGGGACAACGTTCCTCAGCACGCAGAGCGCGTACGGTGGGCACGCCCGTGGAAGCCTGGTAATTGAGTACAGCGCCACTCTTGATGGTGCCGCACGTTTCCGCAGGATCGGAGAGGAAGACGACGGCGTAGTGCATCGTTCCCGGCGGCGCGTTGGGATCGCAGAAAGCGAAGCGCTCGGTGCGCCCGATCATCGTCGCTTCACCCGGCGTGAATCCGGCCTCTGTGCTACGGTGGACCTCCCCAATCAGCCCAATCATCCGGGCAGAGGACTCCCAGGCCAGCCGCACGAAGCCGTTGTTGTCAACCGTCGTACGTACTGCAGGCAAGGGCTCGGGCAAAGGCTGCGGCAGAATCTGACGCGACCGTCCCTCACGAATGCCGTCTCCAACCCACTCGGCGCCCGGCATGTCCACGCGAGGCTTGGCCAATTGGGCTGCGCGCGCCTCCCGGATCACCGCCAGCATCTTGCGGTAGTTCGGGTCATCGGTCGAGGCAAACGGCGTCACTGCTTCACCTTCAGGCGGCCACGCCGTGGGCCACACCTGCGTCGGGAACTTGTCCAGGTCCATGACCGCGTGGGCATAACCAAAACCGTAGATCAGGCCCTTGCGGCTGAAGGTCTGATCCACCGACCGGTTCCGACACAATGCCAGCCCGTACCCCCCGTCAGCCGTCGCCGAGATCGGCAGCGGTGCACGCAGGACCCGGGACATCTCCGGCGCCGCGAGGTTGATCCATTGGTCAAACCGCCGTATCTCGCCCTTCGCATCGGCGTGACACCGCACACATCCCGCCTCTTTCATAACTGCTTTGACACGCTTGACCGCAGCCAGAAACGGTCTCGAACGCGGCCCCGAAGCGGTGTAGTCCCAGCTGCCGAAGTAGATGCTGTTGGAGTCCATCCAGGCGAAAATCTGCTCGCGGTCCGTCTGCGTAAGGCGTTTCCGGTGCGGTTCCTTCAGGAGGATATCGGCCAGCGGCGCGTTGCCGCTGGCGTGCGAATAGGGATCGAATACCTTGCAGGACCAGTGTGCGGTGCCGTTCATACCGCAGATACCGCCTGACAAATCTGCGGTGTGCATCCGCTCCCGCCGGGCGGTCAAGTGCTCGTATGAGATATTGAAGAACTCCGTCCAGCCGCCGGACAGGTCCAGCCCCGCCGCCATGCCATTGGCACCGCCGTGACAGCTCACACACTTGGCGTTGAGAATCGGCTGCACGCGCGCGGTATAATCGAGGTATCCACTGCCCCACGACTCCTCGCGCAGTTGCCGTGGCTCCCCGCTCAGGACAAGCGGGGCTCCCACGGTCTTAGGACTGTAGTCGTGGCAGCCGGTGCAGCTCCGCGTCGTGCCTGGCGCCGCCTGTACGAAGGTCCTCATGCCACGCACAAGACGGTAATCCTGATCCAGCAACTGGAAGAAAAGTGCCCTTCCGGCGGGGGCCTCGAAGCAGACTGATCCGTCCGCTTCAACCGGTACGATGCCGTGGAATATCTTGGCGCTCCAAGCCAGTGCGGCCGAGATTGAGAAGGTCTGGTTCATCCACGTCCCCCCCGGACTCTCGCTGACGCGCGACGTCTCTTCCAGCACACGAAGCCACTTGATCGTTCCGCGCTCGACCTCCGGCATGGACGCGTAGACATTCTTGACGAAGAACCGTCCGGTCCGCCGCGTGCGGTCAGTCACGTCAGCCACCACGGTGGGCACGGGACGCGGCGCCAGCGGGATTGGGTTGTGCAGATCGATGGTCGGATCACCGTGCACCACCACACGCCGGCCTCCGCGGTCGATCAGCATCAGCGCGTTGACCTTGGGGTTACTGCGCTTCCGGAAGCCGGGAGCCACCCGCGGAATGGCGGGGGCGTCCTTCCCCGGAGGCACGCCACTGTAGAGCACCACACTCTCGTTGAGCGCCCACGGATCGCACGATTCGCCGCGGTCGTGCGTGGGCTTGCCCGGTGTCTCGAAGTTGAAGATCGCTGCCGGGTCGTTCTTCCCCAGGCGAGTATCGATCATGGCAATGGTGCCACGCGGGGGAGCGTTGTGCGGGGTGAAGGCCGCCACCACCAGAGCGAAGTTTGCGGGTACCGGCTTGGCCTGCAGCACTGCTTCAGGGAAGACCATGTTGTTCGCGTATACGGCAGTCTCCTCGCGGCCGTCCGGCAACACGCTCCAGAGGCTCTGGATCACCAACGCGTTGCGATCCACATACTCCCAGCGTCCGAAGAGGATACGGCCGTCGGGCAGGACGCAGGGATCAAATTCAGTCACGTTGTTGACGGAAATCGTGTGGATGTCTCCTCCGTTAGCCTTCATTACGTGCAGGATCGCCACGCCGTTGTTGGCGCAGGGCACGAGGCCGCTATAGCGTGTAGACGTAAAGACGATCTGCCCGTCGGGCAGGTAGCACGGCTTAACGTCGTGATGTCCGCCCCCGCTGCCCTTGTAGGGATTCCCGTTCGCGTCAAGATTGGTAACCTGGCGCAAGCCCGTGCCGTCAATGCCGATCTCGAAGATCGCGGAGCTACTCCTGGCCGCCCCCTTGAAGGAGAAGAGGAGGCGTTTGGCATCGAAGGAGAGGGACGGATCAAAGTAGATCCCCTGCCCCAGGGTCTGATGCGTACTTGGGTCGATCACCGGCCGGACGCGGTGCTGTTCCGGCGAGTCCGCGGGGTTCTCAAGCACGTAGATCCCCCCGCCCGGCCGCCACTGATAGAAGGTGTCGTAGATGTGGAGGCCCTGGTAGTTGTAGCGCTTGCAGAAGACGATCGGCGTCTGCAGCAGCGACCGATCGGCGCGCGGTTGTTCTGCCGCACTGCCCACCAGGGGCGCTGTACAGGCACAGGCACAGGCAAGAAGACTCAACCACCTCATGATCATCCCCCCATCTGGGGCGAGGACGGCCAGACACTTCGGAGACGTCTACGGAGTCGATCCCATGCTTCGCGATGCTCTCTTCGCATGTGCTTCCGTCCCACTCAAGTTACCCTATGCATGCCCTGCGGATTCTATGCATCGTCAACATGCATCGAACGAGTGGCTTTGCCAATCTCACGTGCACAACGCGAGCGTCTGCTACGCCGCCCCCAGGGGCGAAAGACGAGCGGCGGGGAATGGGGGGAATGGGGGGAGTGGAGTCAGTCCCGCGAACTACTCCCTGATCACTTCGATGGCATTGACGAGTCTGGCGGTCGGATCATGCTTCTCATCGGTGGTGAACACAATCTCAAGCAGCCCATTGTTCACTTCGACGTTCCTGAACTCCTTGATCGCCACCTCGTCGAAGTCACCATTGAAGGCAGCAAACATATCAAAGCTCTCCAGTACGCGCTTCCCCTGAAGATCAACGTTGAATACGAAGATATCGGGTTTGAAGCCCTTCCTGTAGCCAACCTTCAGGTAGAGTCGGACCTTGTACTTCCCGGCGGGGACGTTGAACGTGTAGGAATCGACGTTATAGGCTTCGGTCATGAAAAGTTCCGGATCGTCGGCTTTGGTGCCATCGGTGTTTCGCACGACATTCTGATACGTACCGACGTGGCCATAGTCACTCTTGCCGAGAGGCTGATCGGGGAAAAAGAGCGTGCCGTTCCTGGCTCTGTAGAAGCCGTTGGCGCCGCAATTGACCGCATAGTGGCCCCGTCGGATCATCGCCGCCTGCTCCGCGACATTCTCGAAATTGTCCGCCTTGTCCATCACCCCGCTGATCGCCAGGGAAAACAGCAACCGATGAAGCTCCGCAAAGTGACCAGTTCTCAATAAATCGCGCATGCTTGCGAGTGTCGTCGCCGCGTCGCCGCAATCGATCTTCTCGGCGGTCAGTCTGATGATCGCCTTCTGCGTCCGTTTGAGTTGGTCCTGATAGAACATCGAAACGTTCCCCGGGGCAACGGTGGTGACCGCCGTGACCTTCACGTGCGGATCCGCCGAGTAGAAGGAGCGCAGTTCGAACGGGTTGAGTTCGAGCTGTCCGTTGGCGATCATCTCGCCGGTAGAACGGTCCTGGAGTGGTGCTTCCGAGGTGAGCGTCAGCGTGCTCTTGCAGTCGTGCCAGAGCATGGAGACGGCATAGAGGTAGCTCCCCTTCTCCATGTTAAGGCAGCGCACTGTGACCGGGTCCTGCGCACCGGGCGCGCTCTCAAACGGTAATGCAGGGAGGGCGCAGTACGCTTTGGCGAACTCTCTCGATTCGGCGTCACGCCCCCAGGTTCCCAGCGGCTGGCCACCGATCAGGATCCGCTGGGCATCCATCGCGGAGACCGCAAACGCCAGCTCCTTCAGAAAGTAGCGACCAAAGGGTTTGACGTCGGCGTTCTGGAAGTAGCCTGCATAGACATCGTTCTTCAGTGAGCCGTTGAAGCTCTCGAAATAGCTACGGTAGCCATCAACAAAGCCAAGCTTGCCGTTCATGAACAGAGCGGTCTCCGCAGGATCGAAGAGCAGGTCGTTGAAGCTGCTGGCAGGCTTGCCCCAATGCAGACGCCAGCGGTGTGCCGTGGCGTTCCGCGATGGAACCAGATAGATCCCCTCTATCGCCCGAAGTTCGTCAAACAGCGTTGTGTATTCGAGGGGGGGAGCACCCAGCTCGTGAGCAGCAGATCCGGCGGTTACCGGGACAGTCAGATACAGGGCAAGGCTCGGGTTGATTTCGTCCATTGCGGCTCGGATTTGGCGGAACAGCTCGACCGAGTGCCGGGCGCGCCATTTGAGCCAAAGGGCGAGCTGCGGCTCCTGAGTCAAGAACGCCTGCCTGTCCGCGCCGCTCTCTGCGGTCACCGCAATGCTGGTCTCTCTGGAGAACAGGTTCACTGTGTAGTCGTCATAGCCATAGTCCAGCGACGGGTAGAACCCGATCTTCCCCGTGCAGAAGTTGATGGCGTCCAGACCGGGAAGCGTGCCAAACCGCCGCGCGGTTTCCTTGACATGGCGGGCAACCATCCCCCGAATGTCCGGATTGGCGTGGTTCGGACGCGTGTACTTGTTTGGCTGAACGGGCGGGTCGTTGTGCTTGGTCAGCGTCCAACCTCTCCTGACGCACTCCTCAGTCCTGTCCGGCAGCATTTTCATTTCCGGAAGGGTGAAGAGATTGATGTTGGCGATCACGCTCTTGCCACGGCGGCTCATGGCCTCCACCATGTAGCGGAAAGCGGCGGGCCGGTAGGGATAGAGGGGATGCAATGCTCCCTCCATGGGGAAGTTGTATCCCGTGTAGCGCATGAAGGGATACTGCCAGGCGTTCTGCCCGGTGTAGTCCAGGTAGTCCAGTAGTCGCTCGGTCATAACCTGAGTATCACTTCGGTCCTCGTAATCCCAGCCCAGGTTCTGGTCAGGAGTCTCGTCCTCATCGAGATACCCGAAACGGCGGGGCGGCAGGTCGCCCGGGCCGTTCACCGCCAATTTTGGAAGGCGCTTGTTCCTGATGTCGTGAACGCGAAAGCCGGCGATAGCAGCGGGGAAGCCACCGATCATGGTCCGCGCCTCGAACAGATAGCTCTTGAGCCCTGGGTGGAAGAGATAGCGCGTCGTCTGCAGCTTGCCGGTGAGCGGGTATTCAACACCGCTCTGGATGCCGCCACCAAGTCGGTCCCGGTGTTGCGCACTCTTGCTCTCCGGATACATGTAGAGTCCCATTGAGCGCGGCTTGTCGTCCGGCCACGTGATCTCCAGCATCACCGGCCGGCCATCCAGATGTGTCTCCGGGAACGGCACTTCAAAGGCAAAGCGTTGCTCCTTGCGGTCACCGGCCTCCAAATACGTGCCGATTGGCGATTCGACTGTCCTCACGCCACCCGTCTCCAGGATTGTCCCATCCGTGATGTCCTTGGCAAAAATGATGTCCCCGAGCTCAATCTCGTCGTTGCTTGGCGGCATCGCCTGCAGCGGCTCATACGCCAGGATCTCAAACGAGCGCTGAACCGTCCCAACCGTGCACGTGAGGCGGTACGTCCCGGCGGCCAGATTCTGAACCGGCAGTCTTAGGTCGGTCGGCGCGGTGAGAGTCGGCGAGAAGCTCTTCTCCGCCACGACGTCTCTGTCCTCGTTGACAAGTCGCACGTTGATATCCACCTTGCCTGTCAAGAGTGGACGCGCGGCGGGCATTGGATGCATGTAGGCTCCGCCAGGCGCTGCTGAGAGGATCACTTCGTCGGCTCTACCGGCATCGATCACTGTGCGATCGACGAGCAGGTCGATCGGCATGAACCTGCGGTATTCGTCGTACACCTCACCGTTGGAAAAGGGGCGTTTGTAGATCTTCAGTTCATCGAACGCAGCCTCTGCCGCGTTGCGGGCCCCGGTCCCGACCGTGAAACGTGCGATCGCCTTCAAGTCCAGATTGGTCACGATCTTGCCGTTGAAGCCGAAGGGCTGCTGGTAGGGGAGACCGTTGAAGTAGGCCTTACACCAGCCACCATCGCTCCAGACCATCGCGATGTGGTTCCAATCCCCGCGGTACCAGCTCCCGCGTGACTTGCGCTGCATCTGCTCACCCTTCAGGGTTCCGGTGCGCCCCAGTGCGAACGATATCCAGTAGTACATGAAGACCTTCATTTTCTGCTTCCCGTCGACGTCAAGACCGGCGAGCATCGGGTAGGTGGGGATCTGGCCGGTGAAGCGGCCATCCCAGTCACTCTTCATCCAAAACATCACCGTGCCGTGGTCAGCGAAAATTCCTTCTGTGTCGTACTCCAACGCCGGCGGGGCAAGCGCGTTCACAAAGGCGCTGAAATCCTCCTTGAAGGTGAACGCAGCAGACGTGACCTCGACATCATCAATAGCCGTGTCGACTCTGTAGTTGTAGTAGCTGACCGTGCTAATCGGCGGAAAGGGGTGTGTGACCGTGCCGACGGCTTTGCCGTTGACCAAGACGTCGACGCTGCCGTTGCTCAGCCTGAGCTCGAGCTGTTGCCAGGGCGAGTCCTCGCCGCCCTCTGCCAGGTTGACGGGGCCGAGGCCTTTGTGCGCCAGGACCTTCTTCTCCACCTCGAGCCGGTAGAGCAAGTCCGGGCCCCGGGTGTAGAAGCTGATGCCACAGTCTCCCCCTCTCAGGCCGATGCCAAAATGCTGGTCCGTTTCGGGCACCATCAACCGTTTGACCCTGAGCCTGACGGTCGCCTCGATCAACTCAGGGACCGCCAGCGAAAGCGGGCCTTTGTGGGTTCCTCGCGACTCCAACGCACCATTGACCGGTTTCCAGGAACGGTGCGCACTGATCGGCGTCCTGGCGCCCGCTTGGGCGGAGATTCTCGCCGCCTGACCAGAGACACCCGGAACTCGTTTGACCTTCAGCGCCCGGGAGGGCGCGAGGGCTCCCTCAGCGGTCATGCCTGCCAGCCCCTCGTCGAATGAAGCGTGGAATGAGGGATCCGGGTCTGTGGAGATTGCTTCCGCCTCGGGTAGAGGCTCCGACTCCAAGTCCCTGATCTCGATATTGGTGTGGTACCCATAGATTTTCAGCCCTCTGAGCGGCAGCAGGTTGGCATTGACCAGTCCCTGCGGCTTGCCCGCGACATGGATCTCGGCCAGCCTGGGCTGAACGTAGAGCTCCAGATCAACCCACGGCGCGTCCGCTCTGGCGGGGAACTGTTCCTTCTGCCCCCGGATGACCTTGTCGCTGATCTTGTTCCCGCCCTGGTGTAACGCCGAGATGAACCCAGCACCACGGGTGTAGAAATGCGCCTTGAAGTCTTTCCCACCATAGAGCTCCACTCCGAAGTGACGGTCAGGCGCCACACCACTCACCGCCAGACGGCGCATCTTCATCCGGACCTTCACCGGTTTGTCGGTTTCCAGGTCAGCACCGGCGTTGACCACTCCCCGATCGACGCCATCGATTCTGAGGACGCCCTCCGAGACGGCCGCGAACGTGTGCAATGTGTTGATCACGATGGGGTCGGCGGACGCCAGCACGGTGAACGCAAAGAGTGCAGTAACTGAAAAAATGTTTCGCATTGCCCTATTCTCCTGTGATGACTCTCGACAGGTACTCTACCCGATTCTAACCCCATGCATATCAGTAAAGAGAGGTAGAGCCCCTGCCATCGACGCAATATGGTAATGCTATGGCAACACGCGCAACCACCCCCGCCAAAACGCCGCCGGCCCGACCCGGCCCGGCTTGGAGGCGGGCTGCCGAGTACGGCATCGACATGTCGCTGCTTGAGGAGAACCTGCGCAAGACCCCGGAACAGCGACTGGAAGCACACGCTGCCGCCTTGGCCTTGGTCGCGCAGCTCCGCCAAGCAGGGGGACAACATGGCCCTGAGTCTTGAAGTGCTGCTCCGGAAGCTTGTGCAGGCAGATGTGGATTTCGTCATCGTCGGCGGCTACGCGGCCGTCTTCCACGGCAGCACAATGGTGACCCAGGATCTGCATATCTGCTGCGATTTCAGCACAGCCAACCTAACGCGACTGGGGGAGGCACTGCGGGATCTCCAACCAGTACATCGCATGACGCCTCAACGAATCCCGCTGGAAGTCACGCCGACATTCTGCCGAGGCCTGCGGAATCTGTACCTGTCAACATCGTGTGGCCAAATCGACTGCCTGAGCGAGGTGAAGGGACTTGGCGATTTCTCTGAAGTCTCGGCTGTCTCACAGCCTGCCAAATTGCCGTGGGGCACCTGTCGCGTCCTGAGTCTGGAGGCCCTCATCAAAGCCAAACGCGCCATGGGCAGACCACGTGATCAAGAGGCGGTACTGCAGCTCGAGAGTATCCGCGAACGCGTCAACGAGGATGACGTGTGAGCAACGCCACACAACCAAAACGCATGCTCGTTACGGATCTCGACGGAACACTGCTCAACGACGACCACGCCATCGGCGACACAGACCGTGAGGCGTTGGAGGAGTGCCGAACGAACGGGATTCTGCGCGTCGCCGCCACCGGACGCTCCCTGTATTCGGCGAACCGCGTGCTCTCAGCCACATCCCCAATCGATTACCTCGTCTTCTCGTCGGGCGCCGGCATCATGGATTGGCAGAACCAGGACCTGCTCCACGCCCACCACATCGAGCCACCGGACGTCGAACGCGCCCGCCGGGCCCTCATCGCGCACAAACTCGACTTCATGCTGCACGCCCCCATTCCGGACAATCACCATTTCCACTACTACCGAAACAACGGTGGGAACCCGGATTTCGAGCACAGGATCGCTATCTACGCTAATGTGGCCCAGTCAGCGAACACCTCCACGAAACGCACTGAACAGGCGTGCCAGTTCGTGGCCATCACGCCCGATGGCGTGAAACACGTCAACCAGTTGCGTCGCGAACTGCCCGGACTCAATGTCATTCGGGCGACCTCCCCCCTCGACGGTCGTTCAACCTGGATCGAGATCTTTCCCCCATCCGTATCCAAAGCTCAGGCAGCCGCCTGGGTGGCCGACAGAGCGGGCGTGCAGCAACGGGAAACGGTCGGAGTCGGCAACGATTTCAATGATGAAGACCTGCTGGGCTGGACGCAACACAGCTTCGTGGTCAGCAACGCCCCGGAAGAACTCAGGGCGCGCTTCCAGGTCACCTGCTCAAACGAAACGGGCGGCGTCGCGGCAGCACTGCGCTGCGCGGGATTCATACGTTGATCTGCCGCCCTGAGTACTCGGAGGCTTGGTAATGGGCTCCCCAACACTGACCGCAAACATCCACGTGAGTCCGACAGGCCGGGACACGAACCCGGGGACGAAGGCGAAACCCGTGGCGACACTTGCCCGGGCCCGTGATGTCGCGCGGCCCTTCGCGGGGAAGCAGCCGGTCACAGTGCATGTGGCCGACGGCGTCTACTACCTGCCTGAGACCTTGATCTTGTCCGCCGCCGATTCGGGTACGGCCGACAACCCGGTGACCTACCGAGCGGAACACGAGGGCAAAGCAATCCTCAGCGGGGGCTCCAGGCTGCACCCGGACTGGCAACCTCACCACGACGGAATCTGCAAAGCCGTCACGCCAGCGGGACTGACCATCGATCAGTTGTTCATCAATGGCCGGAATCAACGCATGGCACGCTACCCGAACTATGACGCCAAGCGACCGACCGCCGCCTACCAGGGATTCTCCGCTGATGCGTTCTCGAAGGAGCGGGCCACCGGCTGGTCCGATCCGACGGGGGGATACATCCACGCCATGCACAGAGCGCGGTGGGGCGGCTACCACTATCGCATTACGGGGAAGGACGGGAACAGCAACGTGACCTATGAAGGTGGTTGGCAGAACAACCGGCAAATGGGGATGCACCCGGACTTCCGCATGGTGGAGAACATCTTCGAGGAGCTGGACGCCCCGGGAGAATGGTTCCACGACGGCGAGGCCGGCACCCTCTACTACAAGCCGGAACCAGGCATGGATCTGGCGACAGCCACCGTCGAGGTGGTCCGGCTCAAGCACGTGGTCGAGATCCGGGGCTCAGAACGCGAGCCCGCCCGATCCATCACCCTGAAGGGATTCGTGATCCGCCACGCGGCCCGGACCTTCATGGACACCAGGGAACCGTTGCTCCGCTCAGACTGGACGATCTATCGCGGCGGGGCCATCACCCTCGCCGGGACGGAAGACGTCAGCATCCTGGACACCGAATTCGATCAGGTCGGCGGCAACGCAGTCTTCGTGAACAACCACAATCGCCGGGCTTTGGTCAAGGGCTGCCACATACACGATGCCGGCGCCAGTGGGGTCTGCTTTGTCGGGGATCCCGGTGCCGTGCGCAATCCGCTTTTTGAGTACGCCGAGAAGAACGACCTGTCACGGATCGATCGCACACCCGGTCCGAAGACCGAGGACTATCCTGCCGACAGCGCGGTTGAAGACTGCCTGATCCACGGCATCGGGCGCGTTGAACGCCAGCCCGCCGGTGTGCAGATCTCCATGTCACGCGGCATCACGGTCCGCGATACATCCATCTACGATTGCGCACGCGCCGGCATCAATGTCAGCGAAGGAACGTGGGGCGGACACCTGATCGAGCGATGCGACGTGTTCGACACGGTGCTTGAGACCCACGACCACGGCTCGTTCAACTCGTGGGGGCGTGACCGCTACTGGAGAAGCGACCATCTCGACGCGTCGCAGAAAGCGGCAGATGAGGCCCCGGAACTCCCCTTCGTGGACGCCGTGGAAACCACAGTTATACGCAACAGTCGCTGGCGCTGTGACCACGGCTGGGACATCGACCTGGACGATGGCTCCAGCAATTATGAGATCACCAACAACCTGATGCTCAGCGGAGGGCTCAAGTTGCGCGAAGGCTTCCGCCGCCATGCCTGGAACAACATCACCGTGAACAATGGCTTCCACCCACACGTCTGGTTCAACAACAGCCAGGACGAGGTCTTCGCCAATATCTTCATGGCAGCCCATCGCGGGGCGAGAATGCCCAGTGAAATCGCCAAAGGAAAGCGGGTGGACGGTAACCTGTTCTTCACCGGCATTCCGGACACCAAAGAGCGGTTTGTCCAGTTTGGCTGGGACGTGACGTCGGTTGAGGCGGACCCGCTCTTCGTCGACCCGACGGATGGTGACTTCCGTGTCAGGAAGGGATCTCCCGCCCTGGACATCGGCTTCGTGAACTTCCCCATGGACCAATTCGGGGTGAAAAAACCATCACTGAAGATGATCGCACGGACGCCGAAAATCCCCCCACTAGGCGACACAGGAGAGGGCCATCCTCCTCCTCGGAAAGCGCCGATCGAGGCGCCCCCCGTCTACTGGCTCGGCGCCAAACTGCACACCCTCGTCGGGGAAGAGTTCTCCGCCTATGGCGTCCAGCGGGAGGACGGTGGTGTCGCGCTTGCCGACGTTCCCGCCGGCTCTGCCGCTGAGGAGCTCGGCTTCCAGTGCGGCGATCTGATCCAGCGGGTGAACGGCCGCAAGGTCTCCTGTGCGGCCCAGCTTCTTGAAGCACTCACGCAGGTGGGAGACGCCCCAGTCACAATACGTGGTGTCCGAGACCAGGATGCGCTGAGCCTTCCGCTTCCCCACATTCCGTTGAAGGATGAACGATGAAACAACATCAACGCACCGAACTCAGACTCCTGTCCGTCGTCCGTCAGAGGCCGGGCCACCCCCTAGACGAGGAATCCCTGCCATGAGAAACGCCCCCAGCCCACTGCGTCCGTCGCCGCTGTTGCAGATCGCCCGTGCAATCTGCCTGATGGCCCTCCCCCTGATCACTCGCGCAGCGGAGAAGCCCAACATCATCATCTACATGGTGGATGATCTCGGATGGAACCATATCAGTGCAAGACAGGTGACCATGGGAACGGGCAACCAGGCCTACCAAACCCCGAATGTGGAGAAACTGGCCAAACACGGGCTCAGCTTCACCCATGCCTATGCCCAACCAAACTGTGCCCCAACACGCGCCGCCATGCTGTCAGGACAATACCCGGCACGCGTGAACAACAGCGTCTACGTGGTGGGGAACTTGAATCGATTCGGCAGAGGAGGAATCACCAAGGCCGCAGCACGTTTCAAAGGGCCGAAGCAGACCCAAGATGTTGCCGAGGCTGCGATCACCGTTGCCGAAGCCCTCAAGCAGAACGGTTACGCCACAGCGCACATCGGCAAATACCACGTCGGTGGTCACGCAGGTGAAGAGACCATGCCGGAAAACGTCGGTTTTGACATCAATCTCGGTGGGTTCAAGCAGGGACACCAGCCAACCTGCTTTGCTTCCAACCGAAAGGAGAAGTGGGAGTTCAAGGGGGTCGGACGAGGCGACTTTAACCGGTATGCTGAGCCCTATTCCGCGGCCTATCTGAAGCGACGCGGCCTCCCCGCAAGCTTGGCCGGCACGCCAAAGCACATCAGCGACGCACTGGGCGATGCAATGGAAGACACGATCAGACAGCTTTCCTCCGGAGAGCAGCCTTTCTACCTGCAGTTCCACACCTATGCCGTCCATGGTCCGGTCCGCGCTCGCCCGGATCTGAAAAAGGCGGCAGCGGAGCGGGTCGGTACGACAGGCAAGAAGAACAGGAAGATGATCGAGTATGTCGGCTTCGTTGCGAGCGTTGATGAAAACATGGGGCGTATCCTGTCTGCCGTCGAGGATCCAGACGGTGATGGCAGCGATGCTGACAGCATCGCCGCAGACACCTTGATCCTGTTCACCTCCGACAACGGTGGAACACACGCCGACAACGCTCCCCTGCGAGGCGTGAAAGGCATGTTCACCGAAGGCGGCATCCGCGTCCCCCTGATCGCCTGCTGGCCCGGAGTTATTCCCCCGAACACCGTGACCGATCACAAGGTCCACTCGGTGGACTACTTCCCTACCTACCTTCAATTGGCCGGCAACGCCTGGTCGCCACCTGAACGGGAGCATCCGCTTGACGGTGAGTCCTTTGTCGACATCCTGCTCAAGCCTGACACAACACGGCCACGCCAACCGGTGTTCTTTCTCTTCCCCGGCTACATGGACAAACGAGCTCAGCCCTGCGCGGTGGCCATCGATGACCTGGAGGGCAAACGCTTTAAGCTCTACTACTTCTACGAAGCCAATTCCTGGGAACTCTATTGCCTGAGCAACGACCAGGGCGAAACCGACAACCTCATCAACACTCACTCGGACATCGCAGCCGGAATGTCACGTAAGCTGGACGCGTGGCTCCGTCAGACACACCCAACCTGGCAACCCAAGTACCCCATCGACAAGAAAACCGACAAGCCGGCCGGGCCACCCCCGCGCCTTTAGCCCAGTGTGGCACTAAGACAATGCCTGACTGCCTATGGAACACATCGTTACTGAACGCGCCCCCTCCTCACAACGGGCACAGAACGTGAAACCACACGCATCACATCTGGAGGCGTGACATTGTTGAACTATGACATCCGTCGTTTCGAGGCCGCCGGGGACGGCCGGACCTTGAACACAGCCGCTATTCAGACGGCGATCGATACGTGCAACGCCGACGGCGGAGGAACGGTGGTCATCGCCCAGGGCGCCTACATCACCGGCACCATCCACCTGAAGAGTCACGTCAATCTCCACATCGATGCCGGGGCAACACTCCTGGGAAGTGCCGACATCGCCGACTACCCGGACGACACGCACAAACAGATGTACAAGAATGAGCGGCACATGGATCGCTGTCTCATCTTCGCACGGGACGCTCACGGCATCAGCATCACCGGCACAGGCACAATCGATGGTCAGGGAGATCGACAGAACTTCCCGAACGAAGGCGACCCCCGGGGCAACCGGCCCATGATGATCCGCCTTGTCGATTGCTCCAATATCCGCATGCACGATATCACGCTTGTGCGGCCGGCTTCGTGGACCTCGGCCTGGCTCTATTGCTCCGACATCGCCGTCGACAGCGTGCGCATCCACAGCCGTGTCAACGGGAATGGCGACGGACTCGACTTCGACGGCTGCACAGACGTGCGGGTCAGCAATTGCTCGTTTGACACGAGTGACGACTCGATCTGCCTTCAGACATCACGCCCCGATCGCCCCTGCCGCGACATCGTGATCACCAATTGCTGTTTCTGCAGCAAGTGGGCCGGCATCCGAATCGGGCTACTTTCCCGGGGCAACTTCGAGAACGTCGCCGTCAGCAACTGTGTCTTCCGCGATATCGACGACTCAGGGCTCAAGATTCAGATGTGTGAGGGCGCGGAGATGAAGCGCATGATGTTCTCCAATCTCGTGATGGAGAACGTCCCGCGCCCGGTGTTCATGACCTTCTGTCAACAGCGTGCCTGTGTGGATGCCTCGGAGGGCGTGGCCCCGATGAAGGCCCTGCGCGACATCGTGTTCAGTGACATCCTGGCCGACTCGACCGCCTGCGGGAAAGACTCCGCGTTCATTGTCACCGGTCTTCCCGGGCACCCCATTGAAGACGTCACCCTCCGCAACATCAGCATGCTGGCAAGCGGAGGCGGAACGCGGGAGGACGCAGCGGCGACATTCGCAGAGCTTGACCTGGATGCCATCGGTAAACACTGGCCGGAGTACAGGTGCTTCGGGGCCACAGTTCCCGCGCACGGCATCTACGCTCGTCACGTTCGCGGCCTGCTCCTGGACCACGTCAGCCTCCGCACAATCGCCCCCGATCAGCGTCCGGATATTGTCTTGGTCGACACGGAAACGGTTCGGTGCAACTCGGCGCCGGCAGACTGACTACCGCGATGGCGGACGGCACCACCCCTGAGCGATTGATGCGGAGCTCGAACGGTTTCAGACGGAGATATCCAATGAGGAGTCTGGTCATGTGTACGATGCTTGGGTTGGCATCATCCATATCAGGCGCGGATGAGCTGTGGAGCCATGTCCGGGACGTGGCGCAGCTCGACGACGTCCGCGGGTTCACGGCTGAGTTTGCCGACGTGGACACTCGGCGCGTGCTGCGGCTGGAGGCGGCTCCACCACGGCAGAGCTATGCATGGGCTGCGGTACCGGTGCCTGATCAGGGCTGGAACTTGGAGCGTGTTGCATCGATCCAGGCAACCGTGAGGAACTGCAGCCCCAAGCCCACCGAAACCATGCTCTGGGTGGTCGGTTCCAACGGCTGGGGGGCAGTCGGAGACGTTGCCACGCTGAAAGCAGACGAAACACGCACATTCCGCTGTGACTTACGGCAGACTTACCCAGACGGCACACCGAGGATCGACCCGAACCAGGTCAGTGAGATTCGGTTTATGGTCCGCGGTCCGAAGGCCGACACGGCACTCGACGTCTCCCGTCTGGTTGCGGATGGAAGGGCGCCCAGGTGGGTGCGCCCCGCAGGACGGCTGGATGTGCCTCCCATGACGGAGGATCTACCGGCCGCGGGCCGGCGAGTGCGCTACCAACTCCCTGGTGATGCGGGGACCAGCATCTACTGTGTCCTCTACCTGCCCCTGGACTGGCAGAAAGGAAAATCCTGCCCCGTTGTCGCCGAGTATCCCGGCAACATTTTTCTCAACGCGCGCTGCTACTCGACCGGCCGGCCGGAACAGTGCGTCATGGGCTACGGCATGACCGAAGGCAAAGGAACGATCTGGGTGAGCCTGCCTTTCATCAACCGTGCCGCCGGTGACATCGCCGAAAGTGGATTCGGAGCAAACGACGGCGAGGACACCACCTCCTATGCCATCGACCTGATCGAGGACATCTGCCGAAACTGGGGCGGGGACCGGGACAACCTCGTCCTGTCCGGGTTTTCTCGCGGTGCCATCGCGTGTGGCTACATCGGACTCAGAAACGAGCGCATTGGCGCCTTCTGGAAAGGCTTCAGTGCCTGTCAACACTACGATGGGAGCGCATGGCATCAATCAAACATGAAAGACGCCGTCCAACGCGCTGAGCGCTTCACCGGACGCGCCATTTTCCAGACCGACAACAGTCAGAAGAAGTACCAGCCCGTCGTGGACGCGACCACGCCGTCCGTGGCCTGGACATGGGCGAACTCCGGTCTACGCTTCCATGCCACCGCAATGTTCCTGGATGAGCGTCCGTCAACCCGGCAGCTACGGCAGTGGTTCCGGGATCTGGTCACGCAGCCATGATGTCCCGGTTTGTGCGCCGTCCAACGGCGTGGACGCGCAAACGAGCACGCCAGTCACACAGAAAAGGAGACTCGACCGACATGAAGCACTCCCGCACCTGCCTCGTTCTCGCGCTCTTCTCCTGCCTCACAGGAGGAGCTGAACCTGGGAAAATCAAGCACCGTTTCGTGGCAACGGATGAATCCGGGCACCAAGTCCTTCTGGTCGATGAAGCGGCCGCCGCCGGGAACTGGGCCGTTCCGTTGCACGCCCGGGACATGCAGCTCGTGGGAGATGGCCGCCTGATGGTCAGCGTCAACACGCGCGGGACCGCGACCAGGAACGGGTACCTCGAACTCAGCCTGGACGATGGCCGCCTGCTCAAGCGTTTTGAGAGTCCTGCCGGCATGTTCAAACGTGTGACGACAGCGCGCCGCGGGGCCGACGGCAATGCCGTCAACTTAAGCGGGCAGAATGCCATGGCACCTGTTGCGGCGCAGGCGGTTAGCGCTATATTGGCAGTGTCTCAGGTGGGCGCCGAACAGTGCAAGCCAGCAAGTAAGGAGTGACCGCAAGAATGTGTAAG
>JABHEG010000042.1 GCA_018676675.1 Lentisphaerota bacterium
GGAAAAGAGCGAAAAGCTGGAAAAAGCAGAGATCGCACGCAACTATAGTGCGCCAGACGAGCGTGGTATCGACAAGGAGAAGTTCCTATGACCACGCGGCAAGCAGGTTACGGAATCCAACCGAATTCTGCGCTCGAAGGTACTGAGTGTCTACTGTCTGTGGCGAACGCTCTCCCTGTTTGGGGGACACTTTTCGGAGTGTGGCAGGCGCACCGTTTGCGGCGGTACTCGTAGATTCAGTTGTCTTCGAACGACACGTTGCTGCAGTCCTGCAGGTGGAACCATTTGGTCTGATCGGGAAGTGCGGTGTCCGCAGGTCGGTCAATGCTGTTGCCGTGGATCGTGAGGCCATCGACGTTGTGGATGCTCAGAGGAATGCCGGAAGTCCGACCGAAGCAGTTGCCTGCAATCGTCATGTTCGTGACCGGTTTGGCTTCGAAGCGCCGTCGGTTACTGCCGCCGCCCGGCGGGTGCATGGAGACGTTGACGGCGGGGCCGGCCGGCGGGGCGTCGAGGAAGCGGTTGTTGCGGATCACGAGATCGCGCGCGAATGGACCTTCCATCCAGGGCCCCCACGTTTCGAACTGGATGCAGATGCCCATACCGACGTTCTGGAGCGTCGTGTTCTCGATCAGCCCTCCAGGCGAGCCGTTGATGAGCGTGCGTTGGAAGTTCGAGTGGAACCAGCAGTTGCGGACAGACCATCCCGCGCTTGACCTCTTACCATCCATCACGACGAGGGATAGCTCCGGCAACACGAGCGGCGAATTGAGCTCGACGAAGAACTCCCCCTTCGCCTTGTACTTGTCGTTGATTGCCAGAGCTGGACCGCCAGGCGTTCTCTCTGCCGAGATGGCTTTGGCAGAGCCGAGGAGTTTCACCGATTTCATGTCCCTGAACTCAAGGACGTCCCCCGCTTCGTAAGCCCCTTGCAGGTAGTATCTGCGGTCGTCAACGCGCTTAACGACGCGCCCGAAACTGCCGTGGATGTTCAGGTTGTCGTCGGCGCTGTAGGCGGATTCGCAGCGATCCAGAGTGGGGCCGCGATCTGTTGCCGCCATGTGGAACACATCTGCGCCAAAGGCGTGCAGGCGATTCGTGTGCGGACGCCGGGTCGCGCGCACCCGGAGGTAGACATGTCCGCCGTCTCCACCGCCCTCTCGGACTGCCACACCGGGGCTGGACCAGATGTTGATATCTTCAAAGCGCATGCGAGCACAGTTCTCCGAACGCAAGGCAGCCCCTGTTCGGATCGTGCCGACGATGTAGCCGCCAGGCTCCAGCGCATCCGGGACCTTGTTGCGCCTGAATTCCCTGCAGGTGACGCTTCTGCCATCCCGCGACAGCTGCCAGTCGGCCGGCGTGTGTCGGTGGTTGATGAAGCGTCCGTTCGCGTCGTAGAACATGAATGCACGATTGCCTCCCGTCTGCGTCTCGCCTTTGGCATCTCGGGGTGAGTAGCCCTCCATCAGGTCGGCCTGTAGCGGCTCTCCTTCGCGATCGATCTCACTGACTCGCGCCTGGAACCAAACGGGCATGGTGAAATCAATGGTCAGGCCGCGCACGGTGACATTGCGACAGTTGTCGAATAGCAGCGCGTGAATCATAGGCGGCTCGAACCAGAACGTGACGCCTTCAGCGACAATCTCCAGATCCGCCAGATCCTTGAGCGTGGAGGCACGGCTCCAGTTGGCGTGGAAAAGATAGTGGCCGGGCGGAATCACGATCCGTTTCCGACCTGCTGTCGAGGCCTCGCGGATCTGTTGGAGGATGTCCTGTCCCTTCTTGCGCAAGGCCACTCGTTTTTTTTCGGTCCATGTCGGATATCCCGTGGGCAGACCTGGACGCCAGCGCGAAACGAATGGCTCCGGGACGAACTGGAGTGCCACGGCGATCTGAACAGGCTCCGCTTCCGTCGTCACTACGAGATCCACCGCCCCTCCGTCAGCCAGATCGTACGCGACGATGTCGACCCCGTGCCGAAGCAGATCCCCGGTTTCGAGTTTG
Organism: Lentisphaerota bacterium; assembly: GCA_018676675.1. GTDB lineage: Bacteria > Verrucomicrobiota > Lentisphaeria > Oligosphaerales > JABHEG01 > JABHEG01. The sequence goes on from JABHEG010000042.1 coordinate 2,008, forward strand.
CGTTGCCAGATCTCCTTGCCGTCGACAAGGACGTGGAACTCGGCCTCGGTTCCCGGGGAGAGCTTGCGAATACTGCCGACGATGCGCACGCTGCCAGCTGTCTCCGCTGTCCAACGATGGATCGCGGCACACGGTGCCCCTCCCACATTCCCGGGCAGTTGGGCGTCGTGTGCGGCGACAAGGCGTCCAACGATCGCCCCAACCGCATCACCGAATCCCGGGAGTGTATCGGCTTTCTTCCGCGCAAGCGAGGAACTCGGCACAGTCGCTCCCTCGAACGTTTCGTTCCTGTCCTTCACGGTGCAACCGCAGATCAGTATTGCGGATGCCATCAGGATTCCTGGCGTGATCTTCATGGGTGTTCTCATCGGCCGTTGCACTATTCACAACCGCACTCAGTGCTGTTCGTTGGGGGGGGGCGCGCGCAGGGGCGCTACTCCAGCACGTCAAATGTGATGCCCCCGCTATGACGCTTGCCCTCAAGGACGTTTTGCTTGAGGCGTACGGTCCGTTCCCTGTGTTCCAGGGCCTCCAGGTCGGTCAGTTCGGCCTCTCCCCTGCCGGTCTGGAGTCTGAAACTGAGTTCGGCAATGGGGATGGAGAATGTCTTGATCAATCGGTAGTGCCGCTCCTTCGGGCTAAGCTCGACCGCCATGTCCTGGTCGCGAAGGTGGTGCCCTGCATGGTAGGCTTTGACCACAAGTGAGGTCGGCTCAGTGGATCTGCCGGTGAAGACGATCTCCAGCTGCATGCCGGAGTAGATATCGTCGACTTTGCAGAGCTCCGCCTCCGTTTGGTTGACTGTCGTCGCGTCGCTGTCGGCGACCTGGGTGATATCCACATGTGCGTGGAAAGGCACTGTGTAGACCGTTCCTTCCCACTTGCCGTCAGCCTTGAGAGATTTGAGTAAGCCCGTGTGTTCTGAGCCGGTTCCGAGGGAAGCAATGTCGTAGGCCATCCCGTCCCGTCTGTACGGCCTGACTTCCCGGATGCCCCCGGCCAAACCCGGCTTCGGGACATCATTCTCCGCGGCGAATCGCTTCAGTGCGGCAATCTGGGCTTTGTTATAGCCTCGGTCGTGTGAACTGGGCCACCACATGACGTGCAGGAAATTGATGCCGTGCTCCTGCATATAGACGAGCTGTCGATAGGCATCTTCCTCGTTGGGAGTGAGAGAGCCATACTCGCCGATGAGTACCGAGTCAAAACCCGAGGAATGAGAGCCCTGCGCGCAGTTGTGCTTCTTCTTGTACCAGGTCCCGTAGCGGGTGAAGCCGAAGCCTGTGCCCGCATTGAGCATCCAGTCAATGGGGGTGATACGTCGGGTCTTCGCGGAGAAGCCGATCTCAAAGCCGAACACATAGGAGTCAGGTATCTGGTGACACTTGATTGCCTCAGGAGGGAATCCGGCCAGCAGGGCCTCCCGAAACGTGTTGCCGACCCGACGGTGCACGAGAGTCGTGTTGTATTCGAGCCACTTCACGAAATATGGATTGGCAACGTCATAGCTGTCCCAGGCCCCGCGGTCTCTGTCCCGGGGGGCGTCGAAGAAGTCAGATCCAAAGGCAGAGGAGAAGGCGGAGTTGATTCCGGCTAGATCGCTGTACATGACGAGCAGGTACTTGTAGAAGCCCTCGATAGTACTGGTGTTGTAGTCGCCGATCGAGGTCGAACCACCTTCGCCTGAGACAATCTCGTTTTCATGATTCGGTTCGACGGCGAGTAGATGTTCAGGATTGGCCCGATGCAGAGGGGCCAGCCTCCTGAGAAACTCCCGTTGGCAATAGGTGTAGAAGTCGTCCAGCCCCGGCATCTCGAAGTTGTAGCTGCCATAGCTGAAGCTGACATGGCCGAAATGGCCGGACTTGATGGTCTCATTGTCCCGGTCGAGGAGCATGTACTTGGGCAGACCGTAGGTCGTGTCCTTGATGTTCATGGTGGGCCACATGGCTGCGATACCCCAGCGGTGGGAGACGATCGGCGACCACGTCTTTGGGCGTCCTTGATCGTACTCGGCCAGGCGCTTTAGCATGGCCTTGGCGAACCTGCCGCCGGTCCAGTCCGCGTAGGAATGCCCCTCGAGTTCCCCCGACTTCAGCACCTCGCTCCAGTTGGCGACCCCGCCCAGGAAGTTGTATTTCCCGTTCCTGATATACCTCGCGTCCGGCAGTTCTTGCCACTGGGCCTTGTCGCCCGCATGGCTCTTCTGCAGGTAGTACCAGAAAATGTTCTCTTCCGAGCCGGCATTGATGCGAACCTGTTTGCCCTTGCCGTGTGCCGTCAGCCATGACTCGACGCTCCCGTCTCGGACGACATTGAGGTCGCGGTCTGCGTATGCGCTGGGGAAGATCCTGCTGCCGCTGGGAAGGCCGGCCAGGTGAAGGCTGTTCTGGTCCCGTCTGGATGTGTCCACAACACAACTGGTCCGAGACGTTTCATCGTAGAACATCACGGCGTCCCGTTGGCCGTCGGGCTTACAGGAGAGATGCACTGATGTCTTGCCTTTTCCTCTGCGTCGACGCGTTCTTGTCTCGAGCAGTTCCCCCTTCCCGCCATAGAAGAGCACGGTCATGTCCTGTTCCTTCTGGCGGGCCGAGGCCACGGCTATTTCGTCTCCGGGGCGAGTGCTCAGAAAATCGCCAGCACAAACAGAGAAGGGAGGCGAGACCGCCTCATTCACGCCGATCTCATTCTGCAGACCTCCGTGCTCATCGAAGACCCGCAGGGCTCTGGTTTTTCCTGCCAGGGGATAGGCCACAATACGCAGTTCATCTGGTCTCCCGAAGCGACCACATTCCACCCCGACCCCGCCGCGGACGTCCGCAGGAAAGGCAAGAAACTGCGCCACGGGCAGCTGATGCCTGCCGAGGATTCGCACGATGGTGTGGTTGTCTGGATGGGGGCCCTCACCGGCAACGAGGCGCGGTCCATAGGGCACCAGCGGCCGGGCATGGGGGGTGCTTGCGGCCCCCTGGATCATTGCGTCGAGGTTGAGGTGTCTGTAAAACGACGAGACCAGAGTCACAGCCTCGTCGGTTTTCGCGTGGAGCGTTGTTGCGGCTGCCCGGGCAGGTTTCACTCCCGACAGCCTTATGCCAAAGACCTTCTCGATCACCTGCTTTGTCTGCCTCCTGCCCTCAACGATGATGCGGGGATGCCCCCACGTAGCCTGGTCATAGTTTGAGTTGCCAAGGCCGTCCATTTCCAGGGAAACTGTGACTGTTCTGCCTGCGAACTCACTGAGATCGCACGCCATCTTCTCCCAATCCTTGGTCTGCTTGAGGGACCGGTGGACCTCTTTGCCGTCAACCGCAACCACAAAGCCGACGCCGTCAGCCTGATCCCTGGTGGTGTGATCGACATTCAGGCCCTTGTGGTAGGACAGGATCAGCTTCTCGTCACCGGAGATCGTCGGCATCAGCACATCCGCATACGTGATCCTGGCATTGCCGTTAGACACATCCCCCGGCGAGTGCTGGAAGATGCCCCGGCCATCGATTTTGTCGATGGTGAGGCTCTTGATCTGTTTGGTGCTCAGGCTGTTTTCGGACGTCGCCGCGTCAAACGCCTCGGCAAAGTCGATGACGACGGTATCCACCTCGACAGTGACCAGCCGTTCGGATGGCCCGGGCACCAGGTTCTTCTTGCCCGGGCCAGGTCCCAGCAAGCGTACGTTGCGGATCCTGAAGTTCACGTTCGCTCTGAGGCCGAAGTCGAGGCGGAAGAGAATGATGGGGCCCCGGAAGTTCTTGCCGGTCTCTTTGAGGTCGATTCTGAATTCTGTCCAGTCCGCGGCGACCGCCATGGGGGCAGCAGCTTGGGCAGCCGCGGAAATAGGTGGCCCGTAGAAGACTTGGAGAAGCTCAGGGTTGGTGTCAGCCGTGTATTCAAAGGCAAGGATGTGTTGCGTCAGTGGGTCAATGGGTTCCGCGAGGAACTTGGCACTGATGTAGGGATCATTGCCGAGGGTCCTGATGTGATAGAGCCCTCCGCCTTTGTCCGTGACCTCAACATGATGTCCGTGATCCTCCAAGGTGATCGATACCTTGGAACCAGTGTCGCGCGATGTCCCGGTCGGGATCTCCGCCGCCGCTGCGGTCTGGATAATCTGACACAGGCATGCGAGAGCCGATGCCATTACAATATGCGTCCTGTGTTCCAGCATGTGTTCTGTCCTCGATGCTATCGTGAGATCTGTCTGTGTCTGTGCCGCAACGGCTCTATCGGGGCGCAGTCAATATGCCCTTCCAGCTCGTGGCGATGCGCAATTCGTCCAGTTGCACGGACCCGGTCGGGATACTGAGCATCAGTCGATCCTGCTGAACACCGGTACGGGAGCCGGCCGAGCTGACATCCCACGTCAGTTTGCGCTGACTGGCCGGCACGCTGTCCTTGCCGACCTCGAACAGTCTGGCGAGCGCCACCGCTCCCTGGTCCCCCCCGCCGTTGAAGAATTTCAGCACCACCAGATATGGGGTGTCTGCTTTGAACAGCCCGGGAGCACTGTTGGTTGCCACCGTGCCGCCCTGTGGGGCCACGGAGCCGTCGTCGGCGACGCTCAGCGCCAGTCGCTGATGTCCCTGGGCGTTGTTGAACGTCAACCTAAAGCTACCGGTCTCGCTTCTCCGGGCCAGGAAGCTGACGTAGGTATATCCTCCGGCGAGATTCACGGGGTTTGCCAGCAAGCGTTGGCCGGCAACGCCACCGGTCGTCTCTGAGAGACTGCCACCTTGGGGAAGGACCTCGACGTCATCCGGATAGGACAAGCTGGCCGCCGACAATCCCGCTTCGGAATCGCCCGTCGCGGTCCAGTGTCCCTTCCAGCCGGAGCCGGAGCCGGCAGCGTTCAGCCTTCCCTCAAACGCGAAGGGCTCGTAGGCCAACACCTTGATGGGTTTCGGTTTGCCCGTGCCTCTGTCCATCAGGTCGAACAGCTCGTCCAGATACGTTTCGTAGACAACACGTGGATCGACTTGGTATCGGGCACAGATCGATGCGGCCATGCCGACGATTTCCCCCATCATACCCGTGGTGGCCTGTACCCGTACGGATCCCAGGGCCTCCTGGGTCACACTGACATCGCGCCCCGCCATGAACAGATTCGGGATATTGCGGGAGTACAGACATCGGTACGGCATCCAGTAGGGGGTGCGGAAACGGTCACGATCCCCGTGCGGAGCATGCGAGATGAAAGGCCAGTCGTGGAACGTCCCCTCCCGGGCTCTGTCGGCATCGAAGAAATGCGGGTGCGGGAAGTGGAAGTCCATGCGCCAACTCAACGGCACGACGCCATCTCTGTAGACCCGCCCCGACGTGAGATTCTGGGCCGTCAGAATCACATCTCCCATCAGGCGTCGGGATTCTCGCTTGCCGGAGATCCAGCGAGCAAACCGAATGTGGTGACCCGGGTGCGTCTTGTCCACGTTCTTGATGACATCCCAGGCCCCATACATGGCCCGGAAGTTGTTGTCACGAATCCATTCGCCCCTCGTGATAGGATCGTGCTTGAAACCACTCTCCCAATACCAGCCGAAGAAACTGTCGAAGCTCTTGATCGCCGGGAACTCCGGCGTATTGCGCCCTGGAAACGGTTTGTTCGTCAAATTGATCGCCCAGGGGCACCGCGGGAAGCTGGCGGGTTCGCCTGTATCGTGAACGGTCCAGAGATTGGTGCGGCCCATGTGAAAAATGCCAGTGTCGTAGTCGGCGCCGGCCAAAACGCCGATGCAACCGTCGCCCGTGCTGTCGAGAAACCACTTGCCGTTCACACGGATGTGAGTCCCATCAACGATGTTTGCCGCCGCGACTCCGCGGATACGGCCATCTTCCATGAACACCTTGTTGCCCCGGAAATTGATGTAGAGATCGACGCTCGCCTCCTTGAGGGCTTGGACCTGGTAGTTCCCGGCTTCGGTGGCGCTCGTGAACGCAAAGCCTCTCTCCCCGTAGCTCCAGGCGATCTCGTTGACCACGGCACCAACTTCCGGGTAGGGCTCGAAGCAGGTCCTGCCGCATAGACCAACCGTAGATTCTGAGCTGGCGGCCCCGCCGGTGACGGGGCGGTCGTGGATAAGGGCAACCTTGACTCCCAGGCGGGCCGCGGAGAGACAGCTGCTCACCCCCGCGATCCCTCCGCCAACCACTACCAGGTCGTAGTCGCCCTTCAGTACGGGGGCTTTGGGATACCCCAGTAGCTCCCGCCGCCAGACGGCCGGCGCATCATCCGGCGGGGTGTAGTCGAGATCGGGCGAGAGCAGGACCGCGTCGCAACGGCCTTCGAAGCCGGTGAGATCGCGCAGTCTGAGCCTGCATTCGGCTGTTGCGAACTCCGCCACGCCGCCGTCTTGCCAGTGCCAGTCGACTCCTTCCGTGCCGAAGGTTGTTTGCAGGGCTTTGCCGTCGACAAGCACCTGGAAGCGGCCCGGGGCTTGGATTTTGCCGTTGGTCCACTGGGCTACCCAGTCGCGGCTGCGTACCCAAATGCGGTAGTGACCAGGGGAGGGGAGGGTAACCGATGTTGCAGCATCCTCTACCGGTCGACCGAGACCGTGGGCCAGCACAAACGGCGAGCCCATCTGGTCCATGAACTGCGAGTCGTTGACCCAGCCGCCCAGAGCCTGGAATGCCTCCGCTTCGACGAGCACCGGTTGCGCAGCCAGCGCATGCCAGCTGCACAGGAGCCCTGTCACCATGTACCATCTTCTCATCATATCACGTCCCTGGTTGGGCACATATCCGGTATCCCAGGGCATTGGAGAGCCCGGGCCGCAGGCGAGTCGCCTCCATGGTCATTGCTTTGGTTTCGCGTCGGTGCACTCCGGTCGACCGGCTTTCCTGGCTAACTCACAGAGGGCCTGGATGACCCCATCTTCCGCTTCGGGAGCGATTGCGCCGATCTTGTGGAAGAGGCCACGTGTCTCGTAGCCTCCTTCGCGGAGAATGCTCGCCGTCGCCAGGTAACCAAAGACCTCATTGCAGTATCCTGCGATCCACAACCGTTCGGGGCCAAGCACCCCTTGCACCCGCGGGACGAACTCGGCGACGACTTCACCGGAGAGGCCGACCAGAGTCATGTCTTTCCCCAGTTGCCAGACTGCGATTGGTGCCGGATAGCTGGTAAGGAGCTCTTTGCCTGCGTCTACGGCCGCGAGTGTCTTCCGCGCAACAGCTGCGAGGGATCCCCGTCCCCTTGCCTGACGTTCGAGTTCCTCGCGCGGAAGCGCCGGTGCCAGAGGCAGGTCCACCCAGGCAAGTTCGGTGCACAGTGGGCCCGAAATGGGCTTGAGATCAGCCGACAGGACACGAGAGACCTCAGCCGCCAGTGCCTTTCCGTGTTGCCGGGCCGCTTCGACCGTTCCACGTGGGCGCGGGTTGGTTGAACCCGCACAGCCGATGATGAACTGGGCCTGTGCTCCCACGTGTGTTCGCTCGAGTTCTTCCTGGGCAAAACCAGCATAGTCGCCACAGATTTCGGTGTGTTTCGGCATCAATGTGGTGTTGTGGCAGGCGCAGCCGAAAACGACTCCCCGAGGCCTCCCGTCGATTGCCGTGATGCTGAGCACAGGGACCGTGCGGTCCACATAACCGTCCTCATTGACGCCCATGCGGACCCCGCGCGTTCCGTGTTCTCGACGGTTGACCGCGAAGTGGATCTTGCCCGTGGCCCAGGAGAGGTGGGCTGGCTCAAGGTTTGCGAACGCCGCGGCGGCGAGCTCTGCCAGGCGATCACACAACGTGTTCGTATAGCGGGCGAATACGGCGATGTTCTCATCTTTCGGGATCCGGCCGTCAGCGGACAGCCAGATGGTTGGTCCGGTGTGAGTGTGCGAGGGATTGATAAGGATCTGCGCTCGGCTCAACCCGGTACGTGCCATGATGCGACGGCAGAGCTCACGCGAGACGTGAGCAGGGAAACCAATTACATCCGCGGTGATCAACAGAGCCCGGTGCCCATTCTGATCCTGAAGGGCAAGAGCTTTCGCGTGGATATCGTGGATGACGCCCGTCGATGGCCCCTGACGCGCTGCATACCCATCGAGGCGGATCGGTGTCTTGGGCGTGATTTGTTTTCGAGCCAGACCAATCTGCCACACTGATCGGGTTGCCGCTGCTTTCACGCAGACCCCCGTGCCGATCCCGAATGCCAAAGCAGCAACAAGCCAGAGACGTCTCGAACCGGGACGTATTGTGTCACGATATTGGTCCATCCATTTACTGTCCCGGGGCTGCGAGCCGTTTGTCGAGTATTGGCTCACCTCACGAACTGCTGTCCCGATGCGTAGAGTCACTGCAAGGCCTTTCGTCGACCTATTTCCTCCAATGAACGTTCGGTGCGGGGGCCATAGCCGCGAGCAGCAGCCCGCTGCTTTTCAGGCGGCGGGACATGCCCTTTGAGCAGGGGAGACTCCGTTGCTGTCATCATGTCTTGTAGCCGACAGCGCATGTTCTGCAGCACTGCTTCCGCGGCTGCGTTCCCTGCCAAGTTGGTTCGCTCCATGGGATCATTCTCTAGATCATATAGCTCTTCCTTCTCAGGGAGAGGACAGGTCCCATCGGGTGCAAGCGCTTGCCAGGTGGGGCTGGTGAGGACATCAAAGTCATCCACACGGATCCAGCGTCCCGCGGCGAAGGTGGAACGCATCTCCGGGTCCACTCCCACGGCCTCTTGATCGTCTACCGCAAAGGACCGGATGTACTTGTGGGTAGCTGTCCGCACATAGTGCATGGGATCATAGGCCACGTCGTAGAAGAGCGCCCCGTCCACGGATTCCCGCTCCCGGTATGCTTCCCCCTTGAGAAGGGGCGCAAAACTGCGGCCTGCCAGACCCGCCAGCGGGCTCCCTCCGGCCAGTTCAATCAGGGACGGGCACACATCCATATTGCTCACGAGTTGATCGTGACGCGTGCCTCCCTCCACATGTCCGGGCCAGTGCAAAATCAGTGGCACATGGATCCCCGGGTCGTAGAGAGTGGCCTTGGCGCCAGGGAATGCTGCTCCGTGGTCTGTGGTGAAGATGAGTAACGTGTTTTTCCCCAACCCGGTTTCTTCCAAGGTCTGACGGACCGTGTCTACTGCGGCATCAAGTTCGGATATGTCATGGTGGAAACGGGCCAGATCCCGGCGCACCTCCGGCTTGTCCGGCAACCACGGGGGCACGTCCACATCAGCGGCAGAAAACGATGACTTTTCGGCGTCAGCCCATCGGCGGTGGACATGACTGAAGCCGGCACATGCAAACCACGGTTGTTCATCGCTGTCTTCCTTTTTCCTTAGGAACGCGCAGATATCCCGGCATACCACATCCGCCCGAATGCTGCCATCCCGGTGCGTGTGCTGGTAGCCCAACGCCTCTGCCGGTTCGCTGGTCTCATGCTGAAACCCGAATTGGTGGGTGGCGTAGCCCAAGTCGCGCAGACGTTCCGCCAGGTGAGGGACTCGCAACGACCAACCGAAGTTGGACAACCCCATCAAGCCGTTCTGATGGGGCATTAATCCGGTGAAGAGGCACCCCCGACTGGGCGAACACTCAGGGGATGGCGTGAAACAATGGGTGAAGACGACCCCCTCTTTCGCCATGCGATCGATCGAGGGACTGTGGACGCTGGGATGACCGTAGCATCCCAGGAAGTCTCCAAGGTCGTGCGGAAGAAGAATCAGGATGTTCGGTCGATTCGGCGTTGACATCTCATGCTCCCGCTGTGGCTGAGGGCTGTGGTCCATCGCCCGGAGGCGGGGCGTTCGTGGCTTGATCTGCACGCTCGCACATCTGCATGGCCACCGATGGGGTGGCATGGCGGCGCTTCTGCCAACATAGTGTCATCCTGGTGGCTTTCACCCGCGTGGGAGGCGCCCCACTGTTCTCGGGGCTCGGAGCCGGATTGCCCCCCGGATTTCGCTACTTCCCCAGCCGGGCAACAACCCGCTGACCATCGAGAAACTCGGAGACCCGGACTGCGCTGGCGGGGCTTCGTGAGCTCAGAAGAGGAAAGGGATGAAGCAATGGGTGAGGTGAGATGGCTGTTGGTAGGTGCGGGCGACATCGCCGGCAAGCGCGTTGCCCCGGCGCTGACAACCGCGCGGCACTCCCGGCTCGTTGCGGTCTGTGACATCGACCCTGAGCGCGCCTCGGAGTTGGCGGCGCGGCACGATGTCGGGGCCGTCTACTCGGACTTCGCCCGGGCGCTGAGCGGAAGCGAGGCCGACACCGTCTACGTCGCGACCCCGCAGTCCACCCACATCGAGCTGAGCCTGCAGGCCCTCGCGGCCGGGAAGCACCTGCTGTGCGAGAAACCCCTTGGACTGAACGGGGCGGAATGCCTGAGGCTATTGGCGGCCGCACGCACCTCGGACAGAGTGATCAGTTGCTCCAATTATCGCCGGCTCTCCGGACAGTACAGACTTACCGAAACAATGCTGGCGAGGCAACAGATCGGGGACCTGGTCGGCGGCTGGGCCGTCTATTCCAGCCCCTTCTACCATCCCGGCAACGCCCCGATCAGCAAAGCCCTCGGGCACAGTAGGATCAAGGAACAGGGCTACTACCTGATCGACATCGTGCACGGCTTTTTCGGCATGCCGTCGGGCGCGATGGCACAGGCAAGCACCATCGACTCCGTGGCCCGGAACGACGTCGAGGATCTGTCCACAGTAGTCCTGACCTTCCCCGGGGGCGAGATCTTCACCATCGTGTTCAACAGCAACTCTCCGGGAGTACGGCACGAGATGGAGTTCTTCGGTTCGTCGGGGCGCATCCATTGGCCCGAATGGCCGCCGTACGGCAACGGTCCCGTGGTCAAAATCACCCGCGCCGGCACGGAGAAGACCGAGGTCCCGGCCTGCGAGAACTGGCATCTGCCGATGATCGAGGACTATGTTGACGCACGGCTCTGCGGACGCTCGCCGGTGTGTACGCTGGAGAGTGCCGTGAAAACTGAACTCATCACCGATGCTATCTTCCGGTCGATCGAGAGCGGGAAGGTAGAGGCAGTGGATCGAATTCCGCTGGACCTGCGTTCGGGGCCGAGCGCTCCCAACGATGGTTCCGCCGGACAGTGACTGCTTTTGGGAAATCTGTGATCGGGGTGAGAAGAGCGCCACCGGGGCTGCCCGGAGCATTCCAGACAGAGTCCTCCCCGAACTGAATGCGAGGTCTGAAATGGAAGAGGATATCAAGCGTCTGGCCTATCTGCGCTCCCTCGAATTGTGGTTCAAGGCCAGTGAGAAGTACCTCTATCAGCCCCCGGACCGGCCGGATCTGCTGTGTTACGGTTCCGGCTTTGACAGTTGGGGCGTGCAGACACAGCAGAAGGCTTTGGCGGCCTACGGCGTCGCCGCCGCCGATCCGGATTTTGATCCGGAACGGGCTGGCAGTTCACGGGACGAGTTGTCAGATCGATTCCGGAAGATGGTGCGATTCAACCTGGAATCGCACGCGACCGGTTCCTGCCGATGCCTCGACAACCATTCCTGGGGCAACACTTGGATCAGCGGGTTGGGTTTAGAGCGGATGGCCCACGCCATCGAGGCCCTGGAAGGAGACTTGGCGTCGGCCGACCGGGACTCACTGCGCCGAGTTCTGTTGTCGGAGAGCGATTGGTTGACCGACGACTATGAGATCGCCGGCGACCCGGACGGCAGAACCGGCAAGAACCGTCCGGAGAGCAATCTCTGGAACGGCGCGCTGCTTTGCCGAACCGCCGTCAAATACCCGGACGCCTCCCGGGCAGCCGAGTACTGGGAGCGAGGCGTCTCTTTCCTCGTCAACTCGATCTCCGTTCCAGCTGATGCCGAGTCGGAAGAGATCGTCGACGGCAAGACGCTGGCCGAGCGCCATATTGGGGCCAATTTCTTCCCCAGTTTCTCTCTGGATCACCATTCCTACCTCAACGTCGGCTACATGGTGACCTGCCTGTCCAACGTGGCGATGGCTCATTTCTGGTTCAAGAATCGTGGCGTCAAGCCCCCGGAAGCCTTGTATCTGCATGTCGCCGAACTGTGGCGCCTGGTCAAGACCTGCCTCTTCCCGGACGGTCGGTTCTGGCGGATCGGCGGCGACACCCGGGTGCGTTACTGCTTCTGTCAAGACTTCTTGATCCCGGCCTTGCTCTTTGTCCGGGACTACTTGGGTGACCCCGATGCGACCGCTTTGGAGGCGGGCTGGCTGGCCCAAGTGGACGCCGAACAGCAGACCACTCCGGATGGCTCCTATCTGGGCGGCCGCCTGGCGGAACTGCCCCACCATTCGCCGCTCTATTACACCAGGATGGAGAGCGACCGGGCGCTCGCGGCGTCGATGGGCGCTTATTGGCGACGGATTTACGGCGGTTTCCGCGGTTGTCCGATTTCGGACCGAGATCTCAGTGTCTTGCCGGACTGGTCCGAGACGTTTCACGGCGCTTGCCTGGTCCGCGGCGAAAGACGCCTCGCCTCAAGGGTCTGGCGGGCGGGAGGCGGGGCCACCGCGAACACCTGCGTCCCGGTCTCCCGGAGCGATATGGCTGAATGGAACGGCAACATGAGTGGCGAGATCGTCGGCCTGGGTTCCTGGCATGTGGCCAAACTGGGGAACCATCGGGAATGGACCTTCCCCGGCGGTTTCCTGACCATCGGCGACTTTGTTGTCCACGGAGGCGGTCACATGGAGGGTCAGGTGGAAGAGGACCTGGCCCGGCAATGGCAAGTCCAGTGCGCCCTGCCGGACGACGCCACCGTGATCGGCCTGCAATACGCCAAAACTCTCCGCCGCGCCTACCTAAAGAGCGTCAAAGGCCTCAGGCTTCTGGTGCCCAACGACATCTTCAACCAGAATCACCGGACGTACGTTGTCGGGAGCGAGGAGTTCTCTCTGACGGGACCGTCGGTGCGGGAGGAAATCCTCCAGAACGGGACAAGCTGGCTTAACATCGACGACTGTCTCGGCGTGGTTGGGCTCTACGGCGCGGACCAGCTCTCGATCCTCCGCCCCGGTTGCCGCAACATCGCGATCAACTCCAAGGTCGGTGAATGCGTCGGCGGCCTTCACGCCGAGGAAATCTGCTACCCCATCCATCTTGGCGTTAAGGACTACGACTGCGGCGCCATCCTCTACGATGTCGGTTTTGCCGTGATCGTCGGCGCCGGACCGGACGAGACCGCGAATTTCAGCTGGAAAGTACTGGAAAACGCCCCTGGTATCGGGGTCCGCGCTCTCGAAATCACCGGCGCCGACCGGAAGCGCTACCTTCTGGTCGCGAATCTTGCAGACCAGACCGCCGACGTCGGGATCGCTCTGGAGCCGGGGTTGACCGCCGTCAGCTTGGCCGGCGGCGAAGACTTTGCTGTCGACGCCGGGGGAGGCCTGACGTGCTCCTGCGCCGCGAACACGACAGACTTGTTCCTGTTGACAGAGGCACATGGGATCAAGAAATAGAGCTGCCGCCCGGGTTCCAGCTCTATCGCGAGTTGACGTGGTTTCCCTCGTTGCGAATCTCGCTGCAGTTCTTGAGCAGGATGGGGGTGGAGATTTCCGGATCAGCCTTGCCGGGCCCGATGATGTTGTCCGCGACGACCCCACTCACCACATTTCTAAGGTTGATCCCCGCCGCCGGGCCGCGTTCCCTCGGACTGGTGTACCAGTTGCTGATACGGTTGCCGGTCACGGTGATATTGCGGGCCATCGCACCCTTGCCGTTGGTGTAGACTTTGATCGCATCCCAGAAGGTGTTGCGGAAGGTATTGTTGCGGATCACCGTGTCCCGGGGGAGCGGCCCTTCGTAGAAGCTGCCGATCTCGTTGTTGAGTGAGACGCCATGGCCGCCAACGCCGTCTACGAGGTTGTTTTCGAAGAGCCCTCCGCTGGTGCGGGCCAACAGGGCGTGCCGGCGCTGGGCCAGAAAGACGTTGTTTCGGACGATGTAGTCCTTGCCCGAGGCATCGATGTTGTATAGGCCGGTGAAGGTGAGTTTCTCCCGCCCGCCTGGGAAGAGATTGCCTCCTCGGTGGATTCCCAAGCCGGGAATGGGTTTGCTCAGGGCAATGATGTTCCACCGACCGCGCATTCCCTTCGGCGTGGGCTGCTTCTCGACGGATTGGACGACCAAGCCGTCAACGATCGTCCCCGGTCGCGGCGTGTAGGCCATGAGCGTGTCGCCGGGACGGGGCGAGAACGCTACTTCAGCGATCAGATATCGGTTGTTGCCGAGCTCCTCCCTCACCCAGTAGGGGCAGACTGAGATGTTGATAGCATCATCAAGCATTCCCTCAAAAAGCCCGTCTTCGATGATCGGCCCAACAGCATTGTGTTTGGCGTGGAAGCCGTCCTTCGGCGTGGTGATGAGTCGGTCGGTCCCCGGCCTGAAGGTGATTTTCACGCCTTTGATGTGAATGCGGCCACGGTTGTCGCTGAGCGAGTGGGTCATGCCGTACTTGCCCGTATAGATCGTGTTGTCCTCAAGGCGACAGTTTCTGCTTCGGTTGACCTGGAAACTCGCCCCGTGTCCGCCGTACTTGATGGTGATGACAAATCGGTCGCCGGGGTTGAGTTCCCGTGCATGTTTGCGGTAGGCGTCTTTGAGCTGCACGCGCAGCAGGCTTGTGCCTTCGTCAGCAGTCGTGACATTCTGGATGAAGAAATGCATCACCGCTTCGGGTTTGCGTTTGCGCTCCACGGGATCGATGCAGACGCCCCAGCCCCAGTCCGGTTTTGCTTTGCCGATGCGATCATAGACCTCAAGCGGATTGTCGTAACCATCGTGAACCCGCAGCTGAAACACGCCCTCTTCCGGGTCCACTTTGATGATGGTGCCTTGAGTGAAGGGGAGCGGATCGCAGTCGATCACGAAGCCGCGTACTGTGACACCCTCGCATTCTTCGAGTTTGACGATGTTGTTCCACGGGTTGTTGATGAGCTCTGCCCCATTGCCTTCAATGGTGAGGCCTTTCACGCCCTTGAGCGCGATGTGGTAATCCACCTTGGCACGGCCCAGCCGGTAGCGCCGACTCTCGAAGACCACTTTGGTGCCGGGCGCCGCGGCGACGGCCGCCGCAACAGCCTTGCGGATCGCCGGCCCGTCGTCGGTTGTCCCATCGCCTTTCGCCCCGAAGTCGGCGACGGGGAATTCCCTGATGTTGTCCTCGGCAATCGTGCAATCCGCAAGAGAAACCAATTCAGTAGGATCATCAACGACATTTGCGCCGTTCCTGAACTGATTACCCCGCCAGGTCAACCCATCCACGCCTCTGACCCGGACGGCTCCGCCTCGTCCCGTCTCAAAGACGTTATCGCGGATCTGGACATGCTGCGCATCGCACTGGCCGTCGGCCAGCTTGTGCGGGCTGGTAAATGCGATGCATCGATTGCCCGGGCAGACAAACGTGTTGTCAATGATGCGGATATTCCGAAGTCGTGCATATTCCCCCATAGAAGGATAGAGAGTCACACCGAGAACGCCGCCGGCTGAGCAGTCGATCCGGTTGTCGTGAATCGTCATATTCTGCGCCCGCACGAGCATGGCGTTCCGCATGCAAGGCACCATGGTGTTGTTCCGAACGACTGTTGAACGGGTCATCTGCTCCAGATTCATTACCCGGACATCCCCGGAATCCAACCCGTCGACCTCCCGGTCGATAGTGACCTGGTGTTCCCGGCGTGGACGGTAGAACGTAACGTCAGTGACGATGCCCACACCAAGGACCTTCCCGGCCTTCATATCCATGAACTGCAGACGGTCTCCGACGCGGATGGTGTAGTAGTAATAGCGGTTGTCCGTAGTACGCATCGTCATCCGTCTTGGATCGGTCTTCGAGCGAGCCACGATGGTCTCCATCAGCGTGCCGACGTTGAGGCAATCGTCTCCAGGCGACTCGACGACACACCCCTCAACCACAAGTCGACCGCGGATACTCATCAGATGCAGGGCATCCGAACACGTTGAGAGCAGATTCTTCGTACCGGGTTTGCGGACAATATTGACGTTGCGGAGGACAATATCACCGGGCATGTCGGAGACGCGGATGCCGCCGTTCAACGACCCCACGATGGTGATGTCCTCCAGCGTCAGGTTCTCGACCCGGTCAGCCGCGATCTGCGCATAGATGCTCGCCGACTTGTCCTTGGTTGCTTTGACCGATGCAGGCAGGCTTGCCTTGTTGTGCCCATAGGTAATCCAGTTGCCAACGGCGACACCCGGGAAGCGCTTTATGTAATCATCTTTGACGAAGAAGCGGTACACGCCTTCTGACACCTTGCGGATGTTCTTGATGTAGAGGTGGTCGCTCCCCATCCCCGTGTTCCGCGCTTCGCCGCCTGCTTCGAAGACGATCATGTGGCGGCCGCCGCCACCCCAGGCACGGTGCTTGTTGGCCTTCAGGAACGACTCGACCGGCGGCGCCGGGTAGCCTTCCATGACCTTCACGTCCATGCTTGCGCTCTTGTCCAAGGCAATGACTTCGCCCTGGGTGACGCGGGGTGCCGTCACGTCAAGGGTCAATCCACGCACCGTGATATTCCTGCCGCCGCTGAAGTGGAAACAGAGGTTGGCGTCGGAGCAAACCAAGGTGGCGCCGTTCCCCTCGATCACGAGATCATTGAAGTCCTCCATCACGAAATAGTGCCAGGCCTTGGGGTTGTCCCCGAGCAGGTAGCGCTTCTTCTCGAATACCACCGTGGCGGGTCCGCCGCGCTTCTTCGCCGCATCGAAGGCTCTCCGAATCGCGGGACCGTCGTCTGTCCTGCCGTCGCCCAGCGCCCCGTGATCCGCGACCTTGAGCAGCGTCATCGATTCGGCTCCCTCGGAGCTCGCCGCACATGCGGCAATGATACACACGGCAATCAGACCAGAATAGTTCACAATAACGGCTCCGTTGAACCGGTGTACCTGGGAGCGGTTTCCCCGATCACTCGGCTTTGAGCGCCACCTCCTCGATCGAGAAGTCGTCGAACCAGAATAGGCTGCCAACGGGTGGCGTGCCGCTGGCAAAACAGTATATCTCCGCCACCTCCTCCCAGCCCTCTTCCGGTGCCGCAATGCACACGGAAAGCTCCTGCCAATCGCCGGCACTGACAGCTTTGTGAATATACTTGAATTGTCCCTTGCTGCCGGGGACTTTGCCGAACGGCCCCTGCTTCGTCTTGAGCCACACATTCAAAGCCAGTTCCGTCTCGTTGCTGGTTTTGCACCACACCGAGACGCGGTAGGCCTTCCCGGCCTCGGGCATGGGGAATGTGTTGGTGAAGGCCAGGCTTCCTGCCAACGAATCGCTGTTGTCGAACTGCAGACATCCCTTCCCGCTTTTTCCCTCGTTCGGGTCATGGGAGTGCTTGGCTGTGCTGTGCCGGCTCTTCCACGTACTCCACGTCTCGAAGTCGGAGTCAAACCCGAACCGACAGACGGTCCCCTTCGTCTCGAGTTTGACATGGTCCCTGGACATCGCGACGGACGCGATGTGGGGCAGGAAGAACTTCGACTTGGCCATCATGAAGTAATCCTGGAAGAACCGTGCGCGCTTCTTCTGCGCATCGGTTCCAGCCAGGCGGACGACGGCATCCAAATGCTTCTCGGCTCGACGGACGTCGTCCCGGGTCAGCACGTCCATGTACCGGCAGTCCATCCTCTGCAGGAAGGGCGCGACGCGTTCGCCCTCGCAGCGTTCCTTGAACCACTCCGTACTGACCATGCGGTCAGTCCAGAGGGCCTCCCAGACCTGGAAGTACTTCGCCATGTGCGGGGCGGCGTCTCTGCCGACGGCCAGCTCGAACCACTCCCCCAGGATGTCGGCCGTGTCGCGGTCGATGTTCCACAGTAGCGCCCTCTTCAGGTACTCCTGCGGCGCGTTCTTGAAGTATCTGCCTGGATGCACTTCGTCGTAGTAGAATCTCAGGCCGCTGTTGTGGTAGAGCTTCTTCAGCTGCCGGGCCACGAAACCGGCCTGGTACGGCGGCACGAAGTAGGACCCTTCGAACGTGTAGTCCCACCATCCGAGGGCCGGCGACACGGCCTTCCATTTGTTCACGTATTCCTCGGACTTGGCGCGGGCGATCTCGGGGTCGCAGAAGTATCGCATGTCCCAGGCCAGGACAGGCACGATGTGATCGTCGAGGACGATGCCCTCGGGGGGCATGTAGACGATGGCATAGGCCAGCAGGCCGAAGTACCGGTCGGGGTATTTCCGCCGGACGATGCGGACCACCTCGTTCACCCACTCGTAGTAGGACTGTGATTCACACCAGTCCGGGAAATTCCGGTTCTTGTCCCGACACGTGTCGCACCGGCAGATCTGACCGCCGTCGTTGACCCCGAGCGAGTACGTGTAGCAGTCCGGGTGGTTGTCGAAGTGCTCGATGATCCGGGCAGCTGCTTCTTCGACGATGCCCTCTGCCGTGTAGCACGGCTCCCACGTGGTGACGTATCCCTTTGGGGTCTTCCAGGCGGGCGGGGGGACGACCCGTTTGCCCTCGAGAACGGGAAAGAACTCGGGATGCGAATCCCGGTACAGATCCGGATCGATAATATTGCCGATGTTGTGGCTGAACCTGAGATGTAGGGAAAATGTCCCTCCGGTGCGCACGTGCCAGTAGAGCGGCTCCCAGCGTTCCGGGTCACTGGGCACGTAGACCTTGCCCCAGCCCGAGGAGCCGCGGAACGGGAAAGATGGTGTCTCCCGCACCTCGAGGGTGGGCACGGCGAGAGTACCGAGCTCCGGCACACATTCGCCGAGCTCGCCGGGGAAAAGCCACCGGACACCTACGTTCCGTCTCAGGAAGTGATGAACCCCGTAGACCGTGTTGAACCCCTTCGACTCGATCGGCACGCCCGCGATCACCATGTTCCGGTCGTCGGGGAACGTGATCAGGAATCCGTGCGGGCTGGGGAGGTCGAGGCCAAGGGACCGCACGTACTCGGTCAAGCCGAGATGGACAGCAATCAGGCCGTCGTCCCGTGCCTGCGCTTCCCGTGCCTTCTCCGGCTCAGTGATCACCTCGATGTCCGCGCCGGTGCTCTTCCGGAGGGTCGCCGCGAAGTCGTGTGCAGCTAAGTACAGCCAGCTCCCCGGCAGTTGCTTGTTCCATTTCTGCGGCGCATACTCAACCCCAGGCCGGTGAGCCACGAAAATGCGGCAGCGCGCCTCCCCGTTCTCCACCAGCACCATCCTGCCGGGCTCCCCGCCCGGTTCCTGTGCTCGAGTCGCCACGCAGACGCAGCACATGAGCGCCGAGATCGTCGCTGTCAAACGCAATCCTGCCATGGTGTGAACTCCTGAGTTCGGGCCCCCGCGACCGAGGACCAACCGCACCGAACAGATAGTGGGTCATGGGGTTAAGCCACGACCAAGGACTTTCAATAATCGCCCAAAACCGCCAAACAGCAAGCACGCTGAGCCATCCATCTTTGTACGACCCTCATCTCTGCGGCGTCCCCCTTGGTTCCGCCGGCGCCCAGGGGCACGTCATGCTTCTTGAATGACCCGTTTGACCGCCATGATCGGGCCGAGGCCAAGCGAAGGGACAGGCGACGTGTCCTTCCAACTACGGGAAAGCCGGCGCCGTGAACGCCGACTTCATCTGCCAGGCGGTGACCCTGTCGAACGTGAGGTCCCCTGTCGCGTGCAGAGCGACGTGGTCGTCGATCGCTGCACCGGCCTCCCGCGGCTTGTCTGCCATCACGACTTGGCGTTCATTGGCAAACACCTCCACAAGCGTGCTGTCGACGAAGATACGGAGTGTCAGCGCCTCGCCCTGCTTGAGTTTGAACGGGGCCTGCTCAGCGCCCACAAAGAGCAGGCCTTCCGCGGGGTCCACTTTGATGTGAAGTCCGTCCTTGCCCTCTGCATCGCAGAGGACATTCACGCCCAGACGATGCTCGTCCGGCTTCTTTACCAAGACCGTAAGTTCAAGGTGATCGCCTTTGATGCCCTGCAGCACCACAGAATCGCCTGTCGCGACCGAGATACCGGCCCGGGTCTGCTCGTCGTAGCGCAGGCTTTCCAGCTCGCGAATCGGTCGGAATCGCATGATTCCGTCATCCGGCAGCTCCATTTCCGCGGGTAGCGACTGGACTCCCTTCGTATGGCCACCGAAGTACCACGCCCAGTTGACCCGCCTGCCGTCTGGAGTCAGCAACGACTCGGGAGCAAAGTACCTCTTGCTTGACCCGCCCATCAGGGCGTGCTGCTCCGGCAGGAACTGCTCGTCTTTGAAGTCGCCGATGAAGTAACGGCAGCCGAGACGGTGGCTGATGCACACCAGCACCCACTTGTTGCCGAGCTTGAAGAAATTCGGGCAGGAGATGTCTTCGCCCTCCGCGACGTCCAGCTTCTCCTCGTCAAAATCCGGATGCAGGAGGCCGCCGATGAATTCCCAGTCCTTGAGATTCTTGGACTTCATGATGGCGGGCGGTTCCTTGCTGCTGACGCCGTTCAAGCCGTAGTACATCCCGTCCATGGCCCAGATGTCGGGATCGAAGTACCGCACGTTCTCCATGAGCTGGCCGTTCTCGTCCCTGGGCAGCATGACCTGGGGCTTGCTCCACGTGTCCAGATTGTCGTCCAACCCGTACATGATCCAGTTTCTGTTGGATCCCTGCCCGTGGTAGACCATGGCCGGCTTGCCCTCTTGCGTGAAGAACCCGGTGCCGCTGAACATGCCGTGCCCGGTTGTGGGTGGCGCGAGTACGGTTGGGTGCCACGTCCAGTGGACCATGTCTGGGCTCGAAACGTGGGCGAACACAAAGCCTGTGTGGTTCTTGTAGATGTAGTGCAAATGGTAGCGGCCCCCGTAAAAGAACGCCGGGTTGGGATCGAATGGACTACCCATGGAAAAGGTCGGATGCGCCAGGTGGTAGATCGCCCAGTTGTCCGGCGGATTCTCCGGCCACGCCGGCGTCTCCGGGACGTATGGGCCGGTGAATTCCGGGAGTTCTCCACGCCGGTGAAGCATGTCTGCCTCGGCCTCCGTCCGGGCGGCACAGACCATGGCGCCTTCGCCCAGGATCAGTCGACCGTTCTTCAGTTTTGCGCCGACGAGCTTGGCGTGTGGATAGCGCCCCGTGCGGTCGACCAGTTTGTCGCCGCTGAAATCCCACCACGCGTAGGGCTTGACCGACGACTCCCGGTTCGGTTCGAGAGCTCCCAGTTCGTCCGCGGTCAACGCTCTGTCGTAGATCCGGGCATCCTCGATGGCTCCGCCGATGCTGCCGGTCCCATCGATGTGCCGCACGCCGAACACGGCAACGTTGTCTTTGCCGCTGAGCAGGTCGATGTTTTTGGCTTTGTATGAAGCATACGGTTTCCCGTTGCGGTAGATGGAAATGGTGTCGTCTTTGTACACGATAGCCATCTGCAGCAGCGTCTTGCCCTCCGTCGTCTCGGAGGGATACTCGCTTTGGGCTTTCTGCGTGCGGCTGAAGTGATTGCTCCCCGCCATCCATCGGTCGGGTGCGAGCTCGGCAAAGACAATCCCGTCGAACATGTCCCCGCGCTGAACCGTCAGGATACTGCCGGCGCGCTGGCTCCTGTCCGTCAACTCGACCCACGAGACCAGCGTCTTGTCCGTACTTGCAGCATGAATCGCAGTTGTCATCGTCACCACCATTGCTATTGCTTTTCTCATTGCTCTCGCTTCTTCCACTCTTAATCCCACTCCTCGTCCCGCTCTCCATCAGTCTGCCGTCTGGGATTGAGAACAGCATTAAGAGCGAGATGAAGAGTCTCTATGTCGAGTTGGCCGTTGCCCAGATGCCCATCCTGCCACGCTTGCGGCATGGTCAAAGATAGACGGTCGACGGGTGTTGCGGTACTGCAAAACGGGGCCGATTCCGAATGTTTCTCAGACAAGAACGGAGTTTACGGCCGGTGGTTATCTCCGTTGCGGGGCATATTGAGGGCAACGACCAGTTCGACGCAAGAACAACGCAACAAGGAGCAAAGCCATGCGTTTCCCAGTAGCCGTAACCGCTATCGGTCTATCCATCTTGTTGAGTCCCGTCCTCTCGGGAGTTGACGCCGAGAAGCCGCCAACGCCGCTCCCGCAATGGAGACCGCTGTTCAACGGCAAAGACTTGTCCGGCTGGGTCGATGTGAATACGTCGGCGGACACCTGGTACGTGGAGGACGGCCTGTTGGTCTGTAAGGGCAAGCCCATTGGCGTCATGCGATCGGAGAAGCAGTATGAGAACTTCATCCTGCACATCGAGTGGCGGCACATGGAGCCGGGCGGGAACTCAGGCGTGTTCGCGTGGTGCGATGCTGTGCCCGGTCGGAACCGGCTACCGAAGGGCATGGAGATACAGATGCTTGAACTGGACTGGGTTAAGCTCCGTACAAAGCCCGGGAAGACGCCGCCGCCGATCGCCTACGTCCATGGGGAGTTGTTCGGGGCGGGTGGCCTGAAGGCGACGCCTGACAATCCACGCGGGAATCGCAGCAAGTCGTTGGAGAACCGCTGCCTGCCGCACGGGCAGTGGAATGTCTACGATGCGGTGTGTGTCGACGGCGCCGTGAAGCTCTCGGTGAACGGCAAGTTCGTGAACAGCATTCGCAACTCATCGGTGCGTAAGGGCTACCTCTGCCTGGAATCGGAGGGCGCCGAGATCCACTTCCGCAATATTCAGATCATGGAACTGCCCCCCGGCATCACCACACCCAAGCAGATCGCCCCAGTGATAGGGGAGCAGTAGGGGGAGCTGTGGCCAGCCCCCCTCTTGCGTACCACAGAGCTCCAGCGGGCTGTCGACATGGGCGGTTGCGGGACACTCGACCGTATCGGCCGGGCCGTAGTAGATCCTGACCTCACCGGAATCCTCTATTCTCCCAGCATGCTCTGGGCGAGTCGGGCGAGGGGGCCGTTGGTGCCGGTGGCGGCGCGTTCGAGGACGGGCTCTGCGTCCGTTCCCCTGTCCCCGCACTGCCGGAGAGCACAGGCTGCCATGAGTTCATTGGCGCTGCCGTTCCCGTTCTGATCTCGGAGCAGCTTCTGGAGCGCGGGGATGGCGGCTCTCGATCCGGTCGCGCCCAGCGAGACGGCAACAGCTCGGAACCGACCGCCGCTATTGACCGCCCCGGCTTCGGTGAGGGCGGCGAGGGCGTCGATCGCAGCCGGGGCTCTCGATCTGCCCAGGGCCCACATGAGCTGGGTGCCCCGGTCCATACCGTCGCTCTCCTTGCGGTGTTTCAGATCGCCCGTCTTCAAGATTGCGTTTGCGGCTGAGACAAGCGCAGGGACTCCGGTGGCATCACCGAGAATTCCCAGGACGTGGGCGTAGGCGAGTCTGTCGTGGCCATCGGTCTGTGTATAGGCCTGCCGCAGCAGGGGCAGCGCGCGCGTTGGCTCTGCAAGCACAGTGCCGAGGCCGCTGTAGCTCTGCGGCAGTGCTGCCACGGCTTCCGTCAGAGTTGCCTGCTTCACCGGGTATGAATCGGCATGGGACTTCGTCCTTCTGTCCAGAATGCCGGCCTCTATGAGGTGCGCCTGGAGGGCCTTGATGTCAATGCCCCGCAGTGAGCATTTCGAGCCGGCAGCCATGGTCGCAGCAATCCCAGCGGCGTAACCGATGTTCTGAAGATCCGGCTGCATGCGCACGATCGGCATCGCATCGCGGTGCGCACTGATTCCGAGTCCGACGACGAGGATACCGTCCAACCCTCTTGGCAGGAGGCAGCGATAGGGCACGTAGCTGTGGAACTGCTTCCGGTGCTTGCCCGGCTGACGTGCGGGGCGCAGCATGAAGTAGGCGTGGGTCTGGTAGCCATGGCTGTCGTAGTCGCTTCTGGCGTAGGTGATCGTGTCCGGAAATGTCCGGCGGTTGAGCTGGTCGAGCCAGTCCAGCTCGTAGTCGCCGATAATCCGCTGCCGTTCCCGTGATGCAACGATCTGGCCACGGTCGAACGAACGGTCCGGGAACGTCATCATGGCGGCGGTGACATCCACCGGATCGGCGGCATCGATGGGTGTACGGTTGCCGTTGATGTAGCTCGCCCCGACCTCACGTGGCGGGATATGGGACTTCTGCAGTGCAAAGAACGGCTCAACGAACTGGGTCTGTGCCCCGGCCGCCGCTGCGATGTCCGCATTCCCCGTGCCATCGACAACCACGTTCGCCTTGACGATTCCGCGCCCGAACGGTGTGGCGACAATGACACCGGTCACACGGTTGCCCTCGGTCAGTGCCCCGCACCCGAGCGTCCCGAACCAGACCTCGCCCCCCGCTTTGCGGAGTTCGCTGAGGTAGAAGTGCATTCGGGCCTCGATTGGGTTTTCCGGCGATTCTCTCGCGAATCCGACGCGGTTCCCGTACCAGTACTTCCCGATCATCCCAAGCGTGCCGACCCCGCCAAGCCCGTGCAGGTATTCCAACACGAGTGTCCTGGCGCCGTGCCGCGCCGCCGCAATGCCCGCCGGTGCGCCGGAGGTGCCGCCGCCGACCACGACGACGTCATACTGGCCGAGAACAGGCAGCGGATGACCGGGATCTTGAGCGTGTTGGGCACTGTCCCCGGGGCGCAGTCCGGCGAGTGCTTCGCGGACCTCTCCGGGTACGGGTGCTGAGGAGGGAGCTCCTGTTGCGACCGTCGCCGTGCCGGTCTCGGGCAGATCCGTGCTGCGTGTAGCCAGCAGCCTGCCCAAACGCGCGCCGACAACGATCATGTTCACCGGTCGCAGCAGCTTCCCAGCTGTTCCCCGGGAGACATCGGAGTATCCGCCGAGCACCCAGAGCCCTTCCGTCTGGACGGGCTGGCAGGATTCCAGCGCGAAAGCGTCTGTGGTCCGCCACTCGGTGTCGGTTGCAGCTCGAGACATGATCTGCGCTCCCGGGATCACGAGCGGGATGTCGGCAGTGAACAGTTGCGTCGGGTTGTAGCAAAGCTCCCGAACTCGTGTTTCCAGGGCCATGCGCGACGCGAGGTCGTCGGCCCGCTCTTGAGTCAGTGCGCACTCGTACCAAGCCGCTTGTTTCTCGGCGGCTCGTCGCCCCTTGATATCGTAGACTGAGACCGGGAAGGGGAGTTTGCGCACAGTGAGGCCGTCGCGCGTGGTCGGTTCGCCGGCAATCGTGACCCAGCGGACGGTGGTCTCTGCAGGCTGCGGCTTCCGCAGAGGGACACCGGCCAGTCTGGCGAGGACCGCATGTTCGGTGCAGTCCAGGACCACCTTGGCCCGGACGGCCTGGCGCCCCATCCGGTTACTCATCACCAATCCCGAAACTCGGCCGGTTGAATCACGGAGCAGACCCGTCGGGTACGTCCCGAAGAGGAACGGCACGCCGGCGTTCTGAAGCGTGCGCTCCAGAGCCTTCTTCGCGTGCAGCGGTCGTATGGCCGACGCTTCAGTTGTGACCTGTTCGACAGTGGCTGCAACGAACTTGATGTCGCCGAGGAGAATGCGTTGACATCTGACCTGGCGTGTAAACAGCATCCTGACGTAGCGCGCCGGTTGCTTGATCGGGACTGTGAACTCCTGCCGGTCGCCCCACACAATGCACCTGAACCGGCCCAGGTCGCGCCAGGCCTCCCCGTCCGGACTGGTCTGCACGGCAAGGTCTTTCACCTCGAAGTCGCGGGGGCGCCTGAAAGCGTTAGCCGCGATCTCACGGACGCTGACGATCTTCCCCAGATCAGCCGTGATTGTGACGTCGTTCTCGTATTGGACACTTTCGTGTTGGGGATCCGTCGCGGAACGGGTACGGCGAAGACGGGATGGGGGGGCCGTATCAGGGTGTCTCTTCTGCGACGGTCTGTCGGCAGTGTAAGTGTAGTGGAGGCCGGGTTCGTCCCTGGCAAAGGGGTCGTTGTAGAGCCGTTGCGCCAGCCCTTCCCCAGGTTCCTCGCCCGGCTCGAGCCAGAGCTGCATGGTCCCGGCAATGTCCTCGCCCAGATAGTTGCGGGACGTGATCACGAGCACCGTTGCCCCAGCCTGTGCTGCGGACTCCGCAGCTGCAACAGCACCGCAGCCGCCGCCGGCAATCACAATGTCCACATCGCGCACGATGGGGACGGCTTTCGGTGTGGCCGTTTGTGCGCCGAGAGACAGTGGCAGAAGGACACACAGCACAATGCAGGAGAGAGATTTCTGCACCCGAACGTCTCCTTTGTTCCGTGGCAGTTGCTTGTGCAGCCAAGCTGCAGTGTCACGGAAGCCCGTTTCAAGATCACTGTCTACACTTATCGTTCTGCATTCCCCGGAGTAGAATTTGCGTTACTATCCATTTCCAAGAGAAGTGAGGCAAGGGGCCGTGCTCTCTCATGGAACGCGGAGACGTTGCTGATTCGCGCACTCCACGACCCGGTCGGTGTTGCGGCGGTGCAGTTGCTCATCTTCGGGGGGAGGCGGCATGAACGCCTTGCGCACGGAACCAATCTCGCTCACCACCCACACGAGGTGGGTGGGGTCGTAGGGCCATGTGTCACGGTTTCTCGGCCCTTAACTGACTTCTTGAGAGACGACCCTCCAACGGGGGCGTGTTTCCTGGAGGGCGTGTCGCGTGCCGGTCAGAGCTTCTTCGGGGAAGGCTGCTCCTCGACCGCCGGAGTCTCGTTCAAGCGCTAAAGTACGGGCGTGCCGCGAACCGGAACCGATCGGAACGCAGTTCGCGATCCGGGGCCGCGATATGTTTGCGCGAGAGGATTGCCTCACACTTCGCGACGGGAGTGGGGGCGCGATGGAACAGAGATCCCGGGAGTAAGCATGATGAAGACAGTACTCGGTCTGGCGGTCTTGGTGACGCTCAGCATGGTGGGGCGCGCTGCCGACCACCCGAACGTCGTTTTCATTCTTGCCGATGATCTGGGATACGGCGATCTGTCTATCCTGGGGCAGAAGAAGTTGGAGACCCCGAACATCGACCGGTTGGGGCGGGAAGGGATCATCTTCACCGAACACTATTCCGGGAACACCGTTTGCTCTCCATCGCGCGCCAACCTGATGACGGGGCAGCATCCCGGCCATGTGCATTGCCGGGCCAATGGGAACGAACCGACACTTGCGCTTGACCCGGCCATGACCACTCTGCCGCGCCTCTTCAAGAACGCCGGCTATGCTACCGGGGCATTCGGCAAATGGGGATTGGGCCACACGAACGCAGAAGGAGCTCAGAATCCCCTGACGCACGGCTTCGATGCATTCAGTGGCTGGAAGAGCCAGATGATTGCTCACACCTACTACCCCACCAGTATCGTGCGCAATGGCAAGGAGGAACTCCTCGAACCAGGGACGTATGTTCACGACCTCATCATGGTCGATGCCTTCAATTTCATCAGACAGAGCGCGGAGAAAGGCCAGCCCTTCTTCTGCTACATCCCAACCGCCATTCCGCATGCGGCAATGCATGCTCCGGCGGAACTGCATGAGAAGTGGCGCAAGGTCTTTTCGCAGTTCGACAGGAAGATCGGCAAGTACGGCGCGGGAAAGGGCGAGAGTTGTCCACCGGTGACGAACCCCATTGCGGGCTTTGCCGGAATGATCGAGCACCTCGACAATCAGGTCGGTGAACTCCTGCGGGTCCTCAAGGAGTTGGGCGTCGACCGCAACACGCTGGTCATCTTCACGAGCGACAACGGGGCGCATCGCGAGGGGGGGCACGATCCAACGTTCTGGGATTCCAATGGACCATTTCGGGGCATCAAGCGTGACTTCTACGAAGGTGGCATCCACGCTCCGTTTCTGGCTCGCTGGCCGGAGGCAGTCGCCGCAGGCAGAGAGAGCGATCACATCAGTGCCTTCTGGGATATTCTCCCCACCATGGCTGAACTCACGGGGCAGCCCGTTCCCACCCAGACCGATGGCATCTCGATTCTGCCAACGCTTCGAGGCGAAGAAGTCGATCAGAAGAAGCACCCTTACCTCTACTGGGAATCTTCCCGGAGAGCCCTCGGCATGCAAGCCGTCCGGATGGAGCAGTGGAAAGCCGTGCGGCTGAGATCACGGAAGGGAAAGATCGCGAAACTCGAGCTCTACAACCTGAAAACCGACATCGGAGAAGATAATGATGTGGCTGGGGAACACCCGGAGATCGTTCAGCGGATGGAACAGATCATGGGGGAAGCGCACACTCCCTTGCCCAGATGGGAGGACGCCAAGAAAGCTGAGGGTGCCTCGAAGACACCAATCCCCCCTGATTGGACGTGGATCTCGCGAGACGCGACGGTCACGCACAGCTCGTTGTCGACGCGGTTCGGGACACCTCACAACCATACGCTGCTCACAACGATGGAGGGCAAGCAGTCATTCCACACAGACAAGGAAGAGCGACCGTGGATCGTCATCGATCTGAAGCGTGAGCGACCTGTGGTTGGGCTTGAGATTCTGAATCGGCCAGATCTGATTGGGCGCGCTCAGAACCTGCGTGTTTGGGCGTCGGGAGACAATGAACACTGGAACGAGGTATTCCGGGCAACGGCCGCACTCCCCCGGTGGTTGGTCAAGATCGACCAGCCACATGCCGTCCGTTATATCAAGATTGGGCTCATCGACACAGCCCCGCAGTACTTCCACCTCAAGGGTGTGAAAGTGTTTGCCAAGTAGGGAAGGGGATGGGAACGGTGAGCGCGCGCTTGACTCTTCTGTTGTCTGTCGTTCTGTGGGCCTGGACCATGGCTGCGTATCCTGCGTCTGCGAAGCCCAACATCATTGTCATTATGACTGATGACATGGGATTCTCGGATCTCGGGTGTTACGGCAGCGAGATAGAAACACCTACCCTTGACGGTCTCGCCGGCGATGGCCTACGGTTCACCCAGTTCTACAACACCAGTCGCTGCTGTCCGACCCGGGCGAGTCTCCTGACGGGGCTATATGCCCACCAGGCAGGGATGGGCGGGATGACCGGCGATGAGGGGAAGACCAACCCCGGCTATCGGGGTCGTCTGATGGAGCGGTGCGTCACAATCGCCGAGGCCTTGCGACCGGCAGGATACGTCACGATCCAGACGGGGAAATGGCATGTGGGAGACCGCAAGAAGGCTTGGTGGCCACTCGGGCGTGGGTTCGACCATTGCTACAGCTGTCCCGGTGGGGGAGGCTTTTACTTCCGGCCATCAGCGTTCATCAGGCCACGCCGGGTGATCCGCGGGAACGAGGTCTTGTACAGTGTCGAGAAGGACCCACCCGACGGGTGGTATGCCACGGACGCCTATACCGACGAGGGACTCGCCTACATTCGGGAAGCTGTCGGGAACGGCAGGCCCTTTTTCTGGTACCTTGCCTACAACGCCCCGCACTATCCTCTGAAGGCCAAGCCACAGGACATCGCCAAGTACCGTGGGCGATACAAGAGCACTGGCTGGGACGTGATCCGGAAGCAGCGGCATGAACGTCTGATCCAACAGGGCATTATCGACCCGATGTGGAGGCTCTCCCCGCGCCCAGCCAACGTTCCGGCCTGGGATACGCTGAGCGACAAGCAGAAGGACGAGCAGGATCTGCGCATGGCTACCTACGCGGCTATGATCGATTGCGTGGACCAGAATGTCGGCAAGGTTGTCCGTGAACTGAAGCAGCTGGGTGTCTACGAGAACACGCTGATCCTCTTTTTGCACGACAACGGCGGCTGTGAAGCCGGCGGAGTTTTGGGTACAAACAAGGGAAGGGGAGCCTGTGGTACGGTCGGTTCCGAAGCCTACTACGGGCATTGTTGGGCCAACGTCTCCAACACCCCGTTCCGGGAGTACAAAAAGTGGATCCACGAGGGGGGTATCTCAACCCCGCTCATCGTCCACTGGCCGAGGGGAATCGATGCGAAACTGAATGGAACGCTGGTTGTCGACCCCGCTCACGTGGTGGACCTGATGGCTACGTGTGTCGATGTGGCGGATGCCGACTACCCCGAGACGCACAAGGGACATCGCATCTTACCCATGGAGGGTAAGAGCCTGAAGTCGGCTTTCAGGGGAGGGCGCCTACGCCGCGAGCGTCCGTTTGGCTTCGAGCACATGGGAAACAGGGGGATCCGGGTTGGGCGCTGGAAGCTTGTGGCCCCGAAGACCGGCGAATGGGAACTGTACGACATGCGGGTCGACCGCACTGAACTCACAGATTTGTCCGCCCGGTTCCCGGAGAGGGTGAGAGCTCTGGCAGCGCAGTACCACGTGTGGGCGAAGCGCTGTCTCGTGACCAAGGGCCGGACGTCTGTGAAACCGAAGCAGTCTTCTCGGGACGTCCCCGCTCGCATCCCGACGGCTGAGCACATCGAGATCCGCGACGCAGGAGAGCGGCTACGGGTCCACGGAACGCCCAAGAGACACGCCTTCGATGCCCTTCCGGACCAGCTGGCAACGCTTCCGAGCGTGACAGCACTGCGTGGCACCTACAAGGAACCTGGGGCGAGCTTTCAGTTCCGTATCAGTGCCCCGGCAACCGTATATCTGGCTGTGCACCGGCGAGGAGACTGTCGTCTCCCAAAGGGGTGGGAGAGAACGGACCTCGAACTCGTCTGGTCCGGAAAACAGCGAGACGCTGTCTACACGAGAGCGTTTGCGGCAGGAACGGTCGGGATTCCCGGACACAGTGGGAAGGCGGGGACTACGTACGGCGTTCCCCACGTGGCTTACGTGAAAGGGAAGGGCGTGGTGATCTCAACGGTGGCAGAGTGAATGTGGGACAGGGCAACGTGCATCCGCGCCCAGGGGAGCCGATACGCAACATGACATCCAGTCCCGGGCTTGCGCGGTTACTTTGATCACCATGCTGCCACGCGTGAGCTCCCCCCGTGGCCTGAGCTGCCGCCGCCATGACGATCCAGGCTGCGTTCGCTGCCAAGCTCATCTAAGGGCCTCTTTCAGTTCGATGTCGAGAAAGCGGAAGAGCCCGCACGGGACGGCGAGGGTGGCCGTCCCGTCATCGTCGATGGCGATCTGTGCGTTCCCCCCGTGGCCCTTTGGTCGCAGCCCGAAGTGGTGTGCGAGAATACTCCGGTCTTTGCTGGCACCATTCGCGAGCACATCGGTCACCGCGACCGGCCTGACCGTGTGGAAGGTGATCGTCGCAGTGCGCTCGCCGGGATTGATGTAGCCGCCGTCAACCAATGTCAGGCGCAGATGGGTTGGTGCGGTGTGCGAACAGACCCAGGCGACATCGCCGGAGACGGTGAGCGGCAGCTCTTCCGCGCCGGCTCGGATGTCGTCCTCGATTTTCCCGTAGTAGTCGCTGTTCGCGGCGAAGGCCTGTTTGCCGTTGGCTGAGATGTAGTTTCGGCCATCGGTGATGTACTCTTTGAGGATGTCCCGGTATATGGGGTGGAGGTGGTCAACGAGCCTTCCGCGCGGGGCACTGGCGTCCGCGAACTTGTCTTCCTGCGGCGGGGTGATCATGACCACGCCGTGTGGGTACGGAGGCAGGTAGTTGAGGCGGCGGTCTCCCACCCCGGCGGCGTAGCGGGAGAAGTCCCACGCCGTGTTCGGGGCGCCTGGCCACGTCCCGTTGAGGCGACCGAAGACCATCGGGTTGGCATCTTCCTCTTCCTGCTTGAAGAAGGTCATCCACTTCACGTTGTTGCCGGTATCGAGGAAGCGTGCATCCGGTTCGGTCATGCTCAGGTGTACGGGAGAGAGACTCACGAGTTCGTTGCGGGCCGGCACGTACAGCACGCCTTTGGCAACCAATTCCCAGAGCAAGCTCATGTACTCCTGATCAACGGGGAAGTTGTTAAGGTACGTGGCGCCGCAGGAAATGTTGTAGACCATCTGCCGGAGGAAGTGGTTGGGCAGCATCTGGTGGGAGAACTGTCGGGTCCGATCGAAGCTGGTGTTGTCTCGGGCACAACGCGCACCCCACTGGTTCACAGAACCGCTTGCCCAGATTCCCATTCGGGCGGCAACGCTCAGTTCCATGGATTTGTCGGTCGTCTCCTCCAACGCAGGAACGAAGACATCGGCGAACTCACCGGAGATCAGCCTGGACCACATGGGCAGGTAAACGATACCGTTCCAGAAGGCGTGTTTCGTGCGGACGAAGATGTGGACATCCTTACCCGAAGCATATTCGGCCATGGGGTAGAAGTGGTTGTCCATGACCCAGGCGAAGTGCTCGTCGTGACGCTCCAACTCGGGGTAGATGGTGACCAGTTTCTTGTTTTGCGACGCGGCAATATCGAAGAGCCGTTTCTGTGTTTTCAGACTGGTCAGGTAGGGGTCGTTTCCGTGCCCGCCCCAATAGGCGATCCCTCTGGCGTTCTCGAAGCGAGGCGCGAAGAAACCCACGAACTGGTCGCTTGTCCACTTGTACTTCATGCGCCGGTCCCGTCGCTTCTGATAGACCGGATCGAATCCCGTCCGGTCGACGACTTCGGCTGCAATCAGGTGATGGGAGTTGAGGAAGATGGGGGTGTCATACTTGGCCTCGATTCGCGTGATCTCGTTGGCCGCGGTTTTGTTTTTCCGGCTCTCGGTCATGAAAGTGACCGGAGGCACCGGCTTCTCCCAAGAGGGCTTGCGGAAAGTGTCCAGTTGCTTGCGAACCGAGGCGCTGTTTTTGAGGATGGACGCGATCTTCGCGGGAGGTCGAAGGGCCGCGTACTCCTCCTTCCATGCCGGGTTGTCGAGGTCGATGACGTGCACACAGCTGCCGCCGCTTTGCGCACTGGCCAGGATGATCCGGTTTGTGCCCCGAGGCTTCCACATGTCGTTGAAGGAGTAACGGCTCGCCAGGACTTCGGCCTCTTTCGGATCTGCATTGGCCAGGTCAGCCGGCAACAGCACGATGCGAGCACCAAAGAGGACAAGGAGACGCTGTCTGTCACCATCCAGGACCAACTCAGGTTGGGCCACGCGGTAGCCGAACCAGTCGATGCGTCGGCCTACTTCTCTGAGATCCAGGAGGCGTTGCTCCCCCGACGCGGTGACCGTGCTTACACAGGCCTTCTGGATCATGCTCGTAGAACCGGTGAGGACTGCCTCGTTGCCATCGCCGTTCAAGTCGGCTACGCGCAACTCCCCCACGCTTCCTTTGAGTTTTGCCGGCTCATTGAACGGCTTTTCTGCGAGTGGTTCGAAGAGGTACAGGCGGCCCGCGGCGCTCGTACTCCAAATCGCTGCGTGTACCACCAGGATGTCCGTGCCCTCTGCTCGTTTCAGTGGCCGAATGAAGTTGGCAACATGCCTGTAGTCCTCGGGCAGATGGGCACGGTTTTTCCCCCAGGGCTTCTCCCTGGAGTAGGATCTGGAGTCGACAGTCTTGAGCAGTTGCCCGTCCCCCGACAGGTAGCGGATGGTCGTGTCGTAGCCGCTGCAGACAACGTAAGGGACGCCGTCTTTGCGCACGACGCAGACCCCATTCATCGGCGCGTCGCTTGGCCTGAACGCCCACAGCCGGTTCCCTTCGGCATCGATGCAGTAGAGCGTCCCATCGGCGTTGGCGGCCAGGATCTCATCATTGTCGTCACCAGTGATGTCATCGCACCATAAATCGTGGTTCATGAAACCGGACAGTGCGTTCTCCCACAGACGCTTGCCATCATGGGCGATGCCCAGCACGGTCCCTTCGTAGCTGCTGGCCACAATGCTGGGCGCACCCGCGCGTGTTGCCGTGCGCACCTTCATGATAGTCAGGCCGGTATCAAGGCTCGTGAGGGCCGGTTTGGCGGCTGTCGCCATGTGTGCTGTCAGTCCCATCCCGACAATCGAGACGGCAACCCAGGTCCTGAATGGTTCTTTCATCTAACGCTTCTTGTCTTTTTCTTGCCCTTCCCAGGCCCACCATTGCTGGGGGCTTCGGGTGAATTGGTCCGGGGGACGCGGGCCTTCAGACGCTCCTTGATGGCGGCGTACTCCGGGTTGCGGGCCAGGTTCGTCCACTCCATTGGGTCATCTCTGTGGTCGTAGAGTTCCTCGCCGCCGTTGTAGGTGATGTAGCTGTAGCGGCCGTCGTAGATGCGATGGTTGCCGCGGTTGTGGGTGGTCAGTATCGGTTCGTTCCAAGTCATGTCGGGACTGTGGAGGAGTTTGGCGAAGCTGCGGCCATCGTTCTTCGGATTCGCGGGCAGGCCGCACAGTTGCACCAGAGTCGGGTACATGTCGATGAGACTGACCACGCCATGGCAGCGCTTGTTGGTCGGGGTGACGCCCGGGACTTTGACCATCAACGGAACGCGACAGGATTCTTGCCACAGCAGCGTCTTGGAGTACTTCTGTTTCTCGCCAAGATGCCAGCCGTGGTCACCCCAGATCATGACGATGGTGTTGGCGGCGTACTTGCTCTTGGCCAGGCCATCGAGGAGCACGCCGACACACTCGTCGGCGAAGGTGATGCTGGCCAGGTAGGCGCGCACAGCTTGTCTGTGAGCCTTGTGTTTCTCCATCCGCTTCCACCAGGAGTCCTCAAAGTAGATGGGTTTGCCGTTGTCCTGAATGATGTCGTCACGGTCGTTGGCAAGGGTCTCCGGCAGCTTGACCTCCTCCAGCGGGTACATGTCGAAGTACTTCTGGGGGACATACCAAGGCAGGTGCGGCCGGTAGATACCGATGGCCATGAAGAACGGCTTGCCGTCGAAATCGCGCGCATTGAGCTGTTCTGAAGCCCAAGCGGCCGTCTGGTAATCCATCGTCTTGGTCGTGTCGTTGTCTCCGACTCCTCCCCAGTCGAACGCGCGATCGCGCTTGTGGCCTTTTGGGGCGTAGGGGACGCCGCTGAGCGGCACGGCGCCTTTCGGCGGCCAGATCGACCGGGGCGGTTTGATCCATTCATCGAAGAACTCCTGCCCCCAGTCGTAGCCGGGCTTTCCTTTGATCTTGTGACCATGGAACATCTTGCCCCTGGAGATAGTGTGGTAGCCATGCTTGCTGAAGAACTGGGGAAGCGTGATGAGGTCCTTCGCGCCGGGAGCCTTCTTCAGGTCATGGGCATTGCTGTACACGCCGGTCTTGTAGCAGTGCGCCCCGAGAAGCAGCGACGATCGGGAGGGATTGCAGACGGTAGCTGCTCCGTGAGCATCGTACATGACCATGCCGCCGCCGGCACTGAATTTGTCCAGGTTCGGAGTCTTCGCCTGTGGGTTGCCGCCGAAACAGCCTACCCAATCGTTAAGGTCGTCGACGGAAATGAAAAGGACATTGTAGCCGGTCGTATCGACATTCTGCCCGAAGAGAGGGGAAGCCCACAGAAATACTAAAGCGACTGTCACTGCTGCGCTGAAGGTGTGTCTATGCATTGAATGCGTCTCCTTCTGGTTGCCGTGCCTCCCTCCCAATCTATGCACACGGACAGCCATGGACAATGACCCGCATGTGACAAAGCTGCCCCGCATGTGATTTTTCGCCTCTGCAGAGCACGTCCTACTACACCCACGTTGTCGAACCCGTATGGAATGAGCTTTGCGTCCGCCGCCGCCGCCGCGGCCCCCGTCCCCATGGCATATGTCAATATGGCCAGCGATTGCACGCGCTTCTTGCGACTCAACACCAGGTATGCTATCATCGCGTCGGCCCGCGAGGAGCGTGCGGCATCCCAGAGGAGCCTGAACTCCCCTGGTGACGGAGACTGCTCTTCTCCCAGCCTGATCAGTGGACTTTCGAGTTCAGTCACGATGACAGGGCAGGGGATTGCCGCATGGTCGCGTCAATTCCTCTTTTTGGGGGGGCACCACGCCCTATTACCTGAATGACTAGACACGAAGGAGTCGAACGAGATGAAATCACGTCCACGGTGCGCGCTAGTGACTCTCTTGCTCGTTACTTGCGTGGGGGCAGGGCAGGGCAGGGGCGCGGCGCCACAAGGCACGTTGTCGTTGCCCAAGCGAGCATTGGTTTTCGGGCCGTTTGTGAGGGAAGACGGCGTGCCAGGCCCGGAACTCTTGCGCCGCGTACCGAAGACACTGGTCATCGGCGACAAACAGGCGACTGGGCGCGTTGCGAGCGTTGACGCCTTCCGCCGTCTCGATTGCGCGCCGTTTTGCGGGTCGGCGGTGGGCAACACGGCCTGGGTCTATCTGGCCTTCAGTGTCGACACGGCCGGGCCAAACACCTTGGGATTTGGCGCGGACTGGTGGTACGAGGCCTATCTGGACGGAGTCCTGGTCTCAGAAACGCTCAGTCGGGGCAGTGAAGGCAACGAGGCCTGGCCACCGAGTATCCGTGATTTTCCCGTGACTGTGCACATGGCCAAGGGGGAGCACGTGCTGGCGATCCGTTTTCTGCGCGGCTCCGGCTCGGCGATGCTGGCCGTCGGCGGCCCCGCAGACTTGAGGAACCCCGCTATCCGCAAAGCACCAGCGCCCCCGAGCGCCAAGCTTGCTTCGGTCACCAAAGCCGGGCAGAGGGACGGGCCTCCTTCGGGGAAAACGTGGAAACTCGTCTGGAACGAAGAGTTCGATGGGGCAACCCTGGACACGGACAAGTGGCACGTCCAGCCGCTGAAAAAGTGGACGTGGCCGGACACAAAAATCGAGTCTGACCCCGCCAACATGTTCCTCGACCGGAAGGGCTCGCTTGTGCTGCAGTTGACCCAGGATGCTGACGGGACCATACGACACGCCGGCAGCATCAACAGCCGCTTCGAGCAAGCATACGGGTACTTCGAGACGCGCGTGCAGTTCTCCCGGCAACCCGGGTGGTGGACGGCTGTCTGGATGGCCGGATACCCCTATGATTGTGGTGTGGACACATTCGTCCATGCCCAGGAGTTCGACATCTTCGAGGACTTCTATAAGCCCAAGAAAACGAATGACGTCAGCCACTGCTACCACTGCAGCGTCAAGCTGGCTCGGCTGCCTGGCGATCAGGGCAACGCAAAGGGGGTCGGCGAAGGCCGTATCCTCGACAGCAAGGCCCTCGGTCGCACATCGAGCGGGCGCCGAGTGGTCATGGAAGACTACGCAGGCTGGCACACGGTTGGTTTCCAGTGGACGCCACTCGAGCACGTATTTTACGTGGACGGTCAGGAGACGCTGCGACAGACCTACCGAGACGTGCCCGTGACCAACGTGCCGCAGAAGATCTGGATCAGTTCGTGCCTGAGAACACCGAAGGCGGAGCAGAAGAGGCCGTTCTACGGACGTTTGGAGGAGGCGACGTTCCCGGATCGCCTGGTGGTCGACTACGTGCGCGTCTACGAACACGACACCGGCGGCAGGACACCGCCGCAGGTCACCGTGGCTCTCGCCCAACCGGGGCCGTTCAAGGAGGGCGTCCCGGTGAGTTTCAAGGTCACGGCCACGTCCGCAGACACGAAGGTGGACTCACTGATGCTCTTTTCCATGGGGCGTATTCGGGCGGAGAAGGCGGTAAGTGCTGCCCGGGCAGAGATGACGTTCACCGTCAGTAGTCTCTTTCCCATGGTTACCAACACGATCGTCGCGATGGCGCGAGACGAAACTGGTCTGGTCGGGCTGTCCGCTCCCGTGCGGGTGGAACTGATCACTGGTCGGGAATACACAGGCACAGCCTGGCAGGGCAAGGCCCAGCAAATCCCGGGGAGGATCCTTGGCGGGTGTTACGACGAGGGTGGCAACGGGGTCGCGTTCCGCAGTGATGAGACGGGGCCGAGTGACGCCCGACTCACGCATCGAAAGGACGAACTGGGCGACACTCCGGAAGCGGTGGGGGTTGGCGGCAGCCGGGCCCAGTGGATTACCTATGAGGTGGATGTGGCGGAAACCGGGGACTACGAGGCGGAGCTGTTCATGAACCGGTGCGACCACTACACGAAAGGCGTGGAGGCCAAGACGGCCCGCCGGGAGCCTGTCCATCTGAACCTCGGGCGATCCGGCTCAGCCGGCTCCGCCCTGTTGACATGGCAGTTGCCCACCTCGTGGGATTCCGGGTACGGCTGGCGGCGACCAACGAAATCACTGGGTACGCAGAGAGTTCGGCTTCCCGCCGGCCGCCACAAACTCGTCCTGGTCTGTGACGAGGTCACCGTTCCTGGCACCTTCTTTTGTATGCTTGACGTCAGAGCTGTCGCCAAGTCGAGGTAGAGGCGCTGGAGTTACTGATCCGGCCGTGAGTCGTGTTGCACGTCGGGATGTCAGGTTTCAGTGTTCAGGTGTCAGGATTCGAGCCTGAAAGCAACTGCCCCAGTCCCTTGTTGGTTCTCCTCCCGCTCTCGCCACCGGTCTCAGACAGTTTCTCCTATTCCGTTCGCACCCAGCTCCGCACGTAGTCGACCGTCATCTCTGTGGGGAATCCCTCGGGCGTGCAGTTCTCGGGATCGGGCTCGCGGCCGTGGCTTCCTGCCCAGCGGATCAATGGCGGACGGGCCTCCATCGTCAGCGTCAGATTCATCGGGAGGTGCCAATAGAGATTCGGTTTGCGGGCGACTTCCTTGCCGTCGATGTACCAGACAATCCACTCCTTCGAATTCTCCACTGCATAGAGATGATAGTCGTCCCGCGGGTCCCACGGTGCTTCCCAGTGATTCCTGCACATCTCCGGAGAATCGTTGGGCCTGAACCACTTCTCTTCACCGTTCTTGAGCAGGCGCAGGTGGAGATTACAGTCAATCCAGTTGGGTGGGGTCTGCTTCTTGTACTGCGGGTGCCAAAGTCCCTGGAGGATCTCGATGATGTCGATCTCCGAATAGCAGACGGTCTCGCCGTTCACTTCCATCCGGTGTTTCCCCCTGCTGAACAACCAGAATCCGGGACACATCCCGCGGAACTTGCTGCACCCTTTGATGCGCGCCTCGAAGTACCCGTAGGTCGTCGTCTTCTGAGACATCAGGATCCCCATGGTGTAGAAGTACTTCTCGCCCTTGTGTTCGTGGGGATCATACGTGGCCCGGATATGCAGCTTCCCGTCCTTCGTATAGACGTTGTCCGGACGCCACGCGCGTTCTCCCCAGGCCCCCATTTTCCTGTTCCATTTGACGTCGTCGACCTCCGCCGCGTTGAACTCGTCGGAGAACTCCTCAACGAGCGTCCACTTCCCCGGCACACCGACAGGTTGGACCGGTTGTCCGTCATCGACCGTGACGCAGCCGGCGGCAAGGAGAGCGCTTGAGATGCACATGATTTTCAGGGCCTTCCGTATCCGGTTCATGGTTTGTGTTAGCTCCTTTCTGCTTGCAGAACTGATGCTGCAGTTCTTCACGTGGATGTCCTCCTGTGGCCGCTTTCCGGCTCAGGTCGCGTGGCCAATGGCAGGTCCAGGGGCTCCTTGACCTCACGTGCCTCTGAATTCCCGGGTCGTTTTGCTGATACGTTCGCGTTGCTGCTTGCTGAGTCCGTGACGATAGAAATGCTCCGGGGGGTAGTTGCAGTGGTGGTGCTTCATTTCGGGGTCGACGTCGTCCAGGCTGAGATCACAGTCGAAGCGCATCAGTACTGTGTGCTGCGTCTCGCGCCCATGCCCCGCCATAGTGTTGTGGCACAGCCCCCAGGTGATTCCGCGTCCCTCGTCGGTGTCGGTGAAGGCGTCTGGCACAAAAGGGCCGGCAGCATCGGGCATCAGAGAGGCGATGGAGGCAACGCGGAAGTTGACGCCGTCCTCCGCGTACTGCACCGTGTAGTGCTCATTGCCATCTCTGATCACCAGGGCCGCGATACCCTCCCTGAACGGAAAGAGGGCGGTCTCGTGTCCGGAGTTGAGCACGGGGTTGAGCGGGTGCTTCTCAAAGGGGCCGAGGGGATCGTCGGCGATAGCCAGACCCGTCATGCGCACCAGGCGCGGGTCCCCATCGAAGTCCGACTTGTGGTAAAGGTAGATCCTGCCCTTGTGGACCAGAGGATAGGGATCGTGGATGGAGAAGCCGTCCCACTCGTCTTCGGCACCGTTGGGGATGATGACCTGGTTCACAGCGGTCCAGGGACCATCCGGGGAGTCGGCCCAGGAAACCGCCACAGGACAGTCGTCGCCTCGGGTCGAGGGGTGAATCCGGAAAGATTGGTAGTAGAGATAGTACCGACCTTTCCATTCCAGAATGTCGGGTGTCGACACGGAGCGCCAGCCCGGCTCCGGCTGTGGCGGACGGGCAACGGCTACGCCTTGTTCTTCCCACGTGAACCCGTCCCTGGACGTCGCATACCAGATCTCGCACAGATCCCAGTCGCGGGCCGGGATGGTATCCGTGCAGTTGTCCGGGCCCTGGGGGGCGGTGGGAGTGTGTCGGTGGGTGTACCAGACGTAGTACTTCCCGTCCTTCAGGATCACCTTGGACGGGTCTCGCCGGGTGATGGTCCCGTCGTGGTTGTTGTAGTCCACCCCCTTGAGCTCGGTATACTTGAACAACGAGTAGAGCTCGTTGGCCTCGGGCCGTGGGGCTGGGTAGCTGCTGTAGTTGCGTTCCAGCGCGGCGCTCAGCTCGCGCTCGGGCTTCTCTTTCGGCAGAATGAACGGGAAGGCTTTGCGGGGCTTTGATGTTGCACCCATGGTCAACTCCTTAATTCCAGTATCGTCGTCAGCAATCGAGTTGTCTTCGTTTCAGGGAAGCCTCTATCTCACTGCGGGACAAGTCTGTCCCAATCAGGACGAAGCGGGACCGTTCCACCCCAACCGTACTCTCATTGACAGCCAGGCCGGAAAGGGTCCACTGGAACTCCTTCACACCTTCTTCCGTCCGGATGAATCCCTTGCCGCGAACGAGGCGGTCCGCGAGGCCGTCCAAGAGCGCACGCAACTGTGCGACAGAGAGGAACCCGGGGAGATCGAAGGACAGGCTCTGCAGGGCATGGTCTTCGTCTCTCCCCTCAGAGATGGGGCGACCATTGCTTGGCTCCACAAGCAGGACACCGGCATCAACGTCACAGAAGGAGCACGGGATGATCCGGCAACTGTCGTGCGTCGCAGAACGGATGGTGTCACAGGCGGTGCGGGTCGCCTGGTCTCCGGCGAGTTCTGCCTTGTTGACGAGCACCACATCGGCGTCCTCAATCTGCTCCATGATCACCCTGAATTTGTCTCGGATCAGCTCGAAGATATTGGCGTCTACGACACAGATCGTGTTGCCCGGGTGCAGACGGTCCGAGACGTCTGGATCCCGGAAGACTCTCCTGATCTTCCTGGGATTGGCCACTCCGGAGCTTTCCATCAGGATCATGTCCGGCTTCTCGTTGTCGCAGATCTCCACCAACCCGGCAGCCAGTTCACCGGACAGCGTGCAACACACGCAACCCGAGCTGAGCTCCATCATCTCGTAGTTCCGGCGGTCAATGAGATCCCCATCGATGCCTACCTTCCCGAACTCGTTGACGACCAAAGCGAGCCTGACGCGACCGGTGTTGGCCCGGATCAAGCGGTTGAGCAGCGTCGTTTTGCCGCCGCCCAGGAATCCCGCCAAGGTGTGCAGAGGGATGGTCATTCGTACTCCCGGACGACACGCATGGCGATATCCGTCCAGTCGATCACGCGCTGCGCTTGGCCGTGGAGGGTGCCGCCGATGTAGTTGATCAAGCAGGTGACGTTGGCACTGCATTGCGAAACCGCGTCCCGCAGGTAGGCCTCCTCGCAGCTGGGATGCCAGGTCGCAGCGCCCTGATGCAGGCCTGTCGGCTTGAACGAATGAACGTACGAACGGCCCAGGAGCTCTGAGGTCCGCCGCAGATCGTTCCATTCACTCACCGAAATCCAGCGCAGGTGCGGGGTCTTCACCACGCTTTCCCATTTGGTGTCAATGCGTTCGCAGCAAGACAGCGATGTCAGCCCATAGGGGTCGAGCAGCGGACGCTCGTATTGGAAGATGAACTCCTCGTGCATATCCAGTGAGACGGCTTCGAAGATCTGTGCCATGCAGCCGCCCCAGATGTGGCCGAGCTCCAGCGGCTTGCCGGCGCCGACAGTGGGCATCTGGTCGATCGGACCGATGCCGTTGTTCGACACGCTTTCTTCGTCTGTCTTCGGGCGCAGCACGCCCAGCTCCTCAAGACGTCGGTTCTTCCCTGCCTGTATTTCGGCCAGCTGCCCGATGAAGGCGTGGCACCACTCCGGGTCGAGGACCATGTCCATGAAGAACTCCTCGATGCCGCGCAGGTTGCACGCGGTATCGCCGAGGTTATTCCCGTGGACATTGACTCGTTCCGGGAGCACGGTGAGAATATCGCCGAAGATGTGCTCGGCTTCTTCCCTGGCTGCGGTCGTCGCCGTCTCGTTGAGCGAGATCTCATACGGTGTGATCTTCTCGATGTCTGACTTCTCGATGATCACCGGCTTGGGTTTCCAGGCGCCGCGTGATTCGTCCGGCCTGGTCAGTTCGGGGCGGATGCCGCCGCTCCAATGAAACACCTGGCGGTAATGGACGATCGGGTCGATGATTCGGTCGTCTTTGAGGTGATGGAACGCCCAGATCTTCCGGCGCAGAGCGCGTTCGTAATCTCGTGCCTTCCGGGACTCAAGCGTCAACAGTTGGTCATCCGGCAGGAACTCTTCCCAGACCTCCGGCATGAAGCGCGAGTAAACCAGCGGCCTGACGTCTTCCAGATTGTTCAGCCGTCGCCACAGCTCACGTTTCTCGCTGTTGACCGGCAAGGCAGCAATCTCAGCGACCTCCGAGGCGAGCTCGCGCAACACGCGCACTTCTTCAGTTTGGATCTCTTCTTGAGTACTCAAACGTCGTCTCGTCCTCTCTTTTCTGATCCCACCTCTAGCCTGGATTATTCGCTAGACGCGCTGCTCTCGCTCACATCCACCTGCATGCAAACGTCTTGTGTGCAGGTTTCGACGCGTTCCGCTTCGCGGCACTAGCCCTGAGCGCGTCTCAGTTGCGCCGTGCCCTTGTTGATGCGGACACCCTTCATCGAACCCGTGATCAGCATAGCCTCCTGCCATCTGAGTCTTGCCAGCCCAATACGTGGCATAGCCGGCCTCCTGCGCAACGCGCCCGATCAACAGCGGAGAGCTTTCGTACACAGGCCAGGTGGTGAGCTTGCCCTTCGGATCCCGGTACACCCCTTTGTCCTTGTTGTTCCACCATTTGTGGATGTGCGCATAGCGACCGGCCATCATCATCGCCCGGCTTGGGTTGCAGACGCACGCGGCCCACGCCGTCTTGATCCAGCACCCTTCCTCTGCTATCCGGTCCAGCGCGGGGGTCTTCGCCCGGCACGCCGTCGCCGACGAGTTCTGGCGAAACGGGTCAGACCAGACCGAGGAGCCGTAGGTTGGGAGTTCCCGGGCACTGATATCGTCCGCGTAGTAGACGATGATGTTCGGCTTCTCCGCCGCACGTGCCGAAGTCAGCGTGGCGAGCAGCAGTGAGAAGAAGAGAACGTTCTTCATAGTTCGGCTCCAGGCATTGGGGGCGTCTCGCTTTCCCACCACAGAGCACACAGAGGGACGAACTCCGAGAGTGTGGAACCGCTTTCCCGAAGGCTGGTGTGTTCCTACGTGGCCAGCCCATCCGCGCTGCGCTGTTCGAGCTCTCCTTGTCAATATTCACTCCCCTTCTTTCTCTGTGCTCTTTGTGCTCTCTGTGGTGAACGAATCAGCCTCTTGCCTTGGTATTCCTCGGGAATTTCCCGTAGTTGAGGAGGGAATCTTCAGGATACGGCGACAGGTCGTGCGCCTCAAACCAGGGGCCGCCGCGCCAGGAGTGGCAATAGCGCACCCACCTGTCAAAGAAACGTGTATACAGGTCAGCCTTATCAGTCCAGGGGATGTTGCGGTCGAACAGGATGCCATAGTCCTCGTAGCGGTTGGTCTGTACGGCATGGTCGCGGATGTGAGCTACGGCGCTGTCGTAGAGGTCTCGCATCCGCGCCAAATCCGCGACTCCATCGGGTGAATCGACCAGATTGCGCATTTCCTGAGGATCCCCGATGAGGTCGAAGAGCTCCTCGGTAGGCACCATGCCCTCGCCCTGATACCAGTAGTGGACGTACTTGAGTCGGCCGTCGGTGACGGTCAGCCCCTGTGTCGGCGCCACGTTCCAGCAGTTCAAGAGACTCACCGACTCACGGACGGACTCTTCAGGCCTATCGAGCAGCGGCCGCAGGCTCACGCCGTCCAGACCGTCCGGAGCACTTGCCCCCGCGAAGTCCAGGAGCGTTGGCGCGATGTCGATGTTGGCGCTCAGCTGCCGGCAGCGCAGGCCTTTGCCGCTGACCGGGTGGCGGGGGTCGTAGATGACCATGGGAACACGGGTGGACTCCTCGTACGTGAGGGACTTCCCGGTGAGTCGATGAGAGCCACAGAAGAACCCATTATCACTGGTGAAGACAATGACTGTGTTGTCGGCCAGGCCACGGGCTTTGAGCTCCCGGCGGATCATCCCGATGCCGACATCGACGCCGTGGATCAGGCGGAAATACTTGCGATACGTGTCTGCGAAGCGTTCCGGACCATAGCTTTGCTCAAACTGCTCCCACTGTCGGCCGGTGCGGATGTGCGGCGCCAGGTGAGCGGCTCCCTGCTCTCCGTAGTTTTCCGGGCGGGGGAATGCGTCGCCTGCATGAAGATCATTGAATACGGGATCTGGCGTCATGGGGCCGTGCGGGGCTTTGAAGCTGATTGACAGGCAGAAGGGCTTCCCGGACTCCTCTGCTCGACTTAAGAACTCTCCGGCAACATGAGCGTTGGCCCGGGTGAGATGCGGGAACTCGTCGGCCAGATAGGCCATGTTGGGATTCTGTGCGGTGACATAGGAAGCCTGCCCAGTCTGTCCCCGCCACCAGTCAAACTGATCATTCGGGAGCAGTGATTCATCGCCGTAGTAGTGGGGCACTTTGGGCCAGGTGCTGTCCCCGACCCCAAAGCCGAACTTACCGATGAACCCGGTGAAATAC
Source organism: Lentisphaerota bacterium (assembly GCA_018676675.1). Classification (GTDB taxonomy): domain Bacteria; phylum Verrucomicrobiota; class Lentisphaeria; order Oligosphaerales; family JABHEG01; genus JABHEG01. The sequence continues at coordinate 46,615 of JABHEG010000042.1, forward strand.
CCGGCTTCCCGGAGCAACACGTGGTAAGAACGCGAGAAAATATCCGACGTCATCTGCCCGTGCTCGAAGTTGCAGCCCGTGCGGTATTCATAGAGGCCGGTGGCGATGTTCGCACGACTGGCCATGCAGATTGGGGTCGTGTCGTAGTGACGGTCGAGAACGAGGCCATCAGCGGCGAGTCGATCCATTTCCGGCGTGCAAGCCAACGGATGCCCGTTGTAGCCGGTGGTCCAGTAAGCCTGATCGTCGGTCAGTAGGAAGAGGATGTTCGGTTGGGAAGATGCTTGAGTCACGACAGCCTCCTTATTGGTCGTCCCTTACCAGGATTTACGCGCGCACCCAATCGTGATTGTGTGTAAAATGTGTTAATCACAGGATAGCACAATAGCACAATGACGCTGAGCGGGCAAGTGGTGGTCGCAATTTTGCCGAAACCCATAGAGGACATCCCTATCTGAGGAGACGAGCTCAGTCCACGACTGGCTGGCCGGGCTTTCAGGGGAGGGGGCGCACTGACTGTCGAGCCAGTTTGCCATGCCAGGGGATTTGTGTATAGTGTTATATCACAATGGTGAGTGGATGATCTCATTCAGAGAGCCGAAAGAAGCCTATGCCCCACGTTCTTGACATCATCGAGATCGATCGCAGCCTAAGTGCATCCATCCCAAAGCAGATTGCTGCTACGGTTGGTCGTCTGGTCGAAGACGGTGCTCTGCGTCCCGGAGATCGGCTTCCCACCCTCACGCAGTTGGCAGAGCGGGTTGATGCGAGCCTCTGCACGATCCGTCACGCCTACGATCTTCTGGCCGAGCAGGGGATCGTCCGGAAAACGGCCGGGCGGGGCACCTTCGTCGCGACTTCTGAGGAGCGGTCCCCCTCGCGCGTCCTCACTGAGAACGTGACCCAGAGCCCGTCCCTCGCGGGAAAGCGGGCCGGCGTTCTCTGTGGTCGGTTCATGCTGGAAAAGGAGACCAAGTTCCGGACCATGGTCGAGGAGTTTGAGCGACTCGTTTCACGGGCAGGAGGCAACACCCGCATCGTCACCTGCGGGAAGGCCGGTCCCCCTGCCTCAAAGTGGGAAGAGCTGTCACGCTGCGATATCCTGCTCTATCTCCATCCTTCCCACGCTGACGACCGATTGCTGGAGCGGCTGTCGGGGGTTGGTCGACCCCTGGTAGCGATCAACTACCATGGGACGCTCCGAGTGAACCGACTTCTGGAAGACTGGGACTGGGCGATGAGGCAGATCGTTATCCATCTCGTTGAGCAGGGGCACGAACGTCTCGCCATGCTGTCGCTGGACACGGGGAACAGGGATACCGGCTTCGGCTGGGTCGAGGAGCGTGAACGGGCTTTCTTGAGCGAGTGTGCGAACCAGGACCTCCAGACCGGCGGAAACAACATCCTACGCGTTGATCCAGACATTCAGGGACGAGAGCTGAGTGAGGCGTTGGCGAGTTGCATACCGGCTATCCGGGACTGCACGGCAGTCGTCGCCGTTAATGGCGAACTCGCGGTCACCTTCCTGGACGTCGCCGGAGACGCGGGCATCGCTATTCCTGAGAACATCTCCTTAATCGCTTTCGACAACAGCTTCGAGACCCAGCAACACAACATCACCACCGTGGTGCACCCAAATCGATCCGAGGCCGTCAGTGCCTTCGAGAGCCTCTCCCTTCAGCTCCGCGTAGGGCCGGGCACGATGGTCACGCAGATCAGCAACCTCCCCGAACTGTTGTTGCGAGGAAGTGTCCGTCGCCTTGACCGGTGATCCACACACACGCCGATCTTCCCGATGACAGACCGCAACCCCGCGTCACTGGCAGACCGGAGGCAAGCTGGAGCCCGCCCCTTTTCAAGGCATTCAAGGCACGGTTCCGTGCGGTACTATCTCGTCGCGGCTTTCTCGGGGGAATGCGACGGATCGAGGCTGAACTTCAGGAGTTGGGGGCGACAATTCTCTTGCCCAGCGTGATTTCCTGTTCCTCGAGCGGGTCGGTGTTTCCCGTCGCCGCAAGACGCTCCCGGATCATCGCGTGCATCTGTTTGTGCAGTTGGGCGGCGACATCGGGGCGCTCGTTGGCCAGATTCGTCTGCTCGCGCGGCGGGCCCTCGCGGACGTCGTAGAGCTCAACCGGCGGCAGGCCGTGGAAGTCGGGCTCGAGCGCCTCGATGTACTTCCAGTCACGTGTGCGAAGCCCGCGTTTGCGCATCCATGTGCATTCGGTCAGGACCACGGCGTCGTGGTTGCCGTTGTCGTTGCCGGATGCCATCAGTGGTCGGCAACTCAGGCCGGTCATGTCGTTCTTCTCCGTCTCGTCTCCGTACCCGAGGAGGTCAAGGATCGTGGGCGTCACATCATACGTAGCGACTTGACCGTGGATTCGCTTCCCAGCCGGAACCGTGCCGGGACAGCGGAAGATCAACGGCACGCAGACGTTTGCGTCGTACAGACCGTGATGGTCGAAGTAGCAGACCTGATCGTCCAGCACCTCGCCGTGGTCGCCCATGAACACGACCAGCGTGTCTTCCTCCAAACCGAGTTCACGCAGACGCGTCAGCAAGTGCGCGACACAGACGTCCGTGTAGGCGACCTCACTGTCGTACTGCGCCTTCACGAACTCGACATCGGTAGCTCCCTTGATCCCGCGCAGTTGCCAGGCGTCGGACTCGACCCAGGATTTGAACGGGTTTTCAGCCTCGATCCGAGCCATGGAGCGGTTGTTCGGGTCGCGTTCGTCACCCTCATAGAACATGCGCCGGAAGGGCGCGGGCGGGTTGTACGGTGTGTGCGGGTCCCAGTAATGCACCCAGATGAAAAACGGACTATCCTTTTCGACGGCCCCATTCAGGCGATGACACGCCACCTTGTTTACGTTTTCGCCAGTCCAGCCCCACATGCCGAAATCGGATTCGAACGAGGAGCAGTCGTACGCTTCGAACCCGCGCGCGAACCACTTCCCCAGGTTGTCGGCCGCCGCCGTGTGATAACCACGGGCCGACAGGATCTCGGCCAGCGTCCGGATGTGCGGCGCCAGCTCAACCGCTCCCCCGTGGGCCACGATCTGGTGTGAGAATACGTCATGCCCGGTCATCAGCGATGTGAAGGCGGGGTGAGTCGGGATGTGTGGGGCAACCATGTCCAGGAACAGCGTTCCTTCGCCCGCGAGCCGGTCGATGTGCGGCGTGGTGAGTCGCTTGTAGCCGTAGCAGCTGAGACGGTCGGCCCTCAGAGTGTCGACCGTGATGAGAAGTACGTTCATGAGCCTTTTCCTTCGGTTCGGTGCCAGGCGAATGGCGTGGCGCGCCTAACAGTAAGTAGCGACCTTGGGGATACAAGCTGCCTGAGACGCGACCGCCCGGAATGAGGACAATCTGACCGTGCAATTCCGCGGGCAATCGGTCAGGTCCCGACCAGTGGCTGATCGACTACTCCCGTGATGGCAAGCGGGAGCACGATTTTGCAGGCTGTGGACGTATATTCAGTGCGAAACGAAGAGACTCAGGAGCTGAATAAGGAGGCACTCATGTCACTGTATCGAACCATGACGCTTTGTCTGATCGCGATCTGTGCGGCTGCGATCGCCCAGAAACCGGCCGTCCCCAGACATGCTGGGAGTGAGTGGCCTCAGTTTCGCGGTCCGGGCGGTTCGGGCGTCAGCATGGAGGAAGGACTGCCGACAACCTGGAGTGCTACGGAGAACATCGCCTGGAAAGCACCCCTGCCGGGCCATGGCGCGTCGAGCCCAATCGTCAGCGGAAATCGGGTGTTCGTGACGTGTTTCAGCGGCTTCGGTCTGGATGAGAAGAGTCCGGGTGAACAAAGCGATCTGAAATTGCACGTCGTCTGTATTGACCGCCGGAGCGGCAAGATCGCGTGGGAGAAGAGCCCCAGAAGCAAAGCCCTCCCCAAGTATGGGGCCTTCGGCAAGTTCACGGCGCTCCACGGCTTCGCTTCGAGCACTCCCGCAACCGACGGCAAAGCCGTATACACGTTCTTTGGCCACACAGGCGTTGTGGCGTTCGACCTCCAAGGCGAACAGCTCTGGACCGCTGATGTAGGCGCCAAGACGCATGGTTTCGGCACGGGCGCATCACCGGTCCTCTACCGAGACCTCCTGATCGTCAACGCCAGCGTCGAGAGCAGGAGTCTGATCGCGCTGGACAGGCAGACCGGCGCGGAGGTCTGGCGGGCTGAAGGAATCAAAGACGCATGGAATACCCCGGTTTTCGTCAAGGCAGACTCCGGCAGGGATGAGGTCGTTGTTGACACAAAGAACGGTGTGCGTGCGTTTGACCCCCAAAGCGGTCGGGCCCTGTGGCATTGTGCCGGCAGCAACCCACCCCGCTACATCTGCCCGAGTCCAGTTGCCAACAATGGGGTTCTTTACGCGTTGCATGGGTACTTTGGGCCGCTTACCGCAATCCGGGCTGGCGGCCAGGGCGACGTGAGTGGAAGTCACAGGGTGTGGCAGACACCCGGACGGAAACTCGGATCGAATGTCTCGTCCCCGGTCTGGCATGCCGGGCGCGTCTACTGGGCCAAAACGGAGCGTGGAGGGGTATTCTGCCTGGACGCTGATACCGGAGAGTTGCTGTACCGAGACAAGCTTAGGCCGGACCCGGGCAGGATATACGCATCCCCCCTCGTCGTCGACGGCAAGCTCTATTACGTCAGCCGGAAGAACGGGACCTACGTCCTGGCCGCTAAACCGACGTTCGAACTGCTGGCGCACAATGTCATATCGACGGATGACAGCGCATTCAACGCCAGTCCTGCCGTGACTGAGGGACACCTGTTTCTTCGCTCAGACAAGTTCCTGTACGACATTCGCACCGAGTAAGTGGGGCACAGTTGGAGTAGAGGGGGGGGCAGTGCAACGCTTCCCCGGCAGTGCTGAGGAGCGGCAACGGTTGCCACGGATTCTCGTCTCCCGGGGCTCCAGCATCGGACATGCTTCAGACACTCGTCTCGGCATCCGAATGACGGACAGGTCATCCGGAATTCACCGCGCGCGGTCAGCGCTGAGCCGCTGGACTCCGCGGGTCTCTGAGGCGCCTACTTCGCCAGCTCAACGTAGATCCCGGTCGCGGTAAGCACGAGGGTGTCCTTTGTCGGGCGTGGCCCCACCGTGCCCTTCACCACCAGTGTGTCCATGGGCTTGATTTTCCCGGCCGCCTGGAGGTCTACGGCAAGGGGACGAGCATCGTCCCCGGTGATCTGCACAGTCAGCATATTCGGCTTCTTTTCCTCCGGCGTCGCGCAACAGTAGTCCCATGGCATCGTGCAGCCATGCCCTTCGCGTGTACACAGATTCGGGAGCGTTCCCTCGATCAGACTCCACACCGCCCGCCCGGAGACAAACGGTTCGCCCCGGCCGCCGACGACTCCCCGGACGACCACTTCATCGCCTTCCTTCGCAGACTCTTTCAACGTAGGCACTGTCATGACACCGGACGGAGCTTCGGTCAGGAAGATCGCGGCAGGCACGTTCTGCTTAGGCGGCGCTGTTTCAGGGTTCTTCGCCGCCGTGGGCTTTCGGCCGCATCCGGCCAGCAGAAGCGCCGCCGCCGAACCAACACACCATACGAACAGTCTTGTACGTCTCATCATGTCATACTCTCCTCTATACGGATTTCAGGGCTTCAGTGACCGGCAGTCGCAGGCAGCGCAGGGCAGGGGGGAGGGCGCCGACGGCGCCCAATACAACCCCACTGATAATGCCAACGGCCACCGTCAGACCATCAACAGACAGACCGAACGCTCCCATCGAGACGCGCACGGCCACACCATCGAGAATTCCCAGAGCGAGGCCAACTCCCGCCAGGGAACCGGCCGATGCCACGAGAACGGATTCCTGCAGGAAACTGACCACCACAGACCAGCGGGAAAAACCGAGAGCCTGGAGCATTCCCACCTCTCGGGCCCGAGCACCGAAGGCAGCGTACATGGTGTTCAGGCCGCCAAGCACGCCGCCCGTCGCGATTAGGAGGGCAGTCACCCACACCATGAGCCGGATGGGACGGTAGAACGCGACCAGTTTTCCGTAGTAGTCGTCCTCGCGCAAGGCAGATAATTCCAAGTCCAGCCGCGACATCGCAAAGGTCTCGACATCAGGGAACTCAGCGTCACCTAGGGTGAGCACAACGCATGAAAGGGAATCACGCCGCGTCAGGATTTGCAGACTGGTCAACGGGCACCAGATCTCGGCATCCATTACCGTACTGGGGGCCTCGAAACGCCCGACGATTTGCCATTCACGTCCATCGACCCAGATTCTCCGTCCCACAGCCAAATCCTGCTCGGGGAGGCCAAGACGTGTCGCGGCAAGAGCCCCAATGATGACCTCGTCGCGTCCGGGGGCAAAGACGCGCCCGGCTGTAATCCGGACTTGCGGATGAACCAGGAACGCGCTGGAGGTGACTCCCCGAAACACGGCTTGCGCATCGGACGGGCCGTCTGGAGCAGTTGCGAGTGTAAGCGCCATATGGGCCTCAGGGGAGACGAACGGAACGCCAAGCTTCGAGCGGATGCCGGGGATACTTGCGGCGACCTGGCCGGGAACCGAAGCCCCGACCTCGCTGCGTTCGACGCTTTCCTCGCTTCCCGCGCCCAACAAGATCACGTTATGAGGAGAGCCACTTCTCATCAGGCTTTGTTCCATGCCTCGGACAAAGGCACAGGCTGAGACCACCAGCAGAACCACAATGGCACTGCCTCCCAGGCTCATCGAGAGCCGTAGCTTCGATCGGGTCAAGTTCCTGACCGCATACTCAAACGGTAACAGACGCATCCGTAATCCTCTTAGCTCGAGGCTGTCTGAGCCCAGTTCCGATACGTCATACCGTTCGGAAACAGGCTGCGATTTCCTGTCTGGACACCTGCCAGGCCGGCACCAGACCTGCCAGGGTGCCCAACGTGATGGACATCGCCAGTCCCAGTGCCACCAGATTCCAGTCCGCGGCAATGGGCATGCTCAGTCCGTCGATGGAGAGGCTGAGGCGGGCTTGCCAGATGGCGATGGCTGCGCCGGCGGTTCCCAGAGCCCCACCCAACGCGCCGAGGATGAGGCTCTCGACCACCACAAGGCGGCCCACCAGGCCACTGGTGAATCCCAGTGTCTGGTAGACGGCGTGGTCCTTCACGCGCCCTTGTACGGAGAGCACAATTGCGTTGCCTATCAGGGCCAATACGGCCAGCAAGCACGCCCACCCCAGGACTCGGGCGAAACTCACCAGGTCAATCATGTCGCTTGCGACCTGGGCCACGAACGCCTTCTCGGGACGCGTCGTGGTGGGTTCTTCCGCGGCGCGGAACAGCTCATCAATCGCTGCTGCGACCGCCTCGATCTGCTCCGGCGCGGTTATGCTGACGTTGAACTGTGTGACACGCCCGAGTTTGCGATCCGCGGCCTGCTGCAGGAAGTCGAGATGGACGTACGCCGCATTTTGGTCCTGCGGCTCGGTTGATCGGAAGACGGCCGCGACGTAGACGGTCACGCCGGAAGCACTGAACCGGTCCCCGGGGCGAAGACCGCGTCGGCGCGCCAGCGTGTCCCCAAGCAAGGCCGCGTCGGTCCGTTTCGACCACTCATCGGGCACCCCGTCGACCACCTCACAGCGCGAAAGTAGCTCTGCAGCACCACCATCGCGCGGAACGCCACGAAAGGTCACCACGTCCAAGCTGGCACGACAGTTACTCACAACCACTTTCATCGGGACAACTGCGCGGACACCAGGGATTCTTGCGATTTGGGTGCGGTAGTACTCGGGCAGCTGACTGGTGAAGGGACAGAAACGGTCCTTGCGGTAGACTACTAGGGTCGTGTCGGATGCCGTGGCTTGCGTGGCGGTCTGGACGCCGCGCTGCATGGCCTCGATCGCGACGAACAGGAAGATGGCTGTTCCCACGCCGCCAATCGTCAGGAGGCTGCGGACGCGATGCCTCACAACCTGCTTCAGGACAAGAGGAATGAGTCGAGGAGCGATCATGGGACCACCTCACCGGAGGTAGGCTCGTTTGGTGACTGGACGCCCAGCGCTTCGATGGGCACCAGACGTCCCTTTTCCAGGTGCAACGTTCGGTCGGCGTATCCCGCGGTTGTGGGGTCGTGTGTGACCATGATCAGCGTTCGGTTCAGCTCTCGGTGCAGGGCCTGGAACAGCTGCATGACCGCAGTGGCTGCCGGGCGGTCCAAGTCACCGGTGGGTTCGTCGGCCAGGATGATGGTGGGGTTGGTAACGATGGCCCGGGCGATCGCGACTCGCTGCTCCTGCCCGCCCGACAGTTGTCGTGGGTAATGATCGTGTCGGTCCGCTATCCCGACCAGGTCGAGCGCGGAGCTCACGCGTCGGTGTCGCTCCGCGCGGCTGAGAGGGTGCAGAAGCAGGGGGAGTTCCACGTTCTCGTAGGCAGTCAACACCGGCACGAGGTTGTAGAGCTGGAAGACATAACCAACGTGCGATGATCGCCACGCGGCCAGACGGCGGCGGGAGAGCTGGGTGATATCTTCGTCCTGCACCATGAGTGCTCCGGACGATGGCCGGTCAATGCCGGCAATCAGGTTGAGCAACGTCGTCTTGCCGCTGCCGCTGGGGCCCATCAGAGCAAGGAACGTGCCTTGTTCCACGGACAGTGACAGGTCGTCCAGAGGGCGGATGGTGTTGTCGCCTCGGACGTATTCTCTGGTCAGATTCCGGCACTCAATCATAGTCGTGTCCCCTCGTTGACAGAGCGATCTGCTTCAACGCGTACCCGTTGCCCGGACCGCAGGGAGGCGGGAGGACGGGAAACCAACGTATCGCCTGGGTTCAGCCCCCGGATCTCGATCCAACCGTCTCGACGTCCAGTGCCCGTGACGACTGTGCGGCGCTCCACTCGTGTCCCATCGGCCTCCACAAGCCAGACCGCGGCATCGCTGCCTTCTCCTCTGACCATGGCCTCCGCGGGGACGAAGATCCGGAAGGGCTGTTCCTGACCCGCTGCCCCACCTGTGGGAGTCTCGGCCGGGACCAGGAACCTCACCCGGGCCAACATGTCCGGCTTGAGCAGTGGGGACGGGGTCTCGATCAACACTTTGACTTCAATCGTGTTCTTGCTGATGTCCGCCTGGTGCACGAAGCGGGTCAGCTTGCCTTGGAACTGATGATCCGGCAGCACATCCACCACGACTTGGGCCGCTTGGCCAACCCCGACTTTGGCGGCGTCCGCCAGTGGGATGTCAACTCGCACCTGGAGCATTTGTGGGTCGTAGAGGTGCACAACGTGGGCCGAATATGGTCCATCCATTCCCAACATCACCTTTGCTCCCGGTGCCACGAGTCGTGACATCACGATACCGGAAGCGGGGGCGGTGACGGTCATGCGCTCAAGTTCGAGTCGGGCCTCTGCCAGCTGTACGTCGGCTTCAGCCACTGCGGCTGCGGCTCCATCCAGTTCACGCCGCGCGTCAACCCGCAACTCCAACGCTTCGGTCGCGGCTTCGAGCTCGGCTCGACAACGATCGATTCGTGCCGAAGTCGTCTCACCCCGTTGACGGGTGGCAGTCAGAGCCGCAGCCAGCGCTTCATGGCGGAGGCGGGCTCTCTCGACCTCCACCGCGGGTACGGTGTCTGCTGCCAGCGGGAGCAGGCTCTCGTACACGGCCTTGGCTTCAGCCACAAGCGCGCGGTCTCGTGACGCGTCGGCAACCAGTTCGGCTCGTGCTGTTTGCGCTTCCTTCAGCTCGGCTTGGCTGACCGCAACAGCGCGCTTCTCTGTCACCGGGCGATCCCAATTGGTCTGTGCCGCTGTCAGAAGAGCCTGCTGACGGGATAGGTGTGCCTCAGCACGAGCAACGGCCAGGCGGGCCTTGTCTGCAACGAGCCGGGCAACCGCCTGTCCCTTTTCAACGGGGGCACCCTCAAGAACAAGGAGCTCTTCGACGACGCCATCGGCCAGAGCTGATACGTAGACGGGATGCGGAGCCGGCTCGACCCAGCCTGGTGCCTGTACGCTCGCGGTTGCCGGAGCCGACTCACCTTCATCCACGGTCACGGCAGCGTCGACCGCCACCACGTGGACGACATCCACGGGAAGGGCGGGCCACAGCGAGCGGCGTCCCGCAACGGCGACCAGCGCGAGCGCGATCAGTAGCACGCCTAACGGCACTACGAGACGGGAGAACCAACGTCGTGGCGGGGCCGGTATGGAGGCGGTCGAATCCGAGCCGACCAGTCCGTTAAGTGATTGTTCCATGTCCGCTGTCACCTGGGTTAAACGCTCCTGCTTCGTGCCCAACTGCATAGGCAATCGAGACGCAAGAAAGCTGAGCTGGAGTGAAGGAAGCCTTACTACCGCCGTCAGTGCGGTCGACTGGCTCAGGTGAGGAGGACGCAGAGAAGGAGATGCAGCTGCTGAGGAGGGGGACGGCAGGAGAAGTGGAAGAAGGGCGCACAGCGTGGCGTCTGCTGAGCTGTTACGGACTCGCCGCTGCACAGAGGAGGCGACGGGGAATGGGGCGGGCCGCGCCGAACCAAACGTCCACTGCCGCTGTCCGCCTTGCTCTTGGGGATGTCAACCAGCAGAGGGGACACGGTGCAGCAGTCTTCGGTCGGCACCACGGCGGTGGCTTTATCGGTGCATGAGGCGGTGGCGGGCGGGGCTTGGCAACAGCTGTCGGCATCGGTTGACTCGACGGACGATTGCGGCTGGGGGCAGCTGGCTGCCGCATCGCAGCAGGAGAGGGCGCTCAAGCCGGTGTGCCTGCACGTGTACACGGTCACGCCGACAGCGATCTCTGACGCCATCAGCAACGCCATGAACGTAAGTGATATCAGAACGCGGAGCATGTCGTCTGTCCAGTCAGTGTCGGTCTCGCCGATCCCAGAGGAGAAACTACCCTTTACCCTACGTGTTTAGTTGACGCTAAGCCAGCCCCCGGTGAGGCGTGATCTTCGGATTGCGTAGCGCCGACGCTTCCCATATGACACGGACTTATTGATCAAGTTCATTCTGTAGAGCACGGGGGAGGCACTATGGACTTGGGACCACTCCCCCGTGCCTTTGCGGGGGACAGTCGGAGCCGCCACTCGCGGACGCTGCAGTAGAGGACGGGGACTACGAACATGGTCATGAGTTCGATGCACATCCCTCCAAACGATGGGATGGCCATCGGTATCATGATGTCGGCGCCCCGCCCGGTTGAGGTGAGGATGGGGAGGAGAGCCAGAATGGTGGTGGCGGTGGTCATCAGGCAGGGGCGGACCCGCCGAGCGGCCGCAGAGAGCGTGCGCTCGCGAATCGCTGCACGTGACTCCGGCTCGGCCTGGTTAAAGGCCTGCGTCAAGTAAGTGGCCATGACGACGCCATCGTCAGTCGCGATCCCGAAGAGGGCAAGGAACCCAACCCAGATTGCGACGCTCAGGTTGATAGGGGCGACCTGGAAGAGCTCCCGCAGGTTGATGCCCAGGAGATCGATATTGAGGAACCAGTCCTGCCCGTAGAGCCAGATCATGATGAACCCGCCCGACCAGGCCACTGCGATCCCGCTGAAGACAAGAAGGGTCGTGGGTATCGCTTTGAATTGGAAGTAGAGGATCATGAAGATCAGGAAAAGTGCCAGGGGCAGCACAACGGAGAGTGTCTTTGCGGCTCTAAGCTGATTTTGGTAGCTTCCGGCAAATTCGTAAGACACACCGGCAGGCACCGTGAGACGTCCAGCGGCGATCTCGCTTTGCAGGTAGGCATCGCATGCCTCGACGACATCGACTTCAGCGGCCCCGGGCCGCTTGTCGAAGAGCACGTAACCGATCAGGAACGTGTCCTCGCTCTTGATCACCTGCGGCCCTCTCACGTAGCGGATCTCCGTCAGTTGGATCAGCGGGATCTGCTGCCCATTCTGGCCCGGCACAAGGATCTGCTCGAGCCCCTCTATGGTGTCGCGCAGTTCGCGTTTATAGCGAACTCGAACAGGATAACGTTCGCGCCCTTCGACGGTGGTCGTGACGCGTCGTCCTCCGACGGCAATCTCGATGACATCCTGCACTTTTCGCACTGAAACGCCATACCGTGCAATGGCCCGACGGTCAATGTCGATCTCGATATAGGGTTTGCCTACAATCCGATCAGCAATGACAGCTTCCGACTTGACCCCCGGCACGTTCTTTACGAGTCGCTCAAGCTCCAGGGCGAATGCCTCGATGGTCTCGAGGTCGGGTCCTTTGACTTTGATACCCATCGGCGCCCGCATACCGCTTTGAAGCATGACAATCCGCGCGGCGATGGGTTGTAGCTTCGGGGCGGAAGTGGATCCCGGCACGCGCCCGGCATCGAGGATTTCCCCCCAGATGTCGTCCGGAGTTCCTATCCCTGCCCATGCTTCGCGCCCGGGATTCAGCCGTGGGTCCAGTGCGGGGCGCCAGAGGCGGAACGGCATGCCGCCGGCGTCCGGGATCAGAGCGCCTTCTGCCGAACGTGGAAAGGCGCCCTCAACGGTGTAGGGGGCGCCGTCTCGGGCCGGAACAGGATCGCCAGCCTCGTTGCGGAACAGATCGTTCTCGGTGGGGTTGAACTGAAACCGAAGTCGGTGTCCGTGGCGGTCCGTCAGGTATTCGGGCTTGTAGTTGATCACCGTCTCAACCATGGAGACGGGAGCCGGGTCCAACGGCGTTTCGGCTCGTCCAATCTTGCCCACGGCCGACTCGATTTCCGGGATGGCGCTGAATGCCATGTCCTGGGTCTGCAGGACGTCCAGTGCTTCCCCGATCGAGGCGTGGGGCATGGTCGTTGGCATATACAGGTAAGAGCCTTCATCGAGATCGGGCATGAACTCCTTGCCAAAACCCGGAAGAGCGTGAGCCAATGTGCTGTACGTGCTCGTCTGCCGAACGCCATGTGGCAGCCAGCCGAATAGACTATCCGTCCCCAGCCAGACCATTGCGCCGAAGAGACAGACGGCGCCGGGAATGGTCAGGAAGATGACCTTGTGGTCCAGAAACCAGCCCAGCAGAAAAGGGTATGCCTTCTCGAACAGAACGAAGCAGAGCAGCAGCCCGAAGATGGGGCCGAGAACGACCGTTGCATTTCGCACAAAGCCGGCTTGTGGCCCCAGGGGGAGCCAGTGAGAGGTGAGGAGCAATCCCACGAACAGGGCTGCCAGGTAGCTGGCAACGCGCATGAGCCATTGCCTCGGAACGGCAGGGACGAATGGGAGAGCCAAGTGCCAGATCGCAATCCCAAGGACGATGGCCCCCGCCCACCAGACCCAACCGACCGCAATCACGAGGCCGGCGATGGCCAACGCGATCAAAGAGCCGACACGCAGACGTCTGGAGGGAACACGAAACGTGAACAGGAGATGTGCCAGGGCAGGCACGATGGTCAACGCCACAATCACGGACGCCAGGAGGGCGAACGTCTTGGTGAAGGCCAGGGGCTTGAAGAGCTTGCCTTCTGCCCCCATCATCGTGAACACAGGCAGGAAGCTCACGATCGTGGTCAGAATTGCCGTGAGTACGGCGCCACCGACCTCGCTTGACGCCCGGAAGACGATGGCCAATGAAGCAGAGGGACTCAGACTCCGCGGAGCAGTCTCCGCGCCCCGGAGTTCGGAACTGGCCGTCTTCAGGTCGGAGGATGCCGGGGGCGGAGCCGCCTCCACCTGCTCGGGTGTGTCGGCGGAATCGGTTCCTCCTGAGCTTACTGCATCATCAAGGTGTTTCAGGATGTTCTCGCAGACGATCACCCCCATATCCACGATCGTCCCGATCGCGATGGCAATGCCGGAGAGGGCAACGATGTTCGCGTCCACACCGAAGATTTTCATGGCGATGAAGGAGATCAGGACGGCGAGTGGCAAGGTGCAGCTGATAACCAACGAACTCCGCAAGTGAAGCACCATCACGATGATCACGATGATGGTGACGAGAATCTCTTCGGTCAGCGCCGTGTTGAGTGTGCCCAGGGTTTCGTAGATGAGTCCGGTTCGATCGTAGAAGGGGACAATCGTCACCTTACTCAGCTGAACCCATTCAGGGCGTTCCGCTCGGGGCGTGTTCTTGACCCAGCGCAGCCACTCTTCCTGATTGAGGGTGTTGTCGACGTAGGCTTCGAAGCCTTGATCCAGCGAATAGTCACGGATTTGTTCTCTGCTGACCGTGCTGTAGTCCATCAGGACGCGTTCCGGCAAACCGGGAGAGATGTCGCGGATCTTGGCTTTCAGGTTTTTGATCGCGGCCAACGGGTTCTCGCCGTACCGGACAACGGCCACGCCTCCGACAGCTTCCGTCCCGCCCTTGTCCAGGGCTCCTCGCCGTAACGCCGGCCCCAGGGCAACGGTCGCTACATCCCTGACGTAGAGGGGGATGTTGCCCGTGGCCTTGACCACAGTGTCCTCGATGTCCCGAAGGCTCTGAATGAAGCCCAGCCCCCGGATGACGTACTCAGCTTTGTTGACCTCGATTGTCCGAGCGCCCACATCGGCATTGGACATCTTCACGGCCATGAACACCTGATCGAGGGTGACGTTGTGGGCCCGCATGGCGTCCGGGTCGACATCGATCTGGTATTCCTGCACATAGCCGCCGACGGAGGCGACTTCGCTGATGCCTTCAGCAGCCAACAGGGCATAGCGTATGTACCAGTCCTGGGTACTGCGGAGTTCGTGCAGATCCCAGCCGCCGACGGGTTCGCCGTATGGTACGTCATCGGTTACGGTCTCGGGATCACGGCCCTCCAGTGTGTACCAGTAGACCTGGCCAAGGGCCGTGGCATCAGGCCCGAGGGCGGGCTGGATCCCTTCCGGGAGGCTCCCTGCAGGCAGACTGTTGAGCTTCTCCAACACTCGAGAGCGAGACCAGTAGAAATCGACATCTTCGTTGAAAATGACATAGATGGTACTGAAGCCGAGCATTGAGTAGCTGCGGACGGTCTTGACGCCGGGGATCCCGAGCATCGAGACGGTCAATGGGTAGCTGATCTGATCCTCAACATCCTGAGGAGATCGCCCCATCCACTGAGTGAAGACAATCTGTTGGTTCTCGCCGATATCCGGTATTGCGTCAACCGGGACGGGATCTCGCGGCAGGTGCTCGAGTTCCCAGTCGAAGGGGGCCACCATGATTCCCCACATCACAGCAAAGAGAACGATCAGCCCGACAACCAGCTTGTTGGTCAGGCAGAAGTATATGATGCGGTCGAGGATCCCGAGTTCTGAAGGCTGAATGGCGGGGAGGTCATCACTCATGGTGGTGTTCCTCCCGTTTGCCATCTTCAGCCGGGGCTATCGTCTCTTTGACGAAGCCACAGCGGAGCATCGATGCCCCGAAGTACGGGTTTGCCACGGTCTCCTCGCGCTGCAGCCAATCCGCGCCCTTGTCGCCAAAAGCCATTGGGCAGTGGACCACGTGCAGAGGGTTCACGGGGCCTGTGCCAAACGTCTTTGCCGTCCTGATGCCGGCATCGGAGAGGGCTTCGAACGCCTCTCGGGCACTCTCGATGTTTCCGGCATTTTTGAGCCGCCCAGCGGCCAGGCGAAGTTGGTCACGAAGCCTGATCCACACCACTTGGGTCGGGGCGGACAGGGCGGTTTCGTCCACAGTGGCCAGCTCTCGGGGCAAGGCCTGAACAGCAGTCTTTCCTGCTTCCAGATCATCGGCTGCCAAGCCCTTCTGCACTTGTAGGTAATGGCCGAATACCTTCTCTAACTGGGCAGAGAAGGCGGTGGGAGTGACGAGACGCTCCGGGGCGCTGTCTGGATCCGGACTCGGTGTGGCGCCCTCGCCCTCGTGGCTTGCGTGCGGGGCCTCGCCTGTCCCCGGACTCATCATGCTCGGCTTGGCAACGATCTGGAGGGCGCTGTCGAGCTTGAAACTCCCGTTGGTGACAACCAGTTCCCCTTCTTCCAGACCTGAGTCGACCACATAGTGCCCTTCGGTGCGTGGCCCGAGAGCAATCTCTCTACCGGAAAACCGACTTTCGTCGTCCGGATCCTGCACGTAGACGACGGCTCGCCGCCCTGTGATCAGCGGGGCCGAGAGAGGGATCACCAGCGGCGCGCCATCTTCAGATCCAGGGCCAGTGAAGCCCAAATCCTCGGCTTTGACCAGGGCCATTCCGCACACATCGCAGTTCCCGGGGGCGTCTTTGATGACTTCGGGGTGCATGGGGCTGATCCACTTCCCGACGAGATCGGGGGCGACGACCTTTCCTGCGGCGGCCACTTGGGCACGAACCGAAGCCCGTACGAACATCCCGGGCTTGAGGGCACCATC
Organism: Lentisphaerota bacterium; assembly: GCA_018676675.1. Classification (GTDB taxonomy): domain Bacteria; phylum Verrucomicrobiota; class Lentisphaeria; order Oligosphaerales; family JABHEG01; genus JABHEG01. The sequence goes on from JABHEG010000042.1 coordinate 62,866, forward strand.
TTCATTCATCACGTTCACCCGTATCTTGACGGTGCGCGTGTGGTCTGTGAGGAGGGGGTCGATAAACGAAATGCGGCCCGAGAAAGTTCTCGCGGGTTGGCCCTCTACGGTGAATGTGACGTCTTGCCCGTAGCGCAACCACGCCAGGTCCGACTCGTAGGCATCGAGCCGGACCCAAAGGCGGGATAGATCCGCGATTTGGTAGATGGGCGTGCCTGTCTTCACGTACATGCCTTCGACCGCGCTCTTATGGATGACGACCCCGCCAATAGGGGCGTTGATCTGGATGTGATCCGAGGCGGAACCACGCGTTTCCACTTCGGCTATCTGCTCGGCAGTCAGGCCCCACAGCCTGAGCTTATCCCGGGCGGCTGCGAGCATGGCCCCGGCGGTCGCTCGGACCAGGCCTCCCGAAGCGTCACCGACTTTCTCGCTCGCCCTTTGGGCCTGGATCAGTTCCTCCTGAGCGGAGAGTATGTCGGGGCTGTACATCCAGACCATGTGGTCGCCTTCCTTGACAGCAATCCCCGTGTAGTCCACATAGAGCCGATCCAGACGTCCACCGACCCAGGCGCTGATGGTCGCCAGCGCTGTCTCATCGTAGTCGATTCGGCCAACCATCCGCACTTCGCGGTGGACTGGTATTCGGGTTGCGGGTTCAACCTGGAGCCGTGCGAGTTTGCGGGCTGTGGCTGAGAGGGTCAACTCGCGGGGCCCCAGATCACCGTCGGCGTCATCTGCCAGCGGAATGAGATCCATCGCACAGATCGGGCATTGCCCGGGATCAGGCTGTTTGATCTGCGGATGCATGGAACAGGTCCAGGTCTGCGCCTTTTTCGCGTGTGGGACGTGCTCATTCCCCTCCACGGCTGCGTGCTCCCCTGGTGCGGGCGTCGGCCGCTGTCCTGCGTACCACCCGAGGGCGAAAACACCCAGGGCGGCCACGAGGGCAGCACCGGTTCGCTTGGCTGTCATCAATTCAGGCATCTGATGCCTCCTCGGGCTGCTTCACTTGTCTTCGGTTCTGGGCTCGCCTCTAGAAGAGGTGCGGGGCAGGGGGTGTCCGGCCAGCTGGTCCAGTCTTGCCAACTGGGTATGGTGGTCGCGCAAGGCTCGCCGTTCGGCCAGTCGGAAGGAGAGCAGCGTACGTTCTACATCAAGAAAGGTCAGGAAGCCTGTCTTCCCTGCTCGATAGGCTGCTGCGGTAGCTTCCAGAGCCTGCCGTGCCTGTGGGAGGAGGGAGTTGCGATACAGGGCGATACTGCGTTTGGCGGTGGTTAAGCCGAAGTACGCCTGCCTAACCTCGAATCGTGTTCTGTCCTGCATTGCGGTCAGGGTCTTTTCCATAGCGCCTGTCCGGATCTTGATCTCACGGATGTAGGCATCGCGTTGACCGAACCACGGTGTCTCTCGGTGGTTCAGGTCGCGCCTTGTGGCAAAGGCTGGTGTGGTTTGGCCCGTTCCAGACGCCAAACGCATGCGGTTCTCGAAGTAGGCTGCTCCCGTGCTGGGATCGGGGTAAGCCATGCGCGTGGCCAACTCGACCATCGTGTTCATCCTGGCCGTGCGCAGACGTTGTTGTTGGAGCTCTTGCTTGCCCTCAATGGCCACTTCGTACAGCTTCGCGAGCGGAAGGCCCAGCCCGGTCTCTGCCAGTGGTTTGGGTGCCCCCAACGGCGCGTCCGGGAGGCGGTTGAGGAGCATATTGATTCGGGCGATAACGGTTGCACGCTGCTCTTCCAGCGTGATGACGGTATCGCTGAGTTTTGACAGCTCCACCTGAGCCATGATGATCGCGTTATACGTCGCCTTGCCGCCGCGGAGCTTTGCCTGGGCAACGTTGATCATCTGCTTGAGGAGGTCCTGGTTCTCACGGTTGATGGCGATGGCTGCCCCCACAAAGGTGTATTCATGGTATGCCGTTTCCATCGTCGCACGCAGGTCGCGCAGGACAATGGCCTGCTGCCTCACGGCGATCTCAACTTGTTCGCTGACGAGTTTCCCCTTCAGAGCCAACGCGCCGGGGAACGGGAAGCTCATGGCGACCATCTGCTTCTGCTGGGAGGGGGCGACCTTCGTGTCAAACTGCTTGGTGAACGCGTTGTACTGCTTCAGGATGTTGTCGAGATAGGCTGCCTGCGGGAATTGCTCAAGGGTCGCCCGGAGCTGTTCAGACGCTGCATGGACACTTGGGTTGAGCAGCGGCAGCAAGCCAAGCAGGATGTGGAGTTCAACCCCTTGGGCCAACTGCTGGTCGAGAGTGCTGTCTTGCGCCAGTTCACGATAGCGTTCCATCTCCTCCACGTCCTGGTCCGACGGCAGGTTGGGGCGGGCCAAAACGGTTTCCCAGCGTTCTGCGGTCGCCAGCAGTTCCTCCTGTATCCTGTCCAGATCGTCTGAAGACTCAGACGGGAGCACCGTCAACGTGCCTGGGGTGGAGGATGTCGTCACATGCTCGTAGTAGGCAGTGTACTTGCCCGCATCAAAGTCCCGTATGAGCTCCTGATAGGGGCCGCTGGTGACGAGGAACGGGAGCCCTGCCGAGATTGCCAGGAGGGCAAATCGGAGGCGTTGAGCTGCTGCGGCGTCTGTTTTCATTGTGCTGCCTCCTCGCCCGTGGGCGTCAGCGCACCGCCTACCAGCCGCTCGAGTCGAGACAGGTACTGCTGATAGTCTGTGGCAGCTCGCAAACGAGCGAGCCGGAAGTTCAGCCACACGCTTTGCGTCTCCAGGAAGCCACTGACATTCCTGGTCTCCCCATCGTGCCACTGTTCCACCGTTCCCATGGCTTGTTCGGCCTGGGGGATGAGGCTCTTGTCATACAGCTCGATCAGGCGCCGCGCGTTCTCCAGCCGGAAGTAGGCGGATCGCACATCTGAGTCGGTGCGGTTCTCGATGGCTCGCTTCCGGTGTTCGGCTGCCTCGTGCAGCAGTTGGGCTTGGCGGACACGGCTGCGGTTACGGCCAGGCCAGAGCGGCAAACTGATCGCGGCTCCCAGCAGCCAGGGGTTCTTTCCGCTTTCACTGCCTCCCAACGCTGACTCTCCCGTCTCAATGCGCATGGCGTTGACGGTGAAACTGGGTTTGTTCCTGAGCTTCGCCAATCGGACCGCTTCCCGCCGCTTCCCCGACACGGCTCCGGCAATCTCGATCTCCTGTCGTGCAGCGATGGCCCTGGCCTGAATGTGCTCAAGTGATAGACGCACGTGTCTGACGGGATGGGGAGGGGTGGTGGTGACTGTGGTGCCGACCGGCCTGTCGAGCAGCGCATTGATCTTGGCCGTTTCGACGTGCTCCAATTCCCGCAACAGCACCAGGTCGTAGGAGAGCTGAGCAAGCTGGCTCTGAGCTCTCAGCACATCATTCAGACTCGCTTTGCCATCCGCGAGCCCTGCATTCGTCGCTTTCACGATGTGATTCAGCACGTCCTGGTGCTGGTGAGTGATATCTGCCGCTCCGCGCACGTACAGTAACTCACTGTAGCTGACGGAGATGTCCACGATCAAATTGCGAAGAGCGAGGTCGTACTCAGCGTGTTTGATTCGTACTTCCTCAGCAGCCACCTGTTCTGCCTGACGGCGTGTCCCGGGGAACGGGAAAGACTGTGAGATGCCGTAGCGGTACTCTTGTGGACCAACCCGTGTCTCAACGCTCTCGCCGAAGTAATCGAAGCGCACCATGGGATCAGGCAGCGCTGCCGCCTGGGGCAATTCCTCGATCGCGGCCCGCCACTCCGCTCTCGCAGCGTTCACGGTCGCATTCCGCTCTGCCCCCAGGCGGATCAAGTTGGCGAGGCCGGTGCCCGCCTCGTCGATGGCTTGGGGGGGGGACGGAGAGGGAGGGACGTCCTGTGACTCCGAAGCACTCGTCGTCACGGTCAGGGCAAACGCACCCAGCAGCCCCCGGGCCAGTGCTGTGGCAGTCTTTCTCATGGACGTCACTCCCGTCGTTTCAGGCTAGTGGCGGTGCCCTTTGTGAGCATCATGGCCTTTGTGTTCGCCGTGCTTCTCGTGCTCTCCGTGCTTTTTGTCCCCGTCGTGTTTGTGACCGGCATGCTCACCAGGCGTCTTGTCCAGGACCACGCCTTTGGCTTCAAGCTTCTTGATGAATGCCTCAGGCGCCTTCTTGATCGGGGCGATGCAGCCGGCGCAGCAGACGTAGATGCGCTTGCCGTTGACATCCGCGTACAGTTTCTTGTTGATCTTGCCGCCCATCACTGGGCAGGTTGTCTGGGGCTTTCCAATCGCTTTCTTGCCGTGTTTGCTTCTCGAACCACCCGCTTCTGCGCCTTGCACATGGGCCGTCCCGATCAGCGTGGCAATTGCCGCGCAAGTCCCGAGTTTCTTGAGGATGGTCATTGTCAGAGTCTCCTTTGTTCCATGGTTCGTGTTCTACGTCATTTCCGCCTAGATCAGAGACATTTTGCGTCGTGCCGGATCGGGGCTCGGCCGGCGAACTCCCTCACCTTCCGCACGTCCAACGGCTTCGCGAAGAGGGCATCGACACCGGCGGTCACAAGGTCTGCTTCGTTCAGCTGTTCGGCATGTCCTGTGATGATGGCCTTCCTGCAGGACGCCCCGAGATGGGGGGCGGCCGAGCTCAGTAGTTCAAGGCCGCTCATCGACGGCATCACCAGATCCACGAAGATGACATCGGGCTGCCAGGATGCCGAGACCATGGCGAGCGCCTCTTTCGGATCCTCGAAGCACTGCACCGTGTGGCCCTGCCGCTTGAGGATGATTCCGAGGCTCCGCAACAGGCTCGTGTCGTTGTCGATGACTGCTATCTGCATGGCACTGCGTCCTTACGTTGGCATCCCTCCATAGCAGACTCAGTGCCGGAGCCGTGTATGAGGACGCAATGACTTCAGGGGCAGTATGTAAGAGTTCTTTAAGGGAGGGCGAGGGAACATGCTGTCCGGCAAGAAGCTGACCATCTCCGGTGGCTAGATTCTGTCCAGCAGGGGGGGAGAGAGTGTCGGTCAGCCGATGCCGTGATCGTTGATCTTCTTGCGGAGGGTGGTGCGCGTGATCTCGAGCAGTTTGGCGGCCCGAGTGATGTTCCATTCAGTGTGTGCGAGAGCATGCTCTATCGCTCGCCTCTCCACTTGCCAGAGGGGAGCCGGCTCGCCCTGATCAACGATGGCGGCCCGATTTGGGGACTCCAGAAAGCCGAAATCATCAACGCCGATGGTTGTGCCCCGGGCAAGTGCAATGGCCCGGGTGATCGCGTTCTCGAGTTCCCGGATATTGCCGGGCCAGTCGTGGCTGCCAAGAAGATTCAAGGCGTCGGCACTGATGGCGGTCACACCGGAGTGGAGATCGCGGGACCGACGCGTGAGGAGATACTGGGCAATCTGGGCTACGTCTTCCTTCCGGTCGCGGAGCGGGGGCACATCGAGGGGCGACACGGCAAGCCGGAAGTACAGGTCTTCGCGGAACAATCCTCCACTCACCATTGTCTCCAGATCACGGTTGGTGGCCGCGGCTACTCTTGCCTCAAATGGGATGGTCTCCTGCCCTCCGACTCTCTCGAAGCTGCGTTCCTGCAGCACGCGCAGGAGCTTGGCCTGTAGGTCCAGCGGCATGTCGCCTATCTCGTCCAGAAAAAGGGTGCCTTGGGCAGCTTGCTCAAGCCGCCCAATGCGTCGACTGTCAGCCCCGGTGAATGCGCCCTTTTCGTGCCCAAACAGCTCGCTTTCGAAAAGGGTGGGCACAACAGCTGAGCAATTGACCGCGACAAACGGCTCGCTCGGGGCTCCTGCCTCGTGGAGGGCTTGTGCCACCAACTCCTTGCCCGTGCCGCTTTCACCGGTAATCAGGACGGTCACCCGCGTACGAGCCAGCAGGCCGATCTGTTTGACGATGGACACGGTTGCTTTGGAACTGCCGACGATTTCGTGAGGAGAGGCGGGGGAGGAAATCGTCGCAGGAGGGCATTCGGGCGGGGGACTTGGTTGGAGCCGTTCCGCTTTCTGCAGGACCAGCAGAATGTCGACCAGTTCGAACGGTTTGCGTATGTAGTCAAAGGCCCCATCACGCATGGCCGTTACCGTAGCGGTCATGTCCTGTCGGGCTGTGATCACCACCACCGGGCGGTCCGGATGCTTGACCAGTAACCGGTGGAGAATGCCCAGTCCATCGCCGTCCGGGAGGCCCAAATCGAGGAAGATGAGGTCAAAGTCGGCGGCTTCTGCTCGCTCGATTCCAGCGGCTCCACTGTGAGCCAGCTGAGTCGTGTGCCCATGGCGCTTTAGCTGGATCTGCAATGACCGGCAGAGCGATTTTTCATCGTCAATGATCAGGATCTCACTCACTGTCTCTCCTTGCCGTTGGCAGGCGGATGACGAATTGTGCACCACCCTCCTCGTGGTTTGCGGCTCGTACGGTCCCATTGTGACACGTGGCGATTTTCGCGACGTTCGCCAGTCCCAACCCCGTTCCCCGCTCACGAGTTGTGAAGAAAGGCTCGAAGACACTCCCAAGGTGCTCCGTGGGGATTCCGGGGCCCTGGTCGCGGACCGAGATTTCCAGAGCGGATGGGGCTCCCGGAGGGATGCTCGCTGCAAGCTGAATCTCTCCTCCGTCTGGAGAAAACGACACGGCGTTGTCGACTAGGTTGCAGAGGGCCCGGAGCATCTGCTCTTCATCGCAGACCAGGGCACTCTCTCTGAGCTCGTTCCAGTTGATGCGGACCTCAATGCCCCTGGTTCTGGACACGCTATTTGCATGCTCCAGACAGCGCTCGAGCAGTGCCCGCAGACTGACTGGAAGAAGGGAGAGTTCCAGCGGCTTCCCGAAAGCGAGGAGGTCATTGAGCATCTTCTCGACACGGGTGGCTTCACGGAGGGCGATATCCGCCAGTTCCCGGTCATCGGAGCCTTCCTCGAAGGCTTCGCGAACAGCCCCGAGGTTCAGTTTGATCGAGGAAAGCGGGTTCCGCATTTCATGGACAACGCTTGAGCTGAGTTGTCCGACTGCCGCAAGTGCTCCTGCGTTGGCCAGTTTCTGAGCGAACGCTTCGAGTTCGTCAAGCATCGTGTTGACGGCATGCCCCACCTCCTGGGCTTCTGCGCTGCCCAGCATGGACACTCGCTCCCCATGGTTCCCGGCTGCGACACGACGCGCGACCGCGCGGAGTTCATGGAAGGGCTGAGCTACGCGTCTGGCCCCCCCGCTCCCGAGGATCAGGACCGCAACGAAAACAACCGCCGCGGCAGTTGCCGCCCGCCGACGGAGAGCCGAGAGCCAGGCGAAGGCCTCGATCTGGTCTACCTCAGCCACCAGAATCCAGCCCAAATCGGGCATTGGGGACGCCATTGCCAGAACCGGCTTGCCGCAGCAATCCTGATACGACTCTGCCTCGCTCGAGCACCCGTCGAGGAAGCCTGCCGGGTGTCTTGTTCCCCTGGAGAGCACCTCAATGTGTGGGCGTGGGCCGCTGAAGAACCGACCGTCGTTGGACACAATGTAGGTTTTGGTCGTGGCCCGGAGACCGCTGTGGTCCTCGAGAATGGGGTAGAGCGTGTCCGAGAGCAGCACATTGGTGACCACGGAGCCGACTCTGTTGCCTCCGGGGTTGACCAAAGGGGCTCCCAGCCGTATCCCAATGCGTTCAGAAGCGTCGGTCTGAGGTGAGCCGACAACCACGTCCAGGGCCGCCTTCAGGCGGTCGCGGAAGGCTGGCGAGAGGGCATCCTTTGGGTCGCCCACAGTGGGAGCGGAACCGGCCACTTGGCGCCAGGATTTGTCGTAGATCGTGATGGAGTCAACCGATCGGTTGCTTGTCCGGACATTCTCAAGGAAGTCCGCCAAATCCCCCGCGGCGGCGTTCCGCCCGGGTAACGTCCCCTGGACCGTTTGGCGCCAAACGTGGGGGTACGCAGCCACTGCTCGGACGTCCTGTTTGCGTTCCTCTACCCAGTCGGAGATCCGTGCCCGACGTCCTTCCAGGACGGAGCGAAGGTGCGTCGTTTCCAGGTCTATGATGGCCTGTCTGGCACAGTGGTAGCCCTGCAAGGCCATCGCGATAAGGGGAATCATTGCGCACGCCGTCGTCCACGCCAGAACATGCACGCGGAGTCGTGTCGAGCCGTTGTGCTTCTCCGTTCGGTTGTGGCTCACGTCAATACTCCCTCAGGGGCGAGTTCCGGCCGGCGTCATTCCCACCGGTTTTCAATCACCACGTCTGCCATGGGTAACTGTCCGCCGCGGGGCCAGGCCTCCTTTATCGGCTTGCCGATAGCCACGAACATGGCGATGGCATGGTCAGCGGGGAGATTGATCAGCTCGCCCACTGCGTCGTAGTCGAAGCCGTCCATCGGGCAGGATTCGTATCCCATCGCTTTGGCAGCCAGCATGAGGGTTTGCGCAGCGATCCCACAGGAGCGCATGCCCTCGTCGCGTTGAACCTGTTCGCGTCCGCGGTAGTAGGCATCGAGTGCGGGGAGGATGAAATCCTGCACCGGCTGGTCTGCGTTGGCCCAGTAGCATTCCGGTTTCTTCTCCCAGGACTTCAGGTCAGCACAGAGGATGACCAGAAGCGATGCATCGGTCACCTGTGCCTGGTCCCAGGCGACGGCGCGGATCTGCTCGCGGAGGGCTTGGTCCCGAACGACAACAAATCGCCAGTTCTGGATGTTGAACGCCGTTGGGGCCAGCATCGCGAGAGAGAGCAGCTTCTCTGTTTCGTCTTCAGACATCCGGTGTTCGGGATTGTAGTGTTTGACCGAACGACGGTCTGCAATGGCTTTCAGTGTGTTCATGTGAGTTCGCTTCCTGCACTCCTGTTCGACATGTGCCTACATCCCACGATATTGACGGGATGCCAGTCTGGCAACTTGTGACACCGGATTTGGGTGGCTGTTTCACGCTCCCGACCGCGGCGTCGGCCTTCGCACCCAGTCGCGAGTGGAGCAATCCCAATACATCGGCAACGTGGTGAGGTCCCGAATGAGACGTACTGCAAGATCCGTGCTTGTCGCGGTCGCTCTGCTTCTGCTTCCCGGCCGTATCGTTGCTCAGGAGGCGTTGTTTGTGTGGCCACTTGCGCAGCCGGTGATGAAGCACTGGCGTGCCAAAGACAACTGCACGTTGGAGCATGTGCAGGACGGTGAAGGGGCGCTCAGGTGGCGCACTGAATTCGGCCGCTTCAATTTCGGCTGGACGACCCGTCATCTCGCGCCGAAACTCGATTTTACCGATGCGGGGGCGGTCTCATTCAAGGTGAGAGGCGACGGTTCGGGCCACTTCCTCAGTCTGCAGCTTGGGTATACGGAGCGAGGTAAACGGTCTCTCTACTACGTGAACAAGGCCGATGGCGTTGTGCTCGATTTCGCGGAGTGGCGAGACGTGTCCTTCAGCCTGGCCCGGTTCAGTCCTCCCACGGGGCGCGATCCACGTGCGGACATGACGCAGGTGGCGTTCATCGAGTTCTTTGTGGAGCGGAAAGGGAAGGGGAGTCGCACGGATCTCATGTTGGATGATGTCCGAGTACTCAAGGCCCCCCCTGAGAGAGCTGCCGAGCTGACCCAACTCTGGGGGATGTTCGCAGAAATGGGGCGGCAATCACCCGCGAGCGATGGCTCTAATGTGTTGCCCAATTCAGGCTTCGAGGTCGAACTGAATCAGGATGGCTTACCGGATCTCTGGCGCTGCGGGGACTGGAACACAGGTAGCAAGACAGCGTGGGATACTGACGTTGCTCACAGCGGGGGGGCAAGTGTGCGAATCACCTGCTCAACCGACAAGCAACGTGGATCCTTCGCGTTTCGGCCGGTGGTTGGCCCCGGACCATGGCTATTCGAAGCCCACTGCCGTGCCGACGACGCGATGAAGACTGACGGAAGAAACGGGCCTGTGGCCCGTCTCATCGCGGTCAACGAGAAAGGCGATCAGTGCGGCACGTTCCACGCGCGAGGCGGCGTGGGTGACGGGCAATGGCAGAAGGTCGCCGTGGCGTTTGAGCTTCCGCCCGGGGCCAAACACATCAACCTCGACCTGTTCAATCTCTTCGCCGCGGGGAGTGTGTGGTGGGACGACGTATCCCTGCGTTTTGACACCGTTCGGGCCACGCGGCAGGAGGAAGAACGTCGGCTGGAGGCCCAACGGGCCGAAGAGGCCGGTGGGATGCTCGAGGGAGTCACAGCCCTGGTGACAGCGTTGCCTGAGGACGCCCCGGCCGGGAAGCTGAAGAAGGCGGCATTGATGTGGGCGCTCGAAGATGCCAAGGCATCCCTCGAAGCGGGGCTTGGGACCGAGGCCGTTACCACGCTCACAGGTCTCAAACAGGCGACCGGGAGGGCGATTGGCCGCCGTGTTGATCCGCCCGCTGAGCTCATGTTCCCCATGCCTGGCCTTGCGTCAAATCCTTACGCGCAGGGAGTGATCGGGCGGGCAGCCTCCGTACTCCGTTCGAAGACACTCTACAAAAAGGGGGATGAAGGCTACAGCCAGGTCAGCAATGCGTGGAGTTTCTCGACCATGGGCAACAACGTCTACGCCGCCACGTGGGGGCTGTGCTACCCCGAGAGTCCCCACGCTGCTGATCCCGAACTCCTCATCCGCGTCCTGCGCCTTCTTCAGGCCATCTTTCAGAACCATCGGGATGGTGACTTCAACCCCGGTCGAGAAGCCGTTCATGGGAGGGATCCCAACATCAACCGCTTCTGCTTCGTGCCGACATTCGAGGCCTATCTGTTGCTGACCGCGACCTATCCAGATTTGCTTCTGCCAAGCAAACGCGCGGAGTGGCTGGCTTCTGCCCGGGAAGCCACCGAACATCAGGTCAGGACCTATGGCATCCGGGCCAGGAATGAACCTCCCCACTGCTATTACGCCAACATGGATGTGCACTACATGCTGATGCTCGAGCTCGCCGCACGGATGTTTGACTCCCCGAGATATCACGGCGAGGCCGAGACGTTCTGCAAGCTCACGGCTGATGCCCTCTATCCCGACGGCGCGTTCTCCTACCATGGGTTCCAGAACGAGTGCTTCACCTACCACCAGATCAACGTGGCACAGTTGGCTCGGTATTGGCAGCTGACCGGGAGTGAACTCGCCCGCGACACGGTCGTGAAGAGCCGCCCGTACTACCCGTACAACGTCGAGCCCGGAGGCGTTCCGGAGTACTACACGGATTGTTTTTGGAAACACTATTGGAGCGGGATCAGCCCGATTGGGCCGGAGATCGTGGCCGGTATGACCGGCTGTGCCCACAACCGCCGGATTGCCCTGGACGAGTTGCGTTGGGCCAAACCAAACCACTACTACGCCATCTATGCCGGGACGCTCTATCGGCCTGGGATCAGAGACGAGCCGCTGCCGAATGACTTCCTCATCTATGATCGCAACGTTGAGGGGCCCCGTGGGCGGTTCGGCCGCTGGAGCTTTGCCGGGACGACACGGTTCCTGGGGGAAGGCTGTCAGGGGAAGGACACTTTCGTGGGCGGGATGATCGTTGATGAGCCCAACCGTCGTTTCCCACTGAACGCGGCTCTTCAGGTGGTCACGAACCAGTTCCGGCTCCATCCCCGGACCAAATCGGAGAAGTGTCGGCGCTGGCGAGAATGCCGCTATCTCTCACAGGAAGAACACAACGCGGTGACTGTCGCTGACACGTTCGCGGCGCTCTCCACGCGCTACCGGATTCAGAATGTGGCCTGGGGCGGCAAGTCGACTCTGACCGAATGGGCCGGTGATCAGCAGTGGTTTCTGACTCCTCATGGACTCTATGGTGTGCTCGCCATAGAGCCACTTACCGACCAGCAGGCGTACTCCATCCACGGGCGAGTCCGGTTCGGCATGAACAAGGAGATCGAGCGTAAAGGCGATGCCTTCTTCAAGTATGGCGGTCTCCTGTGTCGTCTCCACGCCCACAACTACTCGGACGTGATCACAGAGAAGTCAGAGACGTTCTACATCGACAAGCCTGAGCGATTCCGGAGCACGGAAATCGTGCTGCGAGATCGAGGGATCGTCGAGGGAGGCGAGGGGGCGTTGTTGCCCTATGCCAAGGGCACACGGCAGTTCTTCACGGTGGAGGTGCTGCCCTATTGGTCCGCGCTTGCCGAGAGCGTCCGGCCGATCGCGTCGGTTGAGGGCGTCTGTGGTCTGGAGGTGTGCATGGATGGCCGTTGGCTTCTGCTTGCGCAAAATACCACAGGGGAAGACAAGGTTTTCGAAGCTGCCCTGCCTTGGGCGGCCGCTGGCAGCGTTGTCCACAGAAGTGGAGGACACACGTCTTCCCCCGTTGCGCTTGTTGCCCCGGCCGGTGCTGTGAAGGTCGACATACCTGCCCATTCCCACGTCGTGTTGGAGAAGGTCCGATGAAGGATGTGATCATCAGTGCTGCGCTTCTTGTTGCCGGAACGATGTCTGCCGCCACGCTCGAGGTCGAGGGCGAATCGTACAGCAACGTCGGCGGTCCCAGCAAGATCCGGCTGGTAGACCGACCTTCGGCGTCTGGTGGGAAGGTTGTGAGTTACTGGGAGGAACCCGGGGTGTGGCTGGAGTGGGAGTTCAACGTTCCTGACACGGGGAACTACGCCATCAGCATTCGCTATGCGTGCGCCCATCCGGAGTCCTTTCGACGGGTCGAGGTCGACGGTGAGATGCCCAGTCCATCGTGCAAGCGCATGCGCTTTGCTGGCTCCGGTAGTTGGGCCACGCACGCGGTTGCCACGCTCTGTGACGAGCGTGGGGCACCATTGGTGATGCCGTTTGCCGCAGGGCAACACCGGCTGCGAATGAGCAATGTGGACAGTGTGGGATTGGCAGTGGATGTGATCTATGTCCATGATCCGGGGCGTGCGTTCACTGACGTTGCGTTGTCGGAGAGCGAGGCTGCGGAGATCGCAGACCGCGTGAGGAAAGCTCCGGATCGCTCCGCAGTGTCGAACGGCGATGTCCTTGCCTTGGGGGATGTTCGCGTTGTCTTTGGTCCTGAGACGGAGCATTGGGCGTGGGCCTCCAACACCTCTTTTGACGTTCCCCCGCAGTCTGCTGCCAAGATCTGGAGCGCCCGGACCCGGAACATCGTTGCCCAACTTCGTCGTGTGGGCGATCTCTATGAACTGTACGCAACAGACGGGCACGCCCTTTATGTCGTGGCTGCCGCTTCTGAGCCACGGAGCCACAGGCTGCCGCTTTGGCCCAGAGCCTACGCGGAGGGAACGACCCTCAGGGAACTCGTGCTGTGGCGGACAGCAGAACGGGTTGTGTGTGTCAGGGAGGACAAGCTCGTCGAGTCGGCGACGGCGTGGCGACTTGGTGGAGCACAACTGACCGGCAGCGTTGCCATCGGCCCGGCAGGCAAGGCGCTTGTGTTTGATGAGCCCGTTCGTGTTGCCGCGGCCAAGTTCTGTCCCCCGACATGGTCGGAGGCCGGCCTGGAGGTCAGCGTCGAGGCTGATGGTCAGACCGACACGCTGCGTTCATCTGCCTTCGACTATCCGGCGTTGGGAGCCTTCTACGGCTACGGTCGTTTTCAGATCGAGTTCACCTGGGGTAAGGGACTGGATCGCTGCGTGCTCACGGATTTGGCGACCAAGGAGCGAGTGGTGCTGGTGAGCGAGTAGATCGCGGGCGAGCGGGGTGGAATCGCTCGCTTTGTTGGTCCCGATGGGCGGACCTTGCCCCGGATTGGTCTTTCGGCCTGAGTGATCATGTGCTGCGATGTTCAGGAGAAGAACGTTATATGCGAGTTGAGCGCGTCCTGCGGGGCTTTATGCCGATTGCCGTCTGGGCACTCGCTTCTGTCTGAGGAGATGGGGGGATGGTCCGGCGATCCCAAGGCCGCGCGGGAACTGCCGGATCACACTCTCATCGACTATATTCGTGTCTGGCAATAGGACGAGACAGAACCGTGAACCACTGAACCGTAAACCCGCCCCTCGGGGAGACGTAGTCATGCCGTCAGCTGCCGCATCGCCGACCTTTCCTTCGATATCTCGCCGAGATTTCCTCCGCGCATCCGGAGTCGCGGCGGGTGTTGCTGCATTCGGCGCCCCGGTGGGGCTCCAGTCCGCGGAAGGCACGCTTCGTCCCAACATTCTCTGGATCAGCACTGAAGACATCAGCCCGGATCTGGGATGCTATGGCGATGCCTACGCGGTGACGCCGAACATTGACGCATTTGCCAAGGGGGCCGTGCGCTATGACAACGCGTATGCGCACATGGGGGTTTGCGCCCCGGCTCGGTCGGGGATCATCACCGGTATGTATCCGACGTCGATGGGGACGAACCACATGCGCTGCAGAGGCGTGCCACAGCCTGAGGTGCGGTGCTTCACAGAGCACCTGCGGGCTGCGGGCTATTACTGCACAAATCGCAGCAAAACGGACTATCAGTTCAACTCCCCGATGACAGCCTGGGACAAAGGGAAAGCTGACTGGCGTGGGCGCCCGGAGGGAAGCCCGTTCTTCTCGGTCATCAACATCGGCACGACCCACGAGAGCCAGATCCGCAGCGCCAGGCGACGGAAGGAGTGTGACCAAAAACTCTCGGCCGATGAACTTCACGATCCGACAGAGGCCGTGCTCCCGCCATACTATCCCGATACGTCGGTCGTCCGGAAAGACTGGGCCCAGTACTACGACATCATCACCCTGATGGACAGGCAGGTTGCGGATATTCTCGCCAAACTGGAGGAAGATGGATTGGCGGAGGACACGATTGTCTGGTTCTGGGGCGACCACGGGCGCGGTCTCCCGCGTGGCAAGCGCTGGATCTATGATTCCGGACTCAAGTTCCCGCTCATCATTCGCATTCCCCGCACGCTTCGAGCCGCGGCAAGAGGAGGGGGAGATCTACCCGGAGCGGGAGGATCATCCAGCGAGTTGGTCAGCTTCGTTGACTTCGCCCCAACCATGCTGTCGCTCGCAGGGATTCCAGTGCCTCCCCACATCCAGGGGCAGGCTTTCCTGGGGACGACGCGAGCCGCCCCGCGGCGCTACATCTACGCCGCTCGAGACCGTGTCGACGAGGCCTTCGATATGATCCGCGCTGTCCGTGATGGGCGTTTCAAGTACATCCGCAATTTCATGGCCCATCTGCCACGCTCGCTTGATGTCTCCTACATGAACCAGATGCCCACGATGAAGGAGATGCGGCGTTTGTACGCCGAGGGCAAACTCAGCCCCGGGCCGCAGATGCAGTACTTCGAACCAACGAAGCCGGTCGAGGAACTCTATGACTGCGCCTCCGATCCTCATGAGGTCAGCAACCTGGCCACTGATCCGGCTCACAGGACGACACTGCTGCGCCTGCGGGAGGTCCTTTTTGACTGGATGCGGGAGATGGGCGACTTCGGACTCCTTCCGGAACCGGAATTTGACGCGGTGAAGCGCCCCGGTGACACGGTGGAGACGGCCGCTGCTCCCGGATTCAGCGTGGCCGCCGCAGACGACAGTAGGGGGAACGTAGTCGCGATACGTAGTACGACTCCCGGAGCATCAATAGCGTGTGCCGTGGATCGGCGTAGACCCGAAGAAATACCCAGCGGGATCGTGCTGGGGGTGGAGAAGGCGACAATCCATGGCAAAGGACTGAAGCGGCGGCCCGGTCGCGGAATCACCAACTGGATTGACCCGAAGACCTGGGTCAGCTGGACCGTGAACATCCCCCGGGCGGGGAAGATGCCAGTCCATGTGCTCCAGGCCCGGGTGGGGGCAGGGCGCCCCTATGAGGTGCGCGTGGGTGAATCTGTCCTCAAGGGCATGGTGCAGAACACGGAGGACTGGTCCAACCACCAACACATTCATCTTGGGGAAGTGAGCATCCCTGCCGCCGGCAAATATACCGTCTCACTGAGGCCGACCGAGCTGGACAAGCGTTACTCCATGGACCTCAAAGCCGTGGTTCTGGATGGCAGGAATCTGTCCACGGCCAAGGGAGATCCGGAATGGGGGCTCTACAGCAACCCAGTCGTGTTGCAGGCGGGGCAAAGGCTTCGAACGAAAGCGTGTCGACTCGGTTTTCGCGACAGCAAGGTCGTTGAGTACCGTGCCGGAGAGACGCCCGCCGCCCCTGAAGCGAATCAGGCGTTACCGCACTGGCGTCACCGCGTCTCCGCCGAAGACCTCGAGCGGATCCTGGCGTTGAAGAGGCTGGACGGGCAGGGGGAGGCTGCTCTCAGGCAATACCGACGTGTGCTGTCAGGAAGCGATCCCTGCGCATCCATGCGCTATTGGGCTGTGCTCGGACTCCATACGGCATCCTATGGTTCTGCGTCCCCTGTTCCAGCCAGTGAGGCGAAGGAACTCTTCACTGCGCTCCTGACGGATCCAGCTGCGATCGTTCGCATTACCGCGGCCATGGCGCTTTGCCAACGTGGCTTTCCGAAGAGGGCGTTGCCTGTGTTGGTGAAGGAACTTGAGGGCAACCCATTGGCCAGCGGGAAGCACTTCGCGGCGACGGCGCTTCATCAGGTTGGGGAGCAGGCCCGGCCAGTACTCTCTGCTATCCAAGCGGGTGCCAAAGCAGGTGGGTACACGGCACGAACGTGCAAGAATATCCTGGCGGGGCTGGAGTGAGGGCGTCCCGTTGGTCAGGGCTCTGCGGAACGGGCTGGGCACAACGTAAGCGGTCTTCGTTTGGCCTGGACCGAGCCGCGCACAACGTAAGCGGTCTTCCCCGGGCGGAAGGGCTCTTTCGGACTGCCCCCTCCCGTTGGTCAGGGCTCTGAAGGACGGGGAGTGCTTCCACAACGGGTCACTTGAAGGTCCAGGCTTTGACCAGTTCGTCGGTCTGTGAATCCGTGTAGCGGATCGACTGGACTTCAACGGGGGTCTTCTGGGCCGGCAGGTAGAGGCGAATGATCTGGACTTTCTCTTTGACCGGGAGGTCAATGACGACGTCCTTCCACTCCGTTCCCGGTGGCAGGGAGAACGTCACTGCCTGTCCTTTCGGGGGGAACGTCTTTTGAGCGGCTGTTTTCCACCAGATCTTTCCGGGGCCGCCGTTCGTGCTCCGGGCTCGGAGCGTGAGCGTCATCGGCGCGCCGTGCCGTATCTGGGCGGTTCCCAGGAACGGAGCCTTGCCATCCGCCTCGATCCGCAGTGCTCCTGGGACCACCGACGACCGACGCCTTGCACATCTTCGGGACAAGTCCCCAGGCCGGGCCCTTTGCAGCCTTCGCTGCTGCTGCGGCACGTGGATTGTAGGCCGGGTTTGGCTTGGGGGCCAAGGCACCCGTGTCTTCAATGAAGGCATCGATGAGGGCCTCGAGCTTCCCGGCTCGATCCGGCAGGGACTTCGCCAGGTTCTTCGTTTCGCCGATGTCGTCTGTCAGGTTGTAGAGCTCAATGGTGTCCGGGTACTCCGGGTGGGGCTCAAAGCGACGAATGAGCTTCCAGTCGCCCTGGCGGACGGACACGGCAGGGACGAGGTGCGGGAACCAGGTGAAGTAGGCGTTTCGCGCAAGTGTGCCGGTTTGGCGCAGAACAGGCAGAAATGACACGCCGTCAACAATGTGGTCCTTCGGCTTCGACACCGCGAGAGCGTCAAGAACCGTGGGGTAGAGATCGATGGCCCCGACGAGGGCGTTGCTTGTTGTGCCGCCCTTGATCCTTCCGGGCCAGCGCACCATTAGCGGTACGCGTTGTCCTCCCTCGTAGATCCGTCCTTTCCCCTCACGCAGAGGGGCATTGTTGGTCGGCGCTTCCGGGCCGGCCCACTTGCGGTAGCTTTGGATGGTCTCATAGAGACGGTGCCCCGGCTTCACATTCCTCAGTCTCCGATCGCCGGCTTTCCAACTGTGAGTGTTGCCCCCGTTGTCGGAGAAGAAGATGAAGAGGGT
This sequence comes from Lentisphaerota bacterium, assembly GCA_018676675.1. Classification (GTDB taxonomy): domain Bacteria; phylum Verrucomicrobiota; class Lentisphaeria; order Oligosphaerales; family JABHEG01; genus JABHEG01. Next base: position 80,666 of record JABHEG010000042.1, read on the forward strand.
GTTGTCGGTTAGTCCGAGTTCTTTGAGCTTGGCCTGGATGCGTCCCAGGCTGTCGTCAACGCACTTGAGCATTGACGCCATGACCGGATTCCGTTGCTCGCCGCGCGGATCGGTCTTCTTGGCGAACTCCGCAGTGTAGGGCTCCTTGTGTTGCCAGGGGCCGTGCACGGAGTAGTGCCACAGGTTCAGGTAGAACGGCTCGTCTCGGTGCGACTCGATGAAGGCAATGGCTTCGTCCGTGAGGCGATCGGCAATGTGCTCCCCATCGGGTCCGTCGGTGATGTTGCCTACCTTGTGCTGTCCGGTAGGGCGACCTTCCTTATGGACGCCGTAGGGGGAGAAGTAGTTTGGCGGGCCAGGATCGGGGGCGCAGTGCCAGATGGTCTCGAAGCCGTGCTTGTCCGGCCAGTGCTCGGGCATCAGACCGAGATGCCACTTGCCGAAATGGCCTGTCCGGTAGCCCGCATCACGAAGGACCTCCGCTACAGTCACCAGGTCGAGGTCCAGATAGTTCTTGCTGTTGGCATAGACCAAGGCCCGGGTGGGAGGGGACTTCGCGGGATACGGGGACGCGTCCGGGGGAGCGGCCGGCCGGTGTCCCGTAGCACTGGTCACGCCATGCCGGGCTGAGTACTGCCCAGTCAGGATCGATGCCCGAGTCGGTGAGCACAGCGGCACGGCGTAAGCGTTGGTGAAACGCATTGCTTGAGTAGCCAAGTTGTCCATGTGCGGCGTTTCGTAGTACGTGGAGCCGTAGACTCCGCTGTCCATCCATCCCATATCGTCGACAAGGAAGAGGACCACATTGGGTTTCGTGGCTGGTTGAGCCTCAAGAGGCAAAGCCCAACAGAGCACAAGAGACAGAAAGCGTAGATGTCGGTTGAGTGTTTTTATGTTCATTTCTGCCTCTCAGATCCCCTGTTCTGCTCGCTCAATCAGAGCGTTTTGCAGGCGTTTGTCCAGAGTGACAAATTGGGCACTCAGCCCGCTGATGCGTATGAGCAGGTCGGCATGTTGTTCCGGATGCCGCTGTGCCGCACGCAGTTTCTCTGCGTCGAGTATGTTCATGTGCAGATGGAAGCCGCCCTGACGGAAAAAGGCTTCGACGGTCTGTCTGAGTCGTGCCAAGCCACTATCATCTCTGACATCGACTTCGTTCAGGGTAAGGAACATGGGGTTGCCGCAGCCGCACCTATTGTTGGCGGTCAGGGCGGCAGAATTGAGGACACTCGTTGGGGTCTTACCTCCACAGTAGATGCTCGGGCCGACACCGTAGGAAACGGGCTCGCCGCTATGGCGGCCATCCGGTGTGGCCGGGATGTTCATCTGGGCCCATCCGGTGAAGATGAACAGAGCCGGATAGGGCTGAACACCATGCCTCAGTTCGTGGCCCAGGACGAGATCGGCGACATGGTTTGCGAACTCCGCAGCCAAGGCGTTTGTTTCCGTCGTATCAGATCCGAACTTCCCCGGCAAACTGCGACACCGGCTGAGCAGGCGCTCGTCTGTCCAGTCGTCCCGGAGCTGTGCCTGGATCTGGGCGAGCGTTACTTCCGCGGTGTCGTAGACCATCCGCTTCACTGCCCACAGGCTGTCCACCAGCGTGCCAATTCCCAGTGTATTGACCCCAAATAAGTTGAACCGCGTACCGGCTTCTTCTGCACAGAGCCCGTTTTCACAGCATCCGGGCATGCACAGGCTGCGGAAAGGGGAAACCTGCGTTCTCCGCATATCGTCCCAGCGGGTCTGGAACTGTGGAAGATGTTGCACGTAGTCTTTCTCCATGAACGCCTTCAGACCGGCTGCGAAGTCCGCGAACGTGGCAGGGGCAGAACTGCCGTCTGACGTGTCTGACGCAACGGCCTGCAGGTAGGCAAGGAAGACATTCGGGAGGACCCACTGGCCATGCACTGTTCGGGCCAGGCAGTCTCCCTGAGGCACGGCTTCATAGCAGCCCACGATTGCCCAGTCCCGTGCCCGGTCCGACGGTATGCCGGCCTCGCCCAGTGAATCGATCACCACGGGGTCGTTGAAGAATGACGGCATACCGAAGCCGGCCGCGCAGAGTTTGAGTGATTCATTCCAGAAGTGATCCGACGTTTCGGGACCGATCCGGACGGATACTGATGGTTGCCAGAGCTGCAAGTCGCGCGTGACTTGCAGGCATAGCAATGAGAGTGGATTCTCAGCGCTCTTTCCTTTGCTGTCACAGCCACCGACGACGACGTTCTGGGATTCTTCCCCCTCGCAGCACTTGAGCCAGAAACACGAGATCAGTTCCTCGGCTTGTCCGAGGCTCGTCACCCCGTCGGCGAGGTCGCGTTCGAGGAACGGCCAGAGGAACTGGTCGATTCGGCCAAACGAGATGGCGACGGCGGATGCCTCTGCGTGCAGGAAAATGTGTGTGAACCACGCGAGTTGCAGGGCCTGCTGAAACGTCCCCGGGACGTCCTCAGCGAGGCGCGTGCAGTCCGCAGCAACTCCATCCATCCCCATCGCCGTTGCTGTGTCAGCGTGTCGCTTGATAAAACGTGAGAACGCCGCCAGCGAGCGCCCAAAGGCCTGCTTGTTGTGCCTCTGCTGTCCCGTCTTCTCGGGCATCTGTGAGACGTCGTTGCGGAGTCCGCGGATGCCGAGGGTGACGACGCGTCCGTAGTCGACGACAACATGTCCTCCATTGCCTTCAAACCAGGGGGCATCTGCCGGCAGGCTGTCGGGGCGAGCGGGCCGGAAGACATTGAAGAGCATGGAGCCGACAATCCGTTCATCCGGCTCGATGCGCAGAGGCATGCGCTCGGCAAAGGTCTCCAGGAACTCGGCGCGCCGCAAGACCTCGACGGGTTCGGTGGTCCGGGTGTAGACCTGCGCCACGATCTCTCGGGCAGCGTCCTGCTCTGTGCCCGAGCGCATCCGGCGCTCCACTGTATCGAGTAGAAACTCGTCCTGACGGTGTCGAAGGCGAGTGATGCGGGCTTTTGCACGTGCGTCCATCGGGCCAACCTATTGCTTCTGGAACCGCCTCTCGGATTGAGGTTACAGTAGAGCAGAAGATGGGGGGAACAAGGGGAGCGCTGCGAGGAGATAGAGGGGAGTGGGCGCCTGAGTGTGAGCATGCGGAAAGTGGCCAGGACGGTCTCCGGCTGAGACGAAACGCAGTATTGTGACCGCGTACCCGGCCCGTGACACACGAGGATGGATCATGACGCACACGTTCTACCGTTTCGTTCCAGCGTTGGGGGTGGCCGCGATTGTAGGCATCAGCTGGGCTGCCGACGCGTCTGACTGGCCCATGTGGCGCTGCACGCCAAGCCGAAGTGGCTGCACAGCTGAGGAACTCCCCACTGACTTGAACCTGCACTGGCGTCGTCAGCTCCCCATCGCGATGCCTGCGTGGCCGGACGAGCCGCGGTTACTCTTCGATGATGTCCCGCAGCCCGTGGTCATGGGCACTACGCTCTTCTATGGCTGTACGAGGGAAGATGCATTGATCGCGCTGGATGTGGGAACAGGTGCGGCTCTCTGGCGCTTTGACACCGAAGGCCCCGTGCGATTCGCGCCTGTAGCCATGGGGGGCAAGGTTTGGTTCACGTCGGACGACGGGCATCTGTACTGTCTGAACGCGTCGGACGGCAGCCTCCGCTGGAAATTCCGTGGCGGCCCGGCAGATCGTCGGCAGCTCGGTAATGGTAGGCTGATTTCCATGTGGCCTGCACGTGGTGGGCCGGTTGTGGCCGGGGAGCACGTCTACTTCGCGGCGGGGATCTGGCCGTTCATGGGCGTGTTCGTTTACGCGATCGACAAGGACACGGGACGCGCTATCTGGTGCAACGACGACAGTGATGCGTTGTACGACATGGTTGATCACAACTTCAAGGACACGATCGGTGTTTCCCCACAGGGGTACCTTGCCGTGATCGGCGACCGTCTCCTGGTCCCCTGCGGGCGCAGCTGGCCAGCCTGTTTCGATCGTCGCACCGGGACGTTGCTCTATTTCCGCCAGGGGCAACCGGTGGAGGTGAGCAAAGGACGGTCCTGGGGGTCGCAGAGCTGGCGCGAAGGCAGTTCACACGTTGTGGGGAACTCACGCTACATCTTCAATGTTCTGAACCATGGCGGTCGGCACTACCAGTATGCGGCGCGGAGAGGGCTCTGGGGGGGCATTCTACGGATTGAAGACGGGACTTTGGTAGAGCTGGCCTCGCGCACTAATCTCCTACCCGAAGTCGTCTTGGATCAAGATGTTCTTTACGGGGGCGGAGATCACATCGCTGCCTACCGTGATTCTGAGCTGGTCGAGACCGAGACGCTTGGGGTGAGAGGTACGGGGCTGGTCGTCGAGGCAGACGGAGCGTCACTTCCCTTCCTGCAAGCTACTTCTATCAGTGGTGGAAAGGCATCCAGGTTCAACACCAACCCGACTTTCCCCACGTTGTTACCCGTGCAGGCCGAGTACAACAAGACCTTGGTCAAGCTGAACGTGACGGGGCTTCCAGCCAAGCCGCCGGAGGTCGTCCGCGCTGTCGTGGCCGCCGGCTGGGTGCGGCAGGCTGACAAGGTCGCGGAGGTCTGCTTCCACCGCATGATCCGGGACTGGTCGCAGGAGGCGAGCTGGGTCAAGCCGTTCCCCGGCCGGGACGAGACCTGGGATGGGATTCGACCGGGAATCGACTACGAACGTGAACCGTTCGCACGTGCCCGGTTTGCCGCGGCTCGAAGCGGCCAGGCTGCGCCTGTGGAGGGATTCGGGCCAGCTCTCAAGCACTGGACCGATGGGAGCTGGCCCAATCACGGCTTTGTGGTTGTTCTCAACGGTCCTGCGGTTCAGATCAACATCAGCATGTCCGCTTCCGGTACCCCGGGGAACATCGTCCAGACCACTCGGTTTGAGCTCTCGAGGAAATGGGCCCTGTCGGAGAAGGCGGCTGTGCTCATGAAAGCCGGTTCTCGCCTGTACTGGGGACGCAAAGGAGCCTTAAAGGCGTGCACGGTGTCGCCGGGTGTGATACCGCCGGTTGTTGCGTGGGAGGTCCCGCTGGAAGGCCATCCGCGAGCATTGATCGCGGCGTCGGGCCGTCTTTTCGTGATGACCGCTGAATCAGAGTTGCTGTGTTTTGCGGGGGGGGCAGGACCAACCCGGGCTCTTCCTCTTGCCCGGACTCCAGCGCGTGTTGACGCTTCCAGTTTGGCCCGTGCTGAGCGGATTTCCAGCGTGACCGGGGTCAGAGAAGGCTATGCCGTCCTCTCTGGACGTGAGAGTATGGGATTGGCAACAGGAGCCTTGCTTTCGACAACGGCCCTGTCCGTCATCGCATCTTGTCCGGACGATGCTCGGGCCCGCCCCGTTCGTGACCTGATGCGGCAGACAGGGCAGTACGGCATCCGCACAAGTGCCGTTGTTTCGGTCTCCCCGTGGGCGTTCCTGCCGTCCTTTCTTGCGTCGTTGATCGTTGTGGACGCCGTCCACAGCAAGGCGGAGCTCGGAGCTATGTTCCGTGTGCTACGTCCCTATGGCGGCACGCTCTGCATCAGTCTACCGGCAGACGGGCACGACCGGCTTGTCGACCTGGTCCGAGAGGCGGGCCTCGCCGGCGCCGCGCTGACACGGCATGACGACCTGTCCCTGCTTCGTCGCACCGGCCCACTGCCGGGGGCCGCACCGTGGACACACGAGTATGGCGATGCCGCTCGAACGCTCTGCTCCAACGACGTTCTGGTACGTCCACCGTTTGGGTTGCTTTGGTACGGAGGCGATGCCGATGGGCTCTTTGCCCGGCCGTTTATGACCCCGCGCTACTATCCCGCGCCCCAGGTCATCGGGGGACGCCTGTTCGCCCAAAGCATGACCTCCATGAGCGCGGTCGATGTCTTCACGGGCCGACGCCTGTGGACGACGGAACTGCCGGATCCTCACGAGATTCTGCAGATGCACCACATCCGGACGCCTGGGTACCCGAGCGTGGCTTGCGCTGACACGGTCTATGTGGCTTGTGGCACGACGTGTCTCAAACTCGCGCCGGACACTGGAAAGAAGGTGGGCGAGATTACCTTCTCCGATATGACCGATGCCGGCCGGGAACGCCTTTGGGAGCACGTGGTTGCTGCCGGGGACGTCCTCATCGGCATCACCACGATTCCGCGACGGTTCTGGGGCGATGACTACCGGGGCGTCAAGCCGGAAGAGCTGGGCCACGATGAATGGATCAAACTGAACGAGTGGGGCAAAGCTCTGGAGAAAACCGGGACGGTGAAGCGGCAGGCGGAGGAGAGTGGGGACCAGTTCCTGACTCGAGTGCTGGCCGGGATTACGCAGGTAGGTCCCAAAGTTCTGCCTGTGCCGGAGAAGGCCCTCGAACGTGTGAATAAGGCCCGATCGTTCCGCCCCGCGTTCGCGGATGAGTTGGTCGTCTTCGACCGCCGAACCGACGAGGTCCTCTGGCGTCGACGTGCAGCTTACGGCTTTCCCACGATTGACAACCGTCTCGGGAACTCTCGCGGGGGCGCGGTTGCTGTAGGGAATGGACGGGCATTCGTGCTCGATTCCCTTCCTGGGAGTCTGCTGGCGATGCTCAAGCGCCGGGGCGCGACGACGGTTGGGAGACCGACGCTCTACGCCCTGGACGTGCGCACTGGAAGGGTGGTATGGGAGACCACTGACTCGACTCAGGGCAGGGGCTGGGTTGCTTACGCCGCGGCCGAGGACGTGGTGTTGACGGGGACGGGGGGGACGGTCACGGCATACGGAGGCATGGACGGCTCTACGCTATGGAGCACGAGTAAACCCGGAACGACGTTTGGGCGCCCCCCCGTTGTCCGGGGCGGAACGGTGATCAGCATGTTCCTGCGCGGCGATATGTCAGGCAAATCGCTCAAGACCGATCTTGACTCGATGCATCGGGAGTGGATCATCCAGGATGTGCGGACCGGCGAGGTCAAGACCAGCCTCAGGGCGCCTGGAGCCTATTGCGGGTTCGCGACCTCAAGTCAACAGGTCATGGCGTTTCGGGCAACATCGGTGGCCTTCTACGACTACGCGGCCGACCGAGTGATGAACCTGTCCGGGTTCCGCGGCGCCTGCGCGACTAACCTGATTCCGGCAGATGGCGTGCTTTCGGCCCCGCATCTGGGCTGGCACTGCATGTGCAACTACCCGATATTCACATCCACAGCGTTCATCCACATGCCGGAAGTGGATGCCTGGTCAGGGATCCCGCCGCAGCCCGAGTGGCTTGACCCGGAGACTCGCAGGAAGACAGGGAAACACTGATGGACTTCGACGCATTGGCCGCACAATGGGATGACAACCCGATACGCCGGGGCCTGACCGAGGCCCTTGCCAAGGCCATGTCCAAAGCCCTTCCCCAAACCGGGATGTCGACTGCTCTGGAAATCGGGTGCGGAACTGGAACGCTTGCCTTGACTCTGGCTGGCCGTTTCGAGCGCATCCTTGCGACCGATGCCAGCCTGGGGATGGTGGAACAACTGAACCGGAAACTGGCCGAAACGCCTGTGGATGGCACCATTGAGCCGATGCACATCGATCTGCTGACGACTCCCCCGCCTCCGGGGCGCTATGATCTGGTCTATTCGGCCATGGCGTTGCACCATGTGGAGGATGCGGGGCGTCTTGTGTCCGTCATGGCCGAGTTGGTTCGACGTGGAGGAGTGGCCATCGTCGCCGACCTCAGCCCGGAGGACGGATCGTTCCATGCGCCGGAGACCGTTCCGCACAATGGCATCGCGGAAGCGCAACTGCGGGAGTGGTTTGGCGTACGATCTGACAACTCGTTCCTGCGAGACCGTCCACACGATCAGCAAAGGAGGCCGGGACTACCCCGTTTTCCTGGCTGTGGCGAGCAGGGATCCTGCGCTGACGGGGGCGGTCTTCCGCGGCGACCCGTGTGCCCCGGTCGATGCGGACGACTGGCCCGAAGACCTGCGCTGATGCTGCTCGACAGGCACGCCTTCGTGTGGTTGGCTTCAGACCAACGTCACCAAAGGCGTGCTGCATCTTTGGCTACTGATTGGCCACAATGTAAGCCTGTAGTTGATCGGTCAGCGGGAACTCCAGCTGGACATGTTCTTCACAGAGGCGTTCTCGTAGCCGCTGCGGGTTGACCGCGGGGAGGGGGCAGCCGAGTTCCCGGGCGAGAACGACGGCATTCCCGGCAGCCTGGCCCAGCTGCATCATCGTCCGGGACAGGCGGGCGGAGCTGGCGGCGATCGATGAGAAGCCGGCTCCCCGGCAGGCGATCAGGAGATTCCTGTAGCCTCTGGGGACCAGGCATCGATATGGGATTCCGTAGGGAAAGAGCACCTCCGGACAGGCCCCCCCTTGACCGTGTCGGTCGAGAGAATGGTCGGCAATGGCGATGATGTCCGGATCGGTCTGCTGATGAAGGCCGCCGACAATGTCGCCTTCAGTCAGCATCTTGTCGCACACGGTGCGCCAGGACTCGCGTACCCCGAGCATGGGGAAGATCGTGTGCATGCGGAAGTACTGGAACTCGGGGAAGTTGGTCTGCAGGAAGTGCCAATGGCAGTGGATGCGACGTCGACACTCGGCGTAGGCCTTCTCCCACCCCAGAGCGAGGAACTCCGGTCCCTCCATGGTCGGGAGCATGTTGATGTTCCGGTCACCGTTCGGGTAGTGGTTGACGCAGCTTGAGGTCGGTGTGTCGCGCCACCAGAAATCTGCGGGGATTCCCGGGGGCAAGGGCTCGACTTCGGGCGTGTCGGTCTTCGCCACGCGGAAGATGAGTGTGGGTGCATTTACCCGCTCGATGTGCTCATCCGGAGCACCGTCTTCGCCAAACGCGCCCTTCGAATCGATTCCCTGGAGTTGCTCACAACCGGACATCCTGCACAGTGCCCCACACCCCGTACCGTCCACCCAGGATGTGGCGCTGATACGGTGCCCATCCGATAGGGTGGCTTTGCGGACGATTCCGTCCTGAGCATCTGCCCCGATGAGGGCCGTTCCCAGGCGGACGGCGCAGTTGCCGGTCTCTGAGAACATGTCCATGACCACAGAGTGGAAGGCATCCGGTTCGAAGGGGACGCCGTGCCAATTTTCCTTGGCCCAGAGCCACTTGTCGTTCAGAAACTCCTCCGGAACGTGCCGACGCAAGGTGTCGATGTACTGTCTGCCGGGATCGACGACATTTTCGCCTCCGGGGAACGAAACCCCGGTCATGTCGTGCGGCCATCCGCCATGAGCGCCGGGAAGACAGAAATGGCGCCCGTTTGAGTAGATGCCGACGGCATCGGGGATCTGTTTCAGGCGCTGGTAGATGTCGAACGGGATGCCCGTTCCCCCCGCTCCCATCTCCCACACATTGACCCCACCGATGGTGGCCGTGCCCCCAAGCATATGGCCACGCTCGATGAGAACGACGTTCAGGCCACGTCTCGCTGCGGCCAAGGCCGCCCCAATCCCTCCGCTTCCGCCGCCGATTACGGCTAGATCAAAGCTCTCGGACGTCTGAATCATGTCAATATGCTTCCGTGTCTGACTGTTGAGCGCTTTCACTCTCCGAGGATGCCGTTGCGAGGCTATCTTGCATACTCACGCAACGTATACGGCGTTGCCTTCGCGCCATAAATGTCGCGGAAGTAGCGGCCGAACTCCGTGGAGAGCATGACCGACACCGGGTCATTCCGACGGGGGGTGTTGGTCGCCCATTCGGATGGTGCCAATGTGAGTATATCCTGCCCCTCGCGTTTCACCTGGACGCGGATAGGCCCGGGCCCGAATGGGATGGTCGTTGAGGCGATGCCGGCTCCGGCTTGGCCGCAGTTGTTGCCGTTAATGTGGACTTCGGCTGGTTCCTTGAGGATGGTCACGACCTCGATGCGACTCTCCTCCTCCAGCGTTCCGTAGTCCTTCTCGTTGGTCACTCTCAACGTGACGTCTGTGGTAAGCAGCCGGTCGATGCGGTGCTTCTTATAGGACACGATCGCGATCTCGCGGTCGTGTCGTTTCGGCCTGTCGAGCCAGATGTTCTTGTAGTGGTTCAGCAGCACACCCAGGGCGAAGCTGTAGTTGACTTCAGGGATGAGTTGAGTGGCTTCTGTGTAGTCGTTCCATGTGATGAAGCTGACCAGGGGGGAGTCTGCCTTGATCGCTCCTTCGAGAAGGTCTCGGTAAAGGCGTGTCTGTTGTGTTTTCGTGTAGGGGCGGCAGAGCTCATCGATGGGATCCTCGCCGACTTTCCCGCGTCCGTTCCCTCCCTTCTCTCCGACTTTGTAGGTGTGCCCGAAGAATCCGGGGTACACACTCGGGCTGAAGAGCCGCTCACGCTTTCGGGCGAGTGCTGCCAAACGCGGGGCAGCTTCTGACATGTTTCCTTCCGTCCAACGCCAGGCAGCAGGGAAATAGTCGTAGATCAGATTCGCATAGGCGTCGTCACTGCGTCCCCTCATGTGGAAGATGAATGCGATCTCCTCGCCGATTTCCCGGGCGAGTTTCTCATAGGCCACCGCGGTTGCGGCAATGCCGGCTCGGTGATGGATGTGGGGCCTGTCGGGGCCACGGAAGGCATCAACGAAACCCTCCGGCACCCAGGTGTAGACGATGAGCCGTCCATCCGGGCTACGCAGCCAGATTGGGGACTCGGCTGTATCGGCCAGGATCCAGCGGATGTGTTCTGCCCATTGGGATCGCATTTCGGGCTCCGTGGCGGGATTTCCGGGGGCACACAGGCAGAGCGTTACCCGGAAATCCGGGGCGTGGACCTCGGCTTCCTTGATGAATGTTTGCACCACGCGGCTGTACTTGCGCAGGAAGCCGTCATGCATGTGGATGGGATAGAAGAACTGGAACCCGTCCAGTCCCATCCGGACTGCGGACTTGAGTTCGTGTCGAACAGCTTTTTCGAGGTCGACCAGAGGAGGGTCACGTACCAGCCCGTACATCGGGCAGACGGACTTGGTTCCCACGACGTCCTCAGCCGCTCCCTCGGGTACGGGGTCAAACGCGCGTGCGAATCCCGGGGCCTGGGGCCAGCCAACCCATGCGGTCATGTGGTGGGCGACGACGAGTTTCCGTTGCAGCAGCGGTTCCGACAGGATGTCCCGGTTCCGCATGTTGTCAGGGCTTGGGGGCACGGGAGCCCCGGCGGGAGGACTGGGATGTGACGTTCGGTCTTCGGAAGAAACGGTCGTGGCGCCGCCCGGTTCGCGGGGCGGCGAGCTCGCATCATGGCCTTCCTGGCGATCATCGCCGCGCGCGTTCCTCGGCCTGACCGGGTAGACACATCCCATCATGACGGTCAGGACGGAGAGCACAACCGCAACTCCAAGACATCGGCGCGCAATGATCATTGCCGGCTTCTCCGCTTTCGGGGAAAGAGGTCGTTCGTGTCGTGTAACATGAATCCGTGACCCATCCGGCGCAACAAATGGATCTGGAGCCTGTGATATGACCACCGAGCCGCGCTCTGTCACCACGAAGGCCCGACTTGGCAATGCCTCAGTTACGTGGGGGAGAACTCGAAGATGGCTCGACGGAGTCTCTCCCTCCATCGGACACAGATGGTCCAGAGAATTTCTGGAGGGAGAGACTCCGTCGAGCCGCCTCACGTAACTGAGGGGCTACCCGACTTCAGGTGTGGTGTTTGCCAACTCGCGCGTGCGAGGTACGTTGGCGGGGCAGTTTTTCGGTACTCAGACCTTCCACTCCCTGACGCCACTCAGGAGTCTACGACATGCTCAGGTCGCTGCTTCTGCCCATTCTCGGCACGCTCTCGCTGTTGTTTTCCGCTGCCTCTGTTCGAGCCGTTCCCCGCGACGGACTGCAGCTCTGGCTGGCCGGCGACGGTGGGATGAATCAGGACGATGGACGGGTTGTGTCCTGGCGGGACGGATCGGGAGGAGAACACGTTGCAGACGTACCGAGCGGTGAGAAGGCGCCACGCAGAACGACGGCCAGGCGCGGGGTGGCTTTCGATCAGGGCAGCGTGCTGCAGATCCGCGGCGATGTGCTCGCCCCCACGACGCGGTCTCTGACCGTTGTGGCCGTTGCTTGTGCGGACAGTGCAGGTTCCGTGGTCATCTATGCCAACCGGACGGGCAGTCGCCCTCTGGTTCAGCTCGACGTCGAGGGCAATGGGCTGGCTCGGTTCATCGTTCGTGACAGCCGGGGGACGACCGTGCAGTCCCTCACTCCTGCGCCATTGGAGCACCAGGCGGTCTACATGGGCACGTTTGTGACAGGCGACGATGGCATCAGCACGGCACGCGTTGTCGTTGGCGAGGAGGAAGGGGATCCTGATTCGGGGAAGCTTGCCATGCCGTTGGCTAATCCGACACACTGGATCGGGGGGCTGCAGGTCGGCAAGCACCGGTACAGCTTCGATGGCTCGATCAGCGAACTACTCCTCTACGACAGGGCTCTAACAGAAACGGAACGCCGCGAACTCCGCAGACACCTTACGGACAAGTACGGTATCAAGCCACCGGCACCCTTCGTACCACCTGAACCGGACTCGTTCGACGTCCTGAACGCGGGGCACGAGTGGGCCTCCCCCAGCGCTGAACGTGAGACTGACGTTTGTGTCGTCGGCTGTGGCAGCGGCGGCGTGGGAGCCGTTCTCGCGGCGGCACGGCGAGGAGTCAAGGTCGTCGTCGTCGAGCGTCAAGCCGTCCTCGGCGGGACAGGCACCAACGCATTCGTGTCGTCGTGGGAGCCCGGGCCTGGGTGTTCCATCGCGGAGGAGCTCTATGAACGGATGCGCCGGATACCCGGAGGAGCAGGAGTCGCCGTCGGCCAGAAGAAGACCTCAAAGATCCCCATGGGGTTCTATCTGGTCACAGAAGGTGTTCCTTATTCGGAGACGCTCCGACGGCTTGGGATGAAGCGCAAAGCTAACGTTTCCTACAAACCCGAGGTCTATGATCGCGCTGCGCGTGAGCTCTTTGCCGAGACAGGTAACGTGACCGTGCTGGACAACACCACTTTCTTCAAAGCTGAAGTGGACGGCAAGAGGGTTACGTCCATTCTCGTCAGTGGGGCTGACGGCACGACAACTCGCATCCGCGCCAAGGTCTTCATAGATTGCACGGGCGACGTGTATGTGTGCCGTTCGGCGGGCTGTGAAACCGTTCTGGGGTTGGATCCCCGCAGTCGTTTTGGGGAATCTCTGGCGCCCGAGAAACCCAAACTGGCCCTGAACGCAATTTCGCGATGCTACACCATCCGGCCGAGCGCCAACCCCAGGCGAGAGCCGGCATTGGACCCACCGGCGAAGCGTTTCCCACGCTGTGCCTGGATTACCGGATGGCGGGATGGCATCCGCACGATCAACCCGATGCCCATGCTCCCAGGGCGGGCCCTGATCGATTTCGGGTACGATGAATGCATGAGGCGTTCGGAACGACTCGCCCGGGCGCACTGGCGCTGGCTTCAGACACACGCGGAGGTCGCGGGATATGAACTGAACCAAATCGCGCCAATGTTGGGGATTCGTGAGGGGCATCGCGTCGTCACTGAGTATGTGCTGAACCAGGCGGACCTGGAGGCAGGACTTCCCAACCAGGCGCATCCCGATATCATCGCCGTTGCGGACCATTCCGTGGACATCCACGGTGGCGGAGGGGTGAAGCTGGACCTGAAGACTGCTTACGGGATCCCGCACCGTTGCTTGATCCCGAAAGGTGGCTGGACCAATCTCATGGTGGCCTGTCGTGGCAGCGGCTTCAGCAGAATTGCGGCCTCAAGCTGTCGTCTGGAGCGCTCAATGATTCAGCTTGGTCACGCGGCGGGAGCGGGGGCGGCGATGGCGGTCAAGGGCGACTGCCCCGTAGGTGATATCGATGTTCCGGCTCTCGTTCGCGAACTGGACGCCAAGTCCCGCTATCCAGCTCCGTGAGTCGTTTTCTTACTGGACAAAGAGAGGTGATCTTCATGGCGAGTACATTCCCGCTGACACTCGGGGCAATCACAGCTGTTCTGGCAGGTGGTATCGTTGCCTGTTCCGCCGACGGTGCGCCTCTGACGCTTGCTGAAGCCGGCAAATCGAAGGCTGTTATTGTGGTTGGGGAGGGGGCTTCAGCCCCGATTCGGAAGGCAGCCGACGAATTGCAGAAACACATCCGAAAGGCCGCCGGCGCCGTGCTCGCGGTCATGGCGCCTGACAGCGTGCCGCCCGATGCTATCTGTGTCTGCGTCGGGCCATCGAGAACGGCCGACGCTCTCTTCGGCCCCGTTGACACTGCCAGCCTTGGGCACGATGGCATCGTGATGCGCACGACTGCCGGGGGCCTGCTCCTCACCGGGCGTCCCCCACGCGGAACGCTGTACGCGGTTTACACATTTCTCGAGGAGATTGTCGGCTGTCGCTGGTGGACCTCTACCGAGTCCCGCATCCCGCAACATCAGCGCCTTGTCGTACCTGATCTGGACACGGCCTACGCTCCTGCCCTGCGTTCCCGTGAGGCCTTCTATCGCGACGCGTTCAACGGCCCGTTCGCAGCCCGACTGAAGCTCAATGGCCATTTCATGCGCATCCCCGCCGAGCTCGGCGGACGGCTTCGCCTCATTGGCTGGTGCCACACCTTCAACCGACTCATTCCACCGGCAACGTATTTTGAGAAACACCCGGAGTGGTTCTCTGAGATCAACGGGGAGCGGAAGCATGAACGCACTCAGCTCTGCTTGACCAATCTCGCCATGCGGGCAGAGCTGACGAAGAATGCCTTGGAGTGGATTCGCAAGGAGGCCGATGCGGGGATCATCTCCATCTCACAGAACGATTGGGGAGGAAGGTGTGAGTGTGCGGCTTGCCGTGAGGTCGAGGAGCAGGAAGGCAGCCCATCGGGTCTACTGGTTCATTTCGTGAATGCTGTTGCGGCGGACATCGGGAAGGAGTTTCCCGACATTCTGGTCGAGACGCTTGCCTACCAATACACGCGTCAGGCGCCACGTCACGTGCGCCCACGCCGAAATGTCGTCATACGTCTGTGTTCGATCGAGTGCTCCTACGCGCAGCCGCTGGAGTCGGGATCGCTGAACGAGAAATTCCGGGCGGACATCGAGGCTTGGAGCGCCATCTCCCCACAGCTCTACATTTGGAACTACGTCACGAACTTTGCCAACTGCCTCCTGCCGCACCCGAACATGCGGGCGCTTGGGCAAGACATCCGGCTGTTCGTGAAACACAAGACCCTTGGGCTGTTCGAGCAGGGCGATGCCTATACGACGACCGGTGACTTCGTGCGAATGCGCGCCTGGGTTCTGGCGCACTTGATGTGGGACCCGAGCCGCGATCAAGGGGCGCTGACGCGCGAGTTCATGGAAGGCTATTACGGGCCGGCCGCGCCCTACCTGCTCGCGTATCTTGAGCTGGTTCACGAGGCCGTGGCCAAAACCGACATCCGGCTGCGTTGCTACATGCAGGACACCTCATCCTGGCTCCCCTTCGAGTCAGTGAACGCTGCAACGGGGTTGTTCAATCAGGCGGCGGTTGCGGTGGCAGACCGCCCCGAACTTGCGGCACGGGTAGAGCGCGAACGTCTTGTCTTGGACCATGTCTGGCTCAAGCGTTACCACGCTCTGCGCCGACAGGCGAAGCGGCGGGATGTGGACTTCCTTGGCCCCGCGGATCCGGCGGCTGCCTGCAAGGCGTGGGTGGAGCTGAATCGGGAGCACGGGAACACGCACTACGGCGAGGGGCGTGCATTCGAGCCCTACGCGGCTGCATTGCAGCGCCGGTTTGCGCCTCCCGGTCCGCCCCCGGAGCAGTGCAAGGGCCTGGACGAGGAGAAGTGGATAGACCTTCAGGACAGTCGCTTCCGACTCCACGGCGTGGGGCGTTGGGTCGAGTATGTCGATGATCCTGCGTCATCCAATGGTTCGGCCGTGCGCATGCCCGGCAGTCACCACCAATGGGCTGCCCAGTGTGAGATGCCGGAGGAACTGGAACCGGGGCAGTTTTGGCGCTGCTTTGTTGTCGCCCGGTGCGAGGCCAACGCCCAAACAGGCGTCGGTATTCAGATGGGTATCTACGACCGAGCCGCGAAGAAAGGCGTGGCCGATCGGAGCATTTCCATCGAAGAGAGTGCCGGCCAGGACTACCGCGTTTTTGATCTGGGGACACATGAACTCACTGACAGCAAGTACTTCTGGGTGGCCCCGTGCATGAGCCCGGATGACGTCAAAGCTGTGTACGTGGACCGCATCTTCGTGATTCGTGCGGATCGCCCGTAGCTCTTCGGGGCCGTCTGGCCAGGTCTCAGAGCACCTTGTGCGGGAGTCCAGGCGGCCGGAGAAGAATCGAGTGACACCAGAGATCCCACGCAGGTCCTGTGTGGAGGGGGCGACAGTGTTGCACCGGCTCTTCCGCCGGACGAGCCCGGCTTTCGCCAGCTGTTCTATCGCTTACATCCGAGTGTGTAACTGCCCAGAGGGCCATGGAGGAGCCGGTTCTCCGTAACCGGCCTGGCCGCTTGCGGAGAAGCGGCGCCTCCAACGCGGTGTTGCGGCCAGCAGTTCCGTGCTCAGAAACGGTGTAGCTACACACGAGGCGGTCTGAACTTACGGGCGGTTGCTGACCGTCAAGCTGGTCGCGTGTTCCATAGTGACCGTATCACCGGGGCCATAGTCGTAGATCAGGAAACGTACGAGGCCATCTCCGTCACGGTCGTTGAACTGGTCCTTGAGCACTGCTGCGGTTGTGTTCGGATGGGCGCTCTTGTCGATCAGGCAGGCGTGCGCGTTGCGGTGGACGTCCTTGAGTCTGTAGTGCACGTCACCCGTCTCATTGGTCAAGGTTTTGCCCTGGTAGTAGCCGAAGCGGCAGAGCGTCAGGGTGATGCTGCTGGAGAGCACGCCGTCAGTGCATGTTGCTACAAACCCCTCGCCGATCCTGGGATCCAGCCCGAAACGGATGCGGCATCCCTCGTCAACTCTCTTGGCCCCCAGAATCTGGTAGGAGGCGGAGCTTCCCGCGGAGTTCGCGATCCGCATGTGTCGGCCGGCCAGGGCCTCGATTCCAGCGGGGACAGGAGCCACCACGATGCTGGAACCTCCCCAGTCGCAGGACACGATAGTGCCTCGGTACTCAGCATTGGGCATGGTGATCCCGAAGCCGTTCTTCGTGAGAACCGTGCCACGTACGAGTGTCGCTTGCACGACGTGACCATCGTCCTCGCGCCACAGTCCGAATTCACCGTCAAAGGTGATCCCAGCGACCTCGATCTGGTCGCCGGTCCCATGCTGCAGGATGACGACATCGGTTGTTGATGTCGTGGTGACCCGGAAGGCGAGAGGCGCGAACTCCGCATTCCTGGCTGGTCCCTGAATCGGAAGCCGCTCCACATGCTGGATCGTCCCTTCGTCCGTGTAGGGCTCAAGGACGTTCAGGTATTGCCGGGTGAGTTCAGCTTCGCCAGCGTGGCGCTGAACTGCCCAGGTGATGTCGTAGTTGCACCTGCCGCCGGGCGCTTTCCCCTTGGCCAGAACCGCCTCGCCGCCGTCCGGTTCCACCATGAACGCCTTGAGGTGCACGTTCTTGTCGCTTCTCACCCGGTAATCAAGACTCCATACGCCGTCCGGTTTTGCGCGTTGCGGGGTTCGCATGAAAGCCAGGCAGGACAGCTCGGAGTCGTGTTTCGCGGTCGATGAGTAATCGCCATAGGCGAGCCCATCGCCGAGGGCTGTGCCGTCGTAACTCTCGAAGCTGAGGCCTTCGGTCTCCGCGTCACCGTCGGGACCGTGGAAACTGAATGTGTGCTCGGTGCCGCCTTTGACGCGTTCCAGACTGATGGCGTAGCTCGCGTCATCAGCCAGGTCTACCAGGGCGATGGTACGCTGGCGGTACCCGTTGCGCTTCCCTCGCCGGGCGCGAGACTCTGCAACGGCGATCTGGACCGGAGGAGAGCCGACAAACGTGGTGAGTTCGCCCTTGTTGAAGTCGGTGGCTCGGATGCCGGTTATGTGCGTGCCGTAGTGCGTGCCCCAGTTCGTTTCCCAGCGCCCTGCGAACGTCCAACCTACGGGGTAGCCAAGCTCGGGAAGGAGCGTGCGTTGCAGTGCTTCGAAACCGTAGGTCAGCATATCCGGATGTGCGTGTTGGACACAACGTGCGTAGCGCAGCCAGAGAGTACGTTGCCCGGAACCGGCGCCGGAACGCAGGATGGCGTGTCCATAGCCGTCGAGGATGTTGCTCGGTACCGACACCTGCCAGCCGCGTCGGTCCAGTGCTGTCTGAGCAGCCTGCTTCAGTGCCGGATCAGTGAGCTTACCAAGGAAGCTGCCGTTGGGGCCGGCCATGGCCTGAGCAAATCGCGCATCCCCGGTCGCTTTGTAGGCGTTGATCCAGTCATCGAGCTTACAGGGGTAGCCCTGGTTGGGGGCGAGTCGTGTCCCGAACGTGGGGCCGCCGGTGTCCCCAGTCACCGCAAAGGTCCGGCCTATGAGGCCGTACTCAAGGCAGAAATCGTACTGACGGCGGAATTTCGGGTCGTTCACGGGAGAGACGAAACGTGGTGGCACGTACTGATCCGGATGCAGCTCGCGGAGCCGGTCGAGGGCCTTGAAAAGGCGCGCCATGTCACGGATCTGGATGTGGTTGTAGCTGGGGGATTCGTGCGCGGCGCCGTCCTTGTAGTACTGATTGGTGAGTGCGAACCGGATGCCGCTGGTATTCAGCAGTGTGTCAGCCACTTCAATTGTCCTCGGCGTTCCAAGGGCAACGGCGAAGGTTGCCGCGGCCACCTCCTGCTGTGGATAGTTCCGGACTTCAGCGTTGTCGAGGCAGGCCTGGAGTGTGGCGCGGAGCACACCGGCTTCAATGAATTGGCAGAAGTCATCGTAGGACGTCATCTCCGGGTGACCGTGGGCCTGGCAGAACGCGAGGAGCTCCTGGTCGTCGGCGAGTTGGTCGAAGATGAGATCCCAGGCCCGAGCAGCGTTCTCCATGCGAGACAAATCCCAGTTGCACTGGATATACATGAAGCTGCCATAGAGTGAGGCAAAGCGCCTCTCGATGGGGGCACCCACCGGCCATTTGTAGACGCCGTCGCGATTGGCGATCTTCCGGTGGTTCAGGTTGACGGTCATGTCCACCATGCTTTCTGCGTACCGGAGCAGCCCGATCGCCGTCTTGTGGGCGTAGGCTTTCTTGCCTGTGGTGGCGTAGGCTCGCGCGCACTCAATGATGCCCGGAGTCAGTTCCTTCATGTAGGCTTCCCACTGATGGTAATAGGCGATGAACGGCCAGCGCCAGGGATTGCCCTTTGCGGAGCAGACGGGTGTGACGGGTTCACAGCCATAGCCATCGTCGGGGAAAGGCCCTGAGTGCATGTCACCTTTGTGCCAGTCATTGGAAGGGAACCGGGTCTTGCACTCCGGGCACTGCACTTTCCACGGATGGTTAACTGGATCCATGCGCCAGGGGTAGAAGCCGCTACGGCCCTTGTAGAGTTCCATTCCGCACACCGGGCAGCCCTTGCCTACGCCACCCTCTGCCTCCCGTGACCCCAGGACCATAAGGCACGTTCGGGGTACACTTGGGCCGGGAATGATGCTGTAGATGTCCTCGTCCGGCAGGCTGAGCCAGCGCTCTGCGCGTGCGCTGACCTGCCCTTCTTTCTTCATTTTGGCCAAGTCTGTATCGGAATGCAGCGTGCGCGCCGACTTGCGGCCCGTGTAGGCTGGGGCGTCCAGTGGCCAGAGCCGTGGCAGTTTGAGCTTCTTGTAGGTACGGGGGGCGTAGGCGTCGGCCCAGGCGAGGACGTCAAGTGGGACTTCCTGTTTGCCGCCTTTCCCGTGGAAGCGGAGCGTCGCCGTACCCGGTTTCAGGCCTCGAAAGTAGTAGCGCTGGATTTCGTCCTGGTCCCACTGGTCGATGACCTCCAAGGTTGCCGGCACGTCAACGCGCAATTCTCCTGAGCCTTTCGGTTGACGCAGGGCGACCCGGAACTGCTGCCCGGGAAAGATCCAGAGCGGTTTGTCCAGGATCTCCACGTCTGCCTGTGAAACGAGAGTTGGTATCAGGGCGATGGCTGTGGCCAGCCCGATTCGGATGCGATTCATACTTAGTCCTCATACTTCAGCTGTGTGCAGGCTTGGCTCGCTCAATGCTCCGGCCACTGTTCCTCCCGTTCGTGCCCTGCTGGGAACGGCGTCAGGGGGCCTCTCACATGACCGACAGCCCGTCTGTCTGTTGTCACCTGTGGGGTGTGACTCTTGCCTCCTGAACGTAGGGGGGACGACGAGCTTCGTCAAACCTGTCCGGGAGGAACTGCAGGGCCTACGTGAACGGCCCGGGTCATGGTGTTGGTGCCGTGGCGCAGCTATGTTGCGGGGACACTGGTCCATGTCGTTCCCGGGGGGGGAAGAACAGGCCCTTCCCGGGAACATGGGCGGCCGTTCGACCGGCCTGTGGCGCTGAGCTATGCCATTGAGCGGAACGATAGGCCATTGTTCTTTAGGAAAATCCGAGCAGCCACGGAGTTCGTCATGGGATCGGTAAGCAAAGAATCGAGAGCATTCACCTGTGCCAAGGGCCGTGAGTTCACCGTCAGCTACGTCCGGATAGACGGGGGACGCCCCGGTCCGGCGCTGGCGCTGATCGGCGGCCAGCACGGCATGGAGCATATCGGGCCAGTCGTGCTCAAGGAGATGGTACACGAACTCGCGGAGCGGGATTTCCGGGGCACGGTCAGCATCTGCCCCTGTGCCAACCCACTGGCCCTCGAACTGGACTTCGAGTACTACCCTGAAAACGAGGACTTAGCCGTCCTTGACGGATATTTCTATTCTCGTTTCCGGCACGATTACTGTCCCTACGGCATGGAACGCTCGAAGGGGCCGAACTATTACAATATGAATAGATTGTGGAACCGAGACGTGACCCATGGCGTCGCTGGTCAGGTGACACAGTGGCTTTGGGACGAGATTGTCTCTGGAGCGGATGTGACTATTGACTTCCACTGTCTTCAGGCAGAGAAACCCCTCATCTTTAACTGGCACAAGGACGGGATCCCGTTGGCCGCCTGTTTCGGGATTCAGGCCATTTATCCGCATGGTGCGGGCGACGACTTCCTTCAGGGCAACTTGGGCTACCAGGGAGGGCTGGGAGGGAGTCGGGCGTTCTGTGTCGAGTTTTCTCGGCAGCACGGGTACAAGGACGAGTATGCCCTTGGCAAGCAGGGGATCCGGAATATCATGGCGGCCATCGGTATGGTTGAGGATGATGTCGTACTTGAACGCCCTGTGTACGAAATCGTCTCCTCGATCGCCACGAAAGCAGAGGCCACAGGGCATATCCATTACCTAAAGGACGAGTATGAGCCCGTGCTGGCGGGGGAGAAGATCTTTGAGATCTCGTCTCTCGAGAGCCTGGACCTGCTTCAAGTGGGTGTCTCGACGATTGACGGGATCGTGGGAAGACGGACTCGCCTCCCCATCGCCAAGCCGGGAGAGAATGTCCTGGCCGTTCAGGATGTCCGGAAGGTCATGGATGCCGGGAGTTACCCGGCGGGGTGTCAAGCGGAAGGCTGTAGGGTGACTGGATGGAACGTGTGAGAAGAGGGGGGGGGCCTGGAACATGATGGGAACGGGAACATGTCCATCCCAGCCACCGGTGGCTGGTCGGGTGAGACGGACCGGTGGGCCTGCATGCGGCTTGGGGCAGCACTCGAACTTGGCGGCAGGTACACGCCGCCTGCTCACGACGAACGTTGCCGACGGTTCCAGGGCAGGATGTTCCGTTCTGAAGGGCGGATGTCGACTGTCGACTGTGTCCCGAACGGTGGTTTCCGGGAGTTGGAGCACGGCGGTCTCGTAAACCGTCCCGGGCGTGGCAGCAAGAGGGAGGCAGAGGCAAGGGACGCGCCTCGTCGAATCGAGATCGCGTTACGCACCCGGGGCCACTACAGGCCCGAAGGCATCGACCCAGCACTTCACCTGCTCAAGGCGATCAAGATTCACTTCGGGTGGAACGTTGTCGGACACGCCCAGTATCACTCTGGCGCCCGAGCCCAGCTCGCTGAACAGCTCGTCCATGTAGGCTTCAAAATCAGCCTGGGGCGTCACGGCATCAATGAGCACGACGCATGGGATGCCGCCGAAGACGGTCGTGCTCGGACCGAACCCCTGGCGGAACTCTCTGAGCGTGCATGACGTCATGGGGCTTGGGCAGACCGACTCGCCGACATCGAAGCCGCAGCGTGGGAACAGGTCAAGCAGATGTCGACTCTCTCCGTCGGTGTGCGTCATGAGGAGCTTACCCGCATCGTGGGATCTGTCGGCGACACGCCGCAGTCCAGGGAGAATCTCTTCTTCGAAGAACGGCGGCCAGGTTGTGTCATGGTCGTAGTTCGCGCCCCAGAAAACGACCTCTGCGCTGCAGGCCATCAACGCGTCGAGCATTGCGTCATAGAACGGGGCCATTCGCTGGGCCAGTTCCTTCAGCGCCTGACGTTCTTCGACGTAGTAGACGAAGAAGTCCTGCATCGCCATAAGGTCGTGGAGCATCGCGTGCATCGGTGTTGCGCCCAACGGGCCGTTCGGTATGGCCAAACCGCGCTCACCCACGCGTTCGTGAAACTGCTGGTACGCTGCGGGCGTCGGCACGACCTCCAAGTGTTCGAACACCTGAGCAACAGCGTCGAGGTCGTTTAGGGAACTGATTGGGTACTTCTCCACGAATGGGAGCGAGATGCCGGATGCGGCCATCGATTGCGTCATGGCCAGTTTCATCGTCACACTGCCGCTGTCGGTGTGAATCACGGTCTGGAAATGGCCCGCGGTGTGTTCGAAGCGGACCTCGAGATTGCGGATCTCGACGCGGAATGGGTAGTCGGGATGGTTGTCGATGCCCAACCCACGGAGCATCAGGTCTTGGGGTTGACGTTGCAGTGTGTAGTCTCCGCGAACAGCGTGGCAGGCCACTCCCAATTCATCAGCCATCTCAGCGGTGTTCATGCCCGCAAAGCGCGCGGGAACGGTATCCTGTGCCTTCCAGGCGATGGTCGCCAGATCCATGCGCGGAGCCCACGGGATTCGGTCTGTTGCCTGACCGCGCATAGCTGCGAGCATGCGTTCACGTCGAGTCATCTCAGATAGTCCCTCTGTTGTGTTGTCGTGCTGTTGGCTGGAACGACGTCAGTGTGGTGTTGTCGCGTCGCGCTCCTCGTCGTCGATTTCTTTTGGGATCTTGGGCTCCACCGACGCAAGGTCGATGGGGGCCGCGAGACAGCCGAACATGCTGACGACAATATAGGTCCCCCAACGCTGTTTGACGGAAATAGAGAGGACGAGCCCCGAAACACGGCGCCCAGGGCAGGGGGGAGTGGCGGCGGAACGGAATCTGGTTACCGTATGGTGCCTACACTCGTTGGCGCAGCAAGGGAAGACGATCGTTCTTAGATGCGGAAGGTGGATCGCGGAACAATGAGCACAGACTCAACTGAGCATCCGGAAGCGATGCGGTCGCTCTTGCCGACGGAAGAACTGGCGTTCCTCAGAGAGATTTATGGTCTCGATGCAGACGCAGACATTGTGGGACTTCTCAAGGATTCGTTCCAGGTGATCCAGGCCCGGGCCCAGATTCTCTTGAGCCTGATCGTCATCTGTTTGACCATCACAGGCTTTTCGGGGCGGCGGATCGCGGAGTCTGGGCCGGCAGCGCGACTGTTCTTGGGGGTGGGGATCCTGGCCGTACTGGCATCGGCCTTGATTTTGTTCTGTGGGCCTTTGCGGATTCAGTGGATGACCAGCACTCGAGGAAGCTCACTGGACGCCAGCCTGGTGCACTGGATCGAGCGCCGGAATCAGCGCACGCGCCGTTACCACCTAGCCGTTCTGTGGCTGGTTATAGGCTTGACGGGTTACGTACTGAGTGTCACCGCCTACCTGCTAGTGGTCTGAGTTGTTGATCCGCGCGCAACTGCTTCGCAGCGTGGCTCTTTCGACGCCCAGCCACGGCCGCGACCGACGACGATGCGTCTGCATCGCCTTGCGGGCGCGGTCGCACCTGGAGCGTCCGAAGTAGTTAACGCATTTTGTCGACGGATTGACAACTCAGACCACTGCGACCGTGAGTGGGATCGATTGACGGTTTGGAGGAGACCTTATCTCCCGGCGAGACTGCTGGGCACCGCACAGACCCCCAGGTCAATGCCTCCCAGGATCTTCCCCCTGCCGTTGGGAGCGGGATTGGCCCAGTTCAGGGCGAGACACGTTCGGACAGAGCCATCCACCCTCAAGACATTCCCGTCACGGCCTCCGTGGTTCCCCCCAAAGGACGACATCCCCCCGGGGAAGACGGACCTGTCTCCACCGTTCTTGTCGCATGCAAGCATCATCTCCGGTGGTGAGTTCTCTGACAGCCTGCCAGAGGGGAGTCGGAGTATTCAGTGGTAGTTCCCTGCTTTCCTGTAAGCGACGAGGTTGTAGGCACAATGACGTGATCTGAAGCTGTCCTTGTTCACGGCGCGTGCCGGAGAGGTCCTGGCCAGGCCGCAGACGAAGAGCTCCGGCACGGCACCAACGGGCTCAAGCGCGTAGAACGTCTCCGGGAAGAAGCCGTCGTTGTCTCCCGAGTACAGCCATGCCATTTTGCCGATCTGCGAGAGGTTAGCCAGGCACCGGACACGCTCAGCATGGCGCCGTGCCTTGGCGAGGGAAGGCAGGACCATCGAGGCCAAGATGGCGATGATGCTCAGTACAACGAGGAGCTCAAGGAGCGTGAAGGCGGAGCGTTTCTCCTGCTGTGGTGGTTTCGTGTGCATGTCACACCTATCATGTGTTTCCGGGGGGCGGCCTGCTGGCACCGCCTCCTACATTCCGACGTTGGGATGGCAGGAGCTATTCACCTCAAGCCGGCACGCCATGCTCCTGAGGTGCTGCGCGATGGGGTTTCCCCAGCTAAATTGGGGAGGGGTGAGCGTGAGGTCGTTCGCTGCGTGCCACCCGACAGGGCCTTCCTGACCGGTCAGGCGAAGAGACGATGAGAATCCGGCGGTGCCGCGGAAAACGTCGGTTCCGTCACAGTGGTATTGAAGGGATGAGCTGAGCATGAAACAGAAGCGTCTACTCGCAGTTGTCGGTCTATGCATTCTATCCATTGCTTTGCGGGCGGCCCCCGCCCGGAACGTACTGTTCGTTGCCGTCGATGATTTGCGCCCTGAGCTGGCCTGCTACGATCACCCCATGATCAAGAGCCCGAATCTGGACCGTCTGGCGGGACAAGGCGTGTTGTTCAATCGTGCATACTGCCAGCAGGCGGTGTGTGCACCATCCCGGATCAGTCTGCTCACTGGCCTGAGACCGGATTCCACGACGATTCACGATCTGAACCACCCAATGCGCAAGACCATTCCCGAGGTCCTCTCCATGCCCCAGCATTTCCGGAGGAACGGCTATGAAACGGTTTCCCTGGGCAAGATTTACCACCATTCCTCGGATGACAACAAGCTGGGATGGAGCGCTCCTGCCTGGAAGCCGAAAGGTGATTGGAAGGGGCGTGGCTACCTGGCTCCCGAGTCGCAGGAGCGGATCAACTGGAAGAACAAGAGACAACGTGGCGTAGGCCCTGCCTTTGAGTCGGCTGATGTGCCTGACAATGCGTATCCTGACGGTCAAATTGCGGATAGAGCCATCGCGGAACTCAAACGCCTCAGTGAGGGGACGGCGCCCTTCTTCCTTGCCGTGGGTTTCATCAAGCCACATCTCCCCTTCAATGCACCCAAACGTTACTGGGACTTGTACGATCGTGACAGGATCATGCTCTCGCCCCAGGTTGATTGGCCTCGTGAAATGCCGTCTTTCGCGAGCAATGGAAATGGGACCTCGTGGGAGATCAACGGTTACGTTGGTATTCCCAAGAAGACGCGCCCATTCTCTCCGGGGCTTTCCAAAGAGCTGATCCACGGGTACTACGCCTGCGTCAGTTACGTCGATGCGCTTATCGGGAGAGTGGTCACGCAACTGGACGACTTGGGGTTGCGTGATGACACCGTGGTCATTCTGTGGGGTGATCACGGGTGGAAGCTCAGTGAGTATTCAGCCTGGTGCAAACACACCAATTTTGAGATTGACGCTCGCGTTCCCATGCTGCTGAGCGCCCCAGGTTTCGGCGCTGGAAAGCGGACGGACGCGCTCGTGGAGTTTGTGGATATTTTCCCCACGCTTTGCGAGTTGACTGGCGTGTCTGTTCCCGCATCGTGCGAGGGAGCCAGCATGGTGCCGCTGCTGAAGGAACCTGATCTAGCCTGGAAGGGGGCGGCGTTCAGCCAGTACCCCCGTGGCCCAAGGATGGGCTACAGCCTCAGGTCCGGGCCCTGGCGGTACACGGAATGGGTCGAGCGCAAGACCGGTAAGGTCTCCGCCCGGGAACTGTATGACCACAGTGCTGGGCCTGTTTCGAGTGCGAATCTCGCAGAACAGCCTGATCACGCAGAGACGGTCAAGCGGCTATCCGCGCTCCTGGCGAAAGGCCAGGGCTGGAAGGCAATGCAGAAGGGGGGACGGCGGATTGACACGCCGTGAGCGGGCGTCCGGTCGCTGTTTCCAATGGAACTATCAACCAATTTGGATGTGAGTCGTCACCAGGTCGAAACGTTGCTTGCCCGTTGGTTGGGGAAGAGCGTCTCGTGCACTGCAGTCGTCCGTCTGACGGGCGGTATGGTCAACTCTGTGTTGCGGGCGACGTTTGAGAACCCGCCATACCAGGTCGTGGTTAAACTGGGAGGGGGACAGACGGATGGCTTCCAGGATGAGCGGCTCCGGCTGGACTATCTGCGCTCCCATTCAATAATGCGTTGCCCGGAGGTGTACGGCATCAATACTCCGGACGATGCCGTTCCGCACCATTCACTTCTGCTGGAATGTCTCCCCGGGATTCCACTGACCGCAGCTGAGCTTGGCGTCGCGGCACGCCGAAGCATCGACGAACAGCTGGTTGAGACTCTTCTGGGGCTCCACTCAAACCATCGTGCACTGTACGGGGCAGTCCATGACGACGGAGAGACTGATAGGTGGGCCGATATTGAGATCCCGCGGATGCTTGACATGCGGGAGGAGATGGTCGGCCGACTGGACGGCTGCGTGGTTGAGACGATCGATACAGCGCTCGGCGCTGCCCCCGAAGTGTTCCATGACCAGGGCCCGCCGACCTTGATCCACGGCGACCTGTGGGCGGGGAATATTCTCGTGCGGGAGACCGGTGGAAAATGGACCGTTACCGGGTTCATTGACCCCGGCGTGCAGTACGCGGATGTGGAGCATGAATTGGCCTATCTTGAGTGCTTCCAGACGGTTGGGCCGGCTTTCATGCCGCTCTACCGGGCCGTGTGCCCGGCCCGGCCTGGCTACCCGCTTCGTCGCCTCTACTACTGGCTGAACACCATGATGATCCATGTCTGGTTGTTCGGAGATGGACATTATTGCCGGCGGACGGCAGGGATCGCTGCCGAGATCGTGGATGCAGTAGGATAGCCTGGAGGGGAGTCAATGACATCGCAGCGCTCGGTGAGAGTACGTGAGGCCCTTCGGTCAGTCTCTCTCGATGGCTCCCCGATAGAACCGGGCCAGGATCTCGGGCGTGACCCCCAGGAGGAAGCCGATCAGGACTGCCTGGTTGCGCAACCCGGTGCGCACTATTCCCAGGCGACGCCAGCGCCGGGCCGAGGTCACCGCAGAGTCGGATAGGATAACCAGGCGGCCGCGGCGTCTGAGGCGTCGGCCAAACTCGAAGTCCTCCATAATCGGCAGTTCGGCAAAGCCACCAAGTTCGCCGAACACACGTTTCTCCAGGAACAGTCCCTGATCTCCGTACGGCCAGCGCAAAATACGGCAACGGAGGTTAGTTGCCCATTCGACCATGTGCATACGCCATCCCGTTTCGTCGGTGTGGAAGCGGAACGCGCCGGCAACGGTGGCGGGATCAGCCAGAGCGTGAGAGATCATTTGCACAAAGTGTTCAGGAGGCAGCGTATCTGCGTGCAGGACGAGCAGATAACGCCCTCGTGCCATGGCCGTTCCGGCATTGAGTTGTGCGGCTCGCCCTCCCGCCGTCTTCACCACGGTTGCCCCTGCCTGTTCGGCGATCTCGCAGGTGGTATCCGTGCTCCCACCGTCGGCGACAATGACCTCCACATGACCTGCGCGATTGACGTGTCTCAGCGTTTCCCGGAGGACTTGGGCTTCGTTCAGGGTCGGGATGATCACCGAGAGCAGCGGCTCTCCGCTGAAGACGTCTTTGAACGGGGAGGCCGTCCGAATCAAGTCGAGGTCTTCCGGACGGTCGATGTCATTGAGTCGTGGAAGCTCACGAGCGGTCAGCCCCAGATCGTGAATCGCTGAACGTGTCTGGTCCGCAACATGCTCTGTACCCCAGTCTATCCCGGCAAAGAGCTCGCGGTGGAGCTGCTTCATGCCGATGAGGTAGTAGCCACCATCAGCGGCAGGGCCGAGAACGACATCGTGATCGGTCAGGGCTTCCAGGGCCTGGTGGAGAAGGTCCGGGGACACGTCAGGGACATCAGTCCCCACTGCCAGGGCTCGGCTTACCCCGGAGCCGAAAGCGGTGTCGAACGCCACTTGGAGTCGTTCTCCAAGTTCTGCCGACGGCTGCTCTGAGTAGTGCAGATCGTGCCCAAGCCACGCTTGAAAATCACGTCTCGGGG
This sequence comes from Lentisphaerota bacterium, assembly GCA_018676675.1. Taxonomy (GTDB): domain Bacteria; phylum Verrucomicrobiota; class Lentisphaeria; order Oligosphaerales; family JABHEG01; genus JABHEG01. The sequence continues at coordinate 109,298 of JABHEG010000042.1, forward strand.
CTCCGGTATGGCAGACTGTGACGGCGGCATCACCTGTTGTTCTGACACTTCTTCCCACCCCGACAGCGTGTTCGGTCATGCGGCGATGCAGTTCTGCGGCTCGGCGGGGGCCGAGGGCAGGGATGAGTCGGGTCTTGGCCTGCCCGGACACGGGGAACCGCGCGAAGAAGAGCAGGGCGTCGCGGGGGGTATGGGCGGTCAGCCACCCCGGGCGCAGGGCTGCCCTGAAGATCGTGTAGAGGATTTTCGTGCCGGCAAGGATCACGCCGCGCACCGTGCCGGATATTTTCGAGGTGCCAATCCGGTTCCGGTAGCTCACGGGGACTTCACTTGTCCGCACGGAAGCTGCTGCTGCCTTTACCTGCATCTCCACCGTCCACCCAAAGTCCCGGTCCTGCATATGGAGGCGTCCCAGCGTCGATGCTCGGATGGCGCGAAAGGGCCCAAGGTCGCTGAATGTCATGCCCCAGAACAGTCGAATCAGGAGGCATGAAAGCCAGTTTCCGAAACGGGCCTGTGGCGTGAGCGCCCCGGGCTCGCGCGCGCCCCGAACACGGGAACCGATGACAAGGTCCGTATGGTCCTCAATGATCGGGTCGACGAGTTTGCCCATCTCGTCAGGGTGGTCGCTGAAATCCGCATCCAGGAAGACAACGATGGTGGGATTGTCGACTGCCGCCAAGCCGGCCAGGCAGGCGCTGCCGTAGCCTTGCTGGGCCTCACTCACGACGCATGCTCCGTGTGCCGCTGCGATCGCCGTGGTCTGATCTGAGGAGCCGTTGTCCGCGACCACGATGTCGTCGACCCAGGGCGGGATCGCCTCCAGCACCTGCCCGATCGCGTCTTCCTCGTTCAGAGCAGGAATAACCACTGATATTCGGGCGCCCTGCCTCATGAGGTCTCGGCCTCCTTCTGACTCAGACGTGCGTTTGGCTGCGGGGGGCGTCGGCCTGCATGTGGATGCTTAAGGGTCTCCCAGAGCAGGCATCCCCACACGGGTAGGTACTCGAGCCAGACGATGCCGTTGTCAAAGAGGGATGCCTGTTCCCGCGCGACAAAGTAGAAACGCAGCCGATAGAGCGGCAGGAGGACGGTCAGAAGGAGGAGGGATGGTCTCGGGTTCAGGGCCAGGAGCGGAAGGAACCACAGGCTGTACCAGGGGAACTGAGTTGGGCTGAGCAGGAAGAGCCCGGCCACGGCAAGCAACATGCGGCGGGCCAGTTCGGGGCTTGTGTTGTCGACTGGGAACCAGGCCAGTCGGGCCACCCAGGCGCTCAGGAGTAGGAACACGAGCATGCGTGTCACCAGCGGAGCATGCTGGGCTGTGTTCATAAGGCTGAGCGCCATACGCACCCCCCACTGGAACGCCATGAACAGAGCATCGTTCATTTCCCAGCGACTGGCGTATGCTGCGGCCCCGGATCCCGCGCCCTGAAGGGCGTGAACCGCAGGCCAGATCAGAACCAAGCCAATGGCTCCCGCAGTCAGGGCTCCAAAGCCCAGTTTTCGAGGGCTCCGGAGCAGAGGCCGGAAGAGGAAGGGCAGCAGAATCACAGGCCACAGTTTGATCCCGACCGCGCAGGACAGCACGGCAATCCCCGTGACATGCTTCCCCCGGACTGCCAGAAGCAGGGCGCCGAGAACAAACGGCAGGGCGAGCACATCCATGTGAGCGGCATTCACACACTCCTGGATAAGGAGCGGATTCCACCAGTAGACCATGGCCCACAAGGGGGGAAGGCCGAACTCCCGCAACAGGCAGAGAAGGAGGATCAGCACTGCGGCGTCGGCAGTGAGCAGCACCATTCGCAGTGCCAGAACATTCCACGGGGCAACAGCGTAGGCTACTGCAAAGGCGGCCAGCGAGCCGGGCGGGTAGATCGTGCGCAGGTGGGGATGATTGATGCGGCTGAGCACATCGCGGCCATCTTCGGCGAGGCCTTGCAGCGTGAACGGGATGTTCTCGAGGGCATCGGGATTGGTGGGCAGGAAGTCCTCCGGCGGGTGGACGTACGGGTTGTGCCCAACCGCGACAACGGCCCCATCCCAGAGGTAGCGCCAGAAGTCGTCCTCCAGCACGGGGGTAGAGAAGAGCATGACAACGCGGAGCAGGACGCCAATGAGCACCATATAGGCCGTCGAATGGTGTGTCCTGGAGAGCGGCACGGGGGGCCAGACAGCGAACAGCCACGTGACTCCCACAATGACTTCGAGACCGACGAGGAGCAGGACTGGGCGCTCCTGGAGGGGGTGGTTAGGGTTGAACTGCGGGGAGAGTAGCAGGAGGATGACATGACTGACAAGCAGCGCAGCACCCGTCCAGAGCCAACGCGGGGAAGGGAGCCACCTGCTCACGGGCATGTCGTCGCGGTCATGTCCAGCCAAAGCCATGTCCCACGCCTGTTCTACGGCCGATGGTGGTGTGTTCCACCTGGCTCAAACTCAGCAACAGGCTCCACCAACGGTGGCTTTGCCTGCTGCAGGGCCGCACTCGAATGCGCCGTAATGAACCGAACGGTCACCATGGACGGTAAAGTGTGCCCCGTAGCGTGTTTCCTGCACCATGGCAGCGGTGTTGCCACAAACGAGCATCGGTTTCCCGGTGTGCAGTCGGTGATGGTCATCGAGGTCGAAAAAGTGAGGGTAGCCGGGGATCGTGCCAGAGTAGACCGCCACTTGTCCGTAGTCTTCGCAGTCGTCTTCCAGCGAAGCCAGCTTGAAGGCCCGAATGGTCTTCGAGTAGAAATCGATCATGCCGATACGTTGTTTTATCTCCGGGGAGTTCAGGGCGATTCGCCGCCCCTCGGTTGCGCGGAAGTCAGGGCAACCGACGTCCCTCATGAGCCGGCGGAAATCGGCTACGTACATTGCTCCGGCCAAACATTCGCCGTGGAGGACTGGATCTGTGTGCAGGGACCCGGGGACTCGGCGCCCGGCGAACACATCTGCGAAGAAGAGCTCGCCCCCCGGCTTGAGGACACGGAGGATTTCTGCGAAGACCGCTCGCTTGTCCGGGGAGAGATTGAGCACACAGTTGGATATGATCACATCGATCGAGTCGTTCTCTATCCCGATTGCAGCCAAGTCTTCTATGAACCCCTGGCGGAAATCAACGTTCGGCTCCGGGAAGCCGAACCGTCTCATCTGTGAGGCCAGATTGTGGCGCGCAACATCGAGTTGCTCCGCGGTCATATCCACGCCGATCACACGACCGTCGGGACCGACGAGGCGGGAGGCAAGGTATGCATCGCGGCCTGCCCCACATCCCAGATCAAGAACGGTGCATCCGTCCAACAGCGGAGGCAGAGGTGAGCCACAGCCGTAGAAGCGGTTCAGAACATCGTCGTTGATTTCGGCAAGGGCGCTTCGAACGTCGGGGGCCAGTGTTTCGCCGGAGCAGCAACACGCACTCGTTTTCAGGTCTGAGGTGGCTTGAAGAATTCTCCCGTAGTAGTCCTGCAGGGCGGCTTGGTCAAAGGCGTCATCAGTTCGCACAGGTGTCATCCTTGTCGGCCTCTGGTTCGTTCGCGCAGCAGCACGGCGTTGGTTCCCTCATGGCCGGTTCCAGAATGCGAGTGAAGAACAGCGCGGCAACCACGCCACCCACGACCGGGCCGAGGACGTAGACCAGCAGGAAGCCTCCGGACTGGTCCGGGAAGGCGGCGCTGCCCCAACCTGCCTGCCATGCCACGAGGCGTGGTCCCAGGTCCCGGGCCGGGTTCAGGCCGGCTTGAGTCAGTGGGGCGAGGAGGCAGATGATCGAGGTCACTGTCAGACCGATGAACATGGGGGCGAGTGCATCATCAGGTCGCCCCACGTTGCAGCCTTCGGTCAGGGCAAACACCATCAGGACGAGTAGAAATGTCCCGAACGCTTCGGCCCCGAAAGCAAGTGGCATTGAGACGACGGCCGACGACCCGGGATTGGGATAGAACTCGCCGAACATCATTGCCGTCTTCACGGACTCAGGGGTTCCGCGGGCAATGCCGTTGGCGCTCTCATAGGCGGCTATCGTGGGGGCCATCAGGGCATACAGAACAATCCCAGCGGCAATTGCTCCGGCGAACTGGGCGATGAGGTATCTTGGCATCTTTCGGGGTGTCATTCGGCCGCCCAGCACCATGGCCACTGTCACGGCGGGATTCAGGTGGGCGCACGACAGGTGACGGGTCAGATAGATGGCCAAAGCCACCCCAATTCCCCAGGTCAGCGCCACCTGCATCAGGCCCTGATGTGCTTCGAACAAAACCGAGACGGCGACTGAGCCGCAGCCAAAGAGCACGAGCACGAACGTGCCGAGCGCTTCGCCGATTGATTCACGTATGGACTGCATTCCGAGAGGCGCCATTTGTTTGTCCTTTCTCCAGTCCCGGTCCTCAGGTAGAGATCCGTTCGTTCGGGACGTGCGAGAGCGCGTCACCTCTGCCTGTCGTTCAGGGACCAATCGTAGGTAAGGTAGCGTACCGAGTAGATTCCTGCCTGGAGGAACCGTTTCTTGCTCACGGGAACGTGGCGTCCGCAGAAACTCAGGACAGCCCGTTCCGCTTTGCTCAGGTCGGCGAACCCCTTTGCGGGCGTGTGATTCCTGACAAAATCCTGACCATACCATTTGAAAATGGCCGATAGCCAGACGGTGCGGCTCGGGCGGTCGATGCGGAGTCCTGCCTGGCTCCCGAGGAACAGTCTTGCCTGGTCGGTGAGCTGCCGGTCAAGTTCTGGGGCGATGTAGGCTTCGTTCCTCAGGGGCGGGCACCCTTTGGCGGCACAGACCAATGCCAGGTGAAGGCGTGGCTCATTGTACTGTTTGCGTAGAATGTCGTGTTCGAGGTCGTTCAGGGAGACTCTGTTTCCAAACAGACGCACCACGTCTTGATCCCACGGCCCTTTGATCCAGTTCCCGATGTCCTTGATGCTCTTCACCGGATAGTGTGTGACCACAAGGCGTAGCGTGGCGGCATTGTAGAGGTTGAACAGGAATGCCAGCTGCCGGGGGACTGTCCATTGATCGAACTCCGCTCTTGAGACGTTGGCCAACCCGTCCAGGTAATCGTCGAGAGCCCGTGGGGCAGCCTTGAGGGAACGGTAGTCCACGCGCGCATCAACCACGTGTCTCGCGAGTATCGTGCTGTAGGCAGCATGGCTGTGGTCAAAGGCCTGGGCCAAGGTCGCCCCAGTGAATGCGAGGAAGATGGCCACGATGACGCACTGCCGACCGACTCGTCGTGCATATGGCTCGTGTCTCGGGGGCACTGTCTCGCCTCTCTGTCTCACCGGGGCGTTGGGCCGTCTGTAAAGCACGTCCGGACCCTATGGCGTACGACTGCGTTATCCATATTCCTGTTTGTGGCGTCCTGCTGACCACAGAACTGAGTCCACTCACAGCTATGTCGCTTGGACACGAGATCTGTCGAGTAGATCCCGGGATCAGCCAGCGCCCTCCTATGACGGCAGTGAAGAGGAACGGAAGCCGCACGTGGTCAGCCGCAATGCTATCAACTTTCTCCGAGATGGGGTCGCGGCATGGCAGCCCTTCCCACGTTAGCAGTAGCACACAATGTGGGAGGCGGTGCCATCCGGCGACCTCTCGGCCAGTGCAGTGGCAGCAAAAAGCCAATAGCATTGGTGGTCGCTTGGCCCTGGCTTGCCCGGACCGTATCCCGGCGCTAGCTTGGCTCACTGCGGGGATTGAGGAGGGGGTGGCAACGACCCGCCTGGCTGCAGCGACGAAGGGAGAGCACAATGGATGCATACTACGACCCAAAGGACCTCGAAGACTTTCCGCAGATAGCCGAACATGCATCAGAGCAGGGCGAGGCATTCTTCGAATACTATTCCAAGGCCACCAGCGCCGGTGTTCTGACCGAGCGTGAGAAGTCTCTGATTGCTCTCACTGTCGCGACGGTTCGGCATTGTCCTTACTGCATCGATGCCTATACCAACAAGTGTCTTTCGCTTGGCGTCTCGAATGATGAGATGATGGAGGCCATTCACGTCGGCGCTGCGATGGTTGCCGGGGACACGCTTGCGCATGCCACACAGGTCCGAAAGATCCTCCGCAAGAAGGAAATGTGATGGATCCTCTGTGCCAGCTTGAGCTGCTGAGGTCAACCGAGGCAGGGGGACGTTTCGCGGATCGTTTGCGTGAAGCTGGACTCCTCCCGTTGACCGCTGAGGGAGTTGGCATACTGCAGCTCAACATTACGCGGAAGTGCAACCTTGCCTGTCGCCACTGCCATGTCCAGGCCGGCCCGGATGAGGCGCTGCATATGAATGATGCCGTCCTTGAGCGTTGCCTCGACGTGGCGAAACACGAGGCGATTCACACGGTTGACATCACGGGAGGCGCGCCGGAACTGCACCCGCGCTTCACTGAGTTGGTCGAGGCGCTGAACGGGCTGCGGAAACGTCTCCTCGTTCGCTCCAATCTGGTTGTTCTTCTGGGGACTCCGTATGAGAGGCTGATACCGTTTTTCGCTGCGAACGGAGTAGAGCTCGTGGGCTCGTTGCCGGGTGTGCGCGGGAACGGCACTGACCGCCAGCGGGGGAAAGGGGTGTTCGAAGGGATCATTGAGGCGATGCGACGGCTTAACCTCGTGGGTTATGCCCGGGAGGGCACGGGACTTCTGCTTGACTTGGTCCACAACCCCGCGGGAGCATATCTGCCGGGTAACCAGGCTGCTTTGGAGGCGGATTTCCGGCTCGTGCTCCGACAGGAGCATGGCGTCGAGTTCAGTCACCTGTTCTGCATCACCAACTGCCCCATCGGGCGCTATTTGGAGTTCCTCGACCGCTCAGGCAATCTATCGGCGTACATGCGGGACCTTCGGTCTGCCTACAATCCCGGGGCCGCCGCCGGGGTGATGTGTCGCACGATGGTATCCGTGGGGCCGGACGGGGGGGTGTACGACTGTGACTTCAATCAGATGCTCGGCCTTGAAGTCGATAGTCGTGTCCCGAACACCATCTTTGACTTCACCTACGATGAGTTTTCCGGCCGCGAGATTGTTGTCTGCAACCATTGCTTTGCCTGCACTGCCGGGGCTGGTTCTTCCTGTCAGGGAACGACAGCGTAGGCAGGGGGCAGGGGGTAAAGGGCAGGTATCAGGAGGCGGGGGCCAAGGGGGCACCACCGAGGACAAAGATCGCCAGGTCGGCGTTCAGGTTAGGGTCGTCAACGACATCGCTCTTCGCCTCGGTATCCAGGTAGACGCTTTCCCGGATCACGATGTCCTTTTCCTGGCAGAGATCCTCGAAGTCGGCGATTGAAAAGAAACGGACATTCGGGGTGTCGTACCACTTGTGGCGCAACAGGCCTGAGCTCTCTGGAGCCTTGCCTTCCTCGGCGAGCATCTTGCGCAGGGGCCAATAGGCGAAATTCGGGAAACTCACCACTGCATGCTTACCGATCCGCAGCATTTCCGCGAGGAGTCCCTCCACATCTCTGACGGCCTGCAGTGTCTGCGAGAGGACAACGTAATCGAATTGGCCGTCTGAGAACTGGGAGAGGTGCTTGTTAAGATCGGCGTGCACAACATTGTGGCCGTTGGCAACACTGGCGACGATGGCTTCCTCGCTGAGATCGACCCCGACCAGTTTTCCGTGCGGTCTCCGCATGAGTCGGCAGAGCAGTCCGCCGGCTCCGCATCCGAGGTCGAGGACACTGGCTCCCTCCGGCACGAGGCCGATCAGGCGATCGTGGTCCAGTCGGTCGGGGCGGAAGATCGTTCGGCTGCCGATAGGGGCTTCGGCGGGGGCCTGTCCCGCCGCACAGCATCCCGTCTCCATGCTGCCCAGGAAACCACGGACGAGTTCGCCGTAAATCGGCAGATCCTGCTCCAGGAGGAAGGCATCATGTCCGGCGCTGCTGGCAACGTTGCAGTAGCTGACGCGCTTCCCTGCTGCCATGAGCGCTCTCACGATCTCCTGGGACTGGAATGGCGGGTACAGCCAGTCACTGGTGAAGCTGATAACCAGCCAGCGGCTGTCGGAAGCGGAGAAGGTCTCCACCAGTTCATCATGGCTGTCCCCCAAGTCGTAGAGATCGACCGCTTTGGTGAGGGCGAGGTAGCTGTTGGCGTCGAATCGCTCAACGAATTTGTCGCCCTGGTAGCCGAGGTATGACCCTACTGAAAAGTGCTTTTCGAAGCCGGTAGCGACATCGCGCGGTTGGTAGCGGTTGACGTCGAACTTCTCGGTCATGGCTTCCCGGGACAGGTAGGTGACATGGCCGATCATCCGGGCGATTGCGAGCCCTGTGTCCGGACTTGTTGTGGCGTCGTAGTATTGCCCATCGGCGAAGTTGGGATCATGCAGGATTGCATTGCGCCCCACAATGTCGAAGGCCAGAGACTGGTTGGTGATCCGAGGGGCTGTTGCCAGTGCCACGACCCCTGCGGTCATGTCGGGAAAGAGGACACCCCAGCAGAGCGCCTGCTGGCCTCCCATTGACCCACCCACCACAGCTTTGAGTTGGCTGATTCCGAGGTGATCTACCAGCATCTTCTCCAGCTTCACCATGTCTCCGATGGTCACGGTTGGGAAACTGCGCCCGTACGGCTTTCCCGTTTTGGGATGGGCACTTCCGGGGCCTGTTGTCCCTCGGCATCCTCCCAGGACGTTGGCGCAGATGACGTAGACCGTGTTGGTGTCGATGGGGCGTCCGGGACCAATCATGACATCCCACCAGCCGGGCGCATCCTCGGGATCGTGTTTGGCTACATGGGAATCTCCACTCAATGCGTGGCAGACGAGCACTGCATTGTCTGCATTCGGGGAGAGTTGGCCGTAGGTTTCGTAGCACACGGTAACAGGGGACAGCTCTCCGCCTTGCTCAAGACGGAGAGGCGTGTCCTCAAAGGTCACGGCTTTTGCGTGTCTCAGCGGCTGCGCGGACCTACAGTTGTCACTGCTGTTGAACGTTTTCAAACTGGGGGTGTTCATCACTGCTGCGAAGCTGTGAGGGCTTGCGCCAAGTCCTTCTTGATATCCTCGAGATCCTCGAGACCAACGGAGATACGTACCAAGTCCGGGGTCACGCCCGACTCGATCAGTTCATCGCTGCTCAGTTGCTGATGCGTGGTGCTGGCTGGGTGGATGACGAGCGTCTTCGCGTCCAGGATGTTGGCCAGGTGTGAGCACAACTGTACCGCATCAATGAACTTCCGCCCGGCCTCGCGGCCTCCTTTAACCCCAAATCCAAAGACAGCTCCTGGGCCGAGAGGCATAAGGGCTTTGGCCCGGTCCGCACTCGGATGTCCGGGGAGCCCGGCATAGTTGACCCACGTCACGTCATTACGGGCGGCGAGGAATTCGGCGATGGCCTGTGCATTGCGGCAATGCCTTTCCGCCCGAAGCGGGAGTGTCTCCACCCCGAGGAGGATTTGCTGGGCGTTGAAGGGGGACAAACAGGCACCCGTGTTGCGCAGGAGACCGGTCCGGATTTTGAGGACGTATGCCAAGCCAGGAACCACTGCATCGGGATGATGGCCGAACGCATCCCAGAAGTTCACTCCGTGGTAGGCGGCGTCGGGATCTGTGATTTCCGGATACTTCCCGGAGGACTTCCAGTCGAAGTCGCCCTTCTCTATCACCACACCGCCAATCGATGTCCCGTGGCCGCCGATGATCTTGGTCAGTGATGCGGCAATGATGTCTACCCCATGGGCGAAGGGATCAAAGATTGGGGGGGGAGACACTGTACTGTCCATGACGAGCGGGATCTGATGGCGGTGTGCCACTGCCGCGATGGCGTCGATGTCGTCCACATTGCAGCGAGGATTGCCGATACTCTCTGTGTACAGCAGCCTCGTGTTACTGTCGATGGCCTTTTCGAAATTCTCCGGATCACTGGAATCGACGAGCCGCACATCAATTCCGAAGCGTTTGAGTGTGTGGACGAACAACGTTGTGGTGCCGCCGTAGAGATTGCTCCCGCTCACGATGTTCTGGCCTGCGGATGTGATCGCGGTCACGGCGTAGAAAATGGCCGACATCCCTGATGCGGTAGCCACTGCGCCTGTGCCTCCGTGAACGGCAGCGAGGCGCTGCTCAAGCACGTCAGTAGTGGGATTCATAAGGCGCGTGTAGATGTTCCCGAACTCCTTGAGGGCAAAGAGATTCGCAGCGTGTTCAGAGTCGCGGAACGCATAGCTGGTCGTCTGATAGATCGGCACGGCTCTCGAGAGAGAGGCCCCATCGGGTTGGTGCCCAGCGTGCAGCGAGTTGGTGTTCAGACCGAGTTGTTCATTCAGCATGTTAGTCTCCTTGTCATCGGGTCGGGAGGAGATCCTCCCCCTAGATCGAGTAGTCCCTGACCGTTTTCGCGTCAAGCGCCCGTTGTCTGTCGATTAGATCCCGGAATGTCGTCCCGTCATAGATTGTGCTTACAGCTCGGTCCACTTCTGCCCAGAGCGATGTAAAAACGCAGTGTCCAGGCAAGACAGCATCGTCGTTTCGGGTGCTGTTCTCCACGGGATTTGTCGGTCCCTGCATGAACCGAAGTACAACCCCGATTGTGAGTTCCTCGGCCGGCTTGGCCAGGTAGTACCCGCCTGCTTTACCACGTTTGGAGGTCACCACCCCTGCCTGTTTGAGCTGGTACAGAATCACCTCAAGGAATTTGCGTGGGATGGCCTGTTCGGTGGCGATTTCAGCGATCCTTATGGGCCCTCTTCCTTGCTTCACAGCAAGCTCGTAAACGGCCCGAAGGGCGTACTGTGCTTTTTGTGTAAGGGCCATCCCATTCTCCGTTCTCTACTTAAACGATAGACATTATAATGATTGCCGCTGGTGGTGTCAAGCCCGATAGAAGTATTATGGTCAGCTTTTCGGTGAATTAGGCGGGAAACGTGCAGATGAGAGGGGTTTTTTCCGCTTCCGGTGCGTGGAAGGCGGTCTCTTCTCACGGTTGGAGAAAAGGACTGGAGCTCTGAGGGAACGACGGGGGGGCGAGGCTGTCAGGTCACCAATTTGGCCTTGAAACCCAGTTCCCGAATGGCCTGCGCGAGAGACTGAGGGTCCGGGGGTGTGCCATGGATGACGACCCGCTTTCCGGGGAGATCAACGGCTACCTTCCGGACTCCGGGAATGGCTTGAAGGGTGTTGGTGACCGTCTGGGCACAGTGCCCACAGGTCATTCCGGTGACCATCAGCTCAATGGCCGTTGAGGCGGTGGCCGTGTCAGGCTCATCGTTTGCATGAGAGTGGGCAGGCTCCCTACCGGTTCGGCCTGTGAGGGCTGCATGGGCAAAAAGGGCGAGGAGGACGACGGCTGCGATGGTTCCTCCCGGTGATGTCTCAGGATGGTGGTGCTCAGAGAGAATGGGCAGGGCGGAAGCGACAAACGGTGTGACCACATCGAGGAGCAGGCCGAACCCGACAGCGCTCGCGGCTACACTTGCGAGGTAGATAGCCGCCGCGCGCTTTTCGAGGATCTTCCAGACCGCGGCAAGTGCGGCGGCGTTCGTGGCCGGGCCGGCGACGAGGAAAGCAAAGGCAGCTCCCGGCGATGCTCCCATATGGATGAAGCCTGCCGCGATGGGGACTGACGCGGTTGCACACACATACACCGGGATGCCGACGGCCATCATGATGACGATGGACAGGATCCCTCCGCCGATGTAGGCGGCAAGGCTGTCGGTTGGGACGAGGGCGGAGAGGGCCCCGGCTACGAAAATGCCGAGGAGTAGAGCTCGTCCGATGTCTCGGGGGAGATTAACGAGGCCGTAGCGCAACGCGCGGGTTACTTTCGTTCCCTCGGCGTTGTCGTCGCAGCATGATTCGGTGCAGCTGGCCTCCTTCTGGTCGGTGGAATTCTCGATGTCGGTCGGGCCGCCGGACACCATTACCAGGCCCCCCCCGATCACTCCTGTCAGGAAGGCGGCACCAACGCGGAAGAGCGCGAAGACGGGCCCCAGCAGGGCGTGTGTGGCAAGGATTGAGTCAACTCCGGTCTGCGGAGTGGACAGGAGGAACGCAACAGTTGCTGCGCGTGTGGCCCCGTGGCGACGGATAGAGGCCGAGACCGGCAGCACACTGCATGAGCAGAGAGGCAGAGGTACTCCGAAGAGGGCCGCTCGGACTACCGGGGCGATCCCACGGCCGCCTAGGTTCTTCTCTACCCAATCTGGAGAAATGAAGACTGACAGGACGCCGGCCATCAGGAACCCAAAGAGCAGGTATGGTGACATCTGGCAGAGCACGTCCCAACTCTCACTGGCGATATGTACTACCTTTCCCATGAGGGCTCTTCTGCTTCTCCTGCCATGCGCGACCGTCCGGCGGATACGTTATTCGTAAGACCGGTCTGGAGGAACGGTGTTCCCCCACCATTGTTGCGCCGGATCATTGGGCTCTATAGTAACCCGGCGGACTTGGCGGACCAAGCAGGGCCGGCGGGAGTTTCGGCCCACGTGCGGACGTTATCCGTGTTCGGCCACGAACCGGACACGACGAACATTTGGGAGTTGAGTGATGGGAAAAGACAGCCCTGTTGGGGTGGCTTTCGTCGGTTGCGGCAATATCTCAAGTCGGTATGGGGAACAGATTCAGGAGTATCCTGATCACCTCAAGCTCGTCGGGGCCTTCGACATCATTCCGGAACGGACTCAGGCATTTGCCGACAAGTTCGGCTGCAGGGCTTACAGCAGCCTGGCTGACGTACTTGCTGATGGTGAGGTCGAGATCGGCCTTAACATCACCACTCACACAGCTCATGCGGAAGTGACTGAAGCACTTCTTCGCGGTGGGAAGCATGTGCACAGTGAGAAGCCTCTGGCCACCACTCGAGCAGGGGGACAGGCTTGTTTGGTGGCGGCGGAGGAGACCGGACTGCTCCTCAGCTGCTCACCGATCGCGATCCTGGGCGAATCGCAGCAGACGTTGCGACGTCTGCTGGCCGAGGGCTCGATCGGTGATGTGCATGACATTTACGCTGAGATGAACCATGGCCGCATTGAGACGTGGCATCCTGACCCGGAGGCCTTCTATGGTTTCGGAGCGGGGCCGTTGCTTGATGTCGGGTGCTATCCTCTCAGCGTGCTCATTCAGCTTTTCGGGAGCATCACGCGAGTGCAGGCAATCGGAGGCGTGCGATTGGCGCAGCGGACGATTGGTTCCGGGCCGAAGGAAGGGCAGACCTACCAAGCGACGAACCCGGACCACATGACTGTGCTCGCGCAGTTCGCCAGTGGCCCCCTCCTGCGACTTACGACGACGTTTTTCGTCGTTAAGAGCGCGCAGGCAGGGATCGAGTTCCATGGAACGGACGGTTCGCTGTGGACGCAGAGCGCCACGGCGTTCAACTCGGTGCTGCGCGTGTGTCATCCCGTGGAGAAGGAGTGGGCTGAGATTGCGCCGGACACCGAGCCCTACCAAGGCTTTGATTATGCCAGAGGGCTCGCCGAGCTTGGGGGCGCTGTTCGTTCCGGACGAAAACTGACGTGCCCCGGAGAGGCCGCGTTCCATGTCCTCGACGTCTGTCTGAGTGCGATGGAAGCGGCGGAGACGGGGCAGGCGGTGAGCGTGATCTCAGAGTTCGAAGGCCCCCACTGATCCGGCCATGAATTGTTGCACAGCGAGGTGTCAGGCTTCAGTGTTCAGGTGTCAGGATTTGAGCTTGAAACCAGACACCGGACACCTGAAACCTGCTCCGGCCCGCCGCATCATTGAATGGCGCCGGATCAGTAGGGTGAGGGGAAGGGGAGTCGTGCTGTCGCCGCGGACACACTCGGGACCAACGTGCTCGGTTTTGTCCGGTAAGGGAAGGAACGCCACGAAGGGACGGGGGTCAAAGTGGAGAAATCCCTTAGGTGTTAGTCGGGTATTTGCTCCGGGAGGCGTGCTTAGGGCTTTGCCTGAAGGAGAGATGTGAGCGGAGGGCGAGATCATGGCGGCAAAGGCAGTAAGGATAGGCATCGTCGGGGCAGGCTTTTTGCGGCCTCTCTGGGCCGAGAGACGGGTTGCCTGACGGCGCGTGCAGCCTCTTTCCTGAGCGCTTTGCAGTCCAAGGAATGGAAGACACATGGCACAGATAGACAGAGAGCGGCCGGAAGTTGAAGATGACAGCGCACTGGAGACGCAGGAGTGGCTGGAATCTCTTGACGAGGTGTTGCTCAGGGATGGTCCCGAGCGGGTACGGTCGCTGTTCGGTGAGTTGTACCGGCATGCCTACAGTCGGGGCGTGCGGCTGCCGTTCAGCGCGAATACCCCTTACATAAACACGATTTCACGGCGGGAGGAGGCACCATTTCCCGGGGCCATCGAGACGGAACAGCGGTTGGAGAACATCGTACGCTGGAACGCAATGGCTATGGTCGTTCGGGCGAATCGGGAGGAAGACGGCATTGGGGGGCATATCTCGACTTACGCCTCCGCTGCCACGCTTTACGAGGTCGCCTTCAACCACTTCTTCAGGGCCCGCAATGAGGATCATCCCGGGGATCTGGTCTACTTCCAGGGGCATGCATCTCCCGGGATCTATGCTCGAGCCTTTCTGGAAGGGAGGCTCTCCGTAGAGCGCATTGAGAATTTTCGCCACGAGCACCACAGTGTGCCCGGGCTGCCATCCTATCCTCACCCCTGGCTGATGCCCGATTTTTGGCAGTTCCCGACCGTCTCGATGGGGCTCGGACCGATCACAGCCATCTATCACGCCCGCTTCATCAAGTATCTGGAGGACCGCGGACTCAAGGAGCCGTCCGACCAGAAAGTGTGGGCGTTTCTTGGGGATGGGGAGAGCGATGAGCCTGAAACGCTTGGCGCCATCACCCTGGCATCACGGGAGAATCTGGATAACCTGATTTTCGTGGTCAACTGCAACCTTCAGCGTCTTGACGGACCTGTGCGCGGCAATGGGAAGATCATCCAGGAGTTGGAGGCGGCGTTCCGTGGGGCAGGCTGGAACGCAATCAAGGTCATCTGGGGGGGAGATTGGGACTCGCTTTTGGCCAGCGACAAGGCGGAACTGCTCACGAAACGCATGGGGGAGGTCGTGGACGGGCAGTACCAGAAGTACGTCGTGGAGAGCGGTGATTACTTCCGGCGTGACTTCTTCGGGAAGGACCCGCGACTCCTGGATCTGGTCACCCATCTGTCGGATGAGCAACTTCGCACGCTCCGTCGAGGAGGGCACGACAGGGCGAAGATCTATGCAGCGTTCAAAGCTGCTGTAGACCATCAGGGCGCTCCCACGGTCATCCTGGCGAAGACTATCAAGGGATACGGTCTGGGTGAAGCCGGGGAAGGCAAGAACATTACCCACCAGCAGAAGAAGCTCAATGAACAGGAGCTGAGGGAGTTTCGTTCACGTTTTGCCATACCGGTGTCAGACGAAGAGATCGATACGGTTCCGTTCTATCGTCCCCCGGATGACAGCCCTGAGATGGTGTACCTCCAGGAGCGCCGTCAGGCGCTTGGAGGGTACCTGCCACGTCGATTCCCTTTGGAAACCACGTGGCGAGCTCCGACTGACGATGTGTTTGAGGAATTCTACGGTGGAACAGATGGGCGCGACGTGTCCACCACAATGGCGTTCGGCAGGATGCTGGCAAAGTTGCTGCGCCACGATGAGTTGGGGAAGTTTGTCGTACCTATCGTTCCGGATGAAGCGCGAACATTCGGAATGGAAGCGCTTTTCCGGCAATGCGGCATTTACTCTCATCCCGGACAGCTGTATGAGCCGGTTGATCGGGACAATTTGCTGTACTATCGGGAGGCGAAAGACGGACAGATACTTGAAGAAGGGATCACTGAGACGGGCTCCCTCTGCTCGTTTATCGCGGCCGGGACGTCCTACTCCAATCATGGGTTGCCCATGCTTCCTTTTTTCATCTTCTATTCGATGTTTGGTCTTCAACGGGTGGGAGATCTAATCTGGGCTGCTGCAGACAGCCGGTGTAAGGGGTTCCTGGTTGGCGGAACGTCCGGCCGTACCACGTTGGCTGGTGAAGGACTGCAGCATCAGGATGGCAACAGCCACCTGCTGGCGCTGCCGATTCCCAATATGCTGGCTTACGATCCCGCGTTTGCGTATGAGATTGCGGTGATCATACAGGATGGCATTTATCGGATGTACGAGGTCGGGGAGGACGTGTTCTATTACGTGACCGTCATGAACGAGAATTATCCCCAACCCGCGATGCCGGATGGTGTCCGGGGCGGAATCCTGAAGGGGATGTACAAACTGCGGTCTGGCGAGGGTGTTTCCGGCCACCACAGAGCTCAACTTCTGGGCAGCGGCGCTATCCTCAACGAGGTGCTGCAGGCCGCGGACATGCTGAAAGAACGGTACGATGTGGCCGCAGACGTGTGGTCGGTGACAAGCTACAAGGAGCTGCATCGTGACGGAGCTGACGTCGAGCGGTGGAACATGCTGCACCCGGATGAGGAGCAGCACGTTCCCTACGTAACCCAGTGTCTTGGCGATGCGGATGGTCCTGTCGTTGCCGCGACTGACTACGTGAAGGCGCTGTCGGACAGTATCAGCCGGTGGGTCCCCGGGGGGCTGGTCTCTCTGGGGACGGATGGGTTCGGCAGAAGTGATGGCCGAGCCGCGTTGCGTGAGTTCTTCGAGGTGGATGCGAACGCCATCGTCCTCGCGACCCTTTCTTCGTTTGCCAGGGAGGGGAAGATCGACTCTCAGCTGGTGAAGCAAGCAATGGGCGACCTTGGCATTGATCCCGACAAGCCGAACCCGATGACAACGTAAAGGCGTCGGTCTCAGTCCACCCCTATTGGATGCGTCTGGACGACTGGAGGAGCACTCTATGGCCGCAGAACTGAGACTGCCTGAACTGGGAGAGAATATTGAGTCGGCGGACGTCGTGGGTGTCCTCGTCTCGATTGGTGACCACGTCGATGTGGATCAGCCGATTCTGGAAGTGGAGACGAACAAGGCGACCTTGGAGGTCCCCGCCACTGCAGCGGGAGTTGTGGGCGAAATCTACGTCAAAGAAGGGGACGAGGTAGCGATCGGTCACGTTCTGATTGCGTTGCAGGCTGGAGATGCTTCGGAAGCTGTTGCCGCCCCCCCCGCTCCCGAGCCGGCCCCGACAGAAGCTTCTCCTGTCGCTGAACAGGCGGACGTGGTCAGTGCCCCGGCCAGTCCGGCCAGTCTTCCTGGCACGACGGCTGCTCCCGTCGAGCCTGCTGTGGAGCCTGCTGTGGAGCCTGCTGTGGAGCCTGCTGCTCAGCCTGTGAAGAGTTCTGTTCCTGCGGCCCCATCGGTGCGCCGATTTGCCAGAGAGCTCGGGGTTGATATCAATCAGGTTGGCGGCTCCGGAAGCCATGGACGCGTCTCCGTAGACGACATAAAGCGACATGCCCGTGAGTTGCTCCAACAGAGCCCCACTCCGGCGCCACAGGTGTCCGCGTCTCAGGGCTTCCCGCCTCTTCCTGACTTCAGCAAGTGGGGGGAAGTGCGTCGGGAACGATTGAGCGGCATCCGCCGGGCGACAGCCGAGCAGCTCACCCGGTGCTGGAACAATGTGGCGCATGTGACCCAGTTTGATCGAGCGGACATAACCGAACTAGAGCAGCTTCGCAAGCGGTATGCCGACCGGGCGACCAAGCAGGGGGGGAAGCTGACCATGGCGGTCATGGCGGTCAAAGTCGTGGCATCGGCGCTGAAGGTGTTCCCGAAGTTCAATGCGTCGATTGATATGGAATCACGTGAGACGATCTTCAAGGACTATGTGAACATCGGCATTGCCGTGGCCACCGAGCGTGGCTTGCTTGTACCGGTGCTGCGGGACGTCGACAAGAAGAATATGGTCGACATCGCGGCTGAGGTGTCCGAGATTGCCCAGAAGACGCGCGAGGGCTCCATCCGGTTGGACGAGCTCCAGGGCGGGACGTTCACAGTGACGAATCTCGGGAGCATCGGTGGTACGCACTTTACGCCGATCGTCAACTGGCCTGAAGTCGCGATCCTTGGTATGGGGCGGTCACGGATTGAGCCTGGCTACCAGAACGGTGAGTGTCAGGAGCGCATGTACCTTCCCCTTTCTCTCTCCTACGATCACCGCCTCATTGATGGTGCCGAGGGCGCCCGTTTTCTGCGTTGGATCGTCGATGCCATCGAGCAGCCTCTTCTGCTGTCTCTGGAGGGATAATGAAAACAGATACAACTCCATTTGATGTGCTTGTGATCGGGGCGGGTCCCGGCGGCTATGGGGCGGCGTTCCGTGCGGCGGATCTCGGTTTGCGTGTAGCCCTGGTTGATCCTGAAGCCAACCCTGGCGGCGTCTGTCTTTACCGCGGCTGCATTCCGTCCAAGGCTCTACTCCACGTTGCCGGGTTCGTCGCTGAAGCTGAGGACGCGGCCGAATGGGGTGTTGTCGTTGGCGATGTGCGCGTGGATGCCGCCAAATTGCGCGAGTGGAAGGAGGCCGTTGTCGGTCGGCTGACGGGCGGCCTCGGGCAGCTGGTCAAACAGCGGAAGATCACGTACATACGTGGATGGGCTCGCCTGACCGGCCCCAACGCAGCCACTGTGCGGACGCCAGACCAGGAAGAGGTCGAAGTCGCCTTCACGAATGCGATCGTTGCCACAGGCTCGGTTCCTGCTACTATTCCGGGTATGCTGGAATCACCCCGGGTGATGACGTCACGCCAGGCCCTTGATATTGAGGATGTTCCGGAACGGATGCTGGTGATTGGCGGGGGATACATCGGGCTCGAGTTGGGGCAAGTGTACGCCGGTATTGGCAGTCGCGTGTCGGTTGTCGAGATGATGCCTGCATTGCTGCCGGGGGCAGATCGTGACTTGGTCAAGCCCCTGGAGCGGCGCCTGGCAGGTCAGTTCGAGGCGATCATGCTGCGAACCAGGGTGGAGGCGATGGAAGAGACGGATGGTGGAATTGCCGTCACGTTCGGCGGTGAGGAAGCCAGCCAGGGGACATTTGAGAGAGTCCTGGTGGCTGTGGGGCGCCGTCCGACCACTGGCGATCTTGGTCTTGAGACAACGAAGGTGGTCGTCAACGAGCGCGGCTTCATCGAGATCGACGAGCAACGGCGCTCTGCTGAGTCGTCGATTTTTGCTATCGGTGACGTGGCCGGGGACCCAATGCTGGCCCACAAGGCAACCCATGAGGGTGAAGTGGCAGCTGAGGTCATTGCGGGCAGGAAGGTCGCGTTCGAGCCGGAAGTGATTCCTGCGGTCGTGTTCACAGATCCCGAGATCGCCTGGTGTGGGTTGACAGAGGCCGAAGCGGAACGATGTGGACGGAAGGTGACCGTGACAACGTTCCCCTGGGCTGCATCGGGACGGGCTGTGACTCTTGCGCGAACTGAAGGGCTGACGAAACTCGTGCTTGCCCCGGATGACGGCCGCGTTCTTGGGGCCGGCATCACCGGGCCTGGAGCAGGAGAGTTGCTGGCCGAAGCGACCCTGGCGATCGAGATGGGAGCTGTGGCCGAGGACCTGGCTTTGACGGTCCACGCCCATCCCACGCTCTCCGAGACGCTGATGGAAGCAGCACAGGCCTTTTCCGGGAACAGCACCCATTTCGTGACGAGGAAGCGCTGACTCGCTTGGGCGTGGCTTCGGCAACGCGGTCGCCCAAGCGGCAGAGCGATGACGTCATCAGCAGTGAGGATAGAGGCCATGGCACAGTGTGATCTTACAAAGAAGGAGTGTGTTCCGTGTTCGGGAGGAGTGCCTCCACTGACCCGTGAACTGATCGATGAGTTGCTGGCTGAATTGGGCAATGGATGGCGTGTCAGTGACGGACGCCGTCTCGAGAAGACGTTTGCCTTCAGTAATTTCCGGGAGGCCCTGACGTTCACTAATCAGGTCGGGGAGATCGCGGAGAAACAGGGGCATCATCCCGAGATACATCTTGGGTGGGGGCACGTGACGCTGCTTATCTGGACCCACAAAATCAATGGGCTAACGGAGAGCGATTTCGTGTTGGCAGCACGAGCTGAGCTGGCACGCTGTCCCGAGTAGACACTCCTCACCCTATAGCGCGTCCGATTGGACGATGGACCAGGGGAAGGGGCGTGGCGTTCTCAAGGAGGTCTTCATGCTCATTCTGACTGAATCCGGCCTGTTCGCGAACGACACCGGGACGCGGGAACTGCCTGTCGCGCGTTCCTGGTTGGACCACGCCCGCTGCATTTCGGAAGGAGAGCAGACGGACGCGGCAGTCGCCTCGGATGGAGAGATCGTGTTGTTTCGGGGGGGCCGGGAGTTGGAGCGACTCGTTGTCGGGATCGCTGAACCTATTGAGTCCGTCCTGGTCTGTGAAGCGCCTTTGCCATGTCTTTTCCTTGGGACCGAAGGAGCGCGACTTTACTGTTTGCCTGCGGGTGACGCCGGGGCGCATCCGGTGTCGAGTTTCGACGATCTACCGTGTCGCGAGAGTTGGTATACTCCCTGGGGAGGGCCCCCTGCAGTGCGGAGTCTCGCCGCGGCGCCCGATGGTTGTATTTATGCTGACGTCCATGTGGGGAGCATCATGTGTTCCAGCGACCACGGGGTGACTTGGCGGGCGGCGACCCCCACTCTCAATGAAGACGTCCATGAGGTCGCGACATGTCCGGCTGCTGCAGACCGAGTTTACGCGAACACAGCTCACGCCGTCTACATCAGCGAAGATCGTGGGAACTCATGGACCTACCGTGGTGAGCAGTTGGGGGGCAGGTATGGTCGCGCGATCGCCGTTCATCCCCGCAATCCCGCTCGTCTTCTCGCGACGGTCAGCGACGGGCCGCATGGTGAGAACGTCCACGGCCAGCTGTTCGTTTCAAGTGATTTCGGCTTGACCTGGCAGCATGTCGAAGATGGTTTCCCCGCGTCGACGCACGAGAATATCGACACCTTTCAGGCTGCCATTTCACCCGATGGAGCAGGATGGGCCGCAGTTGGTCGACGTCTGTACCGCAGCCCGAACCCACATGGCCGTTGGGATGTGTTTTGGGAGGCACCCGCGAAGATCACGGCATTGTCATGTCGTGAGATGGCATCCACGGACGGCGCCGCACGATGAGTAAGGAGTCCCCCACTCAAGGGGGGCAGCTGATACGGCGGCGGAAGCCATGGCAGTCTGTTCCCAGCTGACCACGATCGCCCGAGCTGACCGGTTACACCACGGGGGGCAGGCGCTCTGGAAATCAGGACGTCAACGGCTTACCGTTACGACTTGCCTATATACCGTTTCCTCCACTCCGGTGGGACGAGACTTGTCAGGAAGGATCCAGTAGCGAATGGCAGCTTCTCTTTCTCGTCGGCATTTCGCCAAGCTTGCAGCCGCCAGCACGGTTTACTCACTCATTCCCGGACGTGTCCTGGGGGCCAATGAGCGAGTGAACGTCGCGTTTATCGGGTGTGGCGGGATGGGGAAAAACGATGCCAAGAGCGTTGCCGGGAGTGGCCTGGTAAACGTCGTCGGGCTCTGTGACGTGGCCATTGGCGGCAAACGTACGGCCGAGATCGAGCGAGCTCATCCGGGGATTCCCACGTTCAGCGATTTCCGCAAGATGTTTGACGTGATTGGGAAGGACATCCATGCGGTCACTGTTGCCACTCCAGACCACTCACATTTCCCGATCGCGATGTTGGCGATGTCGCTGGGCAAGCACGTGTACATCGAGAAGCCTCTGTGCCACACCTTCCAGGAAGCAGAGCTGCTGATGGCGGCTGAGAAGAAGTACAAGGTGTCGGCTCAGATGGGGAACCAGGGGCATTCCGGGGCCAACTATTTCCAGTTCAAAGCGTGGACGGAGGCGGGGATCATCAAAGACGTGACCCGCATTACCGCCTATATGAACAAGGGGCGCCGTTGGCACGGTTGGAAGATCGACGAGTATCCGACAGGTGAGAGCGTCCCCGCAGGGCTTGACTGGGACACATGGCTTGCCACCCGGCCTCACCGTGAGTTCAGCGGGAAGCTCCACCCGGGGAACTGGCGTGGCTGGTTCGAGTTCGGGAACGGGGCTTTCGGGGATTGGGGACCGCACATCCTTGACACAGCGCACCGTTTCCTCAAGCTCGGCCTGCCCAACAAGATTACCGCCCTGAAACGCGAGGGGGCGAACGACTTTATTTACCCACAAGCATCCACCATTCGTTTCTCGTTTCCGGCGCGCGGAGAGATGCCACCGGTGGAGGTCACCTGGTATGATGGTAAGAAGAACCGTCCGCCACGGCCGGAAGAGCTTGAACCCGAGAGAAAAGTCGAGGCTTGCGGCAAGATCATTTACGGCAGGGACCTGGTTTTCAAAGGGACGACGCACGGCAGCTCCCTGCGGATTATTCCAGAGAGCAAAATGAGAGATCTGAAGGACAAGCTGCCCCGGATCAAGGGGAGGCATTCGGGGCACCACAGAAACTTCGTTCTGGCCTGTAAAGGGGACGAAAAGACACGCTCATCGCTCGATGTGGCCGGGCCGTTGACACAGGTCTTCTGTTTGGGCGTCATTGCTCAGCGCCTTGGCGGCGAGCTTTCGTTTGATCTTGAGACCAAGCAGTTCAAGGACAATGCGTTGGCTAATGAGCTTCTCGTCGGGCCTCCGCCGCGGAAAGGGTGGGAGGAGTTCTATCGGCTCTGATTGTGTGACGATACGCGGCAAGGACAGTGCGATGATCCGGAATACAGAGACTCCGTCAGGACAGCAGGGCTTAACCGCGGCGCTGATTTTTGGGAGTGTCGTCTTGCTGGCAATCCTCGGTGCGTGGCAGTTTGCCGACGAGGGTGTTGCACCCGCGCGTCCGGAGGCGGGGCAGGTCGTCGACTTCGCTGCGTTTCGCAGGGCTGACCCCGATGACATCGGCTTCCGCGAAATGCAGTGTTTCCCTTCCGTTGTCACTGGAGCGAGTGGGCTGTGCGCGATCGATAGCGGGATCTGCGTGGTCGGCTCCGATGGGGCTGTGTTCTTGCGGGAGGATGGTGAAGAGCTGGGGCGGTTCGCGTTTTCGGGAGCCGCGACGTGTGTGGCGGCCGGCCCTGACCAGAAGATCTACATCGGTTTCCGCGACCGCATCGCCGTTTACCTTCCTTCGGGCTTACCCGCAGCCGACTGGAGTTCTTTCGGGGAACGCGCGGTCATAACCTCGGTCGCAGTGGTCGACAATGGTGTCGTGGTGGCCGACAGTGGTACTCGTACCGTCTGGCGATTGGACAAGGGGGGGCGCGTCCTGGGCCGGATCGGGAATACGGAGAATGGGAAGGGGGAAGGCGCTCTGCGCTTCATCGTTCCCAGCCCGTACTTTGATGTGGCAGATGGTGGTGACGGGACGTTCTGGGTGGCCAATCCGGGGGAGCAGCGGTTGATGAGGCTTTTCGGGGCAGGGGAACGGCTCGAGGAATGGGGCGTCGGGGGAATGGGGCTTGGTGCGTTTTGTGGATGCTGCAATCCCGCTCACATTGCCGTGCTGCCGGACGGTGGCCTTGTTACCAGCGAGAAGGGGATTCCACGGATCTCCGAGTACTCCAGTGCGGGAGAATACCGGACCCTCGTCGCTTCGGCCGGAACGTTCGGCCTGTCCGTGCGCCCCGCCGACTTGGCAGTTCTGAAGGGCGGGCATATTGTGGTGCTCGACACCGAGGCCCAGATGGTGCGTGTGTTCGAGCGAGTTCCCAGCCCGGATTCTGGTGGTTGAGGCGAGGCGTGGATGGGCAGAGACCATCTCTCTTGAGGATGTTGCAGCGAATGGACAATGGCAGACAGACGGTTGGCCTGACCCGGCGGGAGGCGTTGCGTAGTGCATTGCGCGGAGTGACGGCGCTTGGCTTGGTGGGGCTTGGCGTCTGGCTGCGCCGTGGCCGGCGGGAGGCCAACCAAGCCGGTTGCTCCGACCGTGGGCTGTGCTCCAACTGTCGACTTTACCGTGAAGGCTGCACAAGAGCCGGTAAGGGGAACGGAGGACCGGCGAGTGGCTGATCAACAGGCAAAAGACTCGTCCATGCCGCGTCGTGAAGTCCTCAAGCACTCACTGCGTGGTGCCCTGGTTCTGGGAGTAGGCGGCGTCGCGGGCGCTCTGAGCGGTCCACGTCGCCGGGAAGGAGCTGTCTGGCAGCTGGATCCCGCACGTTGCACCCAGTGTGGGCGATGCGAGACGCACTGTGTCCTGAAACCCTCCGCGGTCAAGTGTTTCCACACCTATGCGATGTGCGGGTACTGCAAGCTCTGTTTCGGTTACTTTCGGCCAGCTGCCAATGCTCTTAACGCGGGCGCGGAGAACCAGCTGTGTCCGACCGGGGCGATCCGCCGTCGGTATGTCGAAGATCCGTACCACGAATACACTGTCGAGGAGGATCTGTGCACGGGGTGCGCCATCTGTGTGAAGGGATGCAACACGTTTGGCAACGGTTCGCTGTTCCTGCAAGTTGACCACTCCCTCTGCGTGGGCTGCAATGAGTGTGCGATCGCCAAAGCGTGTCCGGCTGAGGCCTTTCGGCGCGTCCCTCTGGAGACCCCATATCTGCTCAAAGGCAGGGAGGGGGAGGCATGACCCGAGGCACGGGTGGCAAACGTCTTTTGGGCTTTGCGGACAGGTTTGAGCGTCTACGGATCCTGTCTGCCAGCCTGATTTTCTCCAAGTGTGTTCTGGCCGGGGGACGCTTTCCCAAGCCGGACTTCGATACGCAGTACGTCGCTCCGGTCGTTCCTCCGCCGTTGCCTGCTTCCGGTTTGCATGGAGATGGTGTCGCTCTGCTCGTACTGGGGGTGAGTCTCGTTCTGACCAGTTACTTCGCTCTTTATCGGCGTTCCCGCCGAGGCGTGGTAGCCGTCGGCGTGTTCTCGGTGGCGTTCTTCGGGTTCATTCGGGAGGGGTGTATCTGTCCGGTGGGAGCGGTGCAGAACATTGCTGCAGGTGTGTTCTTGCCGGGAACCGTATTGCCTTGGACGATCGTCGCCTTCTTTGTGCTTCCGCTTCTGTTTGCCCTCTTTGTGGGACGTGTTTTCTGCGCCGGAGTTTGTCCGTTGGGGGCTGTTCAGGAGTTGCTTGTCCTGCGGCCTGTTCAGTTGCCACGATGGTTGCAGAGCGGGTTAAGCGTGATCCCACTCACGTTGCTGGCGTGCGCTGTCTGGTTCGCCGGGACAGGAACGGCATTGCCCGTCTGTCGACTGGATCCCTTCGTTGCATTTTTCCGGTTGAGTGGGGCCATGTCGGCTCTCCTTTACGGGGCAGCTTTCCTGGTCTTTGGGGCATTTGTCGCGCGTCCCTACTGCCGGTTCCTCTGTCCCTATGGGGTGCTCCTGGATTGGTGCTCCCGGCTCTCATGGCGACATCTGTCAATTACCCCTGACGAGTGCGTTTCCTGTCGTTTGTGCGAGGGAGCTTGTCCCTATGGTGCCATCCTGGGGACGACTGAGGCGGATGTTGGGGAACCGCGTATTCGTGGGGTACGGCGGCTGAGGACCATGCTTCTCCTGTGCCCTCTGCTTGTTGTCGTTGGCGCATGCGCCGGGCGAGTATTCGCCCCTGTTGCGGCTCGGATGCATCCGACGATTCAGCAAGCTCGTGAGGTGTCAGTATCTGGAGCGGACGAGAACGTTCCCCTTCGGGCCGCGGCATTCCAGGCGCAGGGCGGGGTGGCAGATGAATTGCGTGTGCGCGCTCAGACGACCGTTGGGCGCGTGCGAGCCGGCGGGCTATGGGCCGGAGCCTTCATCGGTTTGATGGTTGGCCTGAAGTTGGTTGGCCAATCGTTGCGTCGGCGCCGTGAGATTTACGAGCCCGATCGGGGGACGTGCGTGAGCTGCGGGAGGTGTTTTGCCTCCTGTCCCCGGGAGCGGCTACGCTGGGGCGCCAAGGAGGACCAGGAGGATGGAGAGGGTCACTGCGCTGAGCAAGGTGCTCACGAAGACCCCTCGTGAGGCCAGATCCTCATTTTGGCCGTACTGCACGGACAGGATGTAAACGTTGACTGCCATCGGCAGCCCGGCGGCGGCGATGAGAACAGCACCGACGGCTGGTGATACCGGGAGGAGTTTCACCAAGCCGAACGCGATGCATGGGGAGATGGCCAGCCGCATCGTGGTCAGCAGCGCAAGTGAAGACGCTTGACTTCCCCCCTTGTTGCGGTTGAGTTGGACCCCAAGGGTGAGCAGCGCGATGGGGATCAGGCCACCTGCAAGGTAGCGCATTGCGGTGTCTGCCTGGACGGGGAGCCGAAGCCCGAGTCCACGCAGGCTGAAGGCGGCCACAATGGCCAGAATGACCGGGTTTCGGGCCAGGGCCCACAGCAGACTGAGACCCGAGCGTTTGCGGGACTCAAACAGGGGGATTCCAGCCAGAAACGTGAGGAAATTCTGGACGGTCATCACCACAGCCATCACACTTGCGCCAGCCGGTCCGAACGCAAACGTCGCCAACGGGATCCCAAAGTTCCCCGCGTTGTAGAATGCACTTCCCATGATGAAGACGGGGGCGGACTCCTTGGTCATACCACGCCGAAACGCAAACCAGCCGATCGCGAACAGTATGCCGGCGTGGAGCACGGTGAAGAGACCGATTAGGCCCAGATCCCGGAGCGACAGTGGGGAATCCACGGTCTTGACGAACACCAGGGCAGGGACAAAGACGTAGAAGTTGAGCCGCGAAAGCGTCGGCAGGTCGAGCTTTCCCGTCCGGTCGAGAGCCGCTCCGACCCCGATGAGCAGGAACACGGGGAGGATGATGTCGCTGAGGATGTGGAGTGTCTGCTGAAGCATGTCGTCTTTCGAGGACGGGGGAGATCTCGTCTAGGCGCCGGCGGTAATCGTCTTGAGGCGCTCGAAGAAGGCACGCTTGATCGGTGTGTTGATTTCCCAATTGACCGGCACGGTCTGGAAACCACTAAGTGCGTCGAATTCAGTCTCGCGGGGGTGTTCTTTCCAGTCCATTCGGTCTTGATAGTCGCTACCGTAGCCCTGGCAGTAGAAGCCCCATGAACACCCCTCGGCCAGAGCAGCTTCGAGGTTCTCGACGAAGACGCTGTCCTCGTTAACCACAATCGGTCGTGGGCGCCGTTTGTAGGCATCCGTCTCCTTGACGCGCCTCAGCTTCTCCCGGAGTTGGTTCGGTTGGCAGCCGTTTCCGTGTGGAGTAGTAAAATCCTCAGCATCCAGCCACGCGTCTGTCGGGATCTGTTTCCCTCCTCCCGTGCTGACCGTGACCGGCAGTGATCGACCGTCCAAGGTTGTGCCCCGGACAGTCTCGATGACTCGCGGGACGTTTCCCGGCTCGAGGATCGGGTACTTCCACCAGGGAGCGGCTTCGTTGGCACCATCTACCAGAACGTTCCGGAAGCCACTGCGGAGGAGCCAGTCCGTGACCCGTTCGGCGATGTCGTAGACGCGCTCGGGGGGATCAAGTCGTTTGGCCTGCCGGACATAGAAGTAATTGACGATCACCACCATTCCGGCCTGATCCGCCGCGTCAAGAACGCGTCGAAGGCGCTCGAAGTAAGCCGGCTTGAATGATCCGTTCTCCTCATACGCGGTGTTCAGGTAACGGCCGTAGACTTCGGGTGTGTATATGGACCCACCGCCCTGAAGCCCAACCGTCACGGCGAGGAGACCGTGCTTGCGGTAGAGCGGAAGCGCGGCACAAAATTCATCCGTATTCCGGTCCGGATCCCATCGCCCTGTGTCGGGGTATTTCCACAAAGCAGCGGTTTCGGGGCAGGCATCGTCAAAGATTGCCTGCACCATTCGGGAGTTAAAAAGGAGCCCCTCAATGCTGCGTCCTTTGTACGACAGGCCGTCGTAGGTTGGGCGGCCATTGACGATGAAGCCTGTCCCGTCTATGGCGATTTCGGTCGGCATGCTCTTCTTCCGGGGTGCTGTCAGAGCGGGGCGGTCTGAGCAGGTCAGTTCGACGTCTGCCGCAGGCAGGCTCGTTGCCACTCGTAGATGGATGGCACACTCGTGGTTGGCCGCTTGGGGAGTTCCGGTGGCAATGGGAAGCACGGGTTGTTCTCATTGACTTCCGGTTTCACCGTTCCGGCTGCGAACGCTCCTCCACCCCCGTAGAGTCGGTTCCCGACCAGTTCGACCCCGAGGCAGTCGGGGGTCGCGAGCCGCACAGCTGGGGACTTGCCATCCTTCAATATGAATACGTTGTTTTGCATGACGTGGTCGAAGCTGGCCGTTTTGGCGAAGACGCCTACGCCCTTCTCAACGATGAATCGGTTGTGAAGAATGAGCCAATTTTCGTTCATTCCTCCCATCCACAGCCCAGCTCGTTCCGACTGAATGTCGCAGTTGTAGACCACATTGCGCGGCCCGTTCGGGCCGTGGGCGGTGTCCTCGGGTGGAGAGGCCCACATGCCGAACCCATAGCTGCCATGCCCACGTTTGGACGTGACCACACAGTTTTCCATCAGGTTTTCATTGGTCCAGCCTGCGTGCCACTGAGCATCACTGTTGTGGAAGACGCCATTGCGGATGACGCAGCCACTCGTGGCCCACTGGAAGAGCGGCGCGTGTCTGTAGTTGAACGTTTCTATGCCGTCCATCAGACAGTCGAACGAGTGTTGCCAGCCGGTGTAGGCCGTTCCGCCCCCGCCCTTGAACCACGCGTCGTCGAATACACAGTTGCGGACTTCGCACCATTTTCCTCTGGTGGCGTGAACGGGGAAGCGTCCGGTCATTCTGATGTGGACATTCCGGGCCCAGCAGTTCCAGCCATAGCGGAAGGTAGTCGTGTTGATCCAGAGATTCTCGGTCTGCTCTATCGAGAGATCCTCGACGCCGCATCGCTCAATCATCCCGAGCTTTTGCACGTAGCTACCATCGATGACGGGGAATTCCAGGCGGAGGGGCTGCTCAATGGTCAATCGGCTGTCCTCAATGTCCGTTATCGTGACGATGTACTCCCGGTAGCTTCCCCATTTACACTTGTTGCGGGTGAGATCTTTCCAGCGTTTGGTGGCAGGGGCGCGGATCAGAATTCGATCGTCGACGGCCAGCCCATCCGCGGTCTTGAGGGAGACAGACGTGCTCCCGCGCTTGCCGTCCTGTGACAGGAGGATCTGGGGGCCGACATAGCCCTTTCCCGCGAACATGATAGCAGAGGAAGAATCTGGTGGAGAGCCTGCTGTTGTGATTGTCGGATCGATCACCACAGGGATCTGGGTCTCACGCGTACCACCGTCGACGTAGTGGCCCACGGCACGCAGAAGCCCCGGCCCGGCGGGCGCCGTCTGCAGGGCAGCCTTTGGGCGACACGAGACGCTGAACGTGTTCCCTGAGTGTGTACTGCGGCGGTACGTGCGCAGAACAGCTTCACCAAGTGTGATGGTCAGTGTCTTCAGCCCTTTCGGCAGGGCATGGACTTCTATCCGCGTATTGGGGCCGATACCGGCTCCCGGTTCCGGAGCGTAGAACGCGATGTTGGATTCGGGCAATCCGTAGCGAAAGACGATGCGGGTCTTGTCAGGCCCTGCGCCACGAATCACCACACCGTCGTGCTTGACGGTCACCGGGCGATCCAGGTAGTAGACGCCGGCTCCCAGAACGACTGCGCCTCCTCCAGTCTCTCCTGCCTGCCTGCACGCCTGGTCAAGCGCAACGGCGTCGTCCAGGTTGTCATCCGGGTGGCCTCCGACGGTGTCGAGACGGATGACTTCGGGGACGGCAGGGATGCCGCCCTGAATCCCGCACCGCGTCCAGTTGGGGTAGACGATTCCATCAGGGCCAACCACATCGGCAGCGGTCAGCCTATCGGTGTCGGCAGCCGTGAGCTTGTAGGTTCCTTTCCATGGGGGCTCCGGATTGATGGCGACGACCACCAATGCCAAATCATCGAGGAAGGCCTCGACCCGGGCCGCGTTGTAGCTGTGGAAGAGGAGTTCCACACCACGCGTGTCTTCAAGAATGTAAACGGTCCGGCTGAAATCGAGCCATTTGTTCTGGTTTCCCGAGAGGGCCGAAATGTGGGACTCGCCGGAGATGACGTCTCCTTGCGTGTCATGTTGGCGCAGGTAGATGCCCAGCCCGCCGCCGCTGACGGGGAAGACCTTTCCCCTGATTTCGAGCACGACCGGCCCTTGAAGAAGGACTCGCCCCGAACCGATCCAGGAGCCGCGTTTCTCGCTTGTATCGAGGATCCTGAGAGAGTGTGTGCCGGTTGCCGCTCTGGTTTCTGAGAGGGATGAGATCGCTTCAGGTTCGTTCAGGGTCCAGCCGGTCAGGCCTTCCTCGAAACTCGGGTTGGGAAGGGGAAGAACGCGTTCTTCTGCCGCAGCTGAGTTGATGGATGTAGCCACCATCGGCAAGAGGAGGAAGCGGAGGTACTGCATCGTGGTTGAAGTCCTTCCTGATGTCAATGCTGCAGGGCTGACGCTGGGGCAGTCCCGTACCTTGAACGTGGGGTGTTTGGCGGGCAGCCGCGGAAAGGTACGGTCCTGTATTCACCGGAGTTGTGTCCGGGTGCGCAGACGGCGCCCGTGACGGGCGTAGGCGTCTTTCTGCCTCAGGCGCCGTTGCCGTACTTGGTGCAGGCGTCGAAGAAGGCCACGATGTTGTCGATGGGAACTTCGGGCTCCAGAACGTGGGTCGGGGATAGCACGAGTCCCCCCGCTTGTCCGCATTTCTCGATGGTGGTCCGCACCGTCTTCTCAACGTCCGCAGTGGTGCCAAACGGCATCACGGTCTGCGTCCCGATTGTTCCGTCCAGGACGAGCTTATCCCCGAATCTCTCGTGGATCTCGACCGGGTCCATGCATTCCGGCTGAACCGGATTGAGCACAGTGACGCCGATCTCGATGAGGTCAGGGATGATGTCCATGATGTTTCCATCACTGTGGTACCAGACTTGGAGGTCCGGATTGTGGGCCCTACCCGCGGCGATGACGCGTGCAAGGCGGGGTTTGAGGATATGGCGCCACATATCGGGGGGGAACATGAGGGAACGTTGGTTGGCAACGTCATCTCCACAGTGGAGCATATCGACTCCGGCTTCGGCCGTTGCGCTCGCCTTGATGATATTGCGCAAGGTGAGGCGCTCCAGGAGGCATTCCGCCCAGGCCGGGCGATCCATCAGATCGATCAGAAATTCCTCGTATCCCCGGATTTGCCACGCCGTCTCATACGTATGCCCCACAGAACCGATTGGGAAATAGCCCTGGCTGTGGACCTTGTCGACCCGGGCCTTGAGGCTATCGGTTGGCCAGTCCACCATGTCATCCAGTGGGTAGTTCTCGATGTCCTGCAGGGAGGAGGCATGAATGAGGGGATGAACGAATCCGGTGAAATGATAGAATCCGGCGGGTTGGCGGCAGGTGCCGACATCACTGAACGTAGCGCCTTCGGCTATCTCGCGTCCCTCGTAGTATCTCGAGTAGTCGATCTTGGGGAGGTCTGCGGGACGTGGAATGGTGATGTGTGCGCCGGGGTCGGTGTCGAAGTATGCTGCGAGCTCCCCGCCGTTGGCGCAACCGGTGCGCTCCAGAACGCGTCTGAGCAGGTCGGGGGTGTATTTATCGTAGCGCGGGATTCGGCAACCTGGTTTGCGGGCGATCGTGTCGGTCCAGCTCCGGTAGCTGTTCATCATTGCCTCCGTGTCCGTCCTGCTTGAAGGGGGGTGGGGTCATCCACTCAACCCCGCATGTCTTCAATAGTGGTCAACATAGCTTCGATATTCCCAGGTGGCGTTCCGGGAACAAGGTAATTGGATACGCCCACGATGATACGGCCCAGATCCAGGGCCGCTTCCATGCAGGAGCGTGTTTCGTTGATGACGTCTTCACGCGTTCCAAGGTGGACCGTCTGGGACTGGATGTTGCCGAGAAGGACGAGATCCGGGAATGCATCCCGCAGGCGGCGAAGGTCCATGCCCGCCGAGGCATCGATCTCGTAGTACCCATGGATCCCGGCAACTCCGAAGAGCCCCTGGGCCACGGGCCAGAGGTGTCCATCGCTGGCAAACAGGTGCTTTGCTCCTGCCTGATCACAGGCGTCAGTGATTTGCCGCAGCCCGGGAACCATAAGGCGGTTGAACAGGGCAGGGGAGAACATCGGGCCTGTATTTGAGGCAAAGTCGTAGCCCCCGAACAGGTAGTGGAAACCTTCTGCAACGAGAACTTGGACGTTCCGAGCGGAGTACGCGGCGGAGACGGTCGTGTGTCGTTCCACCAGCTCGGGCCGGAGAGCCAGTGCCTCCATCCATGTCTGGTTGTGGGGAATTCCGAGCCCGACCCCTCCAACCCGGATGGCATACTCGTTTCCGTGCTCGGCCATCGCGCGGCGCGCGAACTCGTCTGCCACTCGGGTTGGGCTGTGGTCCGGCAGACGTTCCTCCTGGCGGCGTATTCCCTCTTCGATGCCGGCCAGGGTCAGGTCGTCAGTCGGGCGCGGCTTGTATGGGGTGATGGCAGCCTGTTCGGTTAGCGGATCATAAGTAAGGACTTGCCAGGACTCTTCCGGGCCATCGCCGAGGATATAGGTATTGCCGTTGATTTTCCGGTGCGGCTTGCGGTTGCAGCGCCAGTAGGTTGGGCGAATGAAGTCATTGCCGAGGGCCATTGAGACGGCAACGGCGTCCTGGTATGAACGTTCGACGAACTCCGCGTGGGAGTCAGGGCCTTCCCAAAGCGACTTCACTTCCCGCCACTGCTGGATTCCTCCCCCCACGTACGCCTCTCGTCCCAGGACGTGTGATGCTGACTCAGAGCAGAGACCGATGTGACAGACGGGCACGCGGTCTGTTGGTTGCCCTGCGAAGACCGCATCAATGCGCTGCCGGGAGGTCATGTGTGCAGGAGCTGCCATGTGTCTTCTCCTTGAGAATCTCCAGGCGGTGCTTGTGTGGGCGTCCGAAATTGGGGGCTATCCATAACCCGCTGGAGGTCGCGCTGCAGTCAGAGAACGTCATCCGGTCCTAACGTACAACCGATGACCGGATGTCGCTTGTCCACCGAACGAGACGTTGCTCTTACCCGGATGTAACGGATAGTACGTCAAAGATACGGCCCGCCTCTGGTCTGAGTTGGTGGGGTTACGGCAGTACAGAGGATGATGACGTGAGGCATGCACAGATGGTCAACAGCCGGAGACGAGTGATGGTCGCCGCTCTTGTTTTGGCCGGTATCTCGGGAGGAGGGGGCACCGTGGCCGGGCCATGCACCTTGTATAAAGAGGCGGACATCGTTCGGGCACGGGAGAACCTCGCCCGGCATGGGTGGGCGAAAGCCGTCCTGCGGTCCTGGGAACGGCAGGTTGCCTACGTCATGGAGCAGGACCGCGCATTCGTGGATTCGATGTTCCCGGAACTGACTCCGTGGACAACCTATGGCAACAACTGTCCGGTCTGTGTCGGGAAGCAGTCATCGATGGGAGAGTGCAATCTCTATCGGTGGAACGTCCGGACACCGGAACAGTTGGTGTGCAAGTACTGCGAAACAGTCTATCCCAATGAGGCTTTCCCCGAGACCGGGCGGCTTGTCTGCCCCAGGATGGGACAGACATTCACTTTCTACCAAACGGCAGCTGAACGGGCACACCCTGAGGATACGACAGGTAAGCATGCGTTTCGGTGGGCGTCGTGGCCGGTCAGTTCGAGCTGGAGCGGAGTCATCCGAACCCGGAAAGCGACATGGGCCGTGTCCATGCTGATGCCATTGGCGAAGCTCTACGCGTTGACTGGTGAGTCGGCTTACGCTGAACGGGTGGTGTGGATCCTCGACCGCTTTTCTCAGGTTTATCCTGATTGGCTCTACCACGCTTACAATGGACCATTTGCAGACTGTCCCCCCGGAGAAGCGGCGGCAGAGCTTGGGCGTCATCCTCGGTCCGGCAAATTTGCCAAAGAGGTTATTCGCAGTCCATTTGGTTTGCACCAATACAAGGATCACGCACGGCTGTGCAACGGGTTCTGGGGTGCGGGTCGCCTGGGGACAGGAAGCGGCGAGGGATCTTACCTGCTCAAAGCGACCGTGGCTTATGACTTGACCCGGGACGCGATGCTGGCGGATGGGACGAGGCTGTTCTCAAAGGAGGAGGAAGGCCGGGTTCGGGAGGACTTGATTCTGGCGGGATGCAAGGACCGTGAGAACTGGGCTAATATCCACAACAAAGCCGGACCGAACCGTGCCCTCAGCGCGGCAGTCGGGATCCTCTTCCAGCGCCCGGAGAGCGTGCGTCGTGCTCTCGAGGGGTTCGAACGACTGCTTGAGGATTGCTTCCATACCGATGGGTTCTGTCGGGAGTCTCCTTCGTACTCAGGGATGCACCTCTCCCTGATGGCTGACATACCTGTTCTTCTCCGTGGGTACACTGATCCACCGGGCTACACGCCGTCGGTAGGCGACCGGTTTGCTGACTTCAATCCCTTCCAACGTGTGTCGCGGTATCGCCTTGCGCTCGAAAGTATGGTTCGCATGCTGGCGCCGGGGCGCCGGTATCCTGTCATTGGGGACACACACTACCGCGGGGGCGTTTCCGCTCGTTACGCGGAGATTCTCACCTATCATTACGGCTCCCGATATGCACCGTTGCTTGAGTCTCTCCAGGGCGGCACGCTTGCGCAGCGCGGCGGCGAATATGCTCTTTGGCACCGGGAACCGGCTTTGGCGTGTGAGGGAGTGATGGACCT
The DNA here is from genome assembly GCA_018676675.1 of Lentisphaerota bacterium. Taxonomy (GTDB): domain Bacteria; phylum Verrucomicrobiota; class Lentisphaeria; order Oligosphaerales; family JABHEG01; genus JABHEG01. The sequence continues at coordinate 143,823 of JABHEG010000042.1, forward strand.
GCCGTTGCAGACGGAGTGGTTCCCTGCCTGGCATGTCGGCGTACTGCGAGGGGGAGAGCCCGAAAAAGGGACGGCATTGTACCTCAACGCCTACGCTGCTCACGGACACCGTCACTACGACACGCTGGGACTGGTCTTCTACGCCTTCGGTGAAGAAATGGCTTCTGACCGTGGTTACATCTGGGACGATCCCCGCAATGCATGGACCCGGAGTACCCTGGCCCACAATCTGGTCACTGTGGATGGCGCCGATCAGGGACGCAAAGGACGTCGTTCCGTGCTTGAGCTGTTTGGTGCAGAAGACGGTATTGAGATTATCCGGGCCCGAGGCGAGGCCGTGTACAGCCAGTGCGATCTCTACCGCCGAACAGTCGCGTTGATCCAGCTTGGCGGGGGGAGTTGCTACGCGGTGGATGTCTTCCGGGTCAACGGAGGAAAACGGCACCAGTATGGCTTCCAGTGCAACGGGACGATGGACGGCTTTGTGGGGGGAGAGCTCGTGGGAAGCACCGACACCCACAAGTGGCTGAAGGAGTTCCGGGGGTGTGTACCTGAGGGAACGGTCCGGGCGACCTGGCACGACAGCGAACGTAAGTTCGACCTCTTGGTACTCAACGACTGCGACCGGATCGCGGTCGCTGACGCGCCGGGCTGGCGCAGCGATCGAGGCAGCGAGCTGAACGCCCCTGCCATTCAGCAGCTGTTCTGTAATCGAAGCCGTGCAGCGGGGAATCTACGCAGCAACTTCGTGGCGGTCATGGCCCCGTATGTTGGCGAGTCTCCGGTCCTGTCCGCGAGCAGTGAGGAGAGTGCTGATGGGACGGTTGGGATCCGGGTAGAGTCAGCTGGGCGAACAGACTGGTTGGTGAGCCGGGGAGAGCTCGGGATGCACACGATAGGACCACTCCGGACTGACGCAGCATTCGCATACGTCGCCGTGGATTCCGCAGGCGTTCCCATCCGGGCCTATATGCTTGGGGGGACGCGTCTGGTGTGTCACGGGCTGGAGCTTACCACGGCGGAGGCCGAGATCGCCCTGGACGTCGAACGAGCGACCGAGCGGACGCTGCACCTGAGACGCCCACTCGAGGCTCCAGAACGACTTGTGGGACAGTACGTGTTGATCGCGGAGACAGGCTATGAGATAGTCGAAGCACGCGCACGTTCCCTCACCGTCCGGGACTATCCCCTTCAGCCCGCTGAGCATGCGTGCGTTCTGAGCGCCGTGTCGTTCTCACGCCCGTGATGGTGACGTATCGTCTTACTCGTCGCCCGGAAAGACGTTCATGGCGTTGAGCGCATTCACTGTCCTTTCCGTTCTGGACAGCCCTCCCCACAGGCCGGCGACTTCGTGGCTCAGCCGTGTTGCCTTCTTGCCTTGAGCCTCGATTTTCTCGATCCGCGCGTTGAGTTTCGCCTCTTCGGCTTTGAGCTCTTTGAGTTTCTTCTCGTGGGGCTTCAGCGCTTTGTCCACTTCGCGTTGAAGCTTGCTCCGTGTCGACCCGATCTTTCCTTCCAGTTGCTCGAGCTTCCGCTTGTTGCGGCGCATCTTGCGCTCGTCCGTTTCCCTCAGGAGCTCGGCGACTTCGTCCCGCAGCTCAACGACGTCATCATGGAGGCCGGCGATCTTCTTGTAGCGTTTGCGTATGGAGTCGATATCCGCCTCACGAACCCGCGGCTTCTTCTTGCCTTTGGGGGCCTCGGATTTGGCCTTTTCTTCCCTCTTTTTCCCCCCTCTTTCTCGGGCCCACGCGTCTCCGGAAATCAGTGCGACAGCCAACAGGGCGCATACGCAGAGGAAGAGCTTCAGTGCGCGACGTGATGCATTCATGGGCGACTCCTTCGAAGTTAACTGGTCAGTGGTTCTGATGGTCACAGCTGAGATGCCATGTGGCTTGTCATGGGAATTTAGGTGTGGGTCAGGACGGGGGCAAGGCGTCCGCCTTAAGGGGTGTAATTCAGATCGGCCTGGGGGATCAGCTTGACCGATCTGTCCGGAGGCTGTCCGTCTGAGCATCTCGCCCTGAGGCAGGGCCAGGGAGAACTCAGGCGATTCCGAGCACAAGTCTGCTCGGCGCGTCCGGACCATGATGGAGCCGCTGATGGGCCACGCGGAAGTCGCAGTCAATCAGGTCGTTCTTGCCCGTGTTGTGGTTCCGGTCAAAGTTGGGGAAATCACTGCTGCTGATATCGATGCGGAGGCGGTGTCCGCTCCGGAAACAGCATGCCGTGGGGCCCAGGATGATCCGGAACTCTGTGGTTTCTCCGGGAGTCAGGAAATCCTCCTGGTCGTACCCATTCCGGTGTCGGGCTCGGACCATGCCGTAGCAGATCTCGATGGCCTTTCCATCGGGCGATTCGTCGCTGAGCCAGACGAAGAAGTCAGTGTCAACGGCACTCGAAGATGCGTACAGAACAAGTTCAGGGCTGCCGGCGATCTCGAGGTCAGCTTCAAGCGGCTCGGTACGGTAGCGAAGCACATCCTGCCGGTAGTCCAGGCGGTTCCGCTCGGATGCCCCTGCCATCAAGCTGCGGCTCCAAAGGGTCGGCAAGGGGTCTTTCGGATCATAGGAGTAAGATCGGGTGGATGCTTTGCCTGGGAGTGCGTCGGCCAGGGCTTCTTCTTCTGTCGTGTCCGCGTGCAGGTAGAGCGTGTGAGGAGTGAGGCCGGGCGGGGGCCAGGAAGCCGCCGTCTTCCACTTGCCCGTGCCCATCACAAAGTAGCGGACGGGCGGCTCCTGATCGGTTCCGTTCTGGACTCCTTTGAGCCAGTAGTCGAACCAGCGGATTTCCAGATCACGGGTGTCGAGTGCCGCTTCTGGACCGAAGTCGATTCCCAGGCACTCCCGTTTTCCCATGGTTGCGTGTGACCAGGGCCCGATGACCACCTTCGTCTGCTTCCGGGCTGTTTCTGTTCGGGCATTCTGTTGCATGCCTGGCAGGTGCCCGATCGAGCTGCAGTGATCGTACCAGCCCGTGAAGTCGAGGTTCGGCACGTCAATCTCAGCGTGAGCCTCGTCGAATCGCCATGCACGCCGTGCTGGGTGCAGCAGCCAGTCGCGCACGTGACTGTCGAGGGGAGGGGGCAAGTACTGGGCGATGTCGACGTAGGGCAGCATGTGTATCCAGCGGCCTTGCTCGATCTCGTTCCAGATCTCCCGGGCTTCGGCGGGTGTGTGTGGGGGGGGCCATCCCGCTCGGCGCCGCAGGTCAGGTGCCATGGTCGTGAGCCACCACTGCAGGCGGCGACCGGGCCGGAACGCTCCCCACCAGTCGACGTTGGTCAGTTCAAGGGGGATTGATCGAGCGCACGTGGCCACCAGGTGCGGTGGCCGTGTGCGCGCTGTCATCCATTGCGTCCAGCCGACATAGGAGGCCCCCATCGTCCCGATCCGGCCGTTGCACCATGGCTGGTCGGCCATCCACTCGACGGTGTCATATCCGTCCTCGGGGTCCGTTGTGCGCGTCGTGAAGACGGTGAATTCCCCATCGGAGTCGTATCGTCCTCTGGTATCTTGACAGAGGACGGCATAGCCGGCTCGGACGACGCGTTCGTAGCCGGCACTGGCCTTGCCGTATGGGGTCCGGATAACGATTCCGGGGAATTCTCCCGGCGCGTCCGGGAGCCAGAGGTTCGCCCGCAGGATGACCCCGTCCCGCATCGGGACGTCAACGTTCGACTCGGTCAGAATGCCCAGAGCACCGTTTTGACTGGTCATGATGCTTCCTTCGTTCACTTCCGGAAGGACTTGCCCCGGCCGAGCCGGAATGCTCAGTTGGCGGCGAGTTCGGCGAGCACGGCGGCTGCGGCGGCCTGGGGATCTTCAGACTGCGTGATCGGACGTCCCACAACCACGTAGCTGGCTCCGGCAGCGGCGGCCTGGGTTGGCGTCATGACGCGGCGCTGGTCACCGTGACTGGCACCGGCTGGACGGATCCCGGGGACAACGAGGACAAAGTCATCGCCGCACGCCTGACGGACGGGGGTGATCTCGAGAGCCGAACAGACCACCCCGGCCAGCCCGGACTGCTCCGTGAGGCGAGCCAGTCTCACCACCTGCTGCTCCGGCTGTGACGGTACGCCAACAGCTTTGAGGTCCTCGGCATTCAGACTGGTCAGCACGGTCACCGCGATGAGGATCATGTCATTGTCGGCTACGGCTTCGGCTGCCGCTGTCAGCATTGCCGGACCGCCGGATGCGTGTACGTTCGTCATGTTGGCTCCGAGAGCCGCGGCCGAGCGAACGGCCTGTCCGACGGTGTTGGGGATGTCGTGGAACTTGAGGTCAAGGAATACGTTCTTTCCCAGGTCCTTCAGAAAACGGACGCTTTCTGGACCGAACCGGGTGAACAGCTGTTTGCCGACCTTGTACCATTCCACCGAGGGCCCTATCCTCGCAACGATTTCGCGGGCGTCATCAAGGGTGTCCACGTCAAGCGGGACGATCAACTTCGTGTTGGGGGCGGGGCTCACTGTCACGTTGCGAAGCTCCTTGGTCTGTGGGATTGTTGACGACATGGTTCAGAACAACACTATGGACTCGCCAGACCAGGAAGAGAAGGTTGAGAACGGCGAGCAACATGAGGAATCGGACCGGATACGGGAGGTACTCCCAGGTCCGCTCCAGGTCGGACAACACGGTTCCACGGACGAGGATGAGGGCACCAACAAACGTGAGGTTGACACCCAGCGTCGGTATGAAGACGCAGTAGAAGGTCAGAACACGGGCCAGCTTTGCCTCGAAGAGGATTCGTTCGTTCCCGCACTTGTGGAGGACAGCTCTGATGAAGGAGGCAAGCTCGAAAAGGTACCAGTTAGCCGCGAAGAGTCCTGCTGTTCCGGCGACCAGGAAGTAAGGGGAGTCCAAAGTCCGCAGCCACCAGGAAACAAAAGGCGTGAGGCCGAGGACGGTCACTGCCGATGCTTTGAGGCGCCAGAGCAGGTGAGTCGTCGCCTCCTCGCTGCTTGAGGGAGAGGGGAGGCGGAGGGTTGCGGCGCAGAGGCCGAGAACGGGCAAGATGTGCAGGTGCCCGAGTTCGCCTAGAGGGGTGCGTCCGACGTAGGGGAGGAAGACGATGAGAGTAGTCGCCAGGAGGCAGTAGGCGATGCCGTCTAATGCTCGCGCTAATCGTGCGGAAACGGGGTTCACAGTCTATCCAGGTTCATATGCGATGCCAAGGGGCTGGACCCCGGCAACATCCGGCACAGACGGTTTCGGCCGGCGCCGAAGACACGCGCGGATCATGCGTCGACGTGTCTGCTGTACTGGGCGGCGCTCATCATCATGTCGAGTTCCTCCAACTCGTCACATTCCATGCGCATGATCCAGTGCTTGTATGGGGAAACGTGAAGGAGATTGGGATTATCCAGCACATCGCGATTAATTTCCACAACGCGCCCGGACATCGGGGCTCGGAGGTGAATGATATTGGTGTTGAGGTGAAGATGGATGCACATCTCATCCATCTCAATCTCATCTCCTTCTCTCGGCATGTCGATGCTGTGGATTTCGTCCAGCCTTTCGGACAGCGGCTCGGTTACGCCCATTTCGGCTGTCCCTTGAGCCTCATCAACGCGTGCCCAGGTATGGGCTGGGCTGTATGCGAGTTCCGGAGGATATTCTAGCATGATCTTCGTTCTCCTCTTCCGCGGCCGTTCCCCAAGGGGGGTAAGCTGGACACCGGCCAGTCTGTGACCCGGTGTACGTTTCGCGGAGTCTAGACGGCGTTTCGTGGACGGGCGGACCAACTCCGACTCCGTTCCTGCCGATCTCAACGGCGGGGACGCATTCCCCATCATCGTTGGCTGGTACAATTCGCGCAGAACAGAAGAATGCAAGCCTCTTCCGTCCGTTTTCTTTGGCGGTTTCGAGAGTATGTTATCCATCACTTAAGAGTGTTGCAACCCACTGCCGTGCAAACGTGCATTGTGAGAAGGGCTTCAGAGCCATGCCCACAGCAGAACGCAGATACATCCTGAAAGCTTTCGATGGTGAAGAATTTGGGCCGGTCGATCAGGATTGCCTGATGCGCTGGGCCGAGAACGGCCGGATCACCGCGTACTGTGAGATTCGCAGTACGCTTCTTCCGCGCTGGGAGAAGGCCAAAGACGTCTCTTTTCTGCGGGATATCATCGCCCAGCAGCAGACCGACGAGGAGGAACACGCCCCGTCTGTGCTGGCCAAAATAAGGTCCCGAGCTGCGCTGAGGGCGAACAAACAGGAGAGTCGTTCCGGGCTGACCCGAGCCAAGGTCCAGGACTACGAACTGGCGGGCATCCCGCAACGCCTAGCATCCGGTATCTCGGATATTGTGATGGTCTTCGTGTTTGCGCTATGCGTGTACTTCATGATGGCGTTTTTTGTCAATGCCGGACTCGATCCGGACGTTGGGTTCTACCTTGGTTTCATTGTCTTTTACATTGGCCTGGTTATGTACTTTGCCTGGACGGTGGCATTCCAATCACAGACGATAGGGCATCGCGTGTGGGGACTGTTGCTGCTCAGCGATGAAGAGACGGTCTTTCTCGGCCGGGGCTTCCTTTTCTCGCTCGGCATCATATTGTTTTGGTTCCTTACACCTTTCGCGATGTACATCACCCCATCAGGGCGGGCCTTCCAGGATTTGCTCAGCGGGACATACGTGGTGAAGACTCGGGTGGTGTCAAGCAAGAAGAGACGGAAGTGACCGCCCCTATGGGAGACAGTTCGGCTGCTTCACCACCTTCCCCGGATGCTGTCCCTCCGCCTTCGGTGTCCCGCCGGACATCAGGAACGCTTATCCGGTACGTTGCGTGCCAGTTCATCATCCCGTTGTGTTGCTGTGTGGGTGGTTTCGCGGCTCTTTTCCTGATTTCTGATGTATTCGACGTTTTGCGTGACTTCCTTGAGGTACGGGCCTCGCTCGCCACGGTAGTGACCTACTTCCTGCTCCGCCAACCGGTCAATCTCGTCAACGTACTGCCGATGTCGCTATTGCTCTCATCGTGCTTCATGGTCAGCATGATGGGGCGTCACAACGAGGTGACGGCTTTGCGGGCGGCCGGGGTCTCGGTGATGCGTTGGTGCTTGCCCGTCTGGGGCATCGCCATCCTTTTCTCCGGGCTGGCTTTTTTGCTCAACGAACGTTGGGCCACGAAATGCAGCGTTCGAGCGGAAGAGCTTCTCGAGGAAACGACCACGGATGCCAAGCTTCGGGAACGAGGGAGAGCCAAGTTGGCCTACCACAACCATGTGGCCCATCGTGACTGGTATTTCCAGGCCTTTTCTCGCGATGGTGACAAGCTCGGGGTACTGATCAAGCAATCCCATCCGGATGGACGGTCCAAATGGGAGTTGCGTGCGGCCAAGGCGAGTTTTGGCGATGGGAACTGGGTTTTCTCGGATGGCAGTGTAACGCGTTTCGACAGTGAGGGGGCTCTGGTAGAGGGGCCGGAAGTCCATTTTGAGACGCACAGTATCGATGGGCTTGACGAGCGGCCTGCTGACATTCTCAGCAGTATGCGTCCGGCCGAGGAGCTTTCCGTGCGGGAGCTTTTGCGCGTTCTCAGGGTCAACCGAGCTTTGCCTGTCGCGACTCGGAATGCGTCCTTGACCATGCTTTGGTATCGACTCAGCTTCCCTACATCGTGCTTGATCGCTGCATTGTTGGGGATAGGGCTGTCGGTAACCCCTGAACGGACCGGTGCTCTAAAGGGATTCGCCACTGCCGTTGGCATCATGGTGCTCTATTACGTTGCGGACCAGTTCTTCCTCCTGTTGGGGAAAAATGGGGTTCTTCCCCCGCTGATCGGCGGGAGCCTACCGAACGTGTTATTTCTTGGCTGGGGATGTCGGGAAGTCTACGCTCGGCGCTGACTAGCGCTCAGGCTTGAGCGTTGTGGCTGTCATCAGAGAGGCGGGCAGATAGTCGATGAACGAGAAAGACCGCCTTCGCCCTTCTGATGCACACGAACCCGCCGCAGAGCGTCCATCCGAGCCGTTGGTAAGAGAGGAAGAGCGTCCTCCGACGGAAGGGGGAGCCAAGACCAAACGGAAGCCGTCTCGGGCGAGACTGCTGGTTTGGCTCATCGAGCTCGCCCTGTTGCTTGCCTGTGTGGAGCACTTTGTGGTCAGGCCGTGGCTTGCGCGACGCAGTCCCGCAAAGCCGCCTCGGAAGGTCATTTTGCCATTTGGTGATCCTGCGCCACTGGTCTGGGGAGGAGCGTCCCCCGTTGCCGGGGTTGCTGAATACTCGGAGGCCCGTCTGTCCTTGTTGAGAGGGCTTGCCGATGGGAGTGCAGCGGCTCGGGAGACTCAGGTGATGACCTCGCGACAGCACCGCCTCCCGATCGAGATCGAGAACGGGATCGCCATGCGTTTTCGGCTGATTCCAGCCGGGACGTTCTCCATGGGGAGTCCGGAGACCGAACGCGGGCGTTGGGAAGGCGAGAAGCAGCATGTGGCCTCGGTCTCCCGACCGTTCTACCTGGGCACTCACGAGGTGACTCAGGCGCAGTGGATGTCGGTGATGCCGACAAATCCATCGCGTTTCGATGGTGACAACAGACCGGTGGAAGAGGTCGATTGGTACGACTGCCAACGCTTCGTGATCGCTCTCTGCGAGAAGGAAGGCGTGGATGTTGGGACGTATCGGTTGCCGACCGAGATCGAGTGGGAGTATGCCTGTCGCGCAGGCACGACGACGGCCTATCACTTTGGCAGTCAGATGAAGGGCCTTGGGGCATTCGCCGATTATGCCGGGAACAACGACCGCGAGACACGTGAAGTGGGGCGGCGCAGGCCCAACGCCTATGGACTCTATGACATGCATGGGAACGTGTGGGAGTGGTGCCAGGATCTCTTCAAGGCGTACCCCGGCGGACCGGCACTGGATCCGTCTCGGCGGGACTGGCGAATGCTGCGGGGCGGCAACTGGCACGAGCCGGCGTCCACCTGTCGGAGTGCCAATCGGTGTCGACTTCCCCCACTCTCAAAGGGCAACGTTCTCGGCTTCCGGGTGCTGCGCCGGATTGATGCCGCGTTCTTAGAAGCGCCGGGCGGGGCCGTGAACGAGACTCCCGGTGCTGACTCGCAGGCCAATGCCAAGGAAGTTACACCGACTCAGAGCATCGAGAACGGAGCGGAAACACCGAAGGATGGGGAGAAGACGCATGACTAAGAGGCCAAATGTCCTGTTCCTGATGACGGATCAGCACAACTCCCTCAGTATGGGGTGTGCCGGACACACCACCGTGCGGACACCGGCTCTGGACGGCCTTGCCGCTCAAGGTGTTCGGTTTACTTCAGCCTACTGCAACAACCCCATCTGTGCTCCCTCCCGGATCTCCTTTGCGACCGCGCAATACCCTCATACCCACGGCTTCCTCGGGAACAACAACTTCGAGTTTGAGGAACGCAACTCCGATACGCTGGCAGCCGTGTTCCGCCGCCATGGGTACCAGACAGCCCTCATTGGCAAGGCCCATATGATCAGGGCGTGGGACAATGAGGGGTATGAGCACCTCAGGTACTGCGATCTCTGTGATTCTGACCGGGCGGATCCCACAACGAACCACTATTTCCAGTATCTGATCGAGAACGGAGTTGCCGACGCGTACGAAGATGGGACGTTACCGCGGGACAGTGAAGCGGTGCGCAAGAAGTGTGCTGTGGCGCAGCTCCCGTACGAGCACACCAATGAGCACTGGACGGGGGAGGAAACGCTGTCTTTTCTCGAGAATCGAGATCAGGCCCGCCCGTTTCTGGTCCACATGACGTTCGAGCGTCCTCACCCTCACTGGACTCCCGCGGCCGAACATGCCGACATGTATGATCCTGAAACGATCGAGCTGGGACCGGATGCGGTGGATTGGTGGGAGAACAGATGGGCAGGTCGCCCGGAATTCATCATGCGGGCGGCGGCCAATCGCATGCGTGGTTTTTCTCTGGCGGATCTGAAGAAGGCGATTGCCTACCACTTCGCGCTGGTGACGGTGATTGACATGGAGATCGGGCGCGTTCTGGACTGGCTGAAGGAGCATGGTGAGCTGGACAACACCATTGTCGTCTACACGGCCGACCATGGTGATTTTGCCGGTGACCACGGCATCTGCGACAAGAACATGGGGATTTACGAGTCAATCCACCGTATACCGTTCCTGCTTACCTATCCCGGGAGCCCGCAGGGGGTCACACGGGATGGGATTATCGAGTCGGTGGATCTGTTCCCCACGCTGTGTGATCTGGCTTCCGTGCCGTGTCCGGCTGGGGTCGATGGGCGTTCGGTTGTGCCCGAAGCCGAGGGGCGCGGGGATGGCAAGCCACAGGCGATCTGTGAATGGGACTTCCCCGCCCCCCAGCGGCGTGTCAACGCCATCCGGACACCGCGGCATCGTCTTGTCTATTATTCCCATGAGCAGGGCGGCGAGCTCTATGACCACGAGACGGACCCTTACGAAATGGAGAATCTCTGGGACTCTCCGGCGCACCGTGGTGCCCGACTCGCCCTGCTGGAACAGTTGCTTGATCAGGTCAACCTCTACCGGCGTAAAAGCGATTTCGACACTGACGCCGTGCAGGCCCAACGCGAGCGTTACCTGCCCAGTCGGTTGCTGCATAAGCGTTGTGTCAAATGGTCGGATATCCGCGACACATTCGGGTGATGGGCAGACGGGGTGCGTTCTCTTGCAGTAGAACGCAAGGTGCCCTATCATACCGACTGTGGCAGGAACTCAACTCAAGGACGATATGGCTGACATCGGGACAGACAGAGCTTCGATCATCGTGGCCGATGACGATCCCCTGGCGCTCAAAATGTATGAGCGTATCCTGGGGACGAGGTTCGACGTGCGGACCTGCGACGACGGAAGCGGGGTGCTGGCTGAATTTGCCTTCACCCCGGCACGCTGTGTCATCCTGGACAACAACATGCCGGGGATGGATGGCCGCGCGACGACTGAGGCCTTGCGCCAGTCGGCATTGAGCTGGAATGTGCCCATCATCATTGTGTCCGCTGAAGACGAGGAGAGTGACATCCTGGATGGGTTGTCATTCGGCGCTGATGACTATCTGGTCAAGCCGGTCAAGGGGTCCGAACTGCTGGCTAAGATCACGGTGGCGCTACGCCGTCGGAGCTACGATGGAGCAGAGGCCACGTTTGGCCCCGGGAGCATCTTCTATGGTCGCTACCAGATCGATCGGCAACTTGGGGAAGGGGGCTACAGCCGGGTGTTTCGAGCTCGGGATCTGCGGCCGCAGCAGGAGAACCCGTGGGTTGCGCTGAAGGTCATTGAGATCCCGAAGCTCACGAGCAGAGAGCGGGCCATGTCATACTTCCTTCGGGAAGCCTATGAGCACTCCCGTCTGGACCACCCAAACATCGTGAAACTCTTCGACTTTGGCCACATCGAGCGCTTTTTCTTCCTTGTTATGGAATACCTGGAAGGTGTGACGGCATTGGACCGAGCCAACTCGGTTGAGCCGGTCTCGGAGCCGGAGCTGCTGTTTGTCGGCCATGAGATCAGTGAGGCTCTGGCCTGTCTCGATCGTCACGATCTGATTCATCGTGATGTCAAGCCATCCAACATCATGCTTTGCCCGGGGGACGTGATTAAGCTTCTCGACTTTGGACTGACCAAGAACCCCAAGGAAGAGACCCTCAACTTGAATGAGGAGTTTCACGGGACGCCTGCCTACATGTCGCCTGAGCAGATTCTGAATGACGATGTCGACATCCGTGCCGACCTCTACTCCCTCGGGGCCACACTTTACAGCATGGCTACGGGGCAGCAGCTCTTCGGCGGGGCATCTGCCGCCGGTGTGCTGCAGATGCATCTGTCGGAGGATCCCGCGCCGGTCAGGACGTTGCGCGGAGATCTGAGCAAAGCATTCTCTGAACTCATCGACAAGAGCCTGCGTCGGCGTCGTGAGGAACGCCCGACGATCGGTGAGTTTCAGATGCTGTGCGAGCTGCTCATGGTTGGTTCGGGGAATTGAGGCGAAGCTCGACGAGCCGGTAGACGTTCAGGGGAGGAAGCTCAAGGGACACCAAGCCGTCGGTGACAGTGGGGGACAGTTGGACGATGGCATCCTTCTCCGGGCAGAGCGAATGGGCAGCCAATACGCTGGTTCCCTGACCGACTCTCAGAGCGAGCCTCAGCCCCTTTACCGGTGTGACTGTCTGCTCTGCGACCCCAAGGCGGACGTTGTAGTTCACCACGTGGATGACCAATCGGTCGGTGGTCGCCGTGGGGAAGGAGCGGTAGGCGCTGATCCGGATGGACTTGAGATCAGTACCATCGCGATCCGGCGCCTGCCCCAAGACAGCATGCGTTTTGGCCAGTGTTTCCGCGGCTTCCTGTGCATCCCCGCACCGGGCTACCATCCCGTTCCCCAGAGGGGATGGTCTGTTCACCGAAGCAGCAAGTGGTCCGGCCCATGCGGTCTGTGCCAGATCGCGCGTTTCCAGGTGCTCGTCCAGGCCTGCAAATTCCCCCACCACAACGATTCGGCCTCCCGATCGGGCATAGTCTTCCAGCGCACCCAGCATACGGGGGGAGACGCTGTGCACACGCGGGACAAGTACGGTCTGGTAGCGTCTGAGGATGGTGGTGGTGGATCTTGTTTCGGGGACCAGGTCGAAGAGAATGTGGTGGTCGGCGAGGGTCCGGGTAAGCTTGCGGACCTCTCCCATGTGAATAGGGTTACCGAGCCAGCTCTGCTCCGGCCAGGCGAGCACAGCCACCGTTGCGTGGGAGTCCAGACCGGCAAAGAGCTCCGGATGCCCCTCGAAGAATCGTCGTCCCTCATTCAGGGCGTCATCGTAAAGGTCGAAACGCGGGCGGAGGAGGAAGCCTCCGCCTCCGCTGAAGGCGCCGCACTCTGCGATGCCCAAGCGAGCGGCATTGTGATTCAGGACGAACCACGGCTGGCGTTGCGGATAGCCCGGGCGGGACAAGATGATGGGGCGGACACGGCTGTGCAATGACTGGACGAACTTGTACTCGAAGATGTTGTCGTTGCAGGCTCGTGCACTGATCCCATCCACCACGGGAACCAGCACGGTGCCGGGGTGCGTTCCGTACTCACCGTGGGACTTCTCGAACATCACGAAATCGGTCTCTGCGAGCCCGCGCTGGATGAAGGCCGGGCGGCCACCGTTCGGGAAGATGATGAACTCTCTCCCGAGCGCGTCACTCCCGATTCGTTTCAGGGATGCCATCTGCTCCGCCAGTGTCCGGCACCAGAAGCGCTGGATCTCTGCTTTCAGGAGGGAGGCATCTTTGCCCGGGAAGCTGAGTGTTTTGGAGGAGTGGCCGAAGAGGCGTTTCGTCTCCGCGGGGGCATAGCGTTCGGAGACGAAGTTCCGGAATGCCGCCAGGCAACGGGGGCACTCGCAGCGTTGTGACGTTCCGTTGTCGACAAAGACCCCATCGAAGTCGCAGCGTGCAACGAAGCGAATCACGTCCGCGAGCCATGTCTTCCATCCGTCGGCTCGCCAACAGGCGGCGAAGCGGTGGTTCTCCTTGAACGGCGGATAGAACTCCTCAGGGTATTTGTAGCCGTAATAGATGCGTGGCTCTCCCTCCTTTGTGAGCTGTAGCCACTGGAATGGATCGGCGTTCGGCTTGGACGACAGGCCGAGCCTTTCATACTCCTTCCAGTGGTCATAAAAGCCCCAGAAGCCACTTCGTCGTTCGGGATCTCCGTTGAGTGTCATGGCACACACGTACGGGGTGATCCAGCGGACCCCCGTTGCGTGGAGTTGTTTCCCCAGCACCTGAAGGGCCGTGATGCGTTTCTGCACTTCAGCCGCGGAAAGCCGCGCGATGTCATCGCCTTTGCCGTAAGCCTGATTCTCACCACCCAGCGCTCTGACTGGCCCCCAGCCATGGTTGAACGGAACGTCCTTTCCAAGATGCAGGAGGGCAGGAGGAGCGCTTGCCACTTTGTCGATGTACTCCGGGTTGGCGACATGTTGGGCTCCGTAGTCAAGGACGTAGGTGAAGGGCAGTGACGTGTGCCACTGGCTGCCCGTGGTGCGCTCATAGGCTGTGTCCAGTTCTGCCGAACGGATTCCCTTGAAGAGCGGACATGTCGCCTCTCGGGAGGGGAGACGTGTGCTGGTTCTCACTTTACCCGGCTCATACCGCCAATCTCGGGAGAAACGGGTAGCCCATTGGGGCGTTGGGGCGAGGAATGGCGGCAGATGTCGGCCGAGCTCCAAACTGACATCGTCCACGTACATGTTCGGGCTCGTGGGCCGTGATACAGTGATCGACCAGGTGGCACCGTCACTTGCGGCATCCAACTTCGTCTGCAGTTTGGTCCGCTTGTCGAAATCACCGTCCTCCTCGCGGACGGTCTTTCCCTGCGGGTCGCGCAACGCGATGTGAAGCCCTTCCCCTTTGACGCTGGCCCGGACCCAGACATTGAAGTAGGTCGTCCCTTTTGGCACGTGGAAATAGAGCGGCCCCCATTCGCCGACCGTTTCCAGGGGAGCTCGGACCCGGGATCGGTAAGCTCGAGGAACCTTGTTTGCCGACTCCACACGGGCCAGATTCCAGCCGGAGTTCAGCTCAAGTGCGCAGAGGCCATCCCACGTGCTGGTTGTAGAAATCCGTCCCTGTTGCCCGGGAGCGACACTGAGTTTGAGTGTGGCCCGTCCGTCCGGTGTAAGAAGTCTGGCCTCCAGATCATCCTGGTAGGGGCGGTAGCCATGGGCTATACAGGCGACCTCCATGGCGAGGGGAGCTTGGGGAGCCACATCGAGGAGCACATAATTGGCGTGTCGGAGTTTGGGGGCGATGTATGCCTGCGGTTCGTCTGCCTGCGTGCAGAGCGCGAACAGAATGAGTATGGAAACGAGGCGTGGTCTCATCAGATAACTCCAGGGCTTGTCGACTGTCGTGCTCGATTAGTAGTCGCTCGGATCCGGCTCGGGAACAGCCACCAGGAGCTGCTGAACCAGGTCATCTGGCCCGATGCCTTCGGAGTCCGCCGTGAAGTTGGTGAAAATGCGGTGTCGCAGTACCGGAAGGGCGAGGGCCTTGACGTCTTCGCAGCTGACATTCAAGCGTCCATGCAGCACCGAACGGGCCTTGGCTCCCAAGACCAGGAACTGCGCCGCTCGCGGGCCTGCACCGCAGAATACGTTGTCCTGGATGAACTGCGGGGCGCTTTCGCATTTCGGGCGCGTGCTTCGGACAAGTCGCGTGGCGTATTTCAGCACGTGCCGGCTGACGGGCAACTCGCGCACATAGTTCTGAATGCCGATCAGGTCCTGGGCGGACAGCACCTGTTTCAGGTCAACGCTCTGCTTGATGGTCGTGGCCTCGACGATCTGCTCTTCCTCATCTTCGGTAGGATAGTCCACCATGATGTTGAACATGAAGCGATCCAACTGTGCTTCGGGGAGGGGGTAGGTGCCCTCCTGTTCCAGTGGGTTCTGAGTGGCAAGCACAAAGAACGGCGGGGGCAGGGGGAATACATGGTTGGCGACGGTAACCTGGCGCTCCTGCATCGCCTCAAGCAACGCTGCCTGTGTCTTTGGGGGGGTACGGTTGATCTCGTCAGCGAGGAGGAGGTTGGCGAAAATAGGTCCTTTGATGAAGCGGAACGTCTTCTGATTGGTGGTCTCGTTGATTTCGAGAACATCCGTACCGATGATGTCAGATGGCATCAGATCGGGCGTGAACTGAATACGCTTAAACTGAAGACGGAGAATATTGGACAGCGTGCTCACCATCAGGGTTTTGGCGAGACCGGGGAGTCCGATCATGAGGCAGTGTCCGCCCGCCGCGATCGCGATCAGAAGTTCCTCCAGCACGGCCCGTTGCCCGACGATCATGCGCCCAAATTCGCTCTCAATAGAGGCGTAGACGTCCGCCATCTGCTGGATATTCTCGATCATCCCAACATCCATTTGGCCGGCGTCGCCGACCTGGGTTGCCGTGCCGATGGAGACCTCAAACTCGTCAACATCCGGCTCGGAATCTCCCCCGGTAATAGAGATATCCTGGTCTCCGAAATCCGCATCGAACAGGGTCATAATGGTGCCGAGCTGCAGCTTGGTCTGATGATTGAGCTCGGCTCGCTTGACCTTGTCGCCCTCAATGAAGACGCCGTTTTGGCTCCCCAGATCCTCGATGAACCACGTCCCATCGACCAGATCGATGGCCGCATGGTTCCGAGAGATGCTCCCCTGGGAAAGACGGATGTCACACTCCGGCCCCCGCCCGATAATGAGTCTGCCGCCGTCGATCTGAAACTTGCGCCCGGAATCCGGACCTTCGAGGATTTCGAGTTTCGCCATTCGCCGCTGCCCTTGTATGAAGCCTGCCCGTGACGGGCTTGCTGGCTCTGCTATGGGGTGTCAGGGAGTGTAATCGGGCCGACCACTTTCTTTCTGGTGCCGACGCGGATTCCTTGCAGTTCCGGGGTGAACTGGTGCTTGAAGTATACCTTGTTCGGGAGTTCGTCCCGGTAGAACTGTTGACGTGTGACAACCTGCCATCCCGATCCCTCGCGCTTTCCGCGTTCGACCCAGCAGATGTCGATACTGTGGACGCTGCCTTTGAGGACATCGCCACTCTCGGCGAACGCCTTGCCCAAGCGCATCTGTTGAAGCAGGACACAAGCTTTGATGCCATCACTTTCGAAGCGCTCGAACTGCTTGCCGTCGAAGAACCCTTCCCAGCCTCCGATCCGGTCCTTGCGTGGGCCGAGGCTCTCCTTGATTTCCTCAAAATACGAGGCTGGAGCCTTATCAGGGTGACTGCCTTTCAGGAGGGCGACGCCTTCGTGAAGCGTCATCGACTTCGGCTGCACCACAACCAGGTCATACTTGTCCGCCGGGAGGTGCCAGAAAATCACTTTCTCACCGTGGTCAACGTTCTTCCCAAGGTAGGGTTTGAAGATCTGACGGTCTTTCTCCGATGTTCCCTGGCGGCTTTTCCGGATCTTGCGGTAGCGGTGTCCATAGGCGATGACCATTCGGCCCTCTTCTCCCCGGTTGAACGAGACGACGAGGGAGCCCTTGAAGCGTTCCGGGTTCTCCGGATTGGCATACAGGTAGCTGCCAATGCGCACGTTTCCGCCAGCGAGCAAGGCCTGTGACGTGACCATCGCTCCCCCGAGGATGACCTGGAACACGTAGAGTAACGGCACGCTCTTGGTCATCGCACCAACTCCTTGGCCGACTTGGCGGCCGGGTGGTTTGGGAATTCCTTAACGATACGCAGAAGAATCTCGTTGGCTTTGCGGTTGTCCCCCGCTTCCTGGCAGATGCGGGCCCGTTCCAGTTCCACGTCCGGCAGATTTGGCAGGAGTGGATCCAGCAGGATGGCGCCATCGAGTTCGCCCAAAGCCCCATCGAGCCACCCGAGGCGTCGCCACATCCGGGCGCGCGCCAGGCTCAAGCTCCCGTTCAAACGGTCGTTTGGCGCGAGCGCCTGCCACTCGCTGAGCTTCGCCCGGGCATCGACAACGAAACCGCCCTTCACCAAGTCGGCAACGCGCTGACGGAGCGCATTCGACTTGACGGCGGCATAGCGTGCCTGCTTGCCCAGTTCACGGCCGGAGAGAAGGTCTTCCATGTACTGTTTGGCTTGTTCTTCCCTGCCTTGCTGGAGGGCAAGGTCGAGTTGCAGAACAACCGGGGTCTTCGAACTGCCGGGAAGTTCTCTCTGCATGTGTCTCAGGAGCTTCTCTGCACGCTCGAAATCGCGTTGTCTGAAAACGATGAATTCGGCATACTCCTGGGCCCTTTTCTCCCAGTCACTCTTGCTCAGGTCCTCACGGAGAAGCAGTTCGTATGCTTTGCCGGCTTTCCCCGGGAAGTTCTTGGCCGCCGACCGAGCCATTACTTCCAAGACCTTGCGGCGAGTTTTCGCAGCGAGCTTCCCGTCGAGTGCGGCTTCACAGAAGGGGATCACGTCCTCGTTCAGTTCCCGGTGCTGGAGAAAGTCGATGCATCCGAGGAGGGTACGGCAGGAAAGACCCTTGATGTTCTGGGAGAGCATTGAGGCGGAATAGCTCATGAAGGCCTTGGTGTCTGCGAGGCGAACCTGCTTTGGCGGTGTTTCGGGGAAGGTGACCACGCCGGCGGCCTTGGCACGTCCCTGGGACACCTGGAGCTTGCAGTTACCCAGGCCCACGAAGATCTTCCGGACTGCCCCCCCCTGGAGTTGGTCTCCGTCCTCAAAGTTCCATGTCGCCTTCTCTTTGGTGTACGTCCCTAACTCGACCTCGGTGTAGTGAGTGTTCAGATAGCTGGCGTAGGAGAGGTGTCGATACCAGAACAGTGGGGTGGTCTGGTCCTGATGGCGTGAGTCCACCAGCGTGAGCTTCGTCTTCCCGGGCTGGACAAAGTCCCCTGGTTTCAGGACATGCTTGTTCTTTCCGGAGATCCAGCGGGCCACAACGGCCATCAACGTCCCTCCGAAGTCGACAACTACACACTTGAACGCGTTTGCTCCCGCTTTCAGGGGGACGGCTTTCCGGCACTCCCCCCGCACGGCGTCCCTGGCCCAGTGCCTGCCATCCCGAGCAAGCAGAAGGGCGTCGTTCACGAAGACGTATCCGGCATCATCGCTCACGAGCATCAGGGTTTGGTGACCGACTATGGGGACATTCAGGTATCCTTCGAAGATGAGGATACATGCGTCACTGGCGTCGGCGGGATTGCAGGCCAGTTGAACAGTGTTGGTGAACACTCGGGCGATCCGTTTCGAGTTGGGCAGGAGTGCCTGGATCTGCTTGAGGTTGCCATTGGGGCCTTTGGGCAGTGTGCGTATATCGAGGGTCAGGCTGGCGAGGAACTTACCCTTGTGCTGGGGGGCATTGATACCTGAGCCGAAATAGACGAATACGCGTTTGCCGACAGGTGGGGGGGCTACGAGGGCGATAGCGGAGTTGTGGACGGATTGTCCGAGGGGCAGCACTGACAGCTGCGTGCCGCGTTCGTCGTAGGCGAAAAAGTCGCTGCCATCCGGTTTCCCGGTCCCACACACTGGTACGGAGACGGCGATTCCAGCTTTCCGATGGTTGGGCTTCGTCTGAACCTGGAGTTCCGCGCGGTAGGGGGATCGTGAGTGGTGCCAGGTCACGCGGGGAGCTGCATGTGTGGGAAAGGCGCTGTTGAGGAAACAAACCACCGGCAGGAGCAGGCACCAACCGTGCGTTGTGGATTGCCTCTGTACCATGCCCGGGCACTTTCCTGATTCGGGAACTCGCGTTAGGTTGGCTACAATAGAAGCAGGGCTATGCGTTTCAAGGGGCAGTCACCCCTGTGGCGAGGGAGTCGTTCCCCAGCCACTCGGTGAGAAAACGGCCTGCAACCGGGGCGGCCGTTCTTCCACCTGATGCTCCCCGTTCAATGAGGAGCGCCACGGCGAACTCCGGCTTCTCCGCCGGGGCGAAACCGATGAACCAGGTGTGCTTGTGCCGATTCGCCCCGGAGCCAACTTCAGCCGTGCCTGTCTTCCCGGCAAGCGAGATGACCCGTGTCCGGGCCGCCTTGGCCGTTCCGTTGGCGGCGTTCACCGCCTGGTACATGCCTTCGCGGACGAGGCGCAGATGCTCTTGATCGACGGGAAGCCGGTGTTGGACGACAGGGGCGGCATTCTTGCAGATCGCCCCTTCGCTCGTGCGAACCGACTGGACAAGATACGGCCGTAGGACGTTTCCTCCGTTGGCAATCGCGGCCGTGTAGATCGCGACTTGCAGGGGGCTCACGGCGATCGCGCCTTGTCCGATAGAAGCGTAGGCGGTATCGATAGCGATCCAGTTTCGTCTCCACTTTTCGACGGCGAAGCCCCGTGAAGGAAGCAATCCTGCGCCTGCTCCGGGGAGATCAATATCCGGACTGTTGCCGATGCCGGCGGCTTTGAGGAGGGGGGACAAGCTGTCGATGCCGACCTCCATTCCCGCGTGTATGAAGTACGGGTTGCAGGAGAAGGCGATTGCATGCACGAGATCGAGTGGACCGTGTCCTGCTCGGTGCCAGCAGTGGATCTTCTTCTTGCCGATCAGGTATGCCCCGTTGCAGGTGATGAGCTCGCGTGGATTGATCGCGTCGGTCTGAAGGGCAGCCAGGGCGATGAGTGGCTTAATGACTGAGCCGGGCGTGTAGCCCGCGCTCAACGCTCGGTTCATAAGCGGGCGGTTGACGTTGTCCACCCCCAGTTTTGCGTATCGGGCAGCGCTGAGTGTGGCGAGATCATAGGTTGGGGAAGACGCAAGGGCGAGGATGGCGCCCGTGTGCACATTCATTGCAACCAGCGCGCCGCGGTGGGCATGCATGACCTGGGCGGCCGCCTGCTGGCAGGTGATATCCAGAGAGAGAATCAAGTCTTTGCCGTCCTGAGGAGGGAGAGGGCGTCCCAAGACCTCATGGGCAAAGCCGAGCATATTCACTCGCACGATCTTCATTCCTCCGTTTCCGCTGAGTTCCGTGTCATACTGCCGTTCCAGTCCAGTTCGACCGCGCAACTCAAGAACGGGGAATGACGAGCGCGTCTGCTCAAGGCGGTCAGGCGGCTTCGTTCGCCCGGTCAATCCCAGAACGTGGGTGCAAACGCCGGGGAAGGGATAATGGCGGCAGATTCCTGGGACGATTTCCATGCCTGGAACGGGGGGGATAAGCTCCGACGCCTTGGCCAGCTCCGCGGGGGTCAGCCTGGTGAAAATCGGGAGTGGCAGCGCGGGGCGGTGGGTAAGGTGAATGGCGAGTTTCCGCGGCGTCACTGGTGAGGGGCGCTGGAGGACGGATGCCAACGTCTCTATCCGCTCAAGGATGTAGTTTTCCGTGTGTGATCTGTGCCCGGGCCGACGCATCTCAGACACATGCAGGACCACGTCGTAAGCTGGCGCATTGTCGACCACCACCACGCCGTTTCGGTCGAAGATCCGTCCGCGCACCGGGCTGAGGCGTATACGTCGTATGCTCTGGCGTTTGATGGTTTGTATGTGGTCGGCACCATGGCGGACCTGGACTCGCCACAGCAGCGCAATGAGGAGGGAGAGAGCAGCAACGAAGGCAAGCCCCACCAGTTGGAGACGGGGATTGATCGAGTGTTTGGGGTCGGGATCACTCATGCTTCAGGGTGGCGGCATCATGTTGGTGGTCTGTGAGAGGCAGGCAGTTGCTCTCGTTGGAGTTGGCATCAGGTCGTTCATCAGTTGTGACGGCTGGGATCCAGGTGTTCTTGGATGTCGCGGAAACATGGCAGTTCCAGCCGGGCTGCCGAATGGTCCAGGGCAGCAATCCACAGCGGGGCAGAGATCACTCCGAGGAGGAGTGTGCTCCCCCATACCCAGGCACAATGCAGCACGAATGCCCAGGTAAAGGACTCGAATGGCACGATGAGGCAGAGAACCACCGCCGTTCCTGTCGCCCCACCCAATATGGCCCCGGGCAGCGCCTGAACTCCCGGTGTCTTGCAGTCTCCATGCCGTCGCCAGAACAGGGCTAGAACTGCGGCCATCGGGACCAAGAGGACCGTGATAGGTACGGATCGCATCAGGAACAGGTCCAGAAGGACGGCAGCCCCAAGCCCGCAAAAGAGGGGGCGCCGCCATCCGAGCAGGACGACGAAATAGAAGGTCGTTATCGCGACGAGCGGGATGTCTCCCCCCACGCGTGCGCTGAGCAATTCACCGCAGATTGCCCCAAAGGTACAAATTCCCAACCAAAACCATATCATCGGTCAAACCAAATCAAGCTTACGTCGCCACCACCACTCGGCAGTGAACAACCCTATGAGAATTGCCAGCCAGATGTACTTATTCCAGATCGGGTATTCTTCGACGATCTCAACTTCCTTCGGGCGGTACTGGATGTGTTTGAACATTTTGTAGCGGTCCTTCCATTGGACCAGTCTTCCACCGGTATTCCCGGCCAGGTTCTGGAGAAAATCGCGATTCAGAGGGGCTCCGGTTTTCTCATGCTCCGGTTCAGCGACCAACAGTATGAGGCTTTCTTCCTGGGTGCCGTCCGGGGTCGCGACGGTTACCTGGTACTTCCCCGGTGTCTGAGGAGTGAACACACATTTGAAGCCATCGACGCGCTTCCGGATGCCTACTTCAGCCCCGAGATTCGTTCGGACCATTGGGAAGACGAGTCGGCGTTGGTCAGGTGTGGTGACCCGGCAGGAGAGAGACTCGTTGGGGCTTTCTCCATTGCCGTCATACACGGCCCCGATGGTGACGCGCTCGCGTGTCTCAAACTCGCTCTTCTCGGTCACCAACTGCAGGAAGGCAGTCTTCTCCACCTCCTTTGCGCTGGGGGCCAGCCAGTAGATGAGCTGTGTCACGAAGCGGTTGTAGAGGCTCTTCTCGGTGGTCCCGTCCATTCCTCCCAGCTGCCAGCGCCAGAGGGAATCACTCAGGACCATGGCTACTCGGCCCTGCCCGTATCGTCGCCCGAGGAGGATGGGCGAACCATCAGCGGTTGAGATGAGCGCTGAGCTGAATGTGCTTGGTTTCACGGGGGTCCAGAACGTGAGCACGGGAGGAAGTCGTGTTTCATGCGGAAGTCCGCTGAGAGCTGGATGAGCACGTCCGGTCGCGGTCAGATCAACCGAGAATTTGCCTTCGTTCATCTTGGCGGTCGGACCGGACTGGGCCGGCAGCAATTCGTCGATGTAGGGTGCCCCCTGAAGCCCCCCGTGGCCGTAGGCATTCGCGGCCCCGATGAACAGAAGGCCCCCGCCTTTGTCGACAAAATCCCGGATGCTACGCCACTGCTCTTCCTTGAGCGCGTTCCCCGGGAGATCTCCCAGGATCACGACCTTATAGGAACGCAGTTCCTCGGGGGTGAAGGTCGGCGGCTCTCCCCCGGAGAAGCCGGATGCCTCGTCAAAGCTGATGAAATTTCCGTCTCCTCCTCGGACGAAGGCTGAGAGCTGGTAGTTTTTCTCCGACAGCAGCGCCCGCTTCAGGAACTTGAACTCCCAACGTGGAGGGCCTTCCAGGTAAAGGACCCGGTTTTTCGGATCTGACACTTCTATCAGGAAATCGCGGGTGTTGTTCTCCCGGTCCCCGTCGGTCTTTGGCGTGATCTCAATCTGGTACAGAATCTGCCCCACTTCCAGCGGTTCCACACTGAACGACACCTGTTTGAACTGCTCTTCGTCCTCGAACTGAACCGTGCTGGTGCGCAGCGCCCTGGCTCCCTGGCGGAAGTGTATGGGGAGGGAGGTCGCCCCGGTTCCGTCACGCCGGATAAGAACATCGACAGAGGCTTTCCAGTTGACGACCATCATTCGGGGGTAGGATACTTCTGCAACCCAGATGTCTGCTTCTGCTGACTGCTTTGGCGGGGTCGGTTCCTCCAACTCGGGGGCGAAGATAGGGACGGCCAGAGCCTCGGGGGCCAGGGAGGCGCCCGAGTGATCAAGGCCATCGCTCAAGAGGAGGACGCCCGCAAGGTTCTCTGCGTGGAGGCGCTCGCAGATTTGGTTGATGCCAGACGTGATGTGGCTTCTTGGCGCATTGAAGGCGATGGCTTCCGCCGCCGACTGCGTTCGCTCTTCAGTTTCCGCCCCTACTTCGTACTTGAAGACGCGGTAGCGCTTGCAGAGCTTGGCGATGCGGCGGTCACCGACGAAGCTGAGAGCCCGTCTACTCCGCGTTGGTGACACGCCTCGGGGTGAGTCCTGCATGCTTGCGGACACATCCAGAGCCACGGCGAGGACGGGGGCTTCGACCTGGTAGTGCACGTTCCTACGCTCGGCTTGAAGCAGGAGCCAGGCGATCAATGTGATCGCTGACATCCGGGACAGCCACAGCGTGAGGCGCTGTCGCGACGACAGAGCGCAGTGCCGGTATGTGTACCAAACCATGGTGCCGGTGGCCAGCAGCACCGGGATGAGGATCGACAGAGGGATAACCGGGCGAATTAGGATGGAGGCAGGTGGCATCATGCGGCACGTCCTCCCCGTCGCAAGAACTGCCGCAGCGTATCGGGGAGGCCGGAGGTGCGACTCCGGATATTCGCGAAGAACTCCTCCGAAATGGCCAACACAAAGGCACAGCAGAGCAGGAAGGGCCACAGTGGGCGACCGTGGTGGAGGTTTACCAGATTCTGCTGGTGTTCGTGCCACGAATCTGCCTGGTAAAGGCGAGCTGTCCGCAAGGGGAGGCCGAGCTCGTCCGGAGAGGCGTAGGTCAGCCCACTCTCGGTCTCGGGAAGGTTGACCGCGATCACTCGCTCCTTGCCATTGCGCTGAATATGACAGAAGCCCGGTTCATCGAATCCCCGGACGACCACCGGCTTGGTGCGGGACGGGCGACTCAAACTCAACGTCTTCTCATCGCCCGAAGGGGTTCGGAGGCGGAAATCCAGCTCGGTGGCGTCTTCTGCCCAGTCAAGGGCCAGCATTCCTCCGACTTCGGCGGACAGAGCAATCATGTTCCGACTGGCCGAGCTTTTGATCAGCTCCTGCTGAATGATCACAAAGAACGGCGTCAGTGGCCACTCTGACCAATCCCGGTTGGCCCCGACTGAGGTGATCCAGAATGTGCCTTGACCAAAGGGAACGCTCAGGATGAACGCCCCGCCATCGTGATACTGAAAGACCATGCTTGCGCTCGCGGGGACGCTGGTGAAGATCAGCCGGCGGCGGATGACCAGTGCTGAGGGCGGAGGCATGATGCCGAGGAGCTTCCTCTCCAGTTCAGCAGGCCTCTCAGAGGGAACGATCGCCATCGGCTTCTCCTGCGGCAACACTTCCTTGCGGACCTGCAGACCTTTGAGAGGGGGAAGCTGTTCGATGGAGGCTTCCAACTCCTCGCGTTGGCCGGGCATGAGCACGACCGTGCCACCGTCTCGCACAAACGTCTTGAGCTTTTCCAGGGCCGCCTCATCCCAGGCTGGTGGATTGCAGAGGAAGAGAACGCGTGAATCGTCCAGCGGGCCTGCTTTGAAGGTGGTCCAGTCAACGGTTCTGGGGAGGAAAAGCGTTCGGGCCTTTCCTTTGGGTTGGATTGCGTGCTTCAGGAATGGCGTATCGCGGAAGCCCGCATTGTTACGCCCACTCCCGTCCACGAGCAGAACAGGGATGCCGGGCAGACGGGGCAGACAGAAGCGGAACACATTGTCAACGGGGAACGCATCATCGTCGAGCTCCAGCTGGCCCAAAACATACTGGGCTTCTCCTTCGGCAACGCCGCCGATGATCTCGGTCACAGTCTGATCCGGAAGTAGGCGGAACGGCTTTTTTTTCTGTTCATTGCTCTGGACGATCAGGCGGAGTGTGTTTCCCCCGCTGTAGTCAGCAGAGCTGCGGACATGGGCTTTGGCCTGGAAGTCACCGTCCCCAAGAATCGCCGGGGGATAGAAGAACGCTTTGGACAGTCCGGCGTTGGCTGTTACCGTGGGCTGGACGTGGTTGAGGAAAAGGAGAATCTCCTGATCGGTCAGTTGCTCGTTGAGGCCCTCTGCTTCCGCGTCATTCCAGCCAGCTTTTTGGAAATCACTGAACACGTGGAACTCCAGAGCAGCCGTCCCATCTTCCTCGCTGAGCCGACCTATCATATCGTTGAGCAGTTCGACCAGATCCGCCGCGCCGTAGCCGGGCTGGGCTTGCTGGATAGCTCGGTTGACCGTCTCGTGGTCGGAGATTGGGGGAAAGATCAGGCGGGGCTCAGGCAACCCGGGCATGAGGACCGCAACCTGATCCTCTTCGTCGAGTGAGCGAATGAGATTCAGGGCCCACTCGGATGCTCGGGCGAAACAGGTGTCTTCACCATCCTGGTAGCGCATACTGGCACTGGCGTCCAAGACGATGACGACGGTTCGTTTGCCCTCGGGGATCCAGGAGAATCGCACCTTGTCCTGCTTGAACGCAAAGACGAGCAGAACCATAATCAGCACCCGCATCAGGAGGGTGAAGACGTTGGTGAGGTGCCGTGATCGGCGGGTTTTGGCGATGGCCTCGTGAAGGAAGCGAAGGGAGCTGAATGGGACCGGCTTGGGTTTCCGTCGATGCAGCAGATGCAGCGCGACAGGGATGGAAGCCGCCGCGCCCGCCAGCAAAGACCATAGGAACAGAGGCATACCGGCAAATCCCTGTCAACGTGTGTTTGCCGCATTCGGAGCGGAGAACGTGTCGCTCCGCTGAACCGGTGTGTCCGGCGGAGATCCGGGGCTGAGTCCGTCGCCGTCAGCGTCCGCGCCGGGCCCTGCGTGAAAGGTGTTGGCGTATGAATGTCCCCACCGGGACATCCGTCGTGGCCAGTGCGTAATCAATATCCAGCCCTGCACAGACGCGCTGGGTTGAGTACAGGAACTCCGCGAACGCCTCTTGGTAGGCACTACGGATTTCCCGCGGATTGGTGATCATGTGCTGGCTCGTCTCAAGATCCTCAAAGTTGCCGATATCCCGAAACGGGAACTCGATCTCTGCTCGGTCCAACACGTGGTAGACGATAACATCGTGCTTTCGCCGTCGGAAGTGGGCGAGCGCATTCCGCACGCGATCCAGGTCATCGAACAGATCACTGAGTATGATCACCAGTGCTCGCCGGCGGACCTTCTCGGCCAACCGGTGGAGTGTAAGTGCGACGTCAGTATCCGACTCCGGCGTGTGGTCAGTGAGCTGGTTGGCGAGGATACGGAGGTGCTCCATGCCTGATCGAGCCGGGGTCTGGAAGCGGATCTCCGAGTCGAACACGGTCAGACCGACGCTGTCCTGCTGGTGGGCCGTAACATAGGCGAGCGCTCCCGCGAGTTTCGACGCGTAGCGATACTTGCTCATCCGGTCGTGGGAGTACTGCATTGACTTGGAGGCGTCGACCAGAAGGTAGACCCGCAGGTTGCACTCCTCTTCATACTGTCGGATGTAGAGGCGTTCGTTTTTGCCGTAGACGCGCCAGTCCAAGTGTCGAAGGTCGTCGCCTGGGACATACTGTCGGTAATCGGCAAACTCGACACTGAAGCCCTTGAGCGGACTTCGGTGTGCGCCGGCGAGAGTACCTTCGACCGTGAAACGCGACCCCAAAGCCAAGCGTCCGAGTCTGGCTATCTCATGGCTGTTCAACAGCCTGTTGATTCCGTCGTTCATGAAGTCCTTGGTGCCGTTAGCCCACTCCAGCGGATTCGGGATCCGGGCGCGATCCTGGAGATTGGTAAATGTGTCATAGGGCCTCGCCAAATACAAGCATGTTCGGAGGTCTCGCGAGGTCGGTGGTGAAGGGGGAGGAAGCTCCCGGGAACATCGAACGTCGAGGGCGGAACGTCCCGCCCCGTGCCCCACAGTTGATTCGTCGCCGGCCTCGACGTCAGTGTTTCCAGGAGGACGCTGGTGGTGGAACGTGTTCTCCGGTTCTTGAGGCGGCATGTGGGAGCAGGGCTGTTCAGCCTTCCGGACCGCACCAGATGAGGCGTACGGCATCCAGGCGGAGCTGCGCTTTCTCGATGGTGGTCGCGATCTCTACAGCTCGTTCCCGCCACTCATCTGTTTCTGCCCTTGGGACATGGCCATTGATGCGCCGCAGCGCTTCGAGGCGCTCCACTTCAGTGTCCGTTTCGGTGTGCAACCGCTCGAGGGCCTCGGTCAGGGCTGGGGCACTGATGCGCTGAGCGATCTTCTCCGCCGCATCGAGCATAATTGGGACGAGTTCACGTGTGGCTTCGCGGCGATTGAGAACGGGGTGCTTCCTTCCTTCCTTGAGTTGCTCCTCGAAACCCGCACCGACAAGCTCGCCGGTCACGTCCCGACCATCGTGGTCCACGGCAACCCGGATGGGGGTTGCAGGGAGGAAGCGGTGGGCGTGCCCGTTTTGGGCTTCGCTTGCCTCAAGAACAAAGATGACTTCGAGAAGCAGCATCTTTCGCGTGTCCGTGGGCCAAAAGCCCATGGCAGCGGTGCCGTCGTGGGAGGACAGGAGCAATTCTATTGCCCCGGTCACCATAGGGTGATCCCAGGTCAGGAACTCAATCTCCTCCCGGCCCAGAGCCTTCTCCCGATCGAATGTTGCGGTCAGGCCGTCGCTGGTCAGGACGGGGAATGCGTCGGTGAAGAGATGCTCCGGGTGCAGTGTGTAGGTGCGTGGGGCCGCGTCGTCCACGTGGACTCCGAAGTGGTCACAGAGCTCAAGCACTGCCTGTTCCAGATCGCGATCACGGTCTGCAGCCTGGATCGTGTTTGCGAGGCCGCCGGCGACATCGCTGTCCCAGGATTGCAGCTCGAGCAGGCGATCTTGTCCGTGTCGGAGTTGGTCCTCCATGGCCTCCTTAGAAGCCTTGGACTCCCGTGCCAAGGCATCCCACTCCGGCGTTCCAAGAAGCGTCTCGGCTGAACGGAGCCGGTCCCGAAAGCGTTCGTATATGGCGTGGGCTCCGTGGAGTGGTTCCTCCAAGGCATTCAGCGCTTGGTGGTACCACTGGGCCAGCACGGCGTCAGGCGTACCCTCTTCGAAGGGGACGTGGATGTGAATGTCATGTGTCTGCCCGATTCGGTCGAGGCGCCCGATGCGTTGTTCCAGCACTTCGGGGTTGTCCGGCAGGTCAAAGAGAATGAGGTGGTGGGCGAACTGGAAATTGCGGCCTTCGCCACCGATCTCGGATGCCAGAAGGATCTGTGCACCATCCGGTTCGGAGAACCAGGCTGCGTTTCGATCCCGTTGGATCAGGGTCAGATTCTCGTGGAAAAGGGCGGTCTTGACGTTGAGGCACGTCGCCAGTTCTTCGGCCACACGCGTGACTTGCCGTTTGGTGTGACAGATGAGCAGTACTTTCTCGCGATTCCGGGCCCTCAGAAAATCGGCCAGCCACGTCACCTTTTCTCCTGGCGACAGCGGGTAAAGATGCGCGTGACGTTTGGGGAAGTTGCGCATCCTCCTGCGCGTGTTCCGGAAAACGGCTCGGCCGGGACCATACCGGTCGAGAAGGGCCCGCAGTTGGTCGTGAGGAGGAGCGTTGATCGAGATTCCGAGCCCGGTCAGCAGGCTCTGGTCATGAGCCGTGAGCTCGATCCCTTCTGCCAAGCGTTCGGCGATTGGGCAAAAGGCCTGGTAACGGACGGACTCCTTGAGGTACTCGGCGAGCTCCCAGTAGCGATCCGGATCAAGCAGGCGCAGTCGGGCAAAGTGATTCTCCGGCCCGATTTCTTCCGGCGTGGCCGTGAGCAAGAGCAAGCCCCGCGTGCGCCGGGACAGGCCTTCAGCCACGATGTACTCAGGACTGATGTCCTCCGGTGACCAGGCGAGATGGTGCGCTTCATCAATGACAACAAGATCCCACCC
This sequence comes from Lentisphaerota bacterium, assembly GCA_018676675.1. Taxonomy (GTDB): domain Bacteria; phylum Verrucomicrobiota; class Lentisphaeria; order Oligosphaerales; family JABHEG01; genus JABHEG01. Next base: position 173,051 of record JABHEG010000042.1, read on the forward strand.
CGCTTCCGCCGCCTGTTGAGCGTAGTCGAAGCGCTCTGCAAGCAGCTCCATGGGGCAGAGGATGATCTGCTCATTCAGGAAGGGATTCGACTCTTCCTGCGGTGGTGACGTGTCATTGCAGCGTTCGTGGTCGTAAATGGCCGGCGTGATGTTGAATCGTCTCAGAAGTTCGACGAACCACTGGTGAACGAGGGCCTCGGGTACGAGGAACAGGACGCGTGAGATCTGTCCGCTCACCAGCAGACGGTGAGCGATCAGAGAGGCCTCTATTGTCTTCCCAAGGCCCACTTCATCAGCCAGAAGTACGCGTGGAACCGTGCGACGGGCGACTTCTGATGCGACATACAACTGGTGCGGGATCAAAGCCATCCTGCCACCGGCGAAGCCTCGTGCATCGCTCATCTGCAGCCGTTGGAGGCGACGTCTTGCGCGGAGCCTCAGGCTGAATGTGGCACACTCGTCAACTCGTCCCTGTAAGAGGCGATCCAGGGGGCCTGAAACGGCCACATGGTCGGCCAACTGCTGTTCGGGTATCCTGCCGTCATCGGTGACGTAGGTGAGCAAGCCGTTGGCATCGCAGCGCACGTCTCTGATCGTGGTCGTCAGTCCGTGCGCTGTTTCGAGCGGATCGCCTCTGGCGAGTTGTATTCTATGAAGCGGGGCAGAGCTTGCGGCGTAGGTCCGGATGTCGCCGCAGCTTGGGAACACGACCACCACTTGCCGGTTGCCGAGACGTTGGACGATTCCAAGGCCGAGTTCCGGCTCGGTTTCACTCAGCCAGCGTTGCCCAATCGCGAACTGACGGGTTGCTTCGGTGTCGCTCTCGGTCACGTGTTACCATCTCGGGGTTGACATCGCCTCTCAGCGCGATGGTTTTGGGCTCAGGTAAGGAGTCGCAGCGCTCGAATCACTCCGCCGATGTCGCTCGGGGGACACGATGCCCCGGCCAGGAGGCAGACCCGACGCGCCCGTGGTTGGAGCCAGTTGTCGGTTTCAGTCTCCCGATGGTGTTCCGGCAGGTAGTGGCGGATACTGTTTGGGGCGATGGCTTGAGGACCATCAATGAAGTAGGTCGGGCCGAACGCCTGGGCGAGGCGGAAGAGCTGGTTCGTGTTGCTACTTTCGTAGCCTCCGATCACGAGAGCCAGATCGCAGCCGCGGCTGCACAGTTCCCGCGCGGCGTCCTGTCGCGTCTGAGTAGCACCACAGAGCGTGATCTGGTCGTGCAGTTGACCACCCGCATCAGCCTGGGCCCGCTGCAGGAGGTCTGCGATGGCGTGCGTGTCGTCTGCCAGCATCGTCGTCTGATTGACCACGGCAAGACGTGACAGGTCGAGGTGGTCTGGGTGGAGGATGAATTGAGCCGGGATTGCTGTCGCATTTCCCTGGCGAATGGCGTCCGCCACCTGTTGGGCAACTGCGTAGTCGGGAATCAGGACGACCGCGTTCTTCGTGGTCAGCGCTCGAGAGATCGTGGCCCGTGTCTCAGGGTGATCGATTTTGGCGTGGATCAGGATCGTTTTTCGTTCTTCTGCGCGCTCCGCAACGTACCGCCAGATGGCCTTGATGTATCCGCAGGTCGCGTCAACGACTTGGCTTGGCTGACGGGCGATCAGGGCGCGATGCAGCGGGAGCGGCACACCGAAGGCTGGGATGACAATGATGTCGGAGGGAGTGGCCACGTCCAGAACGGTGTCGATGTCGTGTTCCGGGATAACGCGCACGCCCTGAGCCGCGAAAAAACGGCTCACCGTCTGGTTGTGGATGATCTCGCCGAGGAGCCACACACGTTCCCCACCGTGGGCATCGATCGTCTGCTGCAACAGCTCCAGCGCCTGACGGACTCCGTTGCAGAACCCGAAAACGGAGGGCAGACAGAGCGTGCGGTCACGGGTCCGGACTATGCCACCGGCCTGAACGGCTTGCTCCACATCTGCATCATGGAAGATGTTCTGGTCGTCTATCACGGTTTGCCGGTTTCCGTTCCGGGCAGCTGTCCCGGCTGGGGAGGAGGCAGATCGGCGTCTTCGGGGGCCTCGCTGTTGGGTTGCACCCCATGGTCAATGAGGGGCGTGTCAAGATCGAAGAGCCAGGCATCGGTCCCCTGGTAGGCAAGACCGTAGCCGGCAGCGGCCAACCGCCGAGCAACACGCACCCCATAGACTGACACGTAAACATAGCGCGTCCCAACCAACACCTTCAGTTCGCCGGGGGATGGGAACGGCAGGTCGCCCTTGGCGTATTTCTCGAGTAGGACGTAGTCATCTCCCATCGCCGCGTATGCGAACATGGGATCGAGCCCATAGGCGTAGCGGAACTCCGGTGCAATGTAGAAGAGCGTGGGGAAGTCGGACCAGAGGAGGTTGCAGATGTAGGTGCCCGGCTCGAGGTTGTCAGCTGCCCAGGTGGCGAACTTCCGAGGTGGAGCGGCTCTTCCTGAGGCAAACGCGTGGCGATGCCAGGGCAGAGCTCCTGCCATCAGCAGGAGGATGATTCCCAGACCAACCCGCCGTTTGTTCGGAGTGAGGCCGGGCAACGACGGGGGGAGTTGACCGAGAGCGATTACGGTGAAGGGGACGGCGTATTCCAGCATTCGCTTTGACAAGAAGAACCCCGCTGTACATACCAGGCCAACCAGAAGAAACAGGGAGGCGTTGGCCGGACATACAGGGCGCCGCTGCCACCAGCCCACACAGGCTGCGGCCAACATGACGAAAATTGCCGCATTTTGGCCGAAATGTGTCAGGGTCGGGGCTCTCAGTTCGACGGGCGAACTGAGATCCAGGGATCCGGTCAAGACTTGCAGAACGACATCGACGCACTGGAGTTTCCAGATGATGAGCGTATTTGGGAACTGCGGGTGCACGATGAGTCCGGTCAGGACTCCGCTCACCGCTATTACGCAGGGGAGAAGCGCTTCGCCGCGGTGGCTCTTGAGGTGGATGAGGGTCCAGCAACCAACCGGAATGAGAATGAAGTGCGGGTTGGAGTGGCCGTAAGCGAAGGCGATTCCCAAGAGGTAGAGGAAGAGGCGCCGCTTTCCCTTGGGGATTGGGGACGTGAGGCACGCGGCGGTTGCCAGCATGAGCATGATCGACAGGACATGGGGGCGGACCAGGTTCAGGCGGTAGGTGAAAAAGGGACAGGAGAGAAGCACCAAAGGGAGGAAAAGGTGGAGCTTCCTGACACGTGAACGAACGGCTACCCAACAGAAGACAAAGGTCCAGAGGCTAACCAGAACAGCGGTTTCGAAAACGAAAGGCGGGCCGCCGTCCGAGTACCCGCATAGTGCTCCCCAACGCCGAATGGCGGACAGCAACGCATGGAAGCCGAGCTCTTTGTCACAGAAATGGGTTCGCCAGATGGAGAGTTGGGTCCAGGGGAACGTTCGTCCAGTTGCTGCCTGGTTGAAGAGATCGCCCATGGTCACGTGGTAGGGGGCATCAAAGGAGAGATCAGCATCCGGGCACCAGGCCCAATAGTGGATGCCGGCCAGCACTGCAAAGCAGGTTGCGACCGAAAGGAGAAGGAGACGGAGTTCCGTTCCTCGCGGGAAGGCGGGGGCCGGCCCTGAGGCATCGCTCGGGCCGGGGCCATGGACATCCTCGGCCGTTGTCTGAGCGGGAAAGGCGTCCCGCTTCTGGGTTGAATCTGGGCGACTGATCATTCCGGTCCGGACACCACAGGGCGTTTTGAGGTGAAGATCCTGGCCCCACCGGAGCAGGCCGGAGGCCAACTGCCACTTTACCTCGGGCAACGACAGGATCAACCGCCCTGAGCGCCGTCGTAGCGGGGCCGCGGAGACTGATTTTCCCGTTCCATTCCCGACTTGCCCGTCGTTGTCCCCTGCGCGTCATGGGCTCCCAGCACGCGGTCCGAAGGGCCGGGGCTGCCCGGCAGGTGACGGACGGGGCGCACCTATGACTTGTGGCCGGATGGGGCATCGGCCAGGAGCTGGATACAGAGGAGGCAGTTGCGGGCTACATGGAAGGCATTCTTGCGTGCCGTCCCCTTGGCCGCACAAATCACGTTGCCGCGGCGGTCCAGACTGCAGTGCCATTCCCCGCCCTCGCGGGGGATGAAATGGCTGGTCGTGTAATGATGGGTCAGCCAGTAGTTGTCAAGGAATTCCCTCCGTCCGCTGACGGTATACGCGAGCAACAGGCCGTACAGGGCTTCGGCGTGTTGCCACCAGATCTTGCTGTCGGCAAGCAGCGCAGCGGCGGTAGGGATCGGGGCCCCATCGACGTCTATATCGTTGTAGATTCCCCCGAACTCATCGTCCCAACCGCATGCGAAGCCCCACTCGATAAGCGAAATGCCATCGTCAATGAGGGTTTGGTCTTTGCGGTGGAGGCCTTCATGGATGACGAAGGTACCACCTTCGATCATGTGCCCCGGGTTCACCCAGCGTCCCTGCCATCCCGGGATCTGATCGCCGGTGTGCCAATCGACAAGCTCAAACAGCACCTGGCGGTCGCGTTTCAGGTGACGGCCCAGCATTGTCTCAAGGCATGAGTCTATTTTGGCATTCCAGTCGCCTTCCGGGAAGCATCTGCGTAACTCCTGGAGGACGTTGAGCGTGATCATACTGTGCCCATGGAGTCGCGTGGGCTGCCCATCCGGGGCGAGAGGCTGGAATGCGTTCCCGGGAGTCTGGAGCCGGTTCCAGATCGTGTCCATCAACTCGACGGTCTGTTCGGCCAGGGCTGCATCTCCAGTTGCCCGGGCGAATTCTGCAAAGGCGAGAATGGTGGAGAGTTCGGTGTAGACATCCTGTGTAGGCTGCAGAGGTCGTCCGGCACGAGCCAGGGCATAATACATTGTCCCGTCGTCGGCAAAGCCGTGCTCGCGAATGAAGGTGACGCCGGTGCGGGCAAACTCGAGCCACTCGTCTCGGCGTTCGAGTTCGTTGTACATTCGACCGAACGTCCATGCGAGGCGCCCCTGAGCCCACATGCAGAGCTTGTCCCAATCGTAGACGGCGCCCTGTTCGTCAAGGCACGTAACATAGCCGCCACAGGTCCTGTCTGTGCCATGCGTGAGCCAGAACGGGAGGATGCTCTCCGTTAGGTGGCTTAGGTAGAAAGCAGGGAGTCTGTCAATCTGTTCCATCTATTAGTCCTTGGAGCTTCGTTGGATGCGTCTGATGCAGCTGTCCTGCAGTACCTGACTCCCGTTTCGGGGGCCACCGCAGCAGTAGGCAAGCAGGATTGCGTCCGGGGTGAAGTGGACGGCCGTGTAACAGAAGCCGCGTTCGGGGCGGTCATCGAGAAGAGCCGGGGCCTGCCAGGTTCTGCCATCGTCATTGCTCAGGGCCATGACGAGCGGCCACCGACCCCACGAATGACGCCAGGCGTCTGAGTCCGGAAGGGGAGGGGGGCAGCAGGCGCCCGAATGGTCGTTCCACACGGCCACCAGAAGGTCGTTGAACGGGTCCCGCTTGATGCTCAGGGGGGCGCATGGTGACGAGAAGGACGATGCCTGGGAGAGGGCCCACGTATCTCCATTGTCCGCGGAGCGTGTTTCCCACTGGTGCCCTGTGCCGGTGCGGGCCCATCCGTAGAGTGTCCCGTTGTGCAACTGAACCGCTCCCGGTTCCTGGAGTCCTGAGGAACATGTGACAGGCAACACGACCCAGTCTGTTGCTTCCTGCCAGGACACACCACCGTCGTCCGAGAAGTAGGCAAGCATGATACTCCGCGTGTCCATTCGCTCATTTGGAGGAAGGGCCTTGCAGCGGTGGTAACCTGCGACGATGATGATGCGCCCCGAATCAAGCTGGATGATGCGGTCGTTATTGACGACGAAGTAGCCTGGAGCCGGGATACAGCAGGTGGGGTCACTCCACGTCTCGCCGTCGTCGTCGGACGTCCGCAGGTGAGGGCGGCAGTCGACCAGATTGTTCTTGCGCAGGTAGAACAAGGCGAGCCGTCCGTCCTGCAGGCGGAGCAGGGAGACGCTCATGACATTGCAGTCCCCCTCGTTCGGTACGAGGATCCGATCTTCGGAATTCCACGTCACCCCTCCGTCACGGGAGTACCGAGCGGCGATGTCTGCAGAGGCGTGATCGCTCCAGCTCTCGCCGCGGTACCGGCTGTAGGCGTAGACCAAGGAACCGTCTTCGAGCGTTGCGAACGCTCCCTCGGAGTTGCGTGGGTTCCCCGCTGAGTGTGAGAGTTCGAGGACGACTTTTCCCGTCATGCGATTGGCCTCCTTCTTTGGGGGTACTGTCTACCGTAGCCTGAGGGGGCGGGAGTGCGAGACAATGGGGCCCAGACTTCTCATGCGTTTGAGGGCCGGCGACCGGCCCCGACGTGTTTAAGAGGGGGGGATGTCGTGCTATCTTACGGCTGTCTGTTCAAGTCTCATTCCGTGGGGGCCGAGTAAGCTGGGTGTGCCGCTGTGCTGTTTCTCTGCATATGTCTTTGGGCTGTAGTCGTGTGGTCCTGTCGGGTGACTGTGTTCGGCAACCCCCTGTACCTGCATCTTCGAAGCGTGGATGAGGATCTGCTTGCCCGAGTCGAAGAGATTGTGGGGGGAGAACGGGCGGCGACGACCGAGCCGGAAGTCCGGTTCCTGCAGCACTTCTCACGCCTTACGCTCCTTGAGATCGGCGTCTTCATCCTCGAGGTGGTGCTCTTTACCTATTTGTATCTCTCCGGTCCGCTGCCCACCCTGGCGTTTGTGGCATTGAGCAAGGACCTCCTGCTCCTTTTCGCCAGCGCGTACCATGCGCGGACCCAGTTGCGTGAAGGCGTTTTCGCGAGTTTACTTGCGTTCCCCCCCTGGCTGATCGTTCTCGACAGAGTTTCGGCCTTTCTTTCCGGTGCGGCGGCGTTCGTTCTCTTCTGGGCCGTGAGCCGAATGTGACGTGAAAGGCAGTCCAGCCTATGGCAGACGACCAAACCAACGTTTTTCTGATTACGGGCACGGACGAAGCGACTATTGCGACCAAGGCTCAGGACTTGGTGCGCAAGGTGGCTGGTGAGGACGCGGATCCTTTCTCGCTGGACGTCATCCGCGAGCAAGACGACACGTCTGCCGCCGAAACGGTGAACCAAGCCATCCGCTCCGCGCTTTCTCCTTCCTTTCTGGGGGGAGTCAAGACCGTGTGGCTGCAGGCGTTCAGCAAATTCAGTGCGGAGGGAACGAAGGACAGCAAAGGGGCGGAGGCGACTGCGCTACGCGCTCTCTCCAGCCTCATCGCTGAGGGTATCCCCAGTGACATCTGTCTCGTCGTCAGCGGTCCAGACGTTGACCAGCGGAAAGCGCTGGCTCGTGCCTGCAAGAAGGCCGGAGAGATCGTTGTCTGTGAGAAGCCCAATTTGCGGGATCGAAATTGGCAGAAACGCATGCAGGAGCTTATTGCGCAGCGGGCAGAGGAGAAGGGAATGTCTCTGCCGCCAAAAGTCTGTGACTACCTCGTTGATGTGGTTGGCACCGACACGGCCCGAGTTGACGCCGAGCTTGAGAAACTGATCTGTTACTGCGGCGGGGTTGCGGAGCCGGTTACGCTGGAGGCTGCTCAGGAGGTGTGTCAGGGAGATGGCGAAGTAGTTGGGTGGGCTCTCACTAATGCTCTCGGTGGGCGAGATCTTGATGATGTCCTCGGGACGGTGGATCGACTCGTTCGGCAGGGACAGGACGTTGAGCGGACGGCGCGTGGGTTGCTGGGGCAGGCGGCGAAATACTTCCGGCAACTGCTGCAGATCCGTGTTTTCATGCAGGAATGCTCTCTGCGTGATGCTCGTCAGGTACAGCGCTCTCTTGAGCAGTTACCGGGTGAGGAGAAGAGCGCCTGGCAGGACAAAGGAATGGAGTTTCTGGAATTCCACCCGTTTCGCGTGCAGATGATGGCACAGCAAGCTCTGAAGTATTCGGGGCGTGAGCTCATCGCAGCACTGCGGGTTTTCCGTGACGCGTTTCTGAAAACGGTTACATCTTCAGCGGCGACACGTGTTGTTCTCGAGGAGGCGTTGGTGCGGGTTGTGCACTCCCCACGGTCCCGGGCTCGACGGCCGCGCCGCTGAAACTGGTCCGAGGGCTATCGCGCCCTCCCCAGGTCACACTGGGAGAGGAGCGGAGTCCCCGAGGTGAGGTTGGACTGAAAACGAATTTCGCTGACGTCCTCCCCAAGAGGGACGCCGGCTGTTCACCCGGCCTGGCTGGCAGGCTGACAACTGATGACAGGATTCCCCATGGCTCTTTGGAGTGGACGATTCAGCAAAGATACCAACCGGCAGGTTGCCCGGTTCACCGAGTCGGTGAGTTACGATCAGCGTCTGTACCCCTTCGACATTCAGGGAAGCATGGCGCACGTCCGCATGCTGGCGAAGGCGGAGATCATTCCGCCTGCGGATGCCGATGCCATTGTGGAAGAGCTTGGCAAGATCAAGACGCGTCTGGATGACCGTGCATTCCCTCTTCGGGAGGATCTCGAAGACATCCATATGAACATTGAAGCGGCGCTGATCGAGGCTCTCGGGGACACTGGTGCCCGGGTTCACACCGGGCGGAGCAGGAATGACCAGATTGCCACGGACGAACGCCTCTACCTGCGCAAGGAAGCAACGGACCTTGCCATCGTCCTCAGTGACCTCCAGAAGGCCCTCGTTTGTCTTGGGGGGGAGAACCGGGACGTGATCCTCCCGGGACTGACCCATCTGCAGCATGCGCAACCGGTGCTGTTCGCCCACCATCTTCTGGCTTACGTCGAGATGTTCGAGCGCGATAAGCAACGGGTTTCGGATTGCCGAGCCCGTTTCAACGCCCTTCCTCTAGGGGCGGGAGCCCTGGCTGGCTCAACCTTGCCACTGAACCGAGAGTTCGTCGCCGAGCAACTGGAGTTTGATGGGGTCATGCGGAACAGCATGGATGCGGTCTCAGACCGAGACTTTCTGGTGGAGTTTCTTTCATGCCTATCGATCATTGCCATGCACTGCTCACGGCTTGGGGAAGACATCGTGCTGTGGATGTCTCAGCAGTTCGGCTTCATCGAACTCGACGACGCATTCTGTACCGGTTCCAGCCTCATGCCTCAGAAGAAGAATCCCGACGTTGCAGAGCTGGTTCGTGGGAAGACCGGGCGTGTGTACGGACACCTCTTCGCGTTGCTCACAACGTTGAAGGGACTGCCGTTGTGTTACAACCGAGATCTGCAGGAAGATAAGGAGGGGTTGTTCGACGCCGTTGACACGGTGAAGATGGTGTTGACGACCCTCGCACCAATGATCGCAACGGCGACCGTCAATGGCGATGTCGCACGGGCAGCAGCGGCGAATCCGGCGTTGATGGCAACAGACCTGGCGGAGTGGCTTGTGGGGAAAGGCCTGCCGTTCCGTGAAGCGCACCATGAGGTAGGGCGTTTTGTGGCCTACTGTCGTGATCGGGAACTTGAGCTGGATGAAGTGACGGTCGAGCAGATGCGGGAGACAATCCCTCTGGCTGAAGAGGAATGCCTGGCTCTGTTTTCGCCAGAACGAAGTGTCTCGGGGCGTGATCTGACAGGAGGAACGGCGCCGACGCAGGTTCACGCTCAACTCGATTTCTGGGAGCAGAAACTGGCCGGTGAGTAGCCGTGCACTGAACCACTGAACCCGTGAACCGTGGAACCGCCGACCCCATGTTCAACATTGTTCTATTCGCCCCGGAGATTCCCCAGAACACCGGCACGATCGGTCGCCTGTGTGTGTGCACCGATGCATCCCTGCACCTGATCCGCCCGTTGGGCTTCTCTCTCGATGAGTCACGTATTCGTCGGGCCGGCCTGGACTACTGGCAATACCTCGATCTCCATGTCCATGACACGTGGGATAGGTTCCTCACCGACGCTGCTCCGGAGCGGATGTTTCTCCTGACTACGAAGGCAACGCGGAGTGTCTACGACTGTGCATTCAGGGAAGGCGATTTCCTGATCTTCGGGCAAGAGTCGAGCGGCCTGCCTGCGGCGCTCCACGCCACGTATTCCGAACGGAGGTTCACCATTCCCATGCCTGGCGAACATGCTCGGAGCCACAATCTGGCGAACGCCGTCTCGATCGTGCTGTACGAGGGATTGCGGCAAGTACGGTGGGGAGGCATGTAGCCTGAGCCGCCGCGAAAAGGGTCTCGCGGCGGGGTTCACGGTTGACAGGTTCACCGTTCAGCGGTTGGGAACAAGCAATTGTACCCAATTTGGAGGACAAACCGTCCCGATCATGTTCTGCAAGGAACCGTGAACCACTGAACCGTGAACCTGCGACCTCCTCCCACATTCAGGTCAGGGGCAGCCAACGTGGGAGGGGCTGCCATGCCCCGATTGCCTTTATCCTAGTGGGGATGGATGCCTGCGCCTTCTCTTCAGCGAGCTCCGGACCGGGTGAATACTTGCGTTCTACGCGAAGCTCGCCGGTACCTGGGGTACGCCTTCCGCACTCCACCCCCTGCGCTGGTAATAGAGCGAGAGCAGCTTGTCGAACTCGCCTTGGTCGATGCTCTTGCCGGCTTGGGGGCCAGTCTGTATCGGTGCATTCGCGACCTTGTGTGGGAGGGAGTCATCTTGGCGGGTCATACCCAGGCGCGTGTTGATCAGGCGTGTGGCGTCATAGATATCGTTGGATAGCTTGAGCATGTCGTCAAGTGTTGCCGGGTTCCCGGTGACGTAGCGGTAGAACTTTTCGTAGTGCTTTTCGTTCAGTCCGAGCTCGATCCACGGCAGCCGGCAGACGCCCAGCATATCGAAAAGTGGCCGGAGCGATTGGTGGTAGATGACCAGATCGACTTTTTCTTCGTCTGACCAGTCTTTCCCGAGCTCGATTTCCTTGGCGATCGTCCAGGCTCGCGTGTGGTGTGCCCCGATGTCGGAGGTCGCATAGGCTAACGCCATGGTTGCTGCGGGCCGGCTGTCGTAAGCCGACTGTTCCAGGCCTTTGACATGCAGGATGACCTCGACCATCTTGGGCCAGGTCTCGATGATGCGTTTTGCTCCATCAGCGAGGATATCTCCAATGCCTTCCCGGCAGGCCATCTTCCGGACCAGCTCCAGAATGGCGTCGTCATCGCCCCAGGTCAGGGCTTGGCCGTCCAGATCATCCAGGGTCAGGATTCCTCGTTCGTAGCCCTCAATGACGGCTCCGACGATGTTCCCGGTTGAAATAGTATCGATACCGAGCTCATCGCACATGCTGTTCGCCTGGAGCACAGCGTCGAAACTACCGATCCCGACGTTGGATCCGAGCATAGCGCATGACTCATACTCCGGCCCTTCGGTGACCGTACCGGTGTATTTTCCCTGTTTCACAAGGCAGATGTTTCCGCAGCACATCGCGCACGCGAAGCACGCGCTGTCGCCGATTTTGTAGTCGCGCAACATCGTGTAGCCGTCGATGTTCTCGGCCTGCTTGAAGACGCCATCTTTGAAATTATGGGTAGGCAGGAAACCCGCGTTGTTGGCGTATTCAATGACATTCATCAGGCCCTGGTCCTGCCAGAGCTTGAAGAACTTGTGTCCACGCTGGTAAGCGTAGGCCCGGTCGGACTCCTTGACCAGCCCCCGAATATCGTCGACGGGCAGATCGCGACTGCCGCGTACCACAACAGCCTTGATGTTCTTAGAGCCCAGGATCGCTCCGATGCCTGTGCGGCCTGCGTTGCGGCTCCAGTCCGCGTTCACACAGGCGAACTTGACCAAATTTTCCCCGGCTATCCCGATGACAGCCATGTCCACATCGTGCGTGCCGAGGTATTCCTTGATCATGCCTTCGGTCTGCAGGCAGGTCTTGCCTTTGACTTGCGGACACGGAATGACTGAGACGTCATCGCCATCAATGAAGATGAATGACAGCTCGTCTGCGCGTCCTGTGATTGACAGTACGTCGACGCCGGTCTGGCGCAGTTCGATACCGAACGTGCCCCCCATGGAGGAGTCGCCGTAGATGCCTGTGGCCGGTGAAATGGAGATAAACGAAATCTTGCCGGAGGAGGGGAGATAGGTTCCGGTGAGTGGACCGGGGGAGATGACCAAGAGGTTCTCCGGACCAAGAGGGTCTACCTTGAAATCATGCTTCTCCAAGTGGTCCCAGAGCAGCTTGACGCCGAAGCCGCGGCCTCCGACAAAGCGTTCCAGGAAGTCGTCCGAAAGCTCAAGCCGCTGACTCTCATCAGCGCTTAGGTCGATATGGAGATGCCTCTTGAAGTACCCGGACTTGATCGTCATCGCTATTCCTCGCTGCCCACTGCCTGGTGGCTCGGTGTGCGCTGTTCATCCTCGTTTCGCGTCTCTCTCTCGCGGCGGGGGCTCCCGTATCGGGCTCGTCTCTCACTCATGGAAGTCCCGACCGGCCCCTACATCTCTTCCTTGCCGATCTCGGCGTAGCGGATGATCTTCTTCTCGCCTTCTTCCATGAACTCGATCTCTTTCATGTGGGCATAGGAGAGGGCATTGCTGATCCTTTTGGACTCGCCCAATGCGTGTTCCGGGATCAGGCGCAAGGCCCCCTTCGGGCACTTCCGCACGCACTGTGGCTTCCCGCCGCACATGTTGCACTTGATGGGGTTGTCGCAGTCTTCGTGGGCGTACATGGCCCCGAACGGACAGGCCTCAACGCATTTCAGGCAGGATACACAGACGTCTTTGTTCAGCCTCACCACGCCGTCCTTCCGGGTGAGAGCTCCCACCGGACATGCGTCTGCACACATGGGAGACTTGCACTGACTGCAGACGATCGGCATGCGGAGTACGGGGTGCGGATAGGTCACCAGAACCCGGATGGCGCTTTTCTTCGGGTTGTTCACGCCGAAGTGAGAGATCGCGCACGTCAGTTCACAGATCTTGCATCCCGAACAGAGCTCGGGGATAACAGCAAGCTTCTTTGCCATTGTCCAGTCTCCAAAGTGTACCCGCAGGGCAACGTCACGAACCGTCGACCGGAGGGGGGCCTGGTCGACGTGCAGCAAAAGGTACGGAAGGTATCGCCCGAGGACAGATTTTCAAGACAAGAGGTCAGGTTGGCGAGGGTCAGAGCGTGAGTTCCCCGAGGTGCAGATCCAGCCAGGTGTTGAGGCTGGCGACCGGAGCGGATTCAGGGCGCCCGGCAACGCTGTTTCGGAGTTCTCCCAGCAAGGCGCAACGCTCAGCAAACACATGGTGCTTGTGGATTGTCTCGAAGTTAGTCTGCCGCGCTCGTACGAACGTGTCATCCGGCAGCTCCGGGTACATCTCAACCACGTAGCCTAGCATATCGCGGACAACATCTTCTACGAACTTCGGATTGCGATGGGCACGGCTCACCACGAAGCACTCGTCCGGCCGTTTGAGGATCTCGTAGGTTTCCGAACTCATGGCGGCCTCGACAATGTGCACCAGGTCTTCGGCGCGCACGTCGGGAGCCGCACTGATTAGCAGTTCGCCGCGGCCCGTCTGGTTGTGAGTTGCGACCGGAACGGCCTCGAAGACCTGCTGAATCTGAACATCACTGAATCCTTCATCACGCAATCGGTCCTCGGCGCGCGACCGGAGGAGTTCTTGTGCACAAGGGCACGCTGTCATACCTTCGGCTTCGACGCCGACCAGTTGAACGGTCCTCTGGCGGCTGGCTGCTGCAATGCCGATGAGTTGGTAGATCTCCTGCGAACGCAAGCCGGAGACGGGAGCCCGACGTGACAGAGGGAACTCGGCCCGGACTCGGACCTCCCCCCGCATAGCTCCTTGTGTCGTCACCAACTGGCGGGCGATATCTGCCGTCATCGTCTCGATGTTCGGTGCCGTGCGCTGCAAGGTCTCGTTCATCGCATCCTCGATGGCCGTGCTGAAGCGGGACATGTGAGCCCCTTTGGCGTCTCGGGCGAGGTCAACCCAGAGATCCATGGATGCGGAGAGGTACTCGGGGCGTCCGGTGCTGGTCAGGCGGATGATGCGGCTGACATCGGAAAGGCCGACGCGGTCCAGACCGACGGTCACATGCGGCGTTTCTTCCTGCACGTCCCGAGCGTAACCGGAGAGAAGGCCGTGGGCCAAGGGCCGGACGCCCTGCGTGGACACGTGTGCAGCAAGCTCGGAGACCGTCTTCCCCATGCTGGGATGGGTCCACTCGGGAGCGACGTCTGCCAGCGGCACCAGGACAAAGGCCCGTTCATGGATCAGTGGGTGAGGTATCTGAAGGTCCGGGAGATCGACGATTCTGTCCTCATAGAGGAGGATGTCGACGTCAATCGGGCGTGGACCATAGCGGATTCCTGAGCCAGCATCTCTTCCCATTTGTCGCTCAACACGTTTGCAGTGCTTGAGAAGGTCCTCGGGGGAGAGTGAGGTGAGTGCCTGGCAGGCGATATTGAGGAAACGCGGCTGCTGGGCGTAGCCGACGGGGTCTGTTTCGTAGGTGCGGCTGACCTGAGTGACTTCGACCTGTGGCCGGAGGCGGTTCATCGCTTCGGCGAGATTACTCTCGCGATCCCCCAGGTTCGCTCCCAGTCCCAGGCATACACGAGCTCGTTCGGGCGATTCTGTCTCACGATGCATACGCGACCTGATTCCGTACTGAGTTCGTCGTTCGAGCTTCTTCTCATGTACTATGCCCAACGAACCGGTCGCCCGCCAACCGCTACCGGTCGTCATCTGCCTGCCTGAGTGGGCTTGCGCGTCGTGATTGGCGAGGGCAGATTCATTGAGACCCGGGCCGATTACCCCACTGCCGCCCGTTGAATTGAGGACGGTCTGCCATCGACGACGCAAACACAGTGTGCCGAGACTCTTCCGGCGAGGCCTCCTATCGGGAATACCGGGGGTTCCTGGTGCATGTTTACCAGCAGGACCGGAACGGTCGAACGGCCGTCTACGGTGTCGGGCGGGGGGAAGACGGTTCCACCTTCGGCTTCATTGACCGACGTCCTGCGCCCACTTTCTACACTCGTCGTGCTGACCGCGAATCCGTGGGAGCGATGGTGTGTGAGCGAGGAGAAGCGTCTCTGAATAGTTCGGACCTCTGCACCATTCGGGGGGAGCCCGTAGACGCGGTCACTGCCAGGAGTGTACGTCTCCTCCGAGGGGCTTCGGATCGCCTTCGGGAAGAAGGTATCCTCACGTACGAAGCTGACATCGCATTTCACCGGTGCTTCCGTCTGCAGCAGGACCTCCGCGGCCCCGTTGTGATCAGAGGTCCAGTACAGCGGGGAACGCGGGTTGATCATGTTTTCGTCAACCCGGAGATCCGGCCATCTGAAACGACAACGTCGCTTCGTGTGCTTGCCCTGGACATCGAGACGACGCCTGAACATGACCTCGTCACAGCCGTGTCTCTTGTGCTTTTCGCGACCGGTGGAACCGAGGACGTTGAGGAGGTGCACGTGACCGGGGGGAGGGAGACCGACGATCCCTCCTTCCTGCGGTGTCACACCGATGAGAAGGCCATGTTGACAGCCGTTCGTGAGCGCATCACCGAGATGGATCCTGACATCGTGACCGGATGGAACGTGATCGATTTCGATCTGCGGGTTCTAGTTGAACGCTTCACGAAGCTTGGGCTCGCCTGTCGCTTGGGACGGACGCGTGATGAGGCTTACGTCCGGAAGGGGGAACGATTTGGCGGGAGTATGGCAATCCTCCGTGGGCGCCAGGTTGTCGATGCCATGCATCTGATTCGGCGTTCGACGCGGCGTTTTGATGATTACCGACTCGGGACCGTGGCTCAGGAGATTCTCGGCCGAGGCAAACTCCTCGGCGGTGACAGTGGTATTGAGGGGGGCGTGGAGGCCATAGAACAGGCACGCCGAGAGGACCGCGCCCTGTTTGCTTCCTACTGCCTTGAAGACTCCAGACTGGTCCGTGACATTCTCTGTGAGGAGGGACTCCTGGCACTGACCCTCAAGCGAAGTGTATTGACAGGGCTGCCGATCGAGCGTGCGTGGGGAAGCGTGTCGGCTTTCGATTTCCTGTATCTGGGGGAGCTTCACCGGAGAGGAATGGTCGCCCCAACGGCTGATCCAGAAGGGGGGGATGGTAGCGGAGCGCCGGGCGGCCTCGTTTTGACGCCAAAGGCCGGGCTCTACCGACACATCCTTGTTTTTGACTTCAAGAGCCTCTACCCCTCGCTGATTCGGACATTCAACCTTGATCCCCTTTCCCATGCCCGGGCTGAGGGAGCCCCCGAGAACGACGTTATTTCGGCCCCCAATGGAGCGCGATTCCACCGTGACTCCGGAATCCTCCCGAGCATCCTTGATGTATTCTTCGCTCGGCGCGATGAGGCGAAGCGTTTGGGGGACGACAATGCGTCCTTCGCTTACAAGATCGTGATGAACTCGTTCTATGGCGTGCTTGGGACGCGAGCCTGTCGTTTTGGGTCGAGTCGTCTGGCTGGGGCGATTACCTCGTTCGGTCATCTCGTCTTGCGGTGGTGTCGGACGTGGCTCGAGGAACGCGGTCACACCGTACTCTACGGGGACACCGATTCACTTTTTGTTGATCCAGGGATGACTCCGAGCACAACCGCTGCGGGTGCTCTCGCCCTTGGGGCGAAGATAGCCGAAGAGGTGAACGTAGCTCTGCAGGCTCACGTCCAGGATACGTATGGGCTGGAGTCCAAGCTGGAACTGGAATTCGAGAAGTACTACGAGGCGTTTCTGATGCCGCCCTCAAGAGGGGATGCCGAGAAGGGGCGGGCGAAAGGCTACGCAGGGTGGCGGGTCGACGGGAACGGAGGAATGTTGGAGATCGTTGGGATGGAGGCCGTGCGCAGTGATTGGACGGACATGGCTCATCGCCTCCAGCGCGAACTCCTGTCCCGGATTTTCAGCGGGGTGTCTGCCGCGGACATCGAGTCGTTTGTGGCGACGTGGGTGCAGGAACTGAAGGCCGGGCATTTCGACGAGGAATTGGTCTACCGCCGTCGCCTGCGCAAACCGGTGGAGTCATACCAGAAGACGACCCCACCCCATGTGAAAGCGGCCCGGCTCCTTGAGCGCCCGTCCGGGACGATTCGCTACCTCATGACGCTCCATGGTCCGCAACCGGTCAGCTTGGTGTCATCGCCTCTGGACTACGGGCACTACATCAGCAAACAGGTGGGACCACTGGTGCGGATGATTGCCGCGGTGAGCGCAGTGGACGCCGAGGCTGCCATTCGTGGAGAACTGCGGCTCCTCTGAGCGGAATCTACTCGGACGGACCGACGGTGAA
Organism: Lentisphaerota bacterium; assembly: GCA_018676675.1. Taxonomy (GTDB): domain Bacteria; phylum Verrucomicrobiota; class Lentisphaeria; order Oligosphaerales; family JABHEG01; genus JABHEG01. The sequence continues at coordinate 190,203 of JABHEG010000042.1, forward strand.
GCGGTGAGGACGGATCTCTCCCGCACGTTCCGCGATGTTCGTCAGATGGTCGCCGATACGTTCCAGGTTGGCCACAACTTCGACGAACGCGACACCGGAAGGAACCGTGCACTTGCCTTTGCCCAGGCGTTTGACATGGTTGTCATGGCAGGCGACGGAGAGCTCGTTTACCTGGCCTTCGAGTTTGAGCACATTGGCGACCGCTTCTTCTCCCCCTTCGCTGAGAGCAATCACCACATACTTCGCCTGCTCGTCAATCAGAGCAACGAGATGGTCGAGTTCCGCCTGGGCGGATTTCGACAGCTTCTCCTTGACGTTTGCCAGCTCAACGGCAAGCTCCAGCAAGTTCTCGGCCCGGTCGCCGATACGTTCGGCATCGTTGACACAGTGGATCAACAGCGGCACAACCTGAGCCTGTTCCTCGGTGAGCTCGCGCTGCGTGAGTTTGACCAGATACTCGCTGATTTCGCTCTGCGTGCGGTCGATACGTTCTTCTTCTCGAGCCAGGTCTTCATGCTTTGAGAGCTTGAGTGTTCTCACCGTACCATAGGAATCGGAGGCGAGCTTCCAGGCGGCTTTGGTCATCTCCTCCATTGCCGTGATCGCCTGCTGGAGGGCCAGTGGGGGCGTGTCGAGCAGGTGCGGCTCCAGGGGTTGGATGGCATCTTCGTCTTCCACGATGGGGACTGCCTTCTGACAGAGCCAGGCGATCAATGGAACCAGAGGGATGAACAGGACGACATTGAAGACATTGAACAGCGTATGGGCGGAGGCCACGTGGCGGCCGACGTTCTCTCCTGAGAAGACAGCTCCCGCGGTGATCTGCTCCACGATAGCCATGAACAGGGGAACGCCGTCGATGCGGATGATGTAGAAGCCGAGCACCATGTACAGAGCTCCGAAGACGTTGAAGATGGTGTGCGCTATGGCCGACTGGCGAGCCGTCTTATTCGTGCCGATGGAAGCCAGCAGAGCGGTGATGGTCGTCCCGATATTGTCTCCCAGGATGATTGGTACGGCGGTGTAGAAGTTGAGCAGGCCGCTTGTTGCCAGCACGATTGTGAGCCCGATGGTTGCCGAACTGCTCTGCACCACCATCGTCATTGCGGTGCCAATCCCGATGGCGCCGAGTACGGGGCCAAGAGGCATGAGGCCACCGGCTACCGCGGGTTGGCAGTCGAACATACTGAAGAAGCTGATGAACGAGGGGAACTTTGCGATTGCCTTGAGCTGAGTGGACATCATGGTCATGCCGAGGAAGAGGAGCCCGAATCCGAAAATCGCTTGAGCCATGTGCTTGGTGGTGGTCTTTTTGGCGGTCAGCGCCATGGCCACACCGATGGCGATTGCCGGCAGAGCAAGGCCGTTGAGCTTGAACGAGACCATCTGCCCTGTCACGGTGGTACCGATGTTCGCGCCGAAGATGATCCCAATCGCCTGGTTGAGCGAGAGCAACCCGGCATTCACGAAGCCCACGACCATGACGGTACATGCACTGGAAGACTGGATGAGGCCTGTGATGACGGTTCCCGCCGCGACGGCAGTGAAGCGGTTTGCGGTGAAAAAGTGCAACAAGCTCTTCAGCCGTGGTCCGGCGACCTGTTGCAGGCCGTCACTCATGAACTTCATGCCGAGAATGAAGATTCCCAAGCCGCCGAGAACTGCCACGAGCAAGCCGCCACGGTTGAGCGCCATGGCCTCGAACTCAATGCCGCGTGAGAAGTAGCAGCGTTCAGGGTCAGCCACTTCAGCAAGGACCTTGTAGTGTCCGGTCGCTTTTGCATCCGTGTGGAGCTGAGCTTCGGCGATGCCGTCTTCATCCGTCTTGCCGGGCTTGGAGGATAGCTTCCCTTTCTTGCCTGGCTTGTCGACCAACGTAAAGAAGACGGGGACGCCCGCGACGGGCTGACCGGTCTTGTCCGTTACTCGCAGCGTAATCGGTGCATCAAGGGTGTTCCCAGACAGGACTTCCTGCTTGTTCCCGCTTGCCTCAATGCCTGCGATGAAGCGGATGGTGGCACTGGGCTTGAGCTCCGAGTTCGGGACTGAAACCTTCAGGTACTGGTCGCCGAAGCGTTCTCCGAAGCGTACGGTCGTGGCTGCCATTCCGCCGCTGTCGGTCTCGACTTCGTCTTCCCCGGTGACCTCCAGACCACCGGTCCCTACTGGCTCGAAGCGGACCTTGACACCCGCAATCGCGTATTGCTTACCTTTGCCGCCCAGCAAGCCGGGAACACGTTTACTCAGGACCTCAACGACGACAGGTTTTGCGCAGTCGGCCCCGATGGCGCCCGTCTGGTTCTTGCCGCTCACGACGACCAGCTTGGCGGGATCGTGTGACGTCACTCTGTCGCAGCCGCAGAGCGTCAACCCAAGGGCAAGAACGGAGAGGGCACGGAGAGCTGCCGGGAGGAGTCCCAAACGTGTAGTCGTCAAGGCTATAGTCCCTTCTTCCAGGCAGTCTGTTGCTCGGACGTGGCGACGCTGGGAAAGACTACTCCTTCGTTGGAGCGTCCTCCGTCTCGTCGTCGTCTCTCGTTTCGAAACGCAGGTCGCCCTTGGTGGCCCCCAGTGCCGCCATCAGTCGTGCGCGCAGACCGGGAGAGAACCGTTTGGCCGTCTCGATCTTCACAACATGTCGCTTCATCTGCTTGTATGGCGGCAGTCCCCGGCGCTTCTTCGTGCTTTCCCCAATGTCGACAAGGTACTTATGCCAGAGCTTTTCAGCCATGCGTTCATAGGTATAGGCCTGGTCATCGTCACCGATTGCGAGTGCGTGGCAGGATTGGAGTATGAAGCCCTGGATGGTTCCCTGGGCCTGGTTGTAGGTTGCCAGCGCCATGTCAACCGCGAGCTCCTCGAGGACGAATCTCTCCACGTCGCCCTTGAAACGGTCCGGGAACTCCTTCTTGCCCTTCTTGAAGTACTCCCTGGATTTGGCTTTCTGACCGAACGTGTACAGCACGACTGACGCGTCAACCAGGAAGTTCATGTAGGCGCCACGAATGACTCGTGGCTCATATTTTTCGATGGCGGTGAGATAGCTCTGGTCGACGGTGTCCACGATCGCTGTGTTTGGTGTCATCTCAAGGTGCTGAATCTCTTTGATGTAGACCAGGCGACCACCCTTGAATGCAGCGCTCAGGGACTGGAAGATCATGCGGTCGCACTCAATCGAGATCTCCTTGTCTGCCGTATCGAGGCCACGACGAGCCCAGTAGATGGCATGGGCCTCAGGCAGGCGCCAGTCCAGATTCGGGAACTGCTCGTTCACGGAAAGGATGATATCGGGGAGCAGCTTGTAGGTCTGTACCATCCAGCGGCGTCGCAGGTAGAGTTCCAGCGGATCCCGCAGTTCCTCTTTCTCCAACTCCTCGGCCAGCTCTTCGGGCAACTCTCCTTTGATGCGGAACTGGTCCTCAATATCGCTGAGAGTCTGACCACGGCTCTCGATGATTCGCCAAAGCGCCGCATCGTCCTCGATAGTCTCGCGCAATCCCTCGACGTCATGTGGACTGTCGGCCAGCGCTTGCCAGTCGGGCGGGTAGTCGCCGAACAGCTGGATCATCTGTTTGGCCATCTCGGTCTTGTAGTGCCGATTGGCGTCGTCCAGGTCTTTCCCCAGTTTATGCTGGTAGATCCAGCCGAGCTCACGGAACAGCTTCGGGTCCCCGGGGTTGTAGACCAGGGCTTCATCACGGATCAGCTCAATGCCTCTGCGGACCCAGCGCCAGCGGTCCTCGAAACTGCTGAACGTCACGGAGATGTTGTAGGACATGTTCCAGGCCAGGAATGCGTGAGCTCCGGTGAAGCGGGGCTGCAGTTTCACAATCCACGATGCCAGCTGAACCAGCTCAAAGTAATTTCCGCGTTCCTGCATCCGGGTGGAACGCAGCCACAGCCAATCTGCGACCAGGCCACGGAAACCACCGAGGGCAACTGTCGTGAAGGCGACAATCGGGGGGGCGTTCTTGAGCGGCTCGGTATCGGTGAGCTGTTCTGACACGCGGATATCGTTCATCGCGTCTCGCACATGGGAGACCGCGATAGCCAGCACACAAAACAGGGCGACACTGGCCAGCAGGACTAAAAGAGACCGAGGAGATTTCATCGTCGAATTACGGTTCCCAATTCGCGGCGTGTGAGAATCAGCATCCCGCACGCGAGCAACAGGCCACTGCGGAAGAGCAGGAGGCCGAACAGAGCGACGGCAATGCGGCCGGTTTCAATGAGACGCCCGCGGGCCAAATCGCTGGTTGCGTCGAAGTCATCAACCGAGACAACAACCTGGCCTACGGTCATGGCAATGTAGTGGAGGACACGATCGGTCTTGCCTTTGTACTCGAAGTCTCCGAAATCGTCTCTGAGCGGGGCATCAATAGCCGACTGAACAATGAGGCCGATCGCCAGGTACATCACGCCCACGAAGGCAGCCACCGGAGTAGAGAAGGCGGCACCGACCGTGCAACCGAGGGCTGCCAGGAAGGCGATCTGGAAGACGGCCAGAACCATTGAGCGGCAGTAGTTGGCAACGAAGCCGGTGACTCTCACCAACAGCGTCGGCCCGTCGGCGATCTGGAAGATGGCTGACTCCTTCTTCGGGTCATCGTTGTAATAGGAGACGCGAACCGTCCCCTCGGCATCGACGAATGTCCCCGGCACGGTAATCTCATGGAAGATCCCGCTGATCACTCTCTGGGGCAGGACGGCCACGCGTTCCCCCGTTTCGTCAGTTGGGTCCTGCACGCCCCAGAGCCCCTCCATCATACGTTGGGCGCTGTTGGACGTTGAGCCTGCATAGAAGCGGTAGCGCAGGTTCATGCTTTCTTCCGGACCGGAGATACGGACGTTCTTGAAAACGAATTCTCGGGGAGCGGTTCCGGCTCCCACCTCAGTGCTGTTGGCCTTCACCTGGCGCAGGATTTCGGCGAGCACCATTGTCTTATCGTGGGCTTTCTCGAGCGTGCCTTTCTTGAGCCGCTTGTCGTACTCGTCGTTGGTCAGTTTCTTGAAATTCGGTCGGTCGGGATAGAAGCTCCGTCGCCCAACCAGTGCTTCGCTCTTAAGCTTTGCGAGCTGGTCTTCGGGGAACCGTCCGGTCTCCACGCGCCAGAGCACAAGAGCCAGCACGACTCCGGCACCAACCAGGAGGAGTACGGCATTCATGAGGAAGACGCCCAGGAACTTGCCCAGCCACACTTGCCAGGGAGGCGTGGCCTTGGTCAGAACCAAGTGCATGTTGTAGGCTTCGATCTCGCGGGACAGCATGGAACAGCCGAGCCACAGGGTCGCCGTGGAGATCAGGCTGGTCACGACCCCAAGGGAATAGGTCAGGCAAACCTGGAGTTGCCCCATCGCCGTCCCGTCTCCTGCTACCGTCAGCGGCAAACCGATAACCGCGAGGAGGATGAGGGCAAAAAGGACGTGGAAGATACGCGACCGTAAGGAGGCGCGAATCGTCTGTTTGACTACCGCAATAATAGCTGCCAACGAGCCGTTCTCCGTCTCTGCGTCAGCATAGGGCCGACGGCATACGAGCCGCGTCGGTATGGCCGTCCATTCAGACCGATGAGCCCCATTTCAGATGACTGTTGTCCATTCCACAGCCAGTCGGGCCGGGCGGAGCCCTTAGTATACCCTTAGGTGACTGGCTTTTCCACGCGCACACGAGCGTCCGGATGCGGATATAAGCGAGCGGGTCACATCCGGGGAGTGACGAGCATGCCTTCCCGCAGTTGCTCCGCCGTTTCGGGGCGGCCCAATGCGGCGACCAGCGCCAGGGCGAACTCCAGGGCCGTTCCCGGTCCGCGGCTTGTCACGATGTTGCCGTCTCGTTCCACGGTGTTCTGCGTGTAAGCAGTTCCCGTTAGCTGGTCCGCAAATGATGGGTACGATGTCACTCGTCGCCCATCGAGAATTCCGGCGGCATGAAGCGCGATAGGAGCAGCACATATAGCGGCCACCAAGCCGTCCAGTTCATGGACGTCTCGCACAAGCTGCAGCACCTCGTTGTTCTGCGCCAGATTGACTGAGCCGGGCATGCCTCCGGGCAGCACCAAAAGGGCCAGGTTGTCCGCCGCGAGGTCAGCCAGGTTGGCGTCAACCGAGACAGAGACGCCGTGCGCTCCCGTTATTATCGGCCCTTCAGGTACTCCTGCGACAACGACTTTGAATTCCGCCCGGCGCAATACATCCACGACCGCCAGTGCCTCGACTTCTTCGAACCCTTCTGCGAGTAGAACTCCTATTGTATCCGGCATCGCTTCGGCTCCTGTCAGTTCGGGTGTTCCGGCTCGTGCCCTGGAACGACTGCTGTATCGTTGCCAAGCAGCCCCGCTAGCCGGGAACGGCAGTTCGGGGGGGACTTCAAGAGACCACCAGCTGAGGCGGATGTTGTCCAGCCTGTGTCTGGAAAACGTCTGCCGTGTCCACTATTATTACCCCTGATATTCGCGGTAGTTCCCGACGTGCGTTGTTTGGATGCCTTCGGGGGTTGGTTTTGAGAGGCCCTGTTCCACAGTTCTGCTTCCCTCTGATGCTGACCAAGTGACCCTTCACGTTGTGATTCCTGCACCATGTGTCTTCCAGAGTAGAAAGGTGAGCGTCAAATGAATTTGATCTTTCTTGGTCCCCCGGGAGCGGGCAAAGGCACTATTGCCAAGCGGCTTCTCGATCGCTTCAGCTTACTTCAGATATCAACGGGCGACTTGTTCCGCGAGAACATCAAAGGGCAGACTGAGGTCGGCATGAAGGCAAAAGGCTTCATGGACCGTGGTGAGCTCGTGCCCGATGGGATTGTGATCGAGATGCTGAAGGGGCGCATCGCGCAGGACGACTGCAAAGGTGGGGTCATCCTGGATGGTTTCCCACGGACGATCCCGCAGGCCGAGGCTCTGGCCGCTGACTCCAGCGTCACCATTGACAAGGTTGTGAATTTCGTCGTCCCTGACGATGTGGTCGTTTCCCGGCTTTGCGGACGTCGCATATGCCCGACCTGCGGGAGGATCTACCACACGGTCAACATGCCGCCGAAGGTTGAAGGCGTCTGTGACGACGACGGGGTGGCGTTGATCCAGCGCGATGACGACCAACCTGATGCCATCCAGCACCGGTTGGTGGTCTACCGTGATCAGACTGAACCGCTGATCGCGTTCTACCGCTCCCGGGGCATGTTGGCAGACATTGACGGGGCTTTGCCGGATGTGGGGGCAATCGTCGAGAGTGCGGCCCTGATTCTCGAGCAGCTTCAAGGATAACGGGTGAAGGCGAGGGAGTGGCTTTGCCATCGGCTGCATTCGGCTTCAGCGCTGTGCAGAGGAGGGGGTGACGGGAGGGGCGCCAATGCTATTGGCTTTCTCGGAGATGGGGTCGCGGCGTGGCAGCCCCTCCCACGTTAGCAGAGCGCCCAATGTGGGAGGCGGTGCCATCCGGCGACCTCTCCGCCAGTGCAGAGGCAGGGAAAAAAGCGGTAGCATTGGGGCACCCCCGAACGGGATCGGCGAACGACGTTCAGGATTCCATTTCCGAGCGGGTGATCATGTCGTCTTGCCAACAGGCGTCGAGCTCGACAAAGTACGCACTGAACCCTCCGACTCGCACCATCAGATCCCGATGGTCCTCAGGACACTCCTGAGCTGCTTTCATCTCTTCTGTTCCGGCCACAGAGATCTGCAGCTGCTGCCCTCCTCGCAGGAAGTAACTTTCCACGAGTGCCCTGAGCCGTTTCCTTCCCTCCGCATCCTGCACAGCCCGTTCAGGGAAGCGCAGACTCAGCACGAGCGGACCGTGTGAGGAGTGGTGCGGTAGCCGGAGGGCGGAGTTGATGGTTGCGGTCAGTCCTTGCGTATTCCGCCCCTGTGCCGGGCCGGCGCAGTCGGCCAGGGGTTCTCCATGCCGGCGCCCATCCGGCGTGGCGCCCGTCTGTCGGCCCAGCAGGACAGCGCCGGACCAGCCAATGATGTCCATTCCCCATGGCCCTCCGAAACAGGTGCGGTGGGTCTTGATGTGTTCGTTTACGCGGTGTGCTTCTGCGGCGAGAATGTCATCCGCTTCCGGGTTCTCATTTCCGAATTTGGGGATCTGCCGCAGGACGTGCTGGCGCAAAGCCTCTTCGCCGTCCCAGTTGGCATCGAGGATCGTCACCAGAGCTGGAAGGTCAAGGAGCTGTTGCTCGAACACGCCCATGCGGATGGCGAGGAGGGAGTCGGTGGTTGTGGTAAGCCCGACGGCGTCGACCATGCCTTCACTGTAGTCAGTGCCCCCCTCGTGCCAATCCAGGCCGCGCTCGATACATGACATGCTGAGCAGGGAACGCAGAAAATCGAAGGTCTGCCCCACGGACGCCTTCCGTCTGGCATTAATGGCCTCGATCTGCGTCGATACCACGGTGTCCATCTGAGTCTGATAGGCACTCTCGAACTCTTGGTAGGTACGGAACGTATCGGGCGTGCCGGTGGCGGGGCCGGCTTGCTCTCCGGTGACCGGGTCGATTCCATCGTGCAGCGCCAGCTCAAGTGGTTTGGCAGCGTTCAGGATGACGTCCTCATAGTTCCCATGGCCCCGACCGTGTGGGTACGTCTGCCCGCAACCGACGAACGTGTAATCCCGGGCATCCTCCAGGCGCATACCGCGCTCAACCGCTGCCGTGATGATCGCGTTGTCATTCACCAGGGCCGGCAGCGACGTCCCCTCTGCGATGACAGCACACGTGCGGTCGAGGAAGTCAGAAGAGAGCCCGGGGTGCCAGCGGACGGCTGTCCGTGGGGAGAGAAGACGCAACCGGCGGATCGATTCCAGACAGAGGTCCGAGAGCTCATTCGCCGCGTCTGTTCCGTCTCGCCACTGCCCTCCGAGGGTTGCCCCATATGCGGTCTTGCCTGCGAGTTTGAGCCACAGGCAATCGACCAGCTCCTGGGCCTCTTCCAAGGACGTTGTTCCTTCCGCCAGACCGCGCTTGAGGGCTGGGTAGAGCATGCGGTCGACAGGGCCGGGAGAGTCGTGCCCGCAGACGAGGAAGAGCAAGTAGAAGAGTTGGACTGCTTCGTGGAACGTGCGGGGGCTGGCATAGGCCAGGCGGGAACAGATGTCAGCAACTTCGCCGAGCTCAGCTCGGCGTGCTTTGGTCCGTGCCTTGTCCGCCGCGCCCGTGGCGGCCTGTGCATGGGCGTTGATGAATTCCGAGACTCCTTGAATCGCTATGAGAAGGGCGTCGTACCACGGGGTGCGGTGGGGTGCATCAACGGTATTCCGTGCTCGCCAGGCCGTGACGTACTGCCGAAGTCCATCCAGACCCAGTTCCAGCACTCGGTTGTAGGCAAGTGCGGCATGGCAGGTGAGCGGCTGCCGATTCGGGTTGTCCGCCAGCCACGTCTGCCAGTACGTGACCACATCGTCAACATCCGCCGCGTGTTCTGGGCATCTCCTCCTGAGCTCAGCGGCGCGTTCCAGATTGAGACGAATGCCATTGCCGAAAGGGGTTGCGCGGCCCGAGACAATCGGGACGTATCCCCAGTCTCCGATAAGCAGCTCTTCGGGGGCGATGACCGGGATGGCGGCTGCCATTTCCGCTGCTTGGGCTCGACTGAGGCGGAGGCGGAAGTCCAGCGTTTCGCCAGTGCACCATGAACGGTGGAAAGGTTCGCGGAAGGAGCCCGTCGCTTCGTTCAGATACCAACCTTCGGGCGAGACCTCCGGAGATGCCTTCCCTGCGAGTTGTTCGCGCAGGAACGTGATGCGGTCCATGCTCAGCGGGCTCCATGTTCCCCCACGGGGTGGGGACGCAGAAGAGGATTCTCTTCACTCTACGTGCGAAGTTGGCGAGGAGCAATTGATCGGGCACAGGGCGGCATGGCGGGACTGTTCTGTGGGGGCGGGATCTGGGTGAGTCATAGGCACGTGTTTGCTCATCGTCGGAGGCCCATTTGCCGTTCAGACCGGGCTTGCCCAGATGCCGCGGAGTGCGTCAGCAGCGACTGGTCCTTCTCTGAAAATGGTCAGGTCTCCGCCAACGACAGAGGCCACGGTTGATGCCTGTCCAACGGTCTTGCCGCCATCAATCAGCAGGTCGGGCAGCCCATCCAGGTCGCGCCCGGCTTCCTCGGCGACCGTCGCCGCCGACGTTCCCGAGAGGTTGGCGCTGGTGGCGGCGAGAGGCTGTTCGAGGCAGCGGAGCAGAGCAAGAACGAACGCGTGGTCGGGGATTCGGAGGCCGATGGTTTCATAGGAGCCTTTTGCCGGACAGACCAGGGTCAATGGGCCTGGCCAAAAGGCTTCGGCGATGGCCTGGATTCGTGCATCCTGGAGTAATCCGACGCGATGTGCCGCTTCCAGGTCAGGGGCCAGCATCTGGAGGTGTTTGTCCGGGGAACGGCGCTTCAACTGGCTGATGCGTTCACGCCCGGCGGTGTTGCTCCACGCAGTCATAAGCCCGTAGACAGTCTCGGTGGGGGCAGCGATTACCGCCCCATCGCGCAGCTGTTCCGCAGCGGCGTTCGCGATTTCCGTGGTATTGGCGGCATTGAGCCTGAGGGTTCGCATGATGCTGTTCCTGGGACCGGAGTAGGTCAGCTTCGTTTGGGCACCATAGGTCGCCAATCGAGGGGGTCAAGGGATGAGAGCCGTGTGAGCTCCGGCGGAGGGTCATATCTCCGGACCCGTGCTCAGGCGGGTGGGACCGGTCTCTTGCGGAGGCGTTGCGCGTGCGTTTACTTCGGCAGGTAACGGGCTATGGTTTTGGTTTCAGTATTCGCTGCCTTCATACAGACTGCAATAGGAGCTACCGCAAGACCATGAGTACCATTCTGTCCGACACCCATATGGCCAAAATCAGAGCATTGCTTATCGAACTGATCGACCAGGAGAATGCCTGTGAGGTCGTCGCGCCGAATCGTCGGGAGACGGGGTTCTGGTTTGGCGGCGGGAACCCGGTCATGGATGCTGACGGCATGCTGTGGGTGGCCGGGAGGTTTAGAAACTACGGCGACTCCCGGACGGGATTGGCCGCCGGCGAGCGAGGGCTGGAGTGCGCGATCTTCTGCTCCAAAGACAGTGGAAAGACTTTCGATAAGGTCTGTAGCTGGTCAAAGGCTGATCTATCATTCCCGGAAAATGAGGTGCTCTCCATCGAGGGAACGGCGCTGCATAGGAAGGCAGACGGCACCTGGGAGTTGTTCATTTCTTCCGAGAAGGTCAGGGCCTATCCCGAGGAAGTCGGTAGCTTCCTGAAGCCGAACTGCGGGGTCTGGTCAATCGATGTGATCAGTGGACGTTCTCCGAGCGAGCTCGATGCCGACACGATTCGGTGTGTGCTGCGTGAGGATAAACAGCCGGCCTACATCCACATCAAGGACCCCGTGGTGTTTGACAACGCGGCCGGAGAAACGGTCATGATTTTCTGCAACCATCCATTCTGTTGGAGTTGCTCCAACTCGGGCTATGCCGTACGCGCGGTCGGTGAGGAGGAGTTTGTCCTGGAGGAGATGGAGATGGTGCGCCGAGGCGCGACGTGGGACGTGGCGTGCACGCGGATTACGGATCGAATGGAAATTCCTCGGGTTGGGGCATTCGCTGACCTCCCTCCCGCTTCGGTCTTCTTCTATGACGGGGCTGAGTGTGTGCGTGACCACGACGAGAATGCCAAAGCGGTGTCACGCCCGCGCGGGTATTCCTGTGAGGAGATTGGCAGTGCGTTTGTAGGGCTCGATGAGCAGTTCCCCACGATGGACCGGCTGTCTGTGCTCGAGCCGATGTTCATTTCTCCCTGGGGGACGGGCTGTAATCGCTACATCCACACGTGCGTCACCGATGCCGGCATCTGGGTGACCTGGCAGCGATCTGAAGCCGATCTATCCCAGCCTCTGGTGGGAAATTTCCTGAGCATGGAACGGATTGCGGACTTGCTGTCGTAACAACCAAGGTGTCGCGAACCATCTGTTCTTCCGGCTGAGCCGCCCGCACCGGGAGCGGCTTCCGCCTTCGGTGGTCGTTGCTCCACAGGATTGAGGTGCAGGATGGGTATGGGACGATCGGTTCACCTGTGGTCGTTGGCCGCGGCGCTGGTGTGTGGCTTCGGGGAGTTCTGCTCCGGTCAGGCACCGCCTCGGACAACGCCGTTCCCGGAGAACGCGCTGAACGTCTCGTGGGGCGACCACATTGTCGTGAGCAAAGGGGCGGCTCGTCTCGACAGCCCTGAGCACATCCACGAGTCTCTCGCTCGGTGGCGTGAACTGGGGAGCATCACCACGGTTTACTGGCGGATTTCTTCGTGGGTTCTCGACCGGTATTTCGAGAACAGGCGAAAGGGGTTCGAGTGGTACACAGGGCCACTGCGCGAGATTGAGGGGCGCTGTGATCCGCGGGTTGAGGCTCTGAAGAGTTGCCGGCGCCTGGATCTTCCCATACTCGGGTATCTCTGCATCTTCGATGAGGGGTCGCCCACGTCGATCCGCTATGGCGATAATGCTCCCTTCCCCTGGCAGTCTCACTTCACCTTGAAGCACCCTGAGTTTCTTGTCTGTGATCGGGCACAGGAGAGTCGGCACTTCGGTGTGATGGAGTATTGGTATCCGGAAGTGCGCAAGTACAAGATCAGCGTGATCACGGATTTCCTTGAAGCGCACGATTTCGATGGAGTTTACGTCTGTACTCGAACGCATTCACGCCCAGCCGATCATGCTGATCAGTATGGTTTCAATGAACCCGTGGTGGATGAGTACCGGAAGCGCTACGGGCTCGATATTCGAGTTCAGCCTTTTGATGTGCAGCGCTGGCGGGATCTGCGGGGTGAAGGCCTGACGCTCTTTCTCAGAGAGTTGCGTGCAGTGCTGAAGCAACGGGGGAAGCAACTGGCCCTTGGGATCCCCCGTTCCGACATCGTGGGGCCTCCTTACGGCAACATGACTCTCCATTGGCGAACGTGGCTGCGGGAGCAACTCGTTGATGAAATTGTCATTGGGGTCAACTCCGGCAATTTCCACTACCCGAGCGTGCGTGGGAAGGACCGTGAACGGGGGTATCTTGCGAGTGGCGATGAGGGATTCGGTCTGCGGCCCTTGGCAGAGGACATCCGCAGTGTTTATGGACCGTTGTGTGAACGCCACGGGGTGAAACTTCGTGTGTCCGGACGCGGGAGCGCAGTGATTCCGCCGCTGGCCGGCGGAATGATCAGCTCGCTTTCGTTTGGCAGCCACACCATTCGTGTTTCGGTGGCACCCGCCCCCGTGCTTGATCTTCAGTCACCAGCGTCAACGGTTGATTTCTGGGTGCGACCTGAGCAGACGGCAGATGCCCCCCGGATCGTCAGCAAGTATAACCATACACTGGGTGAGGAGGGCCGCGGCTGGGAGATCATGATCGGTAAGGATGACCGCATTGTCTTCCGCTTCGCCGCTGCGGGCAAGGATGCTCACGTCCGATCACGGGCGACGATTCAGACCGGGGAGTGGAACCATGTCGCTTGTGGTTTCATGGGACCGGGGAAGCCGCCGTTCATCGTCGTCAATGGGAAGGCCGGGATTGAAGGCGACGCTTCGGGGTTCGTGCCGCGAGCGGTGCCCGTCTCGCTTTGTCTGGGGATCTACGCAGGGGGAGGGCGGCCCCTGGAGGGCGCGGTTGCTCAGGTGCGAATATGGGACCAGCATGTCCTGTTCGATGCAGAGGGAAAGCGATTAGGGGAGGATGATCTCAACCCCGTCTTCGAGTTGGGGATGGTGCGGCGGGATGGTGCGGCTTTTCCCAGAGTATTGGTTCCGCAAGGGCTGCCTTTGACAGCGACGGGGGATGTATCCGCACACATTGGTAGAGGGCCTCGAACAGAGGGCTCAGCACTCATCTTCTCGAAATAGGTATAACACAGCGGGAGAGAACCATGCAGTTGCCGACGATCAGATGCGCCTTTCTGGGAGTGGCCTTGGTTGTAGCTGGGACCACCATGACGTGCACGAGTTGGGCTGTCCCGGCCGACCAGCCCCCCGACTTCGTCCCTTTGGGCGTCTACCTGAGTTGGGAACGCATCGGGGCGAACGCCAAAGTGAGGGGGATCGATCGCTGGCAGGACGCCTGCGAGCGGCTCAACGCACTGGAGTCGTGCAAGGTCAATCTCCTGTGGGTGACGAACATGTCGGAGGACGATCTGCCTCGACTGATCGATGAATGCAGGACGCGTGGCATGTACCTGCTTCCGTCGATGAGCTCGATAGAGGCCAAAGTGGATTGGCGCTGGGCAAAGGACGGGGCCTACTACACGAAGCGGATCCCCCGCGTGCTGGCCAAGGCCGGAACAGACAGGACTTTGGTTGGCTGGGTGCTCAGTGACGAGCCGTTGAAGAAACACTTCACCCGGGTGACGGACTTGCGTAAGCGATTTCGCGAGGCAGATCCCAATCGCTTCTCGACCGCGGTGACCATGTGGCCACAGACGCCACCTGTGGCCCGAGAACTCAACTTGCCCGTCGTATGCGTCGACCTGTACCCGTTCTTTGGGCCGAAAGACCCAAATGGGCCACACACTGATTCCGCCAGCAAGAGCTTTTTCCGGCGCAACTCGGCCGCGATGATCGAGGCCATCGGGGCACGCAACGCGGTTGGCTGGGTCATGGGCATGTGTTTCAGCGACATTTGGGGGCCAAGACGCTATGACTCCCAAGGGCACCTCATTGGCCTGCCTGGTTCCTATCTTCATTGGCGAGCCCCGACGCTGGCGGAGATGCGCTGGCAGGTCTGGGAGACATTCCGCAGCGGAGCGAAGGGTTTTGTCAGTTATACCCTCGCGCCTGAAGCACCGAAAGCAGGAACAGAAACGCTGGATCCGCCCAAAGTCACCTGGACGAATGTCCTGGCGAAGACCGAGACCGATTTGGGGCCGAATGCACTGACCAATCCGGACGGAAGTGTGACCCCGCAGTTGTCCGAGCTTGGACGCCTGTACACGCGCCTCACCCCGCATACCGCGTTGATTCGACGGTGGCAGCGTTCAGGCGAGCCTCTGCTGGAGACGAGTGAGCCTGGAAAGGGGCAGCTGTTGACTGATCCAGGCGACGGTGTGATCTATGCGGTCGTACTCAACGATGACCTTCAGAGGGAGCAGACCATCACCGTTCGCGTGGGGGAAAGGGTCGCTGCGGTTCGCGATCTGCTGGCTGGGAAGACTCTGGCGCTGACGAAAGACTTCGCCGGGGGGAGCTCCACTGTCAGTATACGCCTGGCAGCAGGCGATGGCGCGGTTCTCGTGCTTGATCGACAGGCTGCTGGGAACTAACGCGCTTTGGGTTCTCGATCCGGAGAGGCCGGTCAGTCTCCGGCCGCATTCCAGAGAGACTCTGCTCCAACCACTCCCCCATCCGGGCGAACTGTCCTCGCCGGGCTGTTGGGCGACAGGCGGAAGTCACCCGCCGCGGCATTGACGAAACCTGGCTTCGCGAACACCGAGTTCTGATCGAGTCCAGTCTTGGTGCGATAGCCCTCGATGTCAGAGGCCGGGAGCTTCTCCTTGAAGAAGTAGCAGAGGTCGCCATCCGGCTCGTACCATAGATTGTGGTCCATTTCCGGGAGGGGCTTCCAACCGGCACTGAAACGGCTTCCCCACTCTGTGCTCTGGCAGAAGATATTGTGTTTGATCACGATTCCGCTGCTTTTTGCGGTGTTCGTATACATCATGAGGTGACTGCCGTTTGGGTTTGGGCGCTGAGCGTGCGACCACACGACCCCTGCATTGACACACGTGTTATTGATGAACTGGATGTTGCGCGTTTCAGCCGTTTCAGGGTTGTTCCAGTACTCAAACGAGTACTCTGAGTTCCAGATGACGTTATTGCGGTACGTAATGTTGATCTCTTTCGAGCTGGGACCGCGTCCCTGGTTGGTGAGTGCTGCGTCGTAGATTTCCCAGATTCGGCATCCCTCGACAAGGTTGTCGTGTGCAGCTCCCCAGAACTCAATCCCGTTGCCGAACCGCACGGGACGGCCTCGATTGGTGTGCTGGTGGCCGCCACCGATGTAGGCGATGTCGCAGTTGCGGATGGTCAGGTGTGCTGTGTCGCCTCCGCCGAAGCCGTGAGCAGCTCCGTACTTCAGCGCCAGTCCGTCATAGACCACGTTGTGAGCGCTGCCTTGGCTGACGATGTGGCGTTTGAGGGCAAGCTCGATACTGCTGAAGGACGTGGCTGGATTGGCCTCCGAGAAGACGAATACGCGTTGGTCGACCGAGTCGTAGACGTAGTCCAATGGCTTGTCGAGATCCGCCACCGACCACTTTTTCCAGCCGCAGGCCTTACCGTGGTCAAAGATGATATTGCCGACGTCAATAGCCAGAGGGTCGGCCTGAGACGCCTTCACGTGGACAAGGTCCAGCGGTTGGAACTCGAAAACTGCGCCTTCCGGGAGCAATCCGCCGAGGCTGAAGTGCAGACGTGGATCCTGACCTCGGCTGGAGATCACGATCGGCACAGAGTGCATTTGCCACTCGGTCGTGACTTTGAAGCTGGCTCCCGTGCTGTAGCGGTTCCATGGGCGCCCGCCTCGACGGACTGTCAATGGAGCGGTCGTGAATGGTTTCGTTGAGCGTGTGCGGAAGCGGAACTTCAGCGAGGCGCCGTCCTGGATGGCTTCCCATTCCGGGAAGCTACCCCACGCTTGGATGTGGTTCGACTTCGTGCCGCTGTTCCTGCAAGTCACGCGGTATACGGGGCCATCCTCGCCAGGTTGTTTGACCATGTCCAGGTCGGCCCCATTCTCACGGTGGCAGTGCCAGCGCGACGTTCTGCAATCGATGGGGGGGCCAAATGGGTGGTACTCCGGCTTGAGGGTAGCCCAAATGTTCGGGGCGGTCTGTTCCCACTCTCGTGCATGATCACGAGAAACGGAGCCGAGCAGGAGCGGCTTCTCCCCCTCCCCGTAGACCGTGTACGTCACCGGGGCCTTCTCATCGCCGCTCTTGGGCAGAAGGGAGCCCCGCCAGGCGCCGCCACACTTGAAGCGTACGGTGTCGCCAGGTCGCAGGTCCGCACCGTTTACCCGGTGCAGCGTCCGCCAGGCCGTGGCTGGGGATTCGCCCGAATGGGTATCGTTTCCTCCTGCTGAATCAACGTGGAAGGTCCGTGCGCCCCCGCTGTGTGCCGTCATAGCTGCCCCCAGTAAGGCCAATTGCAGGTATCTGTGCATACTGAATCCCGTTTCTGTGGTTCGCGTGTTCGCCGTCCCTGCCCGAACCCAGTGTTGTTTGTGGGCCGCGCAGGGAGAGACAGACTATAGCTCTCCCAGCGATCGCGGCGCAAGCCCATGCTCCGGTCTTCTGCAATGCCTCGGTTACGTGAGGCGGTTCGACGGAGTCTCTCCCTCCATCGGACACAGATGGCCCAGCGAATTCCTGGAGGGAGAGACTCCGTCGAGCCATCTTGGGGTTCTCCCCCCCACGTAACTGAGGCGTTGCGGTCTTCTCTCCTGGTCGCCGTCCTGACAGATCACGGTGCATGCGAGTTGCTGTCCCCGGAGCACTCCTCGGGTAGGAATCGCCAGTCCGGGGCTTTCAGGCGAAGGGATCAGGCCATATACTTGGCCTGATCCCCCCTTGACTGGTTCCCATCCTGAAGCACCGTGGACTCTCGGACCTTGGTAAGAAGAGGACTTGACCACCATGACTGAACGAACTCACCGGCGACACGTGACGATAGCGTGGGCATTGGTGTGTACTTTGGCGAGCGTGTCCTACGGAGCGCTGGTCCTACACGTCTCACCTGATGGCAACGATGCTTGGGACGGAGCCAAGCCACGGAAGGGGCTCATCAAGAAAGGCGTTGGTCCCTTCCGGACCCTTGAGCGTGCCCGTGATGAGATTCGTAAGTTAAAGGCGCAGGGGGCGTTGCCTGCTGGCGGGACGGTCGTGCATCTCGGTAGCGGCACGCACAGGCTGGAACGGACCTTCGCTTTGGGAGTCGAGGATAGTGGCACTGTGGAGTCGCCGGTTGTCTACCAAGGCGGGCAGGGGGCTGATGTGTGGATTTCCGGGGGAACCATGGTTGCCCCCAAGGCCTTCAGCGGGGTTACCGATGCATCAACCCTGGCGCGCCTGCCTGAGGAGGCACAAGGGCATGTCCTTCAGCTCAACCTGACGGCCGCTGGGATCACGGACTTCATCAAAGACGTACCCGACAAGTTCAGCGGTTTCACCCGCAACGAGCCGCAATTTACCTATGTCTTCTGCAACGGGGAGCAGATGCAATGGGCCCGTTGGCCGAACGAAGGCTACGCGAAGTACGCCGAGATCATTGACTCCGGTTCCGGGCTCCGTGACTACGAGGCACAACGAGCAAAGAAGTTCCGGCCGGGTGTGTTCAGCTACACGGGAGTCCGTCCCGAGCGTTGGGACCTGGAACGTGGTGTCTGGATGATGGGGTTCTGGGCCCGAGCTTACGTCTGCGACGTCGTTCGGGCTGGGAAGATCGACACGGCCAGGAAGGAGATCACCTGGAAAGTGCCGCTCCGGTTTGGGCTGGATACCTGGGGAGCCAAACGGTGGTACGCGTTCAACCTCCTCGAGGAACTGGACGCGCCGGGAGAGTGGTACATAGACCGAGAGGCGGGAGTGCTCTACTTCTGGCCTCCAAAAGCGATCGATGAGTGTCAGGTGATGCTGACCCGACTCAAGGAGCCGCTGGTGACGCTTACCGACGCGGAGCACATCAGCTTCCGGCGTATTGGGTTCGAAGGGGGGCGCGGGGACGCCGTTGTGGTAAGGAAAGGAAATGCCGTGGAACTGCTCAGTTGCGAAGTCCGCAATATCGCACGGACCGCAGTCACACTGGCCGGGGGCACCAACCACCGGATCAGGGGGTGTGACATACACCACGTGGGTTACAGCGGCGTCGTCATGAGCGGCGGCGACCGGAAGACACTTGAGCCGGCGAACCATGTCGTGACGAACTGTCATATCCACCACACCAACACGGTCAAGAGAACGCATGCCTCACCGATCAACATGCGCGGGGTCGGGTTGACGCTTTCGCACAACCTCATCCACCACGCACCTCACAGCGCTGTCTTCTACGGCGGCAACGATCTGACTATGGAATACAACGACATTTACTGGTGCCATTTTGAAACGGCCGAGGGTGGCGTGTTCTACGCCGGGTACAACTGGACTTACCGGAACAACCGAATTCAGAACAACTACATCCACCACATCAATGACAGTCTCGATGGCAGCCCTACCGGCGTGAATGTCGTGCATCTGGATGACTGTGTGTCCGGGACGTTGTTCAAAGGGAACGTCGTCTATCGCGTCGGGCGCGGCGTATCCGTCTGTGGTGGCCCGTGGAATGTGGTGGATAACAACCTCTTCATCGATTGCCAAGTCGGCGTTCCCCTGTCGGCTCGCGGGTTGGCATGGTGGGAGTGGTTCAGGCAGCCCGATGGCACGGTCACAGCCCGCGACAAACGAGCCAGCCATGGTTTTACCACCAACAACGGGCTGCTGAGGAAACTCAAACAGGTTCCATGGGACCAGGAACCTTACACGAAATACCCGAACATGGACCAGTTGTTGAAGGTTGATCCCATCGGGGCACCGTGGTGGTGCGCGATTACCCGGAACATCGCCATCAACGGCCCATTGATGCGCGTTTCCCGGGCGGTCAAACCGGAGTGGGTTGAGATCCGGGACAACTGGGACAGCAATGACCTTGGGGACCCGGGGATTGTCGCCCCATACGGCGAGGACTATGCCCTCAAACCCGGTGCTGCAGCGCAGAAGATAGGTTTCGAGCCCATCCCGTTCGCGAAGATCGGGTTGGTCAACGACGGGACGCGTCGCACGTGGCCCGTCAAAGCTGAGCCCCCCGCAGAAGACTTCCGGCCCTGTTGGCTGCTGAGACGGGAGATGGAGAAGCGAATGCCGGGTGGGCTGCCGGTGGTCGCGGCGAGACGGACCGCGGCCGTGATCACTGTGGATGGCACGATTGACCCCGAGGAGTGGACTCCCGGAGAGAAGCAGACCGTCAGCGTCAACACCGTCAAACCTGAAATCCTCCAGTGGCGTGCGATCGGGGAGAAGGCGACCTTTCCCAGCAAGGCTTACCTGCAGGTGGACGATGAGAGGCTCTACGTCGCGTTTGTCAATGACGTGCAACCGGAGGGGGGGATTGTGGGCGGCCACACGTGGGGGCAAAGCGACGCTGCGGAGTTCGCGTTGTCGGTTGTGGCGCCCAACAACGAACTTGGACCGATCATGATCTGGCGTGGATTCACCGATGGCACCTTCACTACCAGCGACGAGGCGGGGGCTCCGAAGTCCACCGTGGAGCGTTGCCGCCAGGGCGTGCAGTACGGGTGCAGGACCGTCTCGAAGACGCAGTGGACCGCGGAGTTGGCGATCCCCTTTGCGGCTATCGGCATTGACCCTTCGGAGCACAATCCGAGGATGCTCTTCAGCCTGGCAGTGCGCAAGGTCTCCGGCAATGAATGGGTGACGTGGAAGAAGGTGCCGGGTGCGAGCTGGGACGTCCGTAAGGGGGGCGTGCTGTGGCTGGAACCGTTCGGTGACATTGTGCTCAATGGCTCTGTGCCTTCATGGGCTCGTTGCGAGATCCGCCCGGCCAGTGAGGGACTGCTAATCGACGGAGGGACGAACTGCGAAGTCCTGCAGTGGGCCAAGCCGCTGGGCAGTCGACTGAAAGCCAAGAGTGATGAACTCGGAACCGAATGGAAGTCGTTCACCTTCAGCTTCACCCCCAAAGCGAACGGCAACGTGCGGCTGGAGTTGCGGGGCCGTCCCCTGCACAGCACCATCAAGGAGAACGATTTCATTCCCGTTTGGACCTACTGGGATGACCTCCATATCGAGGGAGCTGAATTGATCAACGGGGACTTCGAAGAGGCGGATCCAGAGAACGGCTCAGTGCGAGGCTGGCAGAAGGGCGCCCAAGCTCTGTGGCTGCGAGTGCCGGGAGTGGCCGCTTCCGGCAAGGTGTGCGTCAAGTCATGGTTCCTGAATCCGGTGTCGCAGAGCATTGTGGTGAAGGAGGGGGTGACGGTCACCGTGCGCTGCAAGATTCGTGGCGAGGCGATGGTCGCCCCGTGAAAAGGGGGCGGAGGGGGGGGCAATGCTATTAACTTCTTTTGGAGACGGTCGCGGCATGGCAGCCCTTCGACTAAGCTCAGGGCCTTGAGCAAGTCCCACAACCGTGGGACGCGTCGAAACGGCCCCCTCCACTCTAGAAAAGCACACAATGTGGGAGGCGGTGCCACCCGGCGACTCTTCGGCCAGACAAGGGAGGCAGGAGAAAATCGATCGCATTGGGGGAGTGGCGGTCCCTCGGCAGAACCGGGATCCAGCGGGGACGGTGCCGAGCCTGACAGAGCCGCTCTCGATTTGTACGGCGCACCTCCCCCCGGGTGCCAACGGTCTCGCGTGGAGGGCCACGCGAGGTACTTAGGTCTCTTCCAGCATTGCGAATGGCAAAGCCCTGCTGTCGGAGGGCGCGTTTGCCTTGACAGAGCTGCGACTCGCGGGAGCGGTGCTCGAGCACCGTCGTCGTGTGATGACCGCTCCCGCCAGTCGCGCATGCGTCAGTCGCGGCTCAGACGGGTGTTTCCAGAAAACGTAAGGATATGACACATGATGCGTAACGTAGTGATGACCGGTTTGTCTCTGGCGGCGATCGGCAGCTTTGCCGGTGCGTGTCGCGCTGACGTCCCGCAACCGCTTCTGAGGCTCGCTTTCGGGGATGGCCTGGTCAATACGGGCGTGCTCGGCGGAATGGCACAGACAGAGGAGTATGCCCCTAATCAGGGGCCGGTGCTCGGGCCGAGCCAGCGCGGGACCTGCCTGCATCAGTTGCGCGCTTCACGACCGGGAGGGCCTGGGCGCACACCGGCAGGAGGATCCGTCGTCTTTCCCGGTGAAGGGCTGAATGACTTGGAGGAAGTGACTCTGGTGGTTTGGTTCCGCCCGGAAGGCACGAACCGAATCGCTCGGGTGATGTACTTCTCCAATCAGTGGGACATTTTCGTTTCCGGATCGCGTATTGGGTTCAACTCACGACATGATGGGAAAGACCAGCATCGATCTTCGCCAAAGGACTCGTCTCTGGTCAAAGATCGCCAGTGGAACGCCGTTGCCATCACTCATGATCGGAGCCAGGGGACGGCCATGCTCTACCACGCACTCCTTGGGGGAACTGTACGTGAGGTCACCGAGTGGAGCGGGATTCCTGTGCCGGATTCCGGAACAGGACCTGTGCAGATCGGCAACCTGGAACAGATTCGGCCTTTCCGTGGGGCTATCGACAACGTCCAGGTCTATGACAAGGTGTTGACCACGAAGCAGATTTCAACTCTTCTTCAGAGCGAAGGGAGGAAGGCGGCGACTCTCGATCAGTCGGCTGGCGGGATGCCGGCACTCCCTGTGCATTTTGCACATGGTGATGTGCTGTTGTCCACCCGGAGTAAACGCAAGAACTCGCCTGAGACGATCCGCAGCTTCCGGCCCGATCGGATCATGTGGTGTTATTCGCACGACCCTGCGTACATCGCGGACTGTCGTGCCGAAGGAATCGAGTCTTTTCAGAGCGCAATCAACTCCATTGCCGGGACGACTGAACCCGAGGCCCAGGCGCTGGATCTGGACGGCAACCCGGTGGTGGCCCCCTGGATGGTCGCCTTCAACCGGGAGAAGCCATGGTATTGGGGGTGCAATAACCGGCCTCGGTTCCTGGAACACAGTGTGGAACGAGCCACCAAAGCCCTGAAAGCCGGGGCTGACTGGATTCAGTTTGATGATTGGTCCATGATCGTCCATGCTCATTCTTGGGGCGGCGCGTGTTTCTGCGACGACTGCATGGTGGCCTTCCGGGACTATCTGTCAGGCGAGATCCCGGAGGGAGAATTGCAGGGGATGGGAATCACGGACGTTGAGTCCTTCGACTATCTGGCGTTTCTCAAGAGGCAGCACGGGATTGGTGATGCGGCCACCTACAAAGCCAAGCGTGGCGGCCTGGTGACTACGGCGGTCTTTGAGCGTTTTCAGCGACTCTCCGTGCGTCGTTTCTTCAAGGAACTACGTCGCCGTCTCGATGCGGTACGCGGGGGAGTTGTCCCGCTCTCGCTGAATGCGACGTTCTACCATCCCTCCCAGAAGTCCAACTACATGGCGGATATCGTGGACTTCCTACAGGGCGAGACGTGGCACATGGGGTTGGTGGATTTGGCGATTCCTGCCAAGACCGCTGAAGCCATCGGCACGTGGCAGGTGTTTGTGCCCAAACCTCGTGAACTGCGCACAGCACGTCGGGCGATCGCAGCAAGCTACGCGTTGGGGCAGTTGATGCTGATTCCGTGGGACATGTACATGGGCAGTGATGCTACGGGGATACGACCACGTTACTACGGGACGCCGGAGCAGTATGGTGATCTGTTTGCCTTCGCGAAGGACAACGGGACGTTGCTGGACGGGTTTGAGACCTGTTCGTGGGCTGCGGTACTCGTGGATCTCGACAACTATGACAAGAACCGCACCCGCAGCATCTGTGAGCGCCTGTTCAAAGCCCAAATTCCTTTCCGGTTCGTGCCGGTTGGCGCATCGTTCTACCCGATAGCTCTTGACTTTGCGGCCTTGGAGAACGCGCAGGTAGTCGTGGTGGCCTGCTCACGGGAGCACCTGTCCGTGCCCTGTCTGGAGGCCCTTCGGGACTTGGCGGAGACAGCGCCGGTCTTTTCTGATTCAGAGCTGGCTGCAGGTGATCTGGAAGCCTACAGCCCATTGGCCGTATGGGGACCTGAAGGCATTGTGCTCTTGCCTCGCGCCCCACGGGATCCGGAGGGCGCGAAGCTCGCGTTGCATGTTCTCAATCGCACCAGTCTGGCTCAAGTGAGCTGGCCTTCAGTGCTGATTCGCAAGCCGGGCCTTGGTCGTCCGATCGCCAAGGCCGTCTGGCACGCGCCTGGCCGGGATCCGACCGATCTGCAGATCGAAGAACACGTCGAGGGAACGCGACTGATCATTCCGAGCCTGGGAATTTGGGGGATTGTGGAATTGACGCTGGAGTGAGTCCGGCGGCAGGAAGATGTTGCCCCTACACCCACTTGTTGAACCCCTCCATCACCATAAAACTCTCGGTCGAGGTGATCGAACCGACTTTGGCCAGATGGTCGCTGATGAACGAGATCATTGCGTGGGGTGGAGCCAGAACCTCGATGATGAGATCGTATCGCCCTGAGACAATGGACACGGCCTTCACGAATGGCAGGTCAGCCACAGCCCTCGCCGTACGCCTGAGGTCTTTGCTCAGTGCGATCTTCGCAGCGATAAAGACAAGCTGATTGCCGGGATCAGTGTTCGGGTTTGCCAACCCTTTGATTCGCAGTTGGTCGCTCTCCGTGAGTTTCCGGATCCGGTTTCGGATCGTGCCTTCTGAGACCGCCAACTGAGCGGCGATCTCGCTGTTTGTTGTTCGCCCGTCTTTGCCCAGAATCGCGGCGATCTTTCGGTCCAGTTCATCCAGCTCCCTCATCCATCCTCCCCCGCCTGCATGGCTTCAGCAACGGCTGCATTCGTCAGTTTTCCGTGGTGTGTATTCAGCCCGCCGCGGATGGCCGCCGACTGTGCCGCAGCTGCCTCGATGCCTTCGTTTGCGATGAGAAGGCCGTACCGGTTGGTGACGCTGGTCAACGCGCGGGTCGAGCTCAGAGAGACGGCTCCTGGCATGTTGGCGACACAGTAGTGAACAACACCGTCCACCATGAAGATCGGATCCGAGTGGTAGGTAGCCTTGGTTGTCTCGCAACACCCCCCCTGATCAACGGCTACATCAACGATCACCGCCCCCTTCTTCATGATGGTCAGGTGTTCTCTCCGGACGAGTTTGGGGGCGGCAGCGCCCGGAATCAAGACGGCTCCGATGACGACATCGGCTTCCCGAAGGGACTCCTCGATGTTGGCCTCGTTGGAATACAGTGTGGTAATTCTGCCGCCAAAGATGTCATCCAGGTAAGCGAGCCGTTGAGCCGAGAGATCCAGGATGGTGACCTCGGCTCCGATCCCGACCGCGATCTTGCAGGCGTTCGTACCCACTGTTCCTCCGCCCAGGATCACGACTTTTCCTCGAGGGATGCCGGGAACACCACCCAGCAGGACGCCTTCGCCACCGTACGTCTTCTCCAGGTACTTGGCGCCTTCCTGGACCGAGAGTCGGCCGGCGATTTCGGACATCGGTCTGAGCAAGGGGAGGGATCTGTCGTCTTCCATCACCGTCTCGTAAGCGACTCCAGACACGCCTCGTGCGAGGAGGACCTCGGTCAGTGGCCGGTTGGCAGCCAGATGCAGGTATGTGTAGAGAATCTGGCCTTCCCTCAAGAGGTCATACTCGGCGTCGAGGGGTTCCTTGACCTTGATCACCATCTCGGCTTTCCCGAAGACCGTCTCTCTATCACGCAGATCGCAGCCGGCGTTGGCGTAGTCGGTATCCCCAAACCCCGAGCCTTCCCCAGCTCCCTTCTCAACCAGCACCGTATGGCCTGCCTGGAGATACTCCCTGGCACTGCCCGGCGTCAGTCCCACACGGTATTCCTCCTTCTTGATCTCACGAGCCAAGCCGATGATCATGGACGTTCCTCCATCCTTCTGAATCCGTTGCTTCCTGATGACGCTCCATGGACTGAATGAGCACCTATGGGAATCTATGGCTGCGATAAATAGATTGAAAGGGTGTTCCGGCTGCGAAATACGTAGAAGGAGTCACCCGGTCGAGCCTCCACAGTTCAGAGCCCATGAATAAGGGACTCCTAACTGCGAGCCGGAACAGGGATATGGGCGTATATTCGCACCGGCATTCAGATGTGGGCCATGACCACTCATTGGCACAGTGCATAAAGGGACATGTAACGATGGCAAAGCCGATTTCTGTTCAGCTCTATTCACTACGTGAAGAGGCCAAGACCGATTTCCCCGGGGTGTTACGTCGGGTTGCGGAGATTGGCTACAAGGGCGTCGAGCCGGCCGGATTCAATGGGCTCAGTCCCCAGGAGTTCAAGACGATTGTCTCTGATCTGGGAATGGTGGTGTCGTCAAGCCATGGTCCGGCTGCGACAAAGGACTCACTGAACGAGGTGATTGAGGCGGCTGGGATTCTCGAAATGGATCTGGTTTGCCGCGGCTTCGGCCCGGATGCATTCAAGGACCTGGACGTGATTAAGCGCACAGCCGACGAGATCAATGAGCTCATTCCGCCACTGAAGGCGGCGGGACTCAATCTCTTCATGCACAACCATTACTGGGAGTTTGCCCCGGTTGGCGATCGCTTGGCGTACGACCATTTTGCCGAGATGTGCCCGGACGTGCTCTTCGAACTCGATACATACTGGTCATCGAACTTTGGGGCGAACGATCCGGCTGAACAGGTCGCCAAATTCAGAGATCGGATTCCCCTGCTTCACATCAAAGATGGTCCGCTGGTCAAGGGCGAGCCCATGGTCGCAGCTGGTGCCGGAAAGATGGATTTCCCGAGCGTCCTTGCCGCGGCTAATCCGGACGTGTTGCGCTGGGTGATCGTTGAACTGGACGCTTGTGCAACGGACATGTTCACCGCTGTCGAAGAGAGCTACAACTATCTGGTTGAGAGCGGCCTTGGCGAAGGCAATGCGTAGAGCACCCGTGCGGGTAGGGCAAACGGAGAGCGACTGAAGGAATACGACATGCCAAAGATTGTGTTCATTGGTGCGGGCAGCGGGTTCGGTGGAAGGTCCTTCGCGGACATCCTCTCGTTTGAGGAACTGCGCGATTCAGAGATCGTTCTCGTCGACATCAATCCGGAGAACCTTGGGCCGGTTGAGGCGTATTGCCGGAAGATCGTTGATGCCTATGACGCACCAACGCGCGTCTCGACGGCGAGCGATTGGCGGGACGGTGTGCTTGAGGGGGCTGACTACGTGATGACTTCCTTCGCGCAGGGCGGCCCGGCATATCGTGGTGTCCCGTTCCACTATGAAATCACGATTCCGAGGAAATACGGCATCCATCAAGGTGTGGCTGATACGGCGGGCATGGGCGGTGTGTTCCGCGCGTTTCGTTGTGCCCCGGAGTTGATCGCGATTGGCAAGGATATGGAGCAACGGTGCCCCGGGGCCTATATGCTCAACTACGTGAATCCCATGTCCATGCTTACACGCACCCTCAATTTCGCTTGTCCGGGCATCAACATGCTCGGGCTTTGCCACAACATTCAGTACGGCATTCGCGATGTGGCGCGCTGGATCGGCTGCAGCCACAAGGAACTGCGGTACACGGCGGCCGGGGTCAATCACATGGACTGGTTCCTGACCATCGAGTACCTCGACGGTCGGAATGCCTACCCGGACCTGCTCCGGGCAGCGGAAGACAACGAGAACATCTATCGCTCTCGCGCAGTCCAGTTCGAGCTACTCAAGACGTTCGACTACTTTACGACTGAGTCGAGTCGCCATTGCGCCGAGTATCTGCCCTATTTTAACCCTCGCCAAGCGGACCGCGAGGCTGTGTTCCTGCCCGAACGGGAGACGGAGGCGGAGGTGGACATCACCGCACCGCGCTGGGCGCCGGACTCCGATCTTGTTCAGCAGACTGAAGGGCACAAGCCGCTCAAGTTGGACCGCTCGTTTGAGTACGGCATGCACATCATGCACGCTCTGGAGACCGATAACGTCTACCGCATGCACCTGAACGTGATCAACAACGGCTGTCTGGATAACTTCACCGATGACACCTGCGTTGAGGTCTGCTGTACAGTAGACAGGAACGGTGTGCATCCACACCGTGTTGGGAAGATGCCTGTACATCTCGCTGCGCTGTGTCACGGGCTTTCGGACATGCAGACCATGGCGAGCGATGCAATGCTTGAGCGTGACCTTCACAAAGCGTTCCAGGCCTGCTTGATCGACCCGACCACGGCCGCGAGCACCACTCCGGCCCGAATCAAAGAGTGTTTCGCCGAGTTGCTTGAAGCGGAACGCCCCTGGCTCGAGAAGGAATGGGGCGACCAGCTCGCGTTCTGAGAATTCCGCGGGCCGGGGGGGGGAGCACTCGGCCCTGTTTTCAGCACCATGTCCGTGATGCCGGCTACCATGTGTCATTGTTAACGTAGGAGAAGACTCCATGCGCGTGCGACAGGCTTCTGCGACCATCCTCTGGCTGCTTCTCGGGGCAATGACCTGGGGGCAGGCTGCCTTTGAACCGGAACTGCGTCTGCGTGCCGTTACACTGCTGCGGAAAGGGATGGCGTCTGATGAGTTCTGGCCGAGCATGCACGCGGCCGAAGCGCTGACCGCAGCAGGTTTCGGGGCTTGCGTGATCTATGACCTGAAACCGCGCCTGGCGGTAGAGACCGATGATCAGAAGCGATGTGGTCTGAGCCGTGAAATCATGAGAGCAGGCGACTTGAGCCCACTGCCCGGGATGGTCAAGATTCTCACGGACCCCGATACGAGCGCTCCCGTACACGTTTGCGAGAGCCTGTTTAAAGTCCATCAGGTTGGCGACCTTGCCGCCATGCGCGCCCATCTGGCGAGTGAGACGACGAGTGAGGAACTGATGGCAGCGGCAGCACTGGCTCGATCCGGTCAGACGGCTGAACTGAAACGTGTCCGCGAACGGTTGTTGGCCCCGAACGACGAAACGACTCGTCGCATTGCCGCTTGGATTCTGGGGCAGATTGGTACGCGTGACGACTGGCCTGCCATTCAGCAGCTTGCGGAATCCGCAGAGGATCCGCTAGCCTCGAGTTTCGCCTGGAATGCACTGGCCAAGCTCGGGCATGAGCAAGCCCGAGAGCGCGTCTTTGCGAATCTCGCATCTGAAGACAAGACAATTCGCACGTATTCTGCCCAGACGCTCGGTGTGTGTGGAGGGGGCGCGGAGCTCGCCGCGCTGGCCAGTGCTCTCGGCGATACGAATCCCGACACTGCTATCCGGGCCGCTGAAGCCATCGTGCGTATCACCGGTCGCATGCTGGACCAGGACACCGATGGAGACTCAATCCCTGACTGTGTTGAAGCGCTTCTTGGGACGCCTTCAGACGATGCAGAAGTGCTGACCCGGTACTATGAGGCCGCCCCCAAGGGGCCGGGGGCAGCTGACCCCGAAGCTCTCCCCGGTGAGATCGTCGGCGCCTGGTTTGGACATGTAGGTGGAGACCGCTACGTGTGGGTGTACGAGTTTGGCACCGCGCTGTCCGAACAGAACACGGTCTTCCACGCCTATGCTCGACTGGATGAGGACGACAAAACCGGACGCCAGGGAGCCGAATTCGCTCAGGGTGTGGACGTGATGTACAGCTTCAAGGACGCCCGCAGCGACCCGCGTGTTTTCGCAGAGTCGCTCCGCCGCAACCCCGGAGCTCCCATACGCGCCCTTGTGGCCGGGAGCCGGGCTTACGTCTGTGACGATGTTACGGTCACACAGAAGGACGGGAACGCGGAGATCCGTGTACACCTGCTCAGTGAGCGTTACCCGAACGCCCGAACTGAGAAGAAAGTAGGGAAGGGAACCCCGCTCACAACCGTCTCCGCCCCCCTGCGGCCGGGGCGCGCGCTGCCCGCTCTATCCCGGAAACGATAGAACGGCTCCCCCGTAGGCATTGAACACCCCCGAGGTGATACAGCCCTTGCCTACTCGGGGTAACGGCTGCGTTCTTCTGTCCCTATTCGGCCTGTCAGGTAGCCGGAGACGTAATAGCCACGGAGGAGGCCACAGTGACGAGTTCCCGTACGCTCCATTCACGCCCGATTTGGGGGCTCCTTGCGTTTGTACTGATGAGCGGTGCACTGGTTGGGCAGCCCGTAGAGAAGCAGGGGGTGCCGTCAGGGGCAGTCATCCTCAAACCGCTTTCCTTTGAGCCACAGGACCACAGCTCGCCAACGACCGCCTGGAATGTCAACAAGCACACGGAAACAGCCTGGAATCTCTGGTCGGAGGACAAGGGCCCCTGGACTGGCGGAGTTGTGCTGCAAGGTCCAGTTGTGACGCGTGACCGGGCGAGTTCAGAGGAGGGAGCGCCCATGTTGCACACACGACTCACCGGCATCCCAAAGGGGCGCTATGACGTCAGTCTGAAGGTCAGCCGCTATCTCGGCGTCTCACTTGACGGGGGGGAAACGTGGGTGCGCTATGAGCGCAGTGGAACTCCCATCGCCAGAGGCGCTGCTATTGAAGATGGCGTTTTTGAACTGTGGGTGGATGACCGCTATGCCTACCCCAAACCCGGCCCCTGCTACTACGATCAGGTCATCCTGACACCTTGCGCAACGGCCACCAACGGAATCACGAACCCGCGTTTTAACGAAGTGGCAGAGCTGGGAGGGAAGCCGCTTGGGTGGGACGTGCGAGGATGCACGGTTGAGCACAATGGCGACCATGTCAGTTTCGTGACCACAGGTAGTACCAGCGGGCGCGCCACGCACTTGAAGAGCCATGCCTTCCGCGTATTTCAGGACACGGCGCTGCCCTCAGGACACTATCTCCTGACGGCCATGGCTCGTTCAGACTGCCAGGAAGTGTCGGTGTTTGCGAGCACGTTGGGGTATGTGGGCGAAGGCGATCGGTGTCAACGGCTGACAGGACCATTCGGGGTTCCCGTTGGGGTCTCGGAGGAGTTCCGAGAGATCGTGCTCCCGTTCTTTGTGGAAGCGGACGGAGAAGGCCCGCGGCAGGTCACCCTCGGCGTTCGTTCGCACTACGGTATTTTTCGGCAAATGCGGCTGGACATTCGTGAGTTGCGACTTGAGCGCTTGGGGGATACACGCCTGAAGAGAGGCTGGGCTGCGGACATCCCAATGAAGCGGTGGCACGGTCTCGAGACTGTTCGCGAGCACGCGCAGTGGAAGCGCCCTGGCCGGGTGGCTTTCTCGGAGAGCAACACGGGAGCTGAGGTATGGCTTGTAACGCAAGGTGAAAAGGCCTATCTCCGGGCCCAGGGCCTACACGCCTACAGCCCGCGCGGCAAGTACCTGTATGTCAAGGATCCGGGAGCGCTTCTGCGCAGCGACGGGACACGGCGCTGGGTGACACGCTGGAAGACGCCGGAGCCGTGGCTTTACCCATGGATGCGGCGGCGTTTGCCGCCGGAAAGCGGGGATCCGGAAGACTGGATCCTCGCTGGCGCTCCAACCGGTAAAGCTGTGAAGATGCGCAACATTGTGACTGGAGCAACTCATGAGATTCCGATGCCGACCAAGTCCGGGTGGACGCTTCGCTTGACCCCCGCCAAGGTCAGCGGAGTTCGTCTGGATGAGGTGCAGCATGAGACCTTTGCTTGGCTCTCAGAGGATGAGAAGCGTATCGGTCTATCTGACCCACATGGGGAGAGCTTCCGCGCCTTCGACGTGCAGACGCTCTCGGCCGATTCCTCGAAGGACGTTTGGTTCTGGCCGAATCGATTGGGGTGGCGCCGCGGCTTCGACGGGCGCTGGTATGTGTTCTACGGGCTCAACTGGGTCGCTTACATGGGCTGTAATCCCTACTATCAGTCCGATGACAACACGGTGAACCCCGGGCAGATCTGGGCGATCCCGGAAGACGCAACTCGGCAGGATCAGATGATTCACGCCCTTGATGGTATGGCCTTTTGGGCAATGAGTATGCGTCCATACCACATGAACGATGGCTCCATGCTCCATTCCTGGACAGCAACGCATCGGGCGATGAACACGCAAGCCGGTTGGCGACTTCGGGGCAGCGGTTACTCGTCGCTGTACTTGGAGGATCCCGCGACGGCTCAGGTCAAGCACCACATCGGCACCTATCCCGTTCTGGACCACGTGGATTTTTCAGACGCTGAGGTCTGTTTTCCTGAGAGTCTACTCTACCCATACACACTGCTGGCGATCGATGTGAAACGGCGCAGCTGGTGGCGCCTGGCCGCCCTGCAGTTTCAGAACTACGGCACGTACACTGCGGGCGGTGGGGCGGGACTTCAGGCACAGGCACCAAGTCCGGATGCGACAAAGGTCGCCTGTGTCTCCTCCATGCTTTGCCGGACGGAGATTACGCATGGTCAGCGGCCCAGGAAGAACCTCGATGTTTACAGTATCGTTTCGCGCTATCCTTCTCCGCCGATTGATGTTCGACGCCGATGGGGAAAGCTCACCTGGGATCCGCCGCGACGTCACACGGAAGTCCTCGGGTACAACGTCTACCGTGCCGGAAACAGCGGCGGACCATTCACCAGGCTCAACGAGGTCCCGGTTCCAGTCACCGAATGGACACTGCCGGAGAAAGGCGGGGATGGGGTTTACGCCTTGACCAGTGTAGAGCATTCACGGCTCGAGAGTCGGCGCTTTTCCACTGAAGTCGCCGTTGGGCGGAAGCGAGGAGCATTCCGTCATTTCTACGAGGCGGAACAGGCTGAGATGGCCCTGCCGATGGTCTTGGTGTTCGAGCCGGGCAACTGCAGCGATGCGTTTGCGGTCGCGGTTAGAGATCAAGACCTCCTCTACCGCAAGCGGTTGCGCGAAGGCCTGCGGGGAAGTGGGGCCTTGGTGCTGCGGATTCCGCGGAGGAGCCGCGTTCGGTTGTTTGCACGCTGCCGTTCCCTTAGACCTGATTGCAGCGGTCAGCTCCACTTCCGTCTCAACCGTGCTGACACCACGTCAGTTCTCGTGAGTGACATGACGTGGCGTTGGTTGCCGATCACTGTGGAACCAGTACGGCTCAGGAAAGGGAACGTGACGCTTGTGTTCGGCACCAGTGACGTCGATGTGGCCATCGATGCGGTGGCGGTGACAGACGATCCAGAGTTCCTGCCTACAGGGCGCGGCAACGTCCCGGAAGCGCTTGAGGGTATGCCGGCCAATCTGTGTGAGGCCCCGCTCGAAGCGTCCGATGAGGCAGCAGCCGGGGAGCTCATGCAGGCACAAACACCGCACACAAAGCTGGTCTGGGACGATCTGCAGGCGACACAGGGGGTGGCGTATTACAGCGTGTACCGGTCTGAGACACCCGAGTTTGCTGCGACCGTGGAGGCTCTGCTGGGTAGCCCTGTTCTGCCTGTCTTCTACGATTGCGGACTGACGCCCGGAACGAGCTATCATTACCGCGTTCGAGGGGTTGATGCCTGGGGAAATCAATCCCTGGCGTCAGCTGTCCTGACGGTCCAAGCTCAATCTCCGACATTGAGTGCCGCCTTTGTGGTGGAGCCTGGCTTTGGGATCGGTGGCAGCACAACGATGGCGTTTGACGGGGCCCGGTCCAGGGCCAAGCAGGGGACCATCACCAGTTGGCACTGGGACTTCGGGGATGGTGCCACGGCGAACGTTGCCCGGGCGAGCCACACATTCGCGGATGACGGCACGTATGGGGTCAAGCTGAAGGTGGGGAGCGACTGCGGCGAGTGGGCCACATGCGAACAGTCCATACACGTTTGGCCGGCGTGGCTTCGAGGACTCGGAGATACTCCGGCTGCGCTTATTGAGGCCGAGACATTTACAGAGGAGGGTGGGGGTACATCGAAGACGCTTGATAATCGAGAGAATGCCTCCGGGCAAGCCGTATCCTACTGGCACAAGGACATCGGGCATTGGCTCGAGTGGAAAGCCGAGATCGTGAAGACCGGTTCTTACGGGATTGTGCTCAAGTACGCGACGGCTTCGCCTGAAGCGACGCGCGATTGCCGTATCGACGGTGACTTCCCCTCCGCGGCCTGGGAACGCGCTGTCCTTCCCACCACCGGTGGCTGGTCCTCAACTGTCGATAACTGGTCGTGGTCGCTCCTGAAGGATAGCCAGGGCGCCCCCCTGCAGGCCGAACTGACCAAGGGACAGCACGTGCTGCGCATGAGCAACCTAGGTGGAGGACTGGCCGTTGACTGCATCCTCATCGTGCCGGTCGAGGAGTTTTCCGCTGTTCCGAAGCAGTAGTCTCAGAGCTGGTGAACTTCCCAGCATCTCTTGACGTCCGACACTTGCGCCAGCCGCGCCGCAACATCGCCTTTCCCCGGCGCGATCTCGAGTGTGCGTCCTCCGCTGAATTTGGCGGCGTTGAGGGCTGCAAGGAATGGGGTGAAGTCGACTCGTCCCTCTCCGGGAATGACGTGGTCTTTCCCGGAGGGGAGGACATCGTGGAGATGTAAGGTGAAGAGTTTTCCTGACTCCAGCCCAATCGTCAACTCCTCGACCATGTCGAGTCCGGCGATCTCGGTGTGCCCAATGTCGAGACAGAGCCCCACGTGGTCTCCCAAACCGTCTATGATGGTGAGCAGGCTTGCCATATCTGAATCGGGACGCCCGGGCTTGAAACCGATGTTCTCGACGGCCAGTCTGAGTCCCAATTCGCCTGCCCGGGCGGCCAGTGTCTGAAGGGAGAGCAACGTCCGTGCCCGACTGTCTTCCGGGGCCACGTCTGCCCCTCCGCCGGCACCGGTCGGATGGATCACGATCTCGTCTACGCCGCAAAGGGCCATGCGCTCAAGGTAGCGGAGGTTTGCCACGACTGCATCGAGCCTGGCGTTCTCATCCGCGGCATCCAGGAAACGTCCGGGCTGTGGACAGTGAATGGACGGCACGGTCAGCCCGGCTCCCTCGAGGCGTGTGCACAAACCGACCGGATCGCGTTCCCATTCCTGGACAAGAGGGCACTGGTCAGCGGACAGTTCAACAGAGGCGAAGCCCGCGGACGCCAGGGCTGAAACCCCTTGAGCCAGGGGAAGATCACGAACTATCCAGGCTGAGATGCTGTAGTCAGTCATTGTGAGTGTTCCGTTAACTGCTTAGGGGCTGGAACTCAGGGCAGGTCATCCCCGAGTCAAGCTTTGATGCTTGTGGCGCGTTGTCCCTGGAGGGTTCACAGCACGAGCTGCCCTGACTCCAACAGGTAGTCAATACACTCCGTGTAGATCTGTTCCGTCGTGTAGCGTGGATGGTAGCCAAGCAGCCTGATGGCCTTCTCGATGCTGGAACAGGGGGAATGCCGGATGTGTTCGTATGTGGCGGCTGCTGCCGACTTGCCGAGGACTGCTTCAAGCTCATCCGTATCCACGAATTCCAGGTTTGCCGTCATTCCGAAGAGCGAGGCAACGTGTTCACAGCAACCGATCAGTGACATGGCGTAGGGCGTGACAGCACTGAACGACTCCCCCAGAGAGCGCTCACGCTGGTTCATTGCCAGTTCGAAGAGCTGGGCTACATCGTCACCATGGACATGGTGAAGTGTTTCGCGGCCGTACTTGGGCAGGTGGACCACTTCTCCGGCAGCAAGTTTCCGATAGATTTCTACACCGTTAAGCGTTCCCTGCGGGTCTATGGGGAGCCACTTACGTCCGGAGATATGGCCCGGATGCACGATCGTTGCAGGGAACCCAGTCGCCCGGTAACGTGCCAGGAGCTCGTTCTCTATCTCCACCTTCATCCGGCCATAGCTTCCCACGGGCCGTCGCGGGTAGCACTCGCGGTACGGGGTGCGTGCCGACGGACCATAGGCCCAAAGCGTTCCACAGTGCAGGAAGTGTTGGACACGCCCCTCGAAGGCGTCCATCATCGTGCGGTTCTGTTCGGGGGTAAAGGCGATGAGGTCGATAACCACATCTGCATCTGTGGCGTCCATGCGTTGCCCCCATGCGCCCGTCTGTTCCTCGGCTTCCCGGTCCGCGACGACCCACGTAGCCGACGGCCACGCGAGCCGCGGATCGGTGTACTGCGGCTCCGGGTTCCGCACGACCACGGTGACATCGTGGCCGCCCAGCACCAGCCGGGGAACCAGATAGCTGCCGATGTGGCCTGTTCCGCCAATCACCAAGACCTTCATCACATGCTCCTTGAATCGGTTTGGGGCTATCCGGGCACCGGGCGGTGTTCTTCGGCACAGCTCCTTCAACGCCGCTCGATTTCGACCCCACAGAGGAACGCTTTGCCATCAGTTGCGGATGAGTGCACCGTCAGCTCGCCATCCGCTTCAGCAACCAGCTCAAGAACGGTTGGTTTCATGCCAACAGTCGCCGTGACAGGGGGGGAAGATGAGGTCGTCCGAGTCAGGACGACGCTAACCGTGCACTCGCCCTTTTCCGCACCTGGGTGCACCCCGTAGTGAAGGCGAATCGCGTATTCGTGTGGCGTACCGGTTGGTTTGCGCAGAGCCAGGTTCATCGTGATCGGTCCGGAACTACCGGATGCATGGAGCCACGGGCGGTCGGTGAGCCTTGCCAGGGGGGCGTTCACATCCGTCAGGAATGCTCCCGGAGCTCCTTCGGGGCACGTAACCGGCAGCTTCAGGGTCAAACGTGACTTTGGCCGTGGCCACGAGAGCCAGAGCCTGCCGTGGGAGTCACGTCGGTCACCGGGTGCCCCGACATTCAGGCGGAGTTGTCTGACGGGGGCGATGTCGATCCCTTTGACGTAGTGGGTCCACCAATCCTGTTTGACAGCAACGGGGCGCAAGGCCATTGACGAACGGATCGGGTAAGCGCAACTGCAGCCGGCACTGCCTTCGGGGGCAAGCCAGAGCCCCCCTGCAGGGATCTGGCTGATCCAGCAACTCGGTTTGAGACCTCCGACGTTGCCCACTCCCGAGTCCTGGGTGATGTCGTAGAAGCCCAGCGAGCCGGAACGGAAAAAGAGCGTGTGGTTTGATGCGGAAGCTCCTCCGCAACCGTAGGCTTTGGTCCAGACGAACGGCGTCTCAGTACCCGTGATCGGGTTCGTCCGCATCTTCAGGGCACCGGTTGCCAGGTCATGCGCGAAGGGCAACGTGTAGATCGTGCCTTCCACGATAACCGGGCGGCGGAAGTAGACCGTTTTCTTTGTCCAGCGCGGGGTTCCGTCCCTGGCGTCGAGCGCGATGAAGCGCGTGGCGTCCATATTCGCGGCGACCAGCACAGTTCCACGGCTGACGCAGAGTGTGGGTTCCTTTCCCATACCGGTGAGGTCAAGCGGCTGTCGCCAAAGCGGTTTCCCTGTCTGCCTATCCAGAGCGACTACGGTTCGGACATCCGCGGGTGTCTTCCCGCGAGGGTAATAGGGCTGACTTGGGAGGGGGACGCCCGGCTTGGGATCGTTCGGAAGAAGCGGTAGCTGCATGCTTTCTGCCGCCTGTTTTTCCTGGGGGGAAGGACGTGATTCGAGGAAGAACAACTGCTGGTCTGCCATCGCAATTGAACTGTTCCTGACCTGCCTTACGGGCGTTTGCCAGAGAACGTTCCCGGTGCTGTTGTCCAGGCAGAAAAGGAGATTGGCGGTCGTGGTGTCTTTGCCGCAACTGCCGTACAACTGATCGCCCCTGCTGGCGATCCACCCCCAGAGACGTCCTTTTTCAGCGCTCGGTTGGGCGATCTTGCTCAACGTTTTGCCCGTGGCGCCGTCTATCTTGAGGCACTGGCTCCCAACGGTGACGAACAAATGACCCGGGGTAGCGCACATGTTTCCTGCGGCGCGTGAGAGTCCCTTCCGCTGCGCTCCCTGGATCCAGCGCTCCCACAGCACTGTACCGTTGTAGGCATCAATCCCGAACAAGTAATTGATGCCCTGGTGGTAGAGCCGGCCGTTGGCATACAGTGGTGCGGCCGCGCGCTGGTGCCGATCGACGATTTTGGCCATCCCGGGGCGTCCGAACCACTGGAGAGCAAATGGGGCGGTGACGAGGTCGTCTCCGGAGCAACCGGTGTTGGCTGCATCGGCATATTGGTGGGTCCATTCTGCCGTTCGGGCGAGAGGGGGAGCTGTGAAGGTCAGCCACAGGCCGCCTTTCTCGGTGATGTTCGGCTCCGGCTGTTCCCCCCACCATGTATTCAGAGCTTCTCTGTCCAAGGCGCGTTGTGTCCCCAGCGGTTGGCCGAGAAGAGCGAGCCCTCCACACGGGCGCAGAACCCGCCGGATTTCCCGCGAACTGCCGACCGGACGACCAACTTGTGCCATCGTGCCGCTGACGACGAGGTTCGCCACATAGGGAGGGCAGGGGAGGTCCTGCAGATTGGCTTGAAAGACCGCACACCGGCGGCCGAGGATCCCCCGGTCCAGGAGATCCTGACGAGCGGCAAGGACATTCCGCAGAACAGGATCGTAGCCGACGACATAAAGGTCTGTCTGAGCTACAAGCTCGCCGATCAACGCTCCTCGGTCGCAACCATAGACAAGAGCAATGCCTCGGGTCGTCTTGAGCTCCGCGGGGATTGCCTCGAACAGGGCGGAGTAGGCGCTCTGTTCCGACGTGGGAGTTTCTTTCGGTGGTGCTTTACTTCCCGCCTGCTCTTTCGCGGGAGGAGGCGTCGTTGCCGACGCTGTGGAGAAGCAGTGAATGTGGCCACTGTCGGTGCTGACAACGAGTCGGCCATTGGCCACAGCCAGCCCGCGTGCATTGCCAGTCACCTTCTGTGTCCAGACCAGTTGACCATCCGTCGCTCGAATTGCGCCTACCTGGTTGGCACCACCCACGAAGACAGTGTCTCCTGCGACGATGATCTCTTCGGTCAGTTCTGTCGTGCAGCGCCAGCGGACGATCTTGCTGAT
The DNA here is from genome assembly GCA_018676675.1 of Lentisphaerota bacterium. Classification (GTDB taxonomy): domain Bacteria; phylum Verrucomicrobiota; class Lentisphaeria; order Oligosphaerales; family JABHEG01; genus JABHEG01. The sequence continues at coordinate 228,645 of JABHEG010000042.1, forward strand.
CGCCGTTTTCGTGTCATGCATTCTCTGCTCGAGTCCATCGCGTTCAGTCCAACCGGGGGCCACTTCTTCCCTGGCCGCTGCGAGTTTTTCCAGCTCGTTTTTGGGGAGGTCTTCTCCGTTGGCCTGGCGCCGTTTGCGGCGGTCTGCCAGAACACGTATGTCCAGAGAACGTTTGTAGTTCTTCCAGAAGTTACTCATGAGTTTCTTGGCGAGGGCATTTTCCTGTGCCCCCAATGCGTCATACGCCTGGCGGTCAATGGCCGTTATCACACCGTTCTGCTGGGTGTACGTGGTCTTGTCTGTGACCACAACGCGATCACCGGGGAAGGCAACGAAGAGGTCCTCGCCGGTCTTGCCGTCACGTGCCATCAGTCGTGGGCTGTCACGCTTGAGGCGCGTCCCATCGACTGGGGGAAGTCCCTTGACATTTTGGTAGTACGCAGCAATGGCGTTTGGGGGAAGCAGTCGATCTGCATCCGAATAGAGCGTCTCTCCAGCGAGCAATGCCCATGTCCCCCCCTCATGATGCGTTGCACCCTTCCAGTAAAGGAGTTCCCCGCCTTTTCGGGCGAATGCGGCCGGAACAGATCGCCCGGAACAGACGAACAGCGTGGTGTCGGACGCCAGCATGTAGCCTTGAGGAGAGACGCCGCAGAATCCCTCCGTTCCTCCATGGGCCATGCGTTGATAGCGTTGGCCGAATCCCGTGTTGGACCAAACCGGTGTTCCGGTCGCGGCATCGACTGCGCAAAGCCCCACCCCTTCTGTCGGGAAGATGCCGTAGGCGAAGTAGGCCGTCCCATCCGCCACAACCACGCCACCGCGCGGGGGATGGGCCGAGATGATACGGCCGTGCCCGACCACTTGCTCGTCTGAACCACTAGCCCGACGTTGCCATAGCACCTTCCCGTCGCGGGCAGAAAGGCAGTATATCAGTCCGTCGTCTGAGGTGACGTAGACACGACGCTCCCACACTGCCGGGGCTAACCGCACGGCGCCTCCGGCAAGGAATGTCCATAGGTTAGTCCCTGTGATGGCGTCAAAGGCACGGACCGCACCGGTGGCGGAAGAGCCGAAGAACACCGTATTGTCGACGATCGCTACATGGAAGACATCGTCAAAGTGCACGCGGGGACGTTCCCGGGCGCCAGGGGTGGGCCAAGACGGGACCGGCTTGTGAACGGGAACGATCGTCCAGAGGGGGCTAAGGGGTAGTGTGAGGCGTTCGGTCGTCACCCCCGTCCGTCCGTTATCGTGTCGGTAGGTGGGCCAGTCTTCTGCTTTGGTAACCCCGGTGATCAGGACGACCAGCACTATGACTCGACGAAGCGGCTGACGCATGCTTTTTCCCATCCGACTGAGTCGTCTCCCCGGGGCGTTCACCGCGGTCCGGGGCTGAGCTTCCAGAGAGGCTGGGGAAATGTAGGTCTCGGAGCAAGTTCGTCAATCGTGCTGGATGGAGCGTGGCGGCGGTGCTTTTCGTCGTTTCACGGTTACGTTGCCCGAATCCTCGTCTCAGAGTTCTCGCAGGAAGGGCACACCATGACGTTGACCAGTGATTGGCACATCCACTCACGCAATTCGTGTGATCAAGCGTGCATAACCGTAGACGATCTCGTTCGCCGGGCTGCGGAGGAGGGGATCCGGGACTTCGGTTTGACCGACCATGTGCACACCCCAATCAATCTTCCCGACCTGGTGTCCTCTCGGGAGGAGTACCTTGGCGCCGTGCCGGAGAGCCGGTTCCACTTTGGGGTTGAGCTGAGTTGTGTGTCGCAGTGGGAACTCGATCGGATCGCTGAGGGCGCTTACGACGGAGAAGCTGTCTACGGGATTCGTCAGGGCGGCCCTGCATGGGCAGAACCGGCCCTGGGGGTAACGCGGGAGGACTTGACTGCATGTGGGGTCGAATACGTGGTCGCAGGAACTCACTGGCCGTTGTACGTGCCGTTCGAGCGCGAGGCGATCATCCGCGACTATCATCGGCAGAACATGTTCCTGGCCCAGCACCCGCTCGTGGACATCGTGGCCCACCCTTGGTGGTGGATGGGACACTGGAAGGACAGCGATGGTCGTTACACAGGCGAGCCCTGGTTTGATGACTTCGGCTGTATCCCGCAGACTATGCACGCAGAATTTGCCGCAGCCCTGGTTGAGAGTGATACCAGGGCCGAGGCGAACATCTCGGCGAATCTCCTGAGCGGCAGCTATCCCGAACGGTTCAAGCGACAGTACGCGGAGTACCTCGCAGGGCTCAAATTGGCAGGAGTTCAGTTGACCCTCGGCTCGGACTGTCACGATGCGGGTTACGCGATAGACTTCACGGAAGCCGCTCGCAGGCTGTCGGCTGTCGGGATTAGCGATGACGACTTCTGGCGTTGCCCGCCGCGGGATATGTGAGGTCCAACTCCTTCCCTCATTGGCGGCCTTGGGTTACTCCTGGGAGGCACGGGTCACAGTGTCGGGGGAACGACTGGCGTTGCGTTGAGTGTCCTGGCTGTGTGTGGGCCCTGCTCATTGAGCCATATTCGGCACAGCGATGTCTGGTTGCTCGCCGTGGGAGATGTCATTCGTCGCGTTCTATCACTTCTCCACGATCTTTGGCAGCAGGCGTTCAGCGATTTCGGCTGCAGCTTTCTGAAGAGCGGCTTTGCCGGCGATCTGTTCGGTCAGATCAACGACGACGGCAGTCTGCCGGTCCGTGGCGATGACCTTATCCGTTTTGGGGTCAATGGCCTTCACTTCGAGGCGAGCTTTGACACTGACCAAGTTGCCGCGGCGCATGGCGAACTCGCTGAATCCCTCGCCTTGGATGACGACGTTCGCATCTTTCCTTCGGCCGGCTTCGGGGTCGAGCACCTCAAAGCCTGTTTCACGGCAGAAGAGGGTGATCTCTGTTTCAGCTGCCGGATCAATGGTGGCTTGCCCGACGTGGCGTTCCGCAACCTTGATGTAAAGGACGGGCCGTTTGCTCTTCCCGAGCTTCTTCAGGAGAGCGGCGATGCGATCTTCCTGCTTGACCGGCTTGGCTACGAGTTGGTCTGCCTTGGCGCTGATTGTTTCGGAGACGCCCTCAGCAAGCTGCTCGACCAATGTATCCAAGTCATCACGTGCGTCTCCCTTGACCGATTTTCCGAGAACTCGGCTGGTTTCCGTTCCGATGATCTTGGCGACGACAAACAGCTTCTTTCCGACCTGCATGACCGAACCGGTGACCAGGATCTTGGCTCCTGTCAACTGCCCAACTTGGGTTGCCTGTCCGGGCCCCACCATTCCGGAGAGATTGAGCTCGGCTTCCCCCAGCGTTTTCTCCAGGTCTTCACGGTCGACCAAGTAGAGCTCGGGGTTGGCCACGAGAGAGGCAAAGAGGATGTCGCTTGCTTTGGGGCCCAGTCCACGCACTTCCGCGCCGCGTTCCTGAAACGGCAGAATAGCTGTCGGATAAACGTCTTGCGCCAGGACGTCGAAGAACACTCCCCCAGCCAAGACAATGAGTCCCACGAGTCCCGCCCTGATTCGGTCCATCTTCATTTCTCAGTCTCCCTTGTTTTGCCTTGGCTCTGCCAACAGTTCAAGAATTCGAAGGAACAGGAAGCGGGGTGTCGGCCCGCTTTCCCAGGACTCGACAATGGGGAGCCCGCTGACCAGAAGACGGCCGGTGCCCTGGAAGCGCATGTTTACCCAAGGCCAGCCGGCGGCTCCGGCGGCTCCGGCGGCTTCGGCCTCCACGTGACATACGACCAGCGCCCGTTCCGCGGCGAATCGACATCGCGTGGTGACTACGGAGCCCTGCCGATCCCAGGGCGGAAGATCCAGTTGCTTGTCCAGTTCCGAGATGATCCCGCTCTGGGCCAACCTCACGTCCTGCGGGCTTGCCCCCTCGCTCCCGTCGCTCCCAGGCATCGTGAACCGCCCGGCCGGTCTCAGGCACAGGACAGCGTGGCCCAGCGCCGCCAGTCTTACGAGAGTTGTCATCAATTCCGGGTAATCGTCGAATGAGAGGCCACTGCCCACAATCAGTGTTCTAGGCTTGTCGTCGCTTTCCAGGACCAGTGGCGTCCGGACATACTCGTAGGGAACATCGCTGTCACGGAGGATCTGCTCTGTCTTCCCGGTCGGGTCGAAGAGAGCAAGGCGGTTCTTCTCCAGCCCTTCGCGGCGATCAGCAAACGGATTTTCGGGGAAGAGGCGGAGGGTTTCTACGCTATCCACAGCGGGGCCAGTCCGGCCCTCACGGCGTAGGGACAGGCGCAGTTCCGGGGATATCACCACACCGGGCTTGACGGGGGGGAACGGCATGGTCAGTTCCACTACGGCCGGGGTTGCCCGTGTGGCTACAACACGTTTTTCGCCGCGCCGGATCGTTCGTTGCCCTATCGCCAACTCCCACGTGAGAACGCCATCTGCCTCTTCCTCAGCCGTTACGACCACGTTTAGAGCGGTGTGTCGGCCCCCGAAGAACGTTCGGGAGGAGTTCTCGAGCCCAAGTGTGATATCAGGAGCCGCCTCGGCCCAGGTGAGGAGGGGCAAGAGAATGGCGAGGAGGCCCCATCCATGGGAAAGGTATGACTTGGTTTGCTTCCCTCTCACTCGGTTCCCTCTTCGCGCCTGGCCTGGATGATCCGCGCACACCGGCTCTGCCCGCCTTATCCACTTGGACGGAAGCGGCTTCCGCCCAAGTCTCGCCGCGCTCTGCTTCCGCCGCTTGCTCAGGTTGGCCCTGAGCACGATCGTCTTCCCGAGAGCCGCACGTTGTTGCTCCCGAGTCGAACTCCCGTCACCGTCTGCTCACGCGCGGTGGCCGGACCGACTCTGACGTCCGGATTTCCCTCCTGCCGCCGTAGCTCTACTATACCGGGCCGGAGCGGCGAGGACACCTTGTGACTTCCCCCACCTGCATCCGGTATCAGCCCGCCAGCACGACAACATCCTCGGGAGCTGCCTTGAGGGTGAGCACAGCACCTGCGGCAAGATCGCGTTTGGGATTGAGTTCGAAGACGCGCAGCTTGAGGGCATCACCGACACTTACTTCATGCTCCGCGAGCTCTCCGAGATAGGTGGATCTCTCGAGGTGGACCTGGAACGCATTGTCGGCCGCCTCGGGGGATTCGGTCGGGAGAATCTGAAGCACTTCCGGCCGGAGGCAGACGGTGACGGCAGCACCAGGGACGCTGTTGGAAGGGATGACGCCGGCGCGCAGCAGGCCTGCGGCCGTGTGGACCATCGTGTCGTCCCCAACGCTGTCGTGGATGGTGCCCGGGAGGAAGTTGGCTTCGCCAATGAAGCTGGCAACGAAACGGCTTCCGGGGCGGCTGTAGACGTCTCGTGGGGACCCAATTTGAAGCACTTCGCCACGGTCCAGCACGGCGAGGCGGTCCGCCATACTCAACGCCTCCTGGCGGTCGTGGGTGACATACACCGCGGTCAGACCGGCATCCTTGCAGATTGAGCGGATCTCCATACGCATGTCTCGACGAAGCTTGGCATCCAGATTGGCCAGGGGCTCGTCCAACAGCACGCAGGACGGCTTCACGACGAGCGTCCGCGCTAACGCCACGCGCTGCTGTTGACCACCGGAAAGCTCATTGGGCTTCCGGCCGGACAGGTCGGCGATCTGGACTTGCTCGAGTGCTTCTTGAACCCGGGCGTTCCGCTCCGATTTGGAGAGCCCACGCACGTCAAGTCCGAAGGCGACGTTCTGCTCGACCGTCATGTGTGGCCAAAGAGCATATCCCTGGAAGACCATGGCCGTATTCCGGCGGTGTGACGGGAGTTTTGAGACGTCTTTGGAGTCGAAGAGGATGTGTCCTGAATCGATCGCTTCGAGTCCGGCAATTGCACGGAGGAGGGTGGTTTTTCCGCACCCGGAAGGCCCCAGCAGGAAGAACAGTTCTCCTGAGTCGATCTCAAACGTAATATTGCGCAACGCTTCGACATCGCCGAAGCGTTTTGACACGCGGTCGAATGCCATGTGCATGGTCGCTGTACCCGTTTGGCGGTTGCTCAGGGAGGTAGGCGTCAGCGGTTGACCCGGCCGGATACGGCTCCCCCCATCAGCGCGTCGACTTCGGGGCGCGTGATGTGGTTGAAGTCACCGGTGATCGAGTGCTTCAGGCATGACGCCGCCACGGCAAACCGGATGGCGTCGGCCGGGGCGCTGAGTTCGGGAGTCAACAACGCAAAGATGAGACCGGCGCAGAAGGAATCGCCTCCACCTACGCGGTCCACGATGCTGCGGATCTCGTACGGCGTGTAGATGCCGGATGCATCAAGGGGGGCGAAGTGCGCTGCGTCATCGGCGGCAACGTAGAGCATGGCTCCCCAATTGTTGTGGGTTGCCGACAGACTCTCGCGCAGGGTGATGGCAACCTTGCTGACATTGGGGAACTGGGCCACGATCTGCTTGGCCACATCCTGGTAAGCGTCGACGTTCAGTTGCCCGGAGTCGACATCCGTACCCTTGGCCTTGATGCTCAGGACCTTTTCGGCATCTTCTTCATTGCCGACAACGACATCGACGTATGGAACGAGCTGCCGCATGACCTCTTCTGCCAAATCGCGCTGGTCTGTTCCCGGGCGCCACTTCCAGAGCTTCTTGCGGTAATTGAGGTCACAGGACACGGTGAGGCCGGCCGCCTTCGCGGCCTTCACGGAGTCGAGAGCTGCAACAGCGGTGCTCTCGCTGATCGCGGGAGTGATGCCGGTGATGTGGAACCACGTGGCACCGGTGAAAATCCCGGGCCAGTCGTAGGCACTTGACGGCGTGATGCTCACGGAGGAGCCGGCTCGGTCGTAGATCACGTTGCTGGGGCGCTGGTTTGCCCCGGTCTCGACGAAATAGAGGCCAAGGCGTCCGTCATCGGTACGGACGATAGCGGACGTGTCCACTCCCATTGCCCGGAGGTTCATAACGCAGGCATCGGCAGCTGCGTGTTTGGGCAAAGCAGTGACGTAGGCCGCATCGAGCCCCAAGTTCGCGAGGGAAACCGAGACATTGGCTTCTCCCCCGCCGAAGGTGAACTGGATCGTGCCCGGGAGCACTTGGGTGATACGGTTGAAACCGCTGGGATTCAGTCGTCCCATCACTTCGCCGAACGCCACGACTCTCTGTTTCATTGCTTGCTTTTCCCTTACGCTTTGCGTGCCGGGCTGCTGGGCCGGCTACTCATGTCGGTCAATCTTGCAGGTCGTTTTGCTGTTTGGGGACGTCTTGCGGGGCGACCTTGGGGGTTGCGACTGCAGCCAGTGCACGGCCCAGATCGCCTCCGGTAGCGAAATAGCGGGCTGCGGCTGTCCTGTCATCGGCCTTGAGGGCCAGCAGGCCCAACGCGATGGCGCTATGGCTCGCCTTGCTGCGCAGAAGTCGTTTTCGCCGTTCCGCAACGCTCAACTCATCCACCCGGAACGTTCTGCCAACGTAGCCATGGCCTCCCTTTGTTCGCACAAATGCCAGCGCCCGAATGCCATCTTCTCCGACGTCCCGAATCCGCATCTGTTTACGGCCCTTGGCGAAGCCGACCTGGAGGTCGCGTCCGATGTCAGCCCGGAAGGAACTCCGTATCTGTTCGCGAGCACGGAGTGTGCCGGCCAACCAGAGCACCAGGTCTTCTATCTGTCTGGAAACGGGGAGCATCGCACGGTCCTGGCGGGCCTTCTTGAGGCGTTTCCATGCCCTGGACGGCTTCCCTGAAAGGAGGTCCCGAGCCAATCGATTGCAGAGCTCGGTCTGCAGTTCGCGGGCGGCAGCCTGCAAATCCGGCTCGATGCTGTCCTGTTCCTCCTGCGGGGCCTCTTCCTCAGGTGGGGCCTCTTCGACCGGAACGTCAGGTTCTGTCGAAGGATCGACCTGCAGGTCCGTGGTGGGTGTGATCGTTGGGACAGGGGCGGGAGTCGGTGGCGCAGCCCGGCTCGCCCAGAAGGCGGATGCCGTTGTGGTCCAGCTGTCCCATTCCGTGTTCAGGTGTGTCAGCCCCGGGATCTCGCGCAGCAGAGAGATGCCTTCGGCGCCTTCGGGAACGGTGAGGCGTTCCAGTTTCCGGCACTGTCCCAGGGGCGCCACGTCCTTCACGTTTGAGCAGCTGTGGAGCGTCAATTCCTGCAGGGGGAAGAAGCGTACGAATGCCAGGTCAGCGATGGGGGTGTTGGCCAGGCGCAGGGACGTGATCGGAGCCCCCACCAAGGGATCCAGATTGGAGATGGTGGTCCCCGTGGCATCGAGGCCACGTAACGGCATCCCTGCCAAAGGATCCAGGCTGTAGACAGCTGTGTTCCGGACGGCCAGTTGGGTCAGTGGCAAAGTGGCCAAAGGAGTCAGGTCAGAGAAGTCGGCATTCCCGGAGAGATCCAGTTCGACACCGTCATCGGTCACTTGCCATTTGGACTTCAGTTCGGTCCCGGCGGGAAGGGCTGCGGAGACCGCTGCGATCGCCTTCCGGATGCGCCCCAGAAGGTCCTGCGGAGGGGGCTCAGCCTGGGCTGAGGTCGTCGGCGTGGGCGTCTCGGGCGTCTTGGGCGACGCAGCCTGGATGCTTGTCTCGGGCAAGGTTGGTGACGGAGCTGCTCCGATGATTGTTGTCTGTTCCGCCGGGGCCGGTGAGGGAGTTGGGGGCGTTGGCGGCGTCGGGCGATTCCGGCTGATGAAGACACCGAAACCCAGAGCCCCGATTGCCAATGTGGCGGCAAGGGAGCCCCAGAGCGCCTTTGTTCGCTTCCTCTGCGCGCGGATGCTCCCGTCACCAATAATGGTCTTCTTGAGCAATTCAGACGCGGTGTCCGTCACAGCAGCGAGCCGCTTTGCTTTGGTTGACTTTGGGCGTGGTGTGACTGGGACAAGTCCCTTCTTGACTTGGCGGATGTCGACCAGCGCCTGCTGCCATGTGCGCGGTCGTTCTTCGAGGTCCTTGGCCATCAGCACTTCCATGAGGCGCTCGAACGAGCGCGAGAGGCTGGGGTTGCGCTCACACACCGAAGGGAGTGGCGAGTGCAGTTGATGGGCGATGATCTCGTTGATACTGGCGCCGTTGTAGGGAGGCGCTCCGGTGACTAGGTGAAAGAGGGTGGCGCCGAGGGAGTAGATGTCGGTGCGGAAGTCCACATCAGCCGCTGAGGTGGCCTGTTCGGGGCTCATGTAATGTGGCGACCCGAGGGTTCGGCCGGGGAGGGTGAACGTATGCGTCGCTTCAATGCTCTTGGCGATACCGAGATCCATGAGCCAAACATGGTTGTCCCGATCGATCATGATGTTGCCGGGTTTGATGTCACGGTGCATGACCCCGACGTTCTCCCAGGCATAGGACAGGGCCTGAGCAATCTCGCCTGCAACCCGTAGCGCCTCCTGTTCACTGAACGGACCACGCATGTCCACTAACGCGTCCGTGGCCTCGCCATCGACATACAGCATGGCCAGGTAATGGACGCCCTGGTCGTTCCCCGCCTTCAGTGCTGTGACAATGTTGGGGTGGTTGAGATTGGCGAGGATCCGCATCTCGTTGTTGAAGCGGCCGACCAACTCCGGATTGGAAGCAAAGGTTGGGGAGAGGACCTTGAATGCCACCTGGCGGTTCATGGAGAGCTGGGTTGCGAGGAAAACGTCGCCCATTCCCCCGTGGCCAATGCACTTCTCAATCTGGAAGCCATCGACCACGACGCCGGGGCCAACAGTGACAGTCGGGACCTGGATGGGGGCCCCGCAGGCAGGGCAGTCGGTCCCCTCGCTCGCCTCGTTCGTTTCGGCAGAGAGTTTCGCGTCACAGACCGGGCAATGGAACTTGATGAGCATTAACGGGGACGTGTCCGTGCTTCAGTCAGTTACTTCGAGGGTGAATGCCGCAGGGATTGGGGGGGGACGACCTCATCTCCTCCGGTTCTGCCTTAGGCAGCCTCGTCCATATAGCATCTGTTCAGACCCAATTGGTAACGTAGTTCGCAGCCCTCTGAACGCAAAGGCTCGGCAGCGCATCTACCGTTGTCAATCGACCAGGAGTTCCGCCAGATGAGCATCGTCGCGCACCGGTTGCAGATTGACCGGCATGTTCATCAACTTACTTATGCTGTCGGGATGCATTCTCGTCCCGAACTGTCGGGGTGCGCAATCCGTCTCACGGTAGACGACCGTGCAATGGTACGGAGGGGTAAGATCAACATATCCGGAAGGGCCATCAGAGGCCCGTTCGGCCGCTGACTTGGCACCGGCACGCAGGGCTTCTCTCACGACGAGCGGGTGACGGTGAATAGCTCCGCCGTTGCGGGCCCGGTACTGGGCCTCCGAGCATTCGTCACCGCGCCCGGGCTTGGTGCCTCGTTTTCCCACGACCGTGGTGACCCCGGGGACCAAGGCTTCCGCTTCGGCCGCAAAGGCTTCTTCACCGGCCGCGAAGATTGCTCGGATTCCCAGTTCGGTGGCGCACATGGCCAGCTGACCGAACTCACCGATCGCTGTGCCGTTGATGGAGAGCTCAAGATACCGACAGCCCTGGGTGTGGGCCATGTTTGAGAACGGCGTTCGGGACTTGGCATGTTGCCCAACCCAGGCGATCGCGTCGAACGAGCCATCCTCCAGGCCCAGCGGCCATCCGGAGCCCCAGCCTCGCAGCATTTCCACGCGGGGATCGAGGCGGGTGATGTCCAGAGCTCCGGGGCCATGCCCGTCAGCTACCAGGATGGAGTCAACTCCGCCAGCAAAGAAGCCGTCTATGGCAGCATTGAGTTCCTCGGTCAGCAATTCCCGGGCAAGGTCGTAGTATCGCTTGTCCGGCCCGGTCCATTCTGCGAAATCCCGGACTCCTGCCACACCCTCCAAGTCCGTCATGATGTAGAGGCGCATCGTTCCGCTCTCCTGTTTGAGTCCAGTCAGTCCTTGAATCGCAAGAGGACGGGGCAGTGGTCGGATCCCATGACGTCGCTGAGGATAGACGCTTCCTGGACGCGATCGCTCATTTCCTCGTTGACACAGTGGTAGTCAATCCGCCAACCGACGTTCTTCTCACGCGCTTTGAATCGGTAGCTCCACCAGGTGTACTGCCCCGGTTCCTGGTTGAACATTCGGAAGGTATCCACATATCCGGCTTCCACGAAGGTCTCCATCCAGGCCCGTTCGCCGGGCAGATAGCCGGGGTTCTTCTCGTTGGTTCTCGGGTTCTTCAGGTCAATCGGCTTGTGGGCGATGTTGTAGTCCCCACAAATGACCACGTTTCGACCTTCGGCACGAAGGCCGTCGCAGCGCTTGAGAAGGGCCGCGCAGAAGGCCAATTTGTAGTCGATTCGTGCGCCTTCCGCCTGGCTGTTCGGAAAGTAGGCATTGACCACGCTGAAGGTGGCGTAATGCAGGATCTGAACTCGCCCCTCGACGTCAAAGGTGTCGTCCCCCAGGACTTCAACGCCCTGCGGAGCGGCTTTGACATAGGCTGCGACACCGCTGTATCCCTTGCGTTCAGCAGACGTCCAGATGGATCCATAGCCCGGCGGGGCGAGTGTGTCCTCCCCGAGCTGTTCCTTGTGGGCCTTCGTCTCCTGAACACAGAGGATGTCGGGCTGGGCATCGGCAAGCCAGTCGAGAAAGCCATGTCTGGTGGCGGCACGAATACCGTTGACATTCCAGGAGATGATGGTGGGCATGGGAGAAACTCCGAACGGTCGCCTATATGGTGAACGGTTGAGCAAACAAGGCCGCGTCAATGGCCTGTCATGGGGTATTATAGCACGGTGTGGGTTCAGTAGGCTGGCGGTCCCGATCTCCCGCCCATTTTCCAGCACGCTGTCCTGAACCTCGATCACGACAAGCACCCCGAAAAGGAATGACCATATCTGATGGACACCCGCCCCCATGTAATGTTCTACGAAGCGTTCCAGGAAGAAGCGGAGGAGCTCCGGAAACACCTTCCCCACGACGTTCCCTCCGAGTTTACGGCGTTGACGATCCAGGAGCACGGGGCATCGCTTCCGCCCGCGGATGTAATCAGCATCCGGACGCAATCCGTCATACCGGAAGTCTGGGCCGGGAAAGTGGCCGGCATCCTGACTCGCAGCACAGGGCACGACCACGTGGCTGCTTACCGTGCGGCGACTGGCACGGGCGCGGCGTGTGGCTACCTCCCGCTGTACTGTGCCCGTGCCGTTGCCGAACAGGCAATGCTGCTGTGGAGTGCCCTGTTGCGGCGGCTGCCGACCCAGGTTGCCCAATTTCGGACGTTCCATCGCGACGGGCTTACTGGGCGGGAGATTGAGGGACGGAAGCTCGCCGTATTCGGGGTGGGCAATATTGGCCGCGAAGTGGTCCGCATTGGGGAAGGGCTGGGGATGCGTGTCGTTGGCGTCGATGTGGTCCAGCGGCATCCGGCCGTGCAATATGTCCTGGCTGAAGAAGCGATCCAGCGGGCTGATGTGATCGTATGCGCGATGAACTTGACGGCTGAGAATCGCGGTTTCTTTGATCTTGAGCGCCTGAAGACGGCTCGCCCGGGCACCATACTGGTGAACATTGCCAGAGGGGAACTGTGCGTGCCGGCCGACCTGCTGCGGCTGATCAAAGAAGGACGGCTTGGCGGGATTGGGATGGACGTCTACAACGATGAGCCCGAGCTGGCGGTTGCCTTGCGTACCGGCGAGGAGAGCCCTTCTCCATCGGCGCGGGCAGTTCATGCACTGGCCCAGTTCCCGAACGTTATCTGTACTCCTCACAATGCCTTCAATACGGTTGAGTCGGTCGAAAGGAAATGTGTCCAGAGCGTGGAGCAATTGCAGGCCTTCTGGGCACAAGGCGTTTTCCTCTGGCCGGTGCCTTGACGGGAAGGGCATCGTACGGGGAACTGGACGGCCCTGAGCCGACCCGCTTCGGCGTCCGGGACAACATTTTTCCAGTGACCACTCACCAAGCCGACCATTTTGTGCTACCATGTATGCTGTGGAGCACGTGCCACTGAGAGCCATGGCCGGTCCACTTCGCGGTGTTACCGTCGGGGCGCGTGCGTCTCCGAGGCTGGTGTTTCTTCCTCGGCAAGACTCCCCCAGTCACAGGTGACTCCCCACTTTTTTGCATTGTCAGTGCTTTGGTCGATTGGAGTGACACCGTTGTGAGCAGTGACCGGAGACAATCGTTGGGACCGAGGCGTTACGGCGTTGTCCTGGGGCTTGCCTGGACGTTGGCTGTCGTGGGGGCATTCAGCTGGAGCTGTCTGCGGGACCGCGAAGCGACGAGCCATGCTGCGCGGGTGTCTGCGAGGGCACAGTTCACCAAGGACGTCATCTATCGCCGCTGGAATGCTGGCCATGGAGGCGTATACGTCCCTGTGACCGACTCCAACCCTCCGAACCCTTTCCTGAAGCAGGTAGATGAGCGCGAGGTGACGACCCCTTCCGGGCGGGTCCTGACCCTGGTGAATCCTGCGTACATGACCCGCCAGGTTCACGAACTGGGCATGGCGGCCGAGGGGGTACGTGGGCATATCACGAGCCTCAAACCCATTCGACCGGCCAACGCGCCGGATGTTTGGGAGAGGCAGGCACTTGAGAGGTTCAACGTTGGTGAAAAGGAGTTCAGCTCCATCGAGACGGTCGGCAGAGAGGAGCACCTTCGCCTGATGCGACCTTTGCGAACGGAGAAGGGCTGCTTGAAGTGCCATGCTCAACAAGGCTACAGGGAAGGCGATGTTCGTGGCGGAATCAGCGTATCGATCCCGATGGAGCCTTATGTGGCAATTGGGCAGCGAAACAGAGTTGTGCTCGGGGTCGGCCATTGCCTCCTGTGGCTTTTCGGTCTCGTCGGCATCGGTTTGACCGGAGCCAGCCTGCAACGCCATGAACGGGAACGCGACCGGGCCGAAGTGGAGCGCGATCAGACGATTGAGGCTCTGCAGGACGCGCTCGCACAGATCAAGACATTACGGGGGATTGTCCCCATATGCTCGCAGTGCAAGCGAATCAGAGACGACGAGGGATACTGGGAACAGCTGGACATCTACGTGCGTGAGCACGTCGAGGCGGAATTCACTCACGGCATCTGTCCCGATTGCGTGAAGGAGCTCTACCCTGATGAGGCGAACCGTATCCTGGCTGCAATGGATGACGAGGCGAGCGAGGAGGACGTGCAGCCAGGATCAGGGTAGCAGGTCCTGCAGTTCTTCCACCCGCTGGGCGAAGGTCGTGAACGCCTGTTCGAATGTGCGGCGCGACAAGAGCTCGACCCCGGCTTTGCTGACAAGATCGAGTGGGTCTGCTGAACCACCGGCCCGGAGCAGATCCAGGTAGGAGTCGGCAGTCGTTGCGTCCGCGAGCAGGCGTTGAACGAAGATCTGTGATGCGCACAGGCTGGTGGCGTATTTGTAGACGTAGAAGTTGTAGTAAAAGTGTGGGATTCGGGCCCATTCGAGGCCAATCCGTGCATCGGCCTGGACTGCCTCTCCATGGAAGTCGGCGTTCAGTTTCGCGTACACGTCGGACAGCGTGTCCGGGGTCACCGGCTTTCCCTCCGCATCCATTTCGTGGATCACCTTCTCAAATTCCGCGAACATCGTCTGTCGGTAGACTGTGCCCCGGAAACCATTGCAGAAGTGATTGATCAGGTAAGCCCTGAGACGTTCGTCGCCGGCATGTTCTTCCAGCAGGTAGTGAAGGAGCAGACCCTCGTTGGCCGTGGACGCGATCTCGGCGATGAAGATGGGGTAGCCTGCCGTTTGAGGCGGCTGGGTGTGGTTTGCCAGCCAGCTATGCATGGAGTGCCCCAGTTCATGGGCCAGGGTGAATACGTCATTGAGTGTTCCCTGGTAGTTCAATAGGATATAGGGCAGGCTGTCGTAACAGCCGCTTGAGTAGGCGCCGGAGCGTTTCCCCCGGCACTCAAATTTGTCAATCCAACGCTGCTCAAAGGCGCTGCGCAGCACCTTCACGTAGTCGTCGCCCAGGGGAGCGCAGGCGGCGATGGCCCACTGAGCGGCTTCCTCGAAGGGCACATGCATATCCACTTCGGGGACAATGGGCACGTACATGTCATACATATCGACGTGATCCAGGGCAAGAGCCCGGCGTCGCAGATCGACGTAGCGGTGGAAAGCGGGGAGCGCTTCGTGGGTGGCCGCGATGAGAGAGTTGTACACATCAGTTGGGATGTTGTCTGAACTCAGCGCAGCGTGCAGAGCGGATTCGTGGTGACGCGTCCTGGCCACGAATGTGTGCATCTTGACGTGGTTGCGGAGGGTTGCTGCGACGGCATTGCGAACCTGGCCGAAGGTGTCGTACATGGCCCCGAACGCCTCACGGCGCACGGCACGGTCGCGGTCTTGCAGGAAGCGCACGAAACGCCCCTGAGACATCTCCTGCTGATTGCCATCTGCGTCGGTGATCTCAGGAAATGTCATGTCCGCATTCGTGAGCAGCTTAAAGACTTCCCCGGGTGCGGCGAAGATTGGCGATGCCCCGGCGAGCAGGCGCTCCTCAGGGGCTGACAGCGTGTGTGGCTTGTGGCGGATGAGTTGCTTGAGGGCGTAGCGGTGCCCTTCGAGGCATGGCTCACTCAACCACGCTTCGAGCGTCTGTTCCGGATTCTGGAGCAGTTCCGGCCGGGCCCAGGCCAGGCGGCTGGACAGGTCGGCGTAGAGTTGGCGGATGCGTCCCTCGCGGGCTTGGTTCTCTGTGTTGGCCGTGTTCTCATCAGCTCGCAGATGAGCGTATACATAGACACGTTCGGCCAAGCGGTCCAGTTCGGTCTGAGCGGATAGAAATCGGGCGACATTTTCGGCCGTTGTCAACGTTCCCTGCATGGCCTCGAGGGGCGCCATGAGTGTCTCAAGTGCCTCGATGTCGCTTTCCCAGAGAGCATCTGTTGGGTAGAGGGCCTGGACGTCCCACATATCCTGTGTATCGATGGTTTCTCGCTCGGGGACGGCTCCTGCAGTGTGCGTATCACTCATTCATCCGGCTCCATAGGTACGGTTAGAGGAGTGCAGTGTGGTGAGACTATTCGAACGTATCGAATCCCCAGGCTTCCCGGCGTCGGAACTTCGACTTGTATCCGGTCTTGATCTTCCCACCATCTTCCAGGCAGGCGATGCAGGCACGCGTGCAGGCTGCCGCCAGCTTGTTCGGGGGAGCAGTTGCGCATGATGTATCCGGGAAAGCGCCATTCACGCAGAAGGTACACTTCTCTTCGCTGTACGTCCCGACTGTGGTTGTCTGGTCCCCGACCTTGCGGGTGGCCCCGTCTGCGGAGAGCGCAGCGGCCGGACATCCCTCGACGCAGGCCAGGCAGTTCGCGCGGTCGCACAGTTGGCCGGCCTGAAACGGTGTATTGGGCTCGATCTCGGCTTCCGTGAAGCACATGCCAAGGCTCTGACGAGCACCGAATTCGGGAGTAAGGAAGGTCCCGTTGTAGCCGATCTCACCAAGTCCGGCCAGTTGACCGGCCAGGTTGATGTCAGGCATCACGTTGGGAGCAGGCTTGCCTTCCTTCGTGACGACGCCATCCGGCCAACGGTCCTGGGCGAGCGGGCTGCAAGGCACGGCCAGGAAACCGTTGTCCTCGAAAATTCGGCACAGGTAGTAGGCGGGACGAGGTGGGAGATAGCGATTGACGCGCATCCAGAGCGTGCCTTCCTCGATTCCGCGGAAGTAGCTCCGCGGAATGGACTTGCCAAAAACAATGACGGACTTTGCCTTGGGCAGAATGCTCAGGGGATTCCATTGCGGGTCGACATCGCGGTAGCCGTCCAGGGAGGCAACGCCCACCAGGTCGAGGCCGAGGGAATCCGTCCACGTCTTGAGTGTGTCTCGTGTGATGTCCATTACTCGACGTCTCCTTTCACCCCGCCGGTGAGTTTCCCGCGGGCTTCCAGGTGGGTATTGCAGGCCTGGACACAGCCGACCGCTCCGCAGACGGATCCCGGGCGTCCGCCCTGTCCGTGCTCCGCAGTTCCTTGCGCGACCAGGTTGACGTAGTCGATACGTTCGGCCAGGGCGAAGCCCAGGCGGTATGCTTCGTACCAGTCGTAGGTGACTTTCTCGACGTCCATCTGCATGCCTGGCAGGTCCTTCTTCACGAAGGGCGACGCCTTGGGGTTGAGCCCCCAGTGTGTGACCTTGCACTTGCCGCAGTCAACCCGGCCCCACTCGAACTCTCTACCTTCAACCTCAACGGCTTCCCGTTCTCCACCCAATGCACTGCCTGGGCATTTCCGGACGCAAGCCATGCACTTGTCACAGACATGTTCGTCGAGAAGCGGATCGGGTTCGAGTTCGGCATCGGTCAGGAGTATGTCGAATCGCTGGCGTGGACCGAATTCGGGAGTCAGGAAGACCTTGGACCAGCCAGGTTCGCCGAGGCCGGCAAAGGCAGCAGCGACGCGCATGTGCAGCATGATGCAGGGCGGCTGTTTGTCGGCCGCAAGCGGCTCGCGAGCGGGAGGGGCTTCATCGAGCAGTGTGTGGCCTCCGGGAGAGGCAACCGCTTCATGGCCGTGCTCCTCCAGAAGAGCCGCGATGGCTCCCGTGGCTCCGCCCAGGGCACTGTAGATGCCGCTGCCGTAGCCGTAGATCCAGTAGGTCGACCACTCCGTGCCTTCCTGGATGCCTTTGTAGCTTCCCTTGAGGATGCGACTCGCATAGACGATGACAGATTTGGCTTCCGGAAAGAGGGAGCTGGGATGCGTTTCCGGCGGCCCGTCCTTGAACCTGTCGATATTGGCGATCCCGCAGAGATCTGCTCCACCTTTAATCGCGCGATCTTTGACCATCTGGGATGTCAACATGATTACCACCCCCTCTTTTCATCAGGCCTGAACCCCCAGGGCTCTCTTACCCTGAACGGAATTTTGTAGCCGGTATCATGGGTTTCTTCGAAGTGCGCGATGCAGGCGCGGCCGCAGGCTGCCGCAAGACGGTTGGGGAGCCCCCCCCGGGCGAATGTGCTTTTCGCATCGCCCGCCACTTGGTTGTTCACGATCTCGAAGTGGAGTTCATCGGCGCCGGCGAAGTACTTCGAGTCGCCGGATACGCCATTCGGACAGGCTCGACACGCATTGCCATTGATGGCCCCGATCTGCATGGTGTGCCCATTGCAGCCCAGTTGCGCGGATGCCGTGTCCGAGATGGCGTTCAACGGACAAGCATCGACGCATGCCATGCACTTGTCGCAGACGCTTGCGGCGGACATGAGGCTGGGGGAGATGGGCATGTCAGTTACAAGCAGTCCGAGCATCTGGCGGGTGCCGTACTTCTCGCTCATGAACATGCCGTGGTAACCGATGTCGCCGAGACCGGCCGCGACGGCGGCATACTCGACGGAGAGGCGGACGGCGTTTGGTGCGCAGAGCCCATCGCGTACGGGACGTTTCGGCATTTTCGGGGCATCGAGAGGGGCATATGGAACGCATTCATACCCCTCGCTCTCGATGTAGCGAACGATCCCTTCAAAGCTGGTGAGCCACCGGCCGGGTGTTTTCCAGAGGGAACCTTCCTCCATGGAACGGAACTCGCCTCGTCGGATGTGGGCTCCTACCACGATGACAGATTTGCCATCCGGGAAGATACTCAGTGGGTGCTCCCCAGGGGGAAGTCCGTCGAAGCAGCTCATCGGCGGAACACCGACAAGATCATACCCCGCGTGTTCTCGGAACTCGTCGAACGCCGTCATCTCTGGAAGTCTCCTAGTTTGCCGGCAAGGGCACGGCTGACTGCACACTGGGAATCACCAATCACCACTCACTGTTCCGGCCCGGCCTCGGACAACTGGCAGGCTGTGATCTCCTGCAGCGTGGCGAGGATGTCTTCTGTCTTGTCGTCCTTTTGCTTGGGATCGCTGTGCCATGCGGCTCCGAGAACTCCACGGAGTTTCCCGTCCGCTGAGAAGCTGGGGACGGCCGCAACCCGGAATCGGGAGTCCTTTGAGAAGGGAGGCAGGACCCAGCCTCGGGAACGGGTCTCGCCGAGAAAGTCCTCCAACTGCTTCTCGTTTTCCCACACGCCCAGCCCCGACAGTGTGAACGGGTGCCGCATATCGATGCTATGGCGGGTTTCAGGGCCGGAGAACGCCAGACAGGCGAGTCCGGAAGCCGTTTGGTAGGGGGCCATGACAGCCCCGCTGTTGTGCTCCACAAGGAGGCGTTCCGGGAACTTTCGGAAGCGGACAACTACTTCCCCACCCATTGGTTGAGCAAAGCTCACGATGGCATCCGGGAGGCGCAGACTCAGAGCGCGTACCGCTTCTTCAGCCTGTCGCATGTAGGCACTGGAGCTGTCCTCCGCCACAAGTGTGTGCATGGCTGGGCCGACCTGGTAGACGGGGCCTGTCTTGCACACGAATCCACGGCTGCACAACGTCTTGAGAAGATTGTGCAGCGTGGGCCGTTTCAGACCGGTAGCGGAGACGATTTCGGGAAGTCGGAGCCCACGTTCGGACTCGGCTAGGAGCCGGACCAAATCAAGTCCGCGGGCCAGGGATTGGACGAGGTCGTTTCCCGGCATGGTCTGCGTCCCTTCAGTCTGGGTGCTCACTGACTTGTGCGTCATCAGTGCTGACGAGAAATGTCAGCGAATGAGGAAATATGGTGTGGCGTGAGATTGCTGTCAAGGCTCTTTGGTCAGGAATCGGGGCGACTTCCTGCCCGGCCTGTTGTGGGCAGATGGTGGCGACGCCTGAGTTGCCACGGGCGCGGTAGGCGAGTATGCTTTGGGCTCAGTGGCCCGACGAAACGCTCGATTGGAGAACCCTGATGCGATTACTGCAGAGTGCCCTGTTTCTCGTATTGATGTTGACTCCCGTTGCTGTTGTCTCGGCGCGGCTCACACTTTCTGAGGATGGCCGGACGGATTACGTGATCGTGACTCCGCTGGAACCGTCGCCGTCGGTCGTTCGCGCCGCATCTGAGTTGCAGGCATTCCTTGGTCAGATAACGGGAGCCGTTTACCGGATCGTGACGGAGAAAGCACCGATACGGGAGCATGAAATTGTGCTTGGGGCACCAAGGCGTCTTGCGGCTCGTGGTGTCACCATCGACATCCCCGCGCTCGGTCCAGAAGGGTACGTACTCAAGACAATTGAGGGGACGCTGGTGGTGGCGGGAAGCGATGTCCGTGGTGTGATGTATGGGGTCTATGGTCTACTCACCGACCACCTTGGATGTCGTTGGTTCACGCCCACCGTCAGCCGTATTCCACGTCAGCCGACGTTACGGCTTCCCGAGTTGAGCGAGAGAGTTGTCCCGGCGCTGGAGTATCGATGGCCTGCCGTGCGCGACTGCTATGATGCCGAGTGGTGCACGCGGAACCGGGTGAACGTCGGGCCGAAGCTCGGTCCTGAACATGGTGGGAGCGTGACGTTTTGTGGTTGGGCACACACGTTCGAGAAACTGGTGCCGGCTGAGACCTATTTTGACGCGCACCCGGAGTATTTTGCCCAGGTCGACGGCAAACGCCTGCGTGCACGAACACAGCTCTGTTGTACCAACAAGGAGGTGGTTCGCCTTGTCACTGAGGGGATCCGCAAGCGTATGCGAGAGAACCCGTCTGCGACCTATTTCTCGGTTTCACAGAACGACTGGGGGAATCACTGCCAGTGTTCTTCCTGCCAGGAACTGGCGGCGCGTGAGGAGTCGCAGATGGGGCCGGTGCTGCAGTTGGTCAACTCCGTCGCCGATGCGGTCCGTGGTGAATTCCCAGGGAAGCGGGTGACCACGTTGGCCTACCAATGGAGTCGGAAGCCGCCCAAAACGATCCGTCCCGTGTCAAATGTAACGATCAGGCTCTGCAGCATCGAGTGCTGTTTTTCCCACCCGTTTACCGACTGCGACTTCAAGGCCAACGTCAGTTTCTGTGATGATATCCGCGGTTGGGCCGCCATCTGCGACAACCTCTGGATCTGGAACTACACGACCAACTTCCGGAACTACTTCCTGCCGCATCCTGCACTGCGTGCCCTCAATGACGATATTCAGTTCTTCCTGGCTCACAATGTGAAAGGAGTCTACGAGCAGGATACGAAGCTGACCCTGGCCGGTGAGATGTCCGAGTTGGGAGCCTACATGATGGCTCGTTTCCTATGGGACGCCGGCTACGATGAGAATGTGGCGATCAACGAGTTCCTCGACGTGGTCTACGGCAACGCGGCTGGACATATTCGTGCGTATATCGATCTGTTGCACGACAAGGTTCAAGCTGAGAAGATCCACCTGCGATGCTTCACGAGGCCCAAGGCAGCGACGTTTCTTGACCGCGCCGTCCTGGACGAAGCCAATCGGCTGTTTGGGTTGGCGGAGGAGAGCGTCTCAGGAACGCCTGAGGTACTCAAACGAGTCAAGGTAGCCCGCCTTCCCGTTGACTACGCCCACGTCGAGCGTCTTGGGAGAGGCGATACGGGGCTCTGCAAAATCGACCACCAGGCGTTCACGGTTGAGCCGCTCACTGATGTGACCGTGCACGCGCAACGGTTTCTCACCCGAGCAAAGGCGGCAGGAGTGAGGACGCTACGTGAGCAGACGTCAACCCTCGCTGACTACGAGAAGAGCGTAAGCAACCTGCTGTGCCGACGGCTCACCCCGCACGAACCCCTTGTTGCAGACCGCGTGAAGCCGGGGATCCGGGCCACCTACTTCGAGGTGGACGCATGGCCCGGCAATGGCACCTTCAACGAGCTGACGCCTGTGGCTGAGGCGATCAAGCCGAGAATCGACCTGAGTATGCGCAAACGAGACAGGATGTTCGGCTTCCTGTTCCGCGGTGCCTTCCTGGCTTCGGCAGACGGCGTCTACACGTTCCATTTCAGGGCGGAGGGGGGAAGCGAACTGCGCGTGGCCGGCGAGACTATCGTGGACGCGCGGCGAGCCGGTGCCGCCCATGCCGTTCAGGGACATGTGGGCCTCCGGAAGGGATGGCATCCGTTGTGGGTCCGCTTCCGTGAGTTCGGTTACAACGACGGACTGGACCTCAGATGGTCTGGGCCAGGAACGGCGGTGAGCAAACTGGCGCCGGGGCAGTTGGGGCACATCGCGCCCTGAGCATAGACATCCCACGCAGGGCTGCCTCCTGAACGGAACTTCAACTTGACCGGGAACCCGTGAACTCCGCAATCGAGCGACCTTCGGAGGGCGTGGCGCATCCGGATCCTCCAGAACGTGAGCGTCTTGCGAGCGAAGCGGTTGCTTTCCAACGTGGGAGGCGGTGCCATCCGCCGATTGCTTGCCGGATCTGGGTACAGGTAATCGGGGCGTGGCAGCCCCTCCCACTCTCAAGTGTCGCTAAGCTCTCGGGGCATTAGGAGGCATTTGTCTCCGGTAAGAGCCACCGGGAAGAAATGCCCGGTGCCACCTTGACGCCGCCGCCGCAACTGCGGGGACCTACTTTTCCGGGCTGGGGCTGAACGGACCCAGGACACGCTCTATTTGGTGCTCTCTTTCACCCAGCGTCTTCGTGTCGCAGACAAGCCGTGCCCTCACTCTGTACGTTCCTCGGGGGAGGCCGGACGTGCTCACGGCGTAGGTTCCGCTCCTTCCTTTTGGGGGGATTTCGGTCGTGGCGCATGGTCTCTCGCCGCGTGTCGACAGGACGTGGATGACCAGTCGTGTCGTTTCGCACATGCCTTCCGCGAGTCCCAGTGTCCACGTGCCGCGAAGCTGGTCTTCACCAACGTAGGAGACGAGCGTCCCCGGCTTGACGAGAAGTGCTTCCGGTACGGCGTGGGTCACCGATGTCATGTAAAGAGATTCACTGGTGTCATCTTCCACGAGTTCGTAGCGAACGCGCGCTTCGCCCACGTCTGCGAACTGCGCAGGAATCTGCAGAACAGCCGTGGCGTCCGCAGGCACTGTTCCGGTGACCGTTCCCAGGATTCGGTCCTCTCCTGCCTCTTCGGCAATGGCCATGGCGCGAACGGTTACCGGAACAGCGCGTTGATTGGTCGCTTCGATGGGAAGCTCTCCTTTGCCAAGAAAGGCCGTATCGCCGAGCAGAGGTCGACCACTCACGACGTTCGCGGACGGATCGAATGGCAGCACGATGCGCCCGAAGTGTTGCGGTTCTCCGAAGTTGCTCTGGACAGGAGACCAGACGTACAGGGAGCGTCCGCCGCGGAAGCTGGAGCGGGCGAAGTTCGCGCCCCATGTGCGTCCGTTGCTTTGGGCCAGGCGCAACCCCACAAAGCCAATCCTCACCTCTGCAGTCCAGCGGTCCGGTTCCACGTGAGCCGCGGCAGTTACCGGTCCATCCCACTTTGCCCCGGCAAGACCGGGCATCCCTTTGTCTTGGTCGAAGATGACTCCACGGCTGTTGACGATGACTTGGTAGTAGGTGCGAAGATCGCTGTTGGTGTCAAGGAAGAGCTCGACTGAATCGTCCTCCCACAGTCGTCCATCGCGGGTTGTTGCGTTGGCTTTCAGGGCAGAGGCGGCAGATTCGGCGCAGTCGAATCCCAGGTAGAGCGCGTCACGGTCAGCACAGACGCGCACAGTGGTGTCGGCCCGTGTACCGGGGACCTGTGCGTGAGGAGAGAAGTCACTTGCTCGCCCTGCGGCGTGCCAGCAGGAGTCATCAAGGTGACCGTCGAGAACGGGCGGGGCAGCTGCTTCGGAACACGCGAGGACTTTCCCTTCCGGGCGCTCGTCTTCTGCTGCGGCAAAGGCCGCGCGGTCTTCCAGTGTCCCAGCCGTCACTGCAAGCGGGGGAAGGGCTCCGCCGGGGATCGTTGTGACCTTCACATCATCGCAGTAGGCCGTTCCTTCGCCATGGAGTGAGAAGGACCAGATGACCCACGCCGCTCCAGCCGGAGCGGTCACTGACTGGTTGACCTCTGCCCAATCGTGAGGGATGCGTTGGCCTCGGATCAGGAGTTGGGCGGTTGGGAGACGTTTTCTGTTCTTATCGCAGAAACGGACGACGATCAGCGGGAGCGCACCTGTGCTGAGCTTGGGAGCCTTGGTCCACGCCCGGATGCGCACGGATTGGCCGGGGTTCACCGGCATGGCAGGGGGCCAAGCCCACCAGAAGGGACGGTTCGTGTTGCGCGGTGGGCCATTCTTGTACGTGCGACTGATCTTGAGGGACTTGCTGCCGCTATGAGGAGATTCGTCGGTCCACACGCGCTCGGTGGTCTCTCCTTCGACGTCTCGGCCTCCCGGAGTCATGAACTCGGGCCGATTTGGCCGTTTGGGGTCAGCGGCCTCGAAGCTCGTGTTCATGAGGATACGTGGGTCGTTGGGAACGAACGTCTCCTCAAGAGGAACCCAAGTACTCTCCGTTCCTCGGGGGACCGCTCGGATGTAGAGGTGCCATCTCTTTTCGGCAAAGGCCGGAAGAGCCGGGCATGTCCAGCGCAGGCGCAGAATCGGGTTGCCTGACGCGTAGAGGAGGTCGGCATCCTGAGCCATCTCGAGTGTGACTGGTGTTCCCGTTCCTGCCTCCGTGAGCTCGAGGGATTCGGTTGCCAGGACCCGATGGGCGCCGAGGAGTTGGTTGAAGTCGATGATGGTCTCGAGGCCGGTCTGGCCACGTGCGTGGAGATCCCCTTGTACCGAGAGGGAGAGCCGCGCGTTGGCTTCGGCGGCGGTCCACTGGTCCGCCAAACAGGCAGCGGCCAGGCAAAGCGAAACAAGAGATGCCAGGCCTGTTCGCATGGGGGTGAAGAGATGCGTTGGTCGTGTATGGCTCGTGGGTGGCCTCAACGGATCCGAGCACAGTCTCAGTTGGAGAGCGGCGGTCCCCCGCCGTGTCTGCACGCAAACCAAACGGTCGAGGACGACCGCTCTCCAGAAGGCAGCCGAGCCGCACCCTTTGATGTGCCTGGCGCGCTCTGTGCTGGGGGCGGGACTTGTGTTCATCATTGCCCCTCCTCCATCGCCCGGCCAATCTCCATGATGAACTGAGCCATCTGCCAGCGATATCGGTCCAGGTCCCGGACGGGCCAGAATGTCCCCTGGACGTCCTTGTCACTCCTCGGATCACCCCGCACATAGGTCGATCCTGCCGGGATGTCACTCAGTTTTTCATCGAGCCACTTCCGAGCTTCCCGAGCAATCTGTTGGGCATTCTTATTGTCGGATTTCTCGGCGGTCCTGAGGCGCCGATCCAACGTATACAGGTACTCGTAGTCCACGGCTCCCTGGACCAGCCGTTTCAGCCAGACCGTCGGCTCGATGGTGGTCATACTCGTGGGCAGTCCCATGGGGAACATGCCCGTAATCTCAAACACGTTTCCCGGCTGTCCGTTGGCGTACACGCCCGATTCGTAGCTTGCCCGAGTGATCCCGTGACGCCAGCAAAACCACCCCAGGGAGAATCTGCTGCGACTGAAGTTGTAGGCCCAGAGTCGCTTGCCGGTGCGGCGCATGACCTCGAGTTGATCCGGGAACATCATCGCCCAGTTGGGCTGTGGGTAGGTGACTAAGCCTTCCTCGATGGGCGCCATATCGGACGGCCCATTCCCGCGCACGGTGTTGCTGACTCCGAGGTCATGAAGGAGCTTGTGCACCTCCAACGCGAAGGTCTTCCCCGATTCCCGGAAATTCGTGAACTCACCGAGGCACTCGAAGGCGATCTCCGGCCAGCCTTCCGCTTTGGCGTGTTGGTCGATGAACCGGATGGCTTCCGTGTACTTCCGGCGTCCTTCCTCGCTGGGAATGAACTGAACACCGGGAGTCTTGGGACGGTGGAAATGCCCGCCGAACATCAGATTGAGTCCCCCGGTGCGGCAGATCATGGTGTTGTCGCGAGGCCAGGCGTCTTCTTCCTTGAGGATCTGCATGAGGCGGGTGGTGTCGCGAAGGTTCACACTGACAACGTGACCGTCGACGAGCTTCACGCCGCCGCTTCCACGTGGGATGAGGCATTCGGCCCGGCAGTATTGGTTGTCGCGCATGAAGCGCACTTCGGCTCGCATGGCGTCCCAAAACCGTTCAACATCGTAGTTCGGGAGGTAGGCTTTGCCGAGATAGTACATGGTCCCGAAGTACATGAAGCGTTCGACCGGGGGAGGATCGAGTGTGACCGGCACCGTCCGAACGGCGAGTCTCAGTTCAGCCGATGGGGCATTCCGGGCGTTGACCGTGATTGTCCCCTCATAGAGGCCTTCGGGCACATCGGCCGGCATGTCGATGGTGATCCAGAAGCGTTTGCAGGTCTTGCTGCCTACAGACGTCGGGCGCAGCGGCAGGATCAGACACTCTTTGATGGCATAGGCCGGCACGTCCCGCTTTCCTGCGTGCCATGGGGCAAACTGAACGAGGCCGGGTTTGACACACGTCTCAGGGAGCTGGGTGGTTTTGCTGCGGAGTTCGCTGACGGCGAAGGTAACGCTCTCGAGGTCGCGCAGTGCGTAGACCGCAAACGAGACCTGCTCCTGGGCACCAGGTGTGGCGAACAGGTTGATGTGTTCACGGCCGGCATCGACTCCCGGGGTGGACCACGGGTGGAAATGGTCAGAGCAGTGGGCTTCGGCGACCACATACCCGCGTTGACGTTCTTCGTCACTGATTGTCTCGATGGGAGCGCGTTCCGGGCGGTGCTCCTGCCAGAGACCGTGGAATGCGTCGCGTCGCAGACGGTCGATGATCGTGATCTGATTGGCAACACGATCAGTGATTCTCCTGGAAGCAACGATGATGGCGTTGACCGGGAAATCATTGGCATTGCGGAAGCCAAGTACGAGTTTCCCCTCGGTCACAGCAGCGTCCGTGCGAAGCCAACGGAAGCGCGGCTCGATGAATTCCATCCACGGATCGTCCGCTGATTTCCAGTCGTAATTGGCGACGCGGAACAGCCCTTCCTCGCCGTAGTCGACGGTTGCTGCGGGCTTGCCCTGGACGAGGAGTTCGTGCGGCATACGCAGGTAACGAAGCCGCCAGATGTTTCCCATGGCTCCGGTCAGCACCCACACGGTGTAGTCTCCGTCCGGGACGTCAACCCGGAATGTCGCTGTTGCCTTCCGTAGGCCGGAGATGTCGTCGATGGCGAGCGCATCGATATTGCTGGCCGTATAGGCTCTCAGCTCCTTCGGCTTCGAGACCCAGCCGTAGCCTTGCTCAGCCGAATGGGAGGTGGAAGGCGTCACCCGGGCAAAGCCAGGCCAGAGGGGAGATGTGTCGCTGCCCATATCGAAGAGCCAGAGGTTGCCGGCCTGGGCCGAGGACAGCGTGCAGAGCAGGACAGAGGCGATGATGCACACACGGCTCGGGATCCCGCGCGAACGCTCGCTTTTACCAGGGAGCCGGCAGGCATATCCAGAGGTGTAGGCGGCCGTTTCTTGGAGAGCGGCCGTCCTCGGCCGTCTGGCGTACATACCGCTACGGCGGGGGACCGCCGCTCTCCAAGGGAAGCACCGTGCTGGCGAGGAGCTGGCTGCGTTCGAGATCTCCATGGCTTGGCTTCCTTCCGGTTGTCGGGGCACCAGGATGCGGGCGCCTGGCTATTCCAGGTCAGGTCCGGCGATGCGTTCACCTTTCCTCTGGCGGTCCTGATCCTTCGGGTTGAATGTCCCATAGAAAAGGGCAGTGGTGTCCATCCAGGTGACCAGGCGTTCCATGTCGGCAGCGGAGAGCTTGACCTTCTTGTGCCCCTTCTCCAAGTGTGCCATCAGGCGACTTCCCCGAGCTCCGAAGTGGTCGGGTTGACTCATTGGCTCACTGTTGTCTTTGCGGCCCCAGGATGAGTAGGAAACGAGCCTTACCAAGCGGTTATAGGATTCGGTGAACTGCTTCTCCGACTTGGCCGTGAGAGCGATGCCGCCAGCTGGCTTCGAGCCGCTGTGGCATGTCACGCAGTGTTTGTTGAGGACGGGTTGGACGAGAAGTGGGTAGGAGAAGGGTTTCGAACCGTCAGGCCCGGCAGTGATCGGGGAGGGGGGGCGTTGCAGGGCCATCAGTGTGTTCTGAAACGGGGGAGCCGAGAGGCGTGGTTCGTGACACCCGATGCAGGAGGCCGTTTCGCCAGGCTGGAGGTAGGTCACGCTGCGCATGCTCTGAATGGAACGCCCCTTCTCATCCAAGGCCTGGAACAGAAGCGGGGTGTTCACCGGTGCCTTGAAGTGAGCCGATCCATCGGACTCCACCGGTACTGTCCCGAGGACCTGTTTTCCGGGAGAAGCATTGGCTTGCCCGACGCGCGGATTGTTGGCGTGGAAGGTGGTTTTGGGGAGAACTTGGATAACTCGGAGGCTCTTGACGGCGTTTCCGGTGCCGGCCGGAAGAGCCGGAGCAGACAGAGTCACGTTCTGTACCACGAACGTCCCCAGGTTTTCCCTGGGAGAGGGGGCCTCACAGACATCCGGAATCACTGGGGGGCGCGGACGAGCACGGACGGGCATGGGCCAGAGGCTGGAGGTGTTGGGGTCGCGGTAGAGCAGTTCACGATTCCCGTAGGAGTCCACGACGTACAGGCCGAACATGTTGGCCGAGTTCGCACTGGGTTCGCCGATCAACGGGTCATAGCTGTAGGCGGCCAGGAAGACTGTTTCGGAGAGGGGATAGGGGCTCCGATAGCAGTGCCCCGGCCAACGTTTCTGGGCTCGGGGGACCGGGCGTGTTTCCCGGACCCCAGCCGTTCCGCGCCAGCCTCTTGTGCTGCCCCGACTCCTTAGCACGGACGCTTCGCTTTCGGGGAAGGGCACATCCGGGGTCAGACGAGTGATAGCGTCGTGATTGTCGAGGCCGTGCGTGATATCCAGGCGGATGATGGATCCGGCCGTCATGGCGTGGTGCGCGGCGGCGGTGGCCATGACGGTGTTTGCGCCGGGAATTGGGCGGGCTTCCCAGATGCCGACGGGATTGCGCAGGTAGTTGCCGTAGAACTCGCTTGGGGCCGTGCCGTCCGGACGGGTTGTCCAAAGCTGCTGGTAGTAGACGGCATTGCGGTCCACGTAGTCCCAGCGTGTGTAGATCACGCGTCCATCGTTGAGCACGGCCGGGTCCCATTCCTGGGTTTCGTGGCAGGAGAGGATGCGCACTCCCGATCCGTCAGGGTTGATGCTTGTCAACGTGTAGACGGGGCATGGGCCATGTCCGCAACGGTGGTACCCGCCGCGCCGGGTCGAGGAGAAGAGGATTCGACCGCTTGGCAGGTAGACGGGGAAGAAGTCATCGGATGGGTTATCGGTGACACGTCGGAGGCCAGTGCCGTCCGTGGCGATTTCGTAGAGTTGGTAGTAGGCGTCGGGCTTCAGCTTCCAGCCCGCGACGTTCTTGGTCTCCGCCTTGTCGAGAGCACAGTAGGCGAAGAGTATGCGTTTGCCGTCGTAGCTCAGTTCGGGGTGCTGGTAGCTGCCGATGGGGAGCTGTTCCGCGGTGAGTTCGCGGCAGGCCATGGTTCTTCCCGGGGCCTCCAGGACGAAGAGACCACCGCCCGGTCGGGCCCACATGCCGTAATATTGGGTCAGCTGATGGCTGAAACCCGAGGGGACCTGTTTGGCGAACAGGATTGGGCCCTCGGGAACGTCCGGATTCGCAAGAACGATCCGTCGTCGGACGTTGTGGACACGTGACCAGAGAGCTTGCCATGGCTGTCTGTCAGGGGGAAGCTCAGTGAGGCCCAGTGCCTTGGCTTTGTTGTGACATGCTTGCCAGCTATGCAGGAGTGCCTCCGGCATGACCTCGCGGCTGGTCAGCTCGGCTACCAGTCGGTCGCCCGAGGCCAGGACTGTTTCGGTCGCTTCCTGCCACGTGATCGATTCTCTGGGGCTGTTCACTCCGTCATGCATGCGCCAGTCGCTTTCGATCAGTGCGTGTATCAGCTCCGGCCTGAATTCGGGAAGGTCAGTGGGAGGGAGCTGCTCGCGGGGTGGAGGCTCGAATCTCAGGGGGAGAGGCTGCCAGCTCCGGTCGGCCAGCTGGTAACGGGGCTGGCTGAGCCGGACTCTGGCGCGTGTTTCGGTGCCCGTCAGGCTGAGAACCAACTCGGTATTGGCGGCGGTTGGGAGGGACGTCATCACGACCACGGTCTGGCCTGCCCTCAACGCCTCCGTCGAGCGCTTGTTCCCAACGGCAAGGGTCGCCTGGGCGGCTGTCCCAGAGCACAGGGCTACCTCAGCGGCCAGGCGGATACTCGCGCTGCAGTTCACCGGGATGGTCACACGCACCTCCTCGTCGTCCTGGAGGATGGCATCGATCTCTCGTACGGGATCCCCTGTGAGGAGTAACTGCGGTCCTCCGGGGGCAGCGACAATCGAGAGTGCGTTGGCCCAGCGGCTGGATGGTTGCGGGGGGGGCTGGCCATTGATGGTCAGTTTGGCTCTCCCGATCATGCTGACAGGTGCATCCGGGTCGGGGATCAGGCGGGCTTCGGCCCACGTTGCCATATCACAGCCGATACCGTCACCGTTGTTCTCAGCCAGGAGGCAGAGCTCGTTGGCGCCCGTCAAGGGGATGTCGATTGGCACGGCGGGACTGCTGTCCGACATGGGGCCATGCTCAAAGGCAGTCTTCCCATCGACCAGAATCCGAAAGCGGACACTTCCCCGTTTGCCGCCTTGCCATTGAACACCAATCTGGCTTCGGAAGGCTAGAAAAGCCCCGGAAAGCGGGACCGCAATCCGGCCCTTCGCGTGGTGCCCTATGCCCTTCTTGAACGTCTTGTTGACGATGCGAATGGGCATTTTGGGGCCGTTTCCGTAGGCGGCGACATCGAGCCCCAGCGTTCCCCATTGCTGCGTGCAGGTGATTGCCCCTTGCGGGATCAGGTCGCTGATGTACTGCGCAGAAGCGTCGGTTGGTTGGACCTGCGCAGAAGCGGCGAACACGGCGTTCAGTGACCAGAGAATCGCGGCTAGCGTTCGAGGCAAGCGCATGGCGTTTCTTCCTGGGCTTCGGGGGTGGACCCGGACGTGGTTGTCGGTTGGGGCGAAGGTAATGTCTTAGAAGGCGGAGTCACGTGGAACGAGCGAGATTTGCCGCTGCATGGTCTTTTTGGGGGGGCTGGGCCGCCAGAGCAATCGGCGATATATTGCGCGTCAGAGTACGGATTCTCGATTTGTCATTTCCACCGGAGCGTGACAGGTGAATAGAACGTGCGTGTGCGTGCTGTCTGGTTTGGTTGTCGGTGTGGCCTGCTTTGGTCAGGGCGAGGCCGTGGAGGCGGAGCCTGAAGCGTATCCGTTCACGGAGGCCCAGAAGGCGAATCGGTACATCAAGGATTTTCAGCGCTGGGCGAAGGCCGACCTGGGCAATATTCCCATGCGTGACGGCGTGCTTTGCGTGGGCAGCTCAAGCATGCGAGGCTGGAAAGACATCAAGACCGATCTGGCACCACTCAAGGTCATTCATCGTGGTTTCGGTGGGTCCACAATGGGGCATGTTCTCGTCTTCAAGGACTTCCTCTTGCGCTATGAAGCGGCGACGATACTTGTCTACGAAGGCGACAATGATTTGGTGTCCAAGAAGTCCAAACCCCAGACGTTTGTCAACAACTGCAAGGCGTTCTGCGAAGCCGTTTTCGCGGTACGGTCCGATACCAAGGTTCACTTCATTTGCGCCAAACCCAGCCCCAGCCGGTGGCATCGTTGGCCCGCCTTTTGCGAGGGGAACGCGATGCTCAAGGCGTTCTGTGAGACAGATGCACGCTTGGGATTCATCGATGTCTCTAAGGGCATGCTCGGGGAGGATGGACTGCCGAGAGCCGAGATCTTCAAGAAGGACCGGCTCCATATGAACCGGAAGGGCTACGAAATCTGGCGTGACATTGTGCGAGCCGCGCTGATTCCGGAGGACAGCGAGTAGCACGGCGCTTGGTTTGGCTGGTCGCCGGAAAGGGCTTGTCCTCCCGGCCCAACCCCATGGAGCGCCGGTTTTCCCAAACCGGCCTGGCCGCTTACGGAGAAGCGGCACCTCCAACGATGTGTTTCGCGCTCAGAACGGGTGTTGTTACACACGCGCTGTCC